>DATDJI010000045.1:0-40809 GCA_036520615.1 Cellvibrionaceae bacterium | reverse complement strand
AGTATTTTGGCTGTTATATTCAGCAATTAATGCATCGCCTGCGTAGACAAATTCACGGCTTTGGCCATTGAGGGTGTATTGGTATAGGCGCCCATTGGGGTCGTATTTTAAGCTGGCGCTGGTGCGGCTATTTTGCGCGCTTATTAAACGATTTTCCGTGTCGTAGCCGAACGTTAAATTGCCATCGAACGTTAAATTATTATTGCCGTCGTACTCAAACTTAACACCTGCTACTGACGTGTAACGGTTTAGGCCGTCGGCATTATAATTACCGATGCGATCACTAATGCCGGTGAAATTAAATTGATTATTCGATTGCGTAAAAAAATCTATTTGCCCGGCGGGGTTGTAGTTAAAGCTCGCGCCATAGTCACTGGATAAATTTACAAAATATTGATTAAAATTACTGAGCTGTACACCGTTGTTAAATTGGTATGAGGTTTTAGTGTTATTCGGGCGAATAATACTGTCGCGCTGGCCGCTGGCTAAATAGGTTACTTGCAGTAAATTAGCCGTGTTATTACCGAGTGTGGATAGACCTTTAACGCGGTTAAGGCCGTCGAACGTGTAATAAAAACGGTTGTTATCCGGGTGGGTGATACTGTCGCGGTTATTATTCTGATCGTATGTAAAGGCTATTGTTCGGTTGTTCCCCTCTAGGTGTGTAGTGGTTGCGGCTACATTGCCAAAGCCGTCGTATTGGTTGGTTATGCCTTCACTCGCACTAAAGTCTGCCTGTGTTTGTAATCCGCGCAAATCGTATTGATAGCTTACGTCTTTGATTGTGGCATTGTTGCTGTAATCTTTGCTGCTCAAACGGTTATTGTTGTCGTACCCGTGTGTAACTATCTGGCCGTTGCGTTTGCGCTCGGTGCGGACATTGTTATTGGCATCGTACGTATATTCGTTGTAATCAGTTTCGTCCAATTCACCGGGGCGGGTTTTAGACGGGTAGACGCGTTTTTTCAGGCGGTTAACCTCATCATAACGCAGTTCAGTTCTATTGCCGTTGGCGTCGGTTTGGCTGGTTAAGAACGTGCCACTATAGGTGTTTTTAACATAATCCTGCTTTTCGGGCGTGCCTAGCCCGCGCGCTTCAGAGAGGACGTTCCGGAGTTGGTTGTAGATATACAGAGTAATACGGTCGGCGCCCTTGCTGCCGCGCGGCCCTTGGTCGCAAGCGCTGGCAGGCAATTGACCAAAAGCACTGCTATTCATGCGTACCGATTTACATTCCACCAAACCGTCATCGTTGTAGCTGTATTGAGTAAGTGAAATCTCACCTTGTGTGCCTTTGAGCAACTCGTGGCTTGTGCGCCCAAAACTATCGGGTGTGTACTCAATTGTTTTGTGCACGGTAAAAGCGGCTCCCCAGTCAGCGGGGGCTATGCTTTCATCGCTAAGCCAGCTGGATAACTCGCCTTCTTCAACGCGGATAAGCAAATTGCGCTCATTGTAGGTGTTGCGAAGGGCAGGGTGTTTACGCGGGCCAGCAGCATCAGGGTCAGGCTTAATGACGCCTAATAGTAATCCGCTCGGCGTATAGCGATAGGCTGTAGTGTAGGGTGATTCGGGTTGCTCGGCCTGGGCGGTGAGAACGCACAAAACGAGAAAACTCACTATAAGCTGGGTGGTTAAGCGAGAAATAATCATAGTCAACAAGCTCCTTGTTATCGCATTAGCGCGCTGTGCATACGCTGAGGGCGGCTTTGGGTTGGGTTTCGCCTATGCGATTACCGTAATCATCGTATTGGTAGCAGGTTCGCTTTGTGACGAGGGTGCCTGCTGTGTCTGCAGCGGTAATGGTTACACCAGTTAAATGCAGGTTATCGTGTTCGTATTCAAATTGAGTCACGATTTCATCTAGCTCACCACCGCTGCAGCCATTGCCCATAGTGTTCGTAGTGGCGCAGGTGCGCTCAGTGGCCTTTAACCAAATCGGTTCACCGGTTATTTTGCTGCCGCTGCCGTGATAAAAATGAGCACTTTTTTGTGCATATTCATAACGCACGGCTGGGATAAGGCCATTATTATCCGCCGGGTACGTAATGGTTTCTATTTGCCCGGAAGGCGCATGGTATGTGTAGTAGGTTTTATTGCCTTTAGCATCCATGACCCAGGTTGGTTTGTTGCAATATTTACGATTGGTTTCATCGCAGCTCGGTGGGTATTCAGCGGTAAATGACGTACCGTTTTTAGTCACTTTGGTTAAATTATTCCGCCCTTCAGATGCGTATTCGTAAACGTCTTTAACTGCGATTTGAAGGTTCGAGGCATTCGGGCGTGTATAGGTTGTTAACGCATTTCGCCAGGAGTTTTCGTATTCTAATTTACCTTCGTTAGTTTCAGCATATTGGATAGTGCCTGGGCGGTTGGCATTGGGAATAACCAGCCTTATTTTGCCCGTGCCCGCTCTGTTCGCCAGAGCCCCGCCTTGATAATTAAAATTCATCTCGTAAACGTTTTCCTTCGTTCCTTTCTTCGCGTAGACGGTAGCACCGGTTGTTTCTACATTTTTAACGTAGGTTACATCCGTTCCCGCCATATCAAAAAGTGTTTTGTATTTGTACTGATAAAAATCTACCTCGCTATGGACAGGCTTAATAGCCATTAAGCGTGGCGAATAATTAACGCCTGGTGTTTGGCTGGCAAAACGATTGCCGTTTTCGTCAAAAGCTAAATCAAATGATTTAAAGCTATAAAGTGTTATCCCACCGCTAGCATCAATTACTTTAAATTGGCTGTCACCAATATAGACTGAACGCGGCATACCGGGCGGCCAAATAAATTCTGCTTGTGGCCATTTACCGTTGCAGGCTTGATACAAACAATCTTCTTTACTGAGATTAATTGCCTGTACGTAGCGTGGGTTTAAAGCCGCCCAGGACTTAGGAGCTAGTTGTGGAATTTGCGTGGAAGATACATCGGGTTTATCTAATTGCGCGTCCGTATCCATGTACTGGTATATATATTTCAACGCATAACCAGTATTGCTAACTACTTTGCTACCAACCCAATCGTTGCGCAGCACAAAGCCGTTTGGGTAGCGTACTTCCATTAGCATGCCAACCATATTGGGTGAGGTATCATTGTTGTCGGTACGGCCGTCAAATAGAGAAACAGTGCCATCCGGTTTCGTCCAATAAATCAAACCATCACTTCTACGTTCTAATGTATGGCGAGTATCGGCAAGCGCTTCGTATGTATAGGTGCCGTAAGGAACTTTGTCTCTAACATCAATGCGCGCACCGTTAACCACTGCTATAAAATCTGCAGTATCGCTTATGTCGTTAACGCGAATTACGCTCAACACATCTATACGATCACTCAATAAAGAACGTTTAACTTCTACTGCGCGTCCTTTGCAATAATATTTATCGTGATAGCCGTAATTGGCCGTCATAGATAAATTATTCGTATAGGAAGAAATAGAATGGGAAACGCCCATGTCGCCACCGATTGAAACGGTATTTAAAGAGTGTGTTATTTGGCCGCTGAGCAGGTCCACACCGAATTCATCAACCATTTGAATTTTGGGTGGTGCCATTTCCGGTAACGGTGCGGCGTTAATGTGGCTGGTTACAAAAACTGAAAATAGAAATAAAAATGAAGATAAAGAAATATTGAAAAGAATGTTGTGTGCATGCAAAGTCCTGTACATAACTATTACTCCTTAAATTAAAAATTTGCAGGAAAACTGCATTTACCGAGGGCGTCACATGCAGAAACTTGGCGCGCCTTGTTTTCGGACGGATTACCTCGTGCACACGAAACGTAAGCGATGTTTGATGTAACAGTTTGCACGCCTCCTTTGATATCGCGAACCTCGTAATGGTGAGCATTCGTGACGGAATCCCACGTAGCCTTCCAGGCACAATCTCCTGTTGGAGATTGAGATAGGCCTGTCGGAGAGCCAATGCCCGCAGGTTCTGTTTGTTCATCAGTTGTAGTGTTATTGGCTACTAAGGTGCGATTACCTGCGGGGTCGTAATCATAGTCGCGTTTGCCATTTGCAGAATCTTCGACAAACGTTAATCGACCAAGGGAGTCATATTCATATTTAATCGTGCTGACGCCGCCACAACCGGATAGCAAAAATAGAATTATGCAGTTTAAATAGATGAATGTTGAAGCGAAGAAAGGGTGTCGATCCACTGTTTTATCCTTATAAAAACTTAAAATCACTACAAAACAAACCGAGTTGTAGATGTATTGAGGTCTGCCGTGGGACGGCAAAACGGCGTGGCGTTAAAAACGCGTGTATTATTACTGTGCCACCCGTAGTGATCAAGATATTTTTATAAATTTCTATTGCTTGGCCTTATTTAACCGCATCAGTGCATTGTGTGAGGAAAATTTAGCTGCCGCCACCCCATTTGGAAAGGGGTTAGCATCGTGCCGGAGGATTTGTTTCTTTGCTCTGTTTTGTTCAAAGCATGCGTAAGGTATCAGACCGAAAATTTACATTAACCGACGCGCCTTAAATGTGCGGCCTTTAATAGGTTTGGTTTGCAATTGTTGTAGTGCGGATTTCCAAATATTTTTATGTACGGCCACATAAACGGAAAAATCAAACACATCAATTTTGCCAATTTGCTCGCCTAAAATGCCACCGTCTTTAGTGAGTGCGCCGAGTACGTCGCCTGCGCGCAATTTACTTTTTTTTCCGCCCTCTATCGCAAGAGTTACCATTTCAGGCTCAAGGTTTAAAGGAGTTTTAGGATTGGGTAATACTTGCATGCGCGGACGCGTTTTGGTTAAGTCTTCCAAGCGGTGCAGGGCGGGAATATCCGTTGAGGCAACTAAATTAAGTGCGATACCGGTTTCCCCTGCGCGGCCGGTGCGGCCAATGCGGTGGATATGCACAGAGCCTTCTTTGGCGATTTCGTAATTAATTACAGCGTCTAATTGTTTAATGTCTAAGCCTCTTGCAGCTACATCCGTTGCAATTAATACAGAGACGCTACGGTTGGCAAAACAGACTAATACTTGGTCGCGCTGTTTTTGATCTAAATCACCATGCAAGGCCAAGGCATATATTTTATTTTGTTGTAGAAATTCTAATAATTCATTGCAGGTTTGCTTTGTATTGCAAAATACCAAGCTTGACGTGGGTTTAAATTCTGCCAGTAATTTTAATACCGCCTGTGGCTTTTCTTTGGCGGATCTTAATTCGTAGAAATACTGGGTAATGGCGTGGTTGGGTTCGTCTTGGTCGACGCTAATTATTTTGGGGTTTTTCTGACAGCGGCGGCTAATGGCCGCAATATCCTCAGGATAAGTCGCGGAGAATAATAATGTTTGTTTTTGACCGGGGCAGGCGGCGATAATGGTATTTAATTGTTCGGTAAAGCCCATTTCTAACATACGGTCGGCTTCGTCGAGTATCAATTGCTTTATTTGGCCCAGTTTAATTGTGCTTTTGCGGATGTGATCAACCAGGCGACCGGGTGTGCCGACAATAATATGCGCACCGCGCTCTAAAGAAACTCGTTGCGGGCCAATGGGCGCGCCGCCGCATATGGTCAGCACTTTAATATTTGCAATAGCGCGGCCGAGCCTTCTAATTTCTTTGGCTACTTGGTCGGCTAATTCTCGTGTGGGGCAAATTACTAAAGCTTGGGTTTGGTAATTATCCACATCTAATTTTTGTAATACCCCTAAAGCAAATGCGGCGGTTTTGCCGCTGCCGGTTTTCGCTTTGCTAATAATATCGATACCTTGCAAAATCCAGGGTAGGCTTTGCTCTTGTATCGGAGTCATAGTGTTAAATTCTAGTGAATCTAACGTTAAGAGCAATTCGGGTTTTAAAGGCAGCGTGGTAAATGGGGCGGTCATGAGAAATCCAGAAGGAAAAAGACTCAGCTTTTTAGCTGAGTTATTTTGATGATTAGGTTTTAAATAAATTTATTAGAAAAAGCTTGCTATTTTATTCGGCGTTTTTCTCTTGTGTGGAAAAATACTCCACCCCAATAATAAGAAACAAAAAATAAGCACAGGCCAATTTAGCCAGACCATATAGGGCGTGAGCCCTTCAACGCCGCGAGCCTCGCCGGTTATTGCTTCGCGTTTATAGCGCTCGCCAATTACTTGAACTTTACCGAATGGGTCGATAATACCTGTCATGCCAGTATTAGTCGCGCGTACAACATAGCGGCGTGTTTCAGCAGCGCGCATGCGGGCTATTTGGAAATGTTGCAGCGGGCCGATGGATTGGGCAAACCAGGCGTCGTTTGAAATCGTGAGCAGAATATTACTGCCTTTAGCGCGGCGCGCGACTAAGTCTGGGTAGGCGATTTCGTAGCAGATGGCGGGGGATATTAATAATTCGCGCGCTTTAAGGCCATTTTGTTGGGCAGGTCCGATATTAATAATAGACACAGGCAAATCGAAAAAGCCGATTAAGCCGCGCAGTTGTTCTTCAAAAGGTACGTATTCACCAAAGGGCACGAGCCGCTGTTTAAAATACATTCCGCTGCCGCCGGTGCCACGCGCTAATATGGTGTTGTAATATTTTTCATTTTTTGAATCGTCAAAAATAATGCCGCTGATAAATACCGAATCGAAGCGTTTAGCGGTTAAATCGATTTGTTCCAAAAAGGGTTCTGCATCGTGGTATAAAAAAGGAATGGCCGCTTCGGGCCAAATAATCCAGTCTTTACCCCAAAGCGGTTCGGTCAATTCTCTTAATACTTTAACGTTTTGCGCGTAATACAGCGGATCCCATTTTTCTTCCTGCGGAATATTCGGTTGCACCATACCGATAGAGATTGATTTGGCAAAAGGCTGCGTCCAGGCGATCGGTAATAATGAGCGACCGATAAGCCCCGGGGCTATTGCAGCGAGCAGCCACATCAACGCTGTTGTGCGGTTTTTATCGCGCAATAATGCGACGCATGCCATGCCTAGAAATCCGGTCGCTAATAAACTCAATAAACTGATACCGAATACACCCAATACCGGTGCCCAACCCATTAAAGGCGTTTCCATTAAACCGTAGCCCAGATATAACCATGGGAAACCGGTGAATAACCAAGAGCGCATCCATTCGCCCAGTACAAATACTGCGGGAAAACCTAACACCAGTGCATAAATACTATTGCGAAATAAACGCGCACACAGCCAATAGGGCCAGGTGAAAATAAACGCGATACCACCGATAAATAAAGCCATTAACATTGCAGCGACGGCAGGCGTTGTACTGCCATATTGACTAATGCTGACGTAAATCCAGGAAACTCCTGCACTACATAGGCCTAAATTAAAACTCAACGCACGCCAAAAATCGCCTTTAGGTGTTGAACGATAAAGAGACAACCCCAGCAGCCAAGGGCATAGAATTGCCAGAGGCCAAAGTGTGTAGGGCGCCATGGAAAAATGCACTAAAGCGCCCGCGATAAATAACAGGGGTGCGGCAAGCCAGAGGCTGTGAAGTCGAGCGAACATAACGTGGCTTTCGATTGGAATTTTAATAATTGGCTTAGTTATTAATTAAGATGCGGGTGTGGTTAAGCGGATTAGATGAATTTGGCGGCTGTCCGCGTAAAGAATGCGAAACGTGAAGCCTGCAAGTTCAATAGTTTCATTGCGTGTGGGAATATGGCCAAATGCTTGAGTGAGCAGGCCCCCTAGCGTATCAAATTCGTCATCGCTAAACGTGGTATTAAAATGATCATTAAAATCTTCAATAGCGGTTAAGGCTTTGAGTACATAATCCCGGTCGGAAACTTGGCGGATAAAATCTTCATCGCTGTCGTCGTCGGTTTCATCTTCGATATCGCCAACTATTTCTTCCAATATGTCTTCAATGGTTAAAAGGCCGGAAATAGAGCCGAATTCGTCGATGACCAATGCCATGTGGTAACGATTTTCGCGAAATTCTTTGAGCAAAATATTAAGCCGTTTACTCTCAGGAATAATATTGGCTGGGCGTAAAATTGACGTTAAAGAAAAATGTTTAGTGCCATTGAGAATCAGCGGTAATAAATCTTTGGCTAACAAAACTCCGCGAATGTCGTCCAGTGAATCGCCAATAACCGGGAAGCGGGAGTGGCCGCTTTCTATTACTTTGGGTAAAAATTCTTCGGCGGTTTCTTCGCTTTTAATAACCACCATTTGGCTGCGCGGCACCATGATTTCCCGCACTTGTAAATCCGCTACGTCCAGTGCGCCTTCAATAATATTTAATGCCTCTTGGTCCACCAATTTGTTGTTGGCCGCCTCTTTAATGATTTCTAGGAGTTCTTCTCGTGAGCGTGGCTCATTATTTGAGAACGACTGAATCAGGCGATCCAACCAAGATCTTTGTGTGGGTTGACTACTCGGCGAGTCGTCGGACATAAAATTTCCTTCAGTAACCAGGTAAGAAAGTTAGTTGACGAGATAAGGATCAGCAAATCCTAGGCCCATTACAAGCTTGGTTTCGAGCGCTTCCATCGTATGCGCTTCTTCTTCGGTTTCATGGTCGTACCCCAACAGGTGTAGGGCGCCGTGAATACACAGATGTGCCCAATGTGCTTTAAGTAATTTGCCCTGTTGCTGTGCTTCACGCGCTACAACGGGAGCGCAAATAACCAAATCACCCAATAGAGGAATATTCAACTCCTCAGGTACATCAGCTACAAAAGAGAGCACATTGGTGGGGTAATCTTTACCACGATAGTCGCGGTTGAGGGTCTGGCTTTCAGGCTCGTCCACTACCCGTAGTGTGATATCCCATTGATGCTTCTCTGGTGGGATAGCGGCGTGTAGCCAGGCTTTAAATTCGTACAGTTCAGGTAGGTCAGCGTCTTCACAGGCCAGTTGAAGGTCAAGGTTGTCCACCTAAGCGTCACCTTTAAACTGTTGTTCATGAGAGACTGTTTCTTTAGCGGCATTTTCCCGCGCTTCCTGTGCGGCGTAGGCCTCTACTATCCGTTGCACGATTGGGTGACGCACAACATCTTTAGAGCTAAATAGCGTGAAGCTAATACCGGGTACGCCATCGAGCACTTCTAGTGCGTGCCGCAAGCCTGAGGCTGTGCCACGGGGCAAGTCGATTTGCGTTGGATCGCCGGTGATAACGGCTGTGGTACCAAAACCGATACGGGTTAAAAACATCTTCATCTGTTCGCGCGTGGTGTTTTGGCTTTCATCCAAAATCACGTAAGCGTTGTTGAGCGTACGGCCGCGCATATAGGCGAGGGGGGCGATCTCAATTACCTGGCGTTCGATTAATTTACCGACCACCTCGACGCCGAGCATTTCATAGAGGGCGTCGTACAATGGGCGCAGGTAGGGGTCTACTTTTTGCGATAAATCGCCAGGCAAAAACCCGAGTTTTTCCCCGGCCTCGACGGCAGGGCGGACGAGCAGAATGCGCTCCACATCATCCTTTAGTAAGGATTCAACCGCACAGGCCACGGCAAGATAGGTTTTGCCAGTACCGGCAGGCCCCACACCGAAATTAATATCGTGCGTGCGAATGGCCGCAACATAGGATTGCTGATTGCTGCCGCGGGCTTTGACATTGCCTTTTTTTGTGCGGATGGCGGAGTAGACTTCCGGTGGTTGTTGCGGCTGGGCGGCCATCGGGGCAACAGCTCCGTGTTCTTGCAACGCCAAGTGGACATCGTCAGGCGTGATCAGGCTTTCCTCTGCGGTTTCCGCATACAGTTGTTCCAAGACCTTTGCCGCAATCTGTAAACGTTCAGCCTCGCCTTCAAGCACAAAAGCGTTACCACGGTTATGAATGCTGATGGAAAGGCGCTGTTCAATTTGTTTGAGATGACAGTCGTATTGTCCGCCTAGGTTGGCCAGGCGGCGCGCATCAACTGGCTCTAGATGCAGCAAGAGCTGTGGTGCGGTGTCGGCAGAGTCTGGAGTCAGCTCAACCGCAGGGGTTTGTGTATTCAAGAATTAATGGCTCATGAACAAAGGAATGTTAAGACTAACCCAATCGCGCCGAGGAGAAAACCACCCCGCACAGCGACTGTGCGTTATACCACTATCCGTCGAGTTCTTGGGAATCGCTGAAAAACCTAGGCGGCTATGCCCTGACTAGGCGAATTTCCAAAAAAAGTGGAGTTTACATTGAGTAAATGAGCATTTTTTTGCGAAATTTAACGACGGCAGGGCGAGTGAGGTAGTTTTTCAGCGGTTTCGTAAACTATCCATCCAACTCTGAGCTGATCAAACTGCCGCGTAGAGAATTCGGCAGTGCTTCTTCAATGAGAATATCGGCAAATTTGCCAATAAGCTCTGGTTGATCGCAGCGGAAATTGACGACACGGTTGTTCTGAGTACGGCCACTCAACTGGCCTGGGTCTTTTTTCGCGTAGCCAGTTACTAATACACGTTCAATGTTGCCAATCATCGCTTGGCTGATCAGTTGTGCCTGCTGTGTTATGCGCTGCTGCAAAATAGCTAGGCGTTGCTTTTTAACTTCTTCGCTGGTGTCATCCGGCATATCCGCTGCTGGCGTGCCAGGGCGGGGGCTGTAAATAAAGCTAAACGAGGTGTCAAAGCCTACATCGGCAATGAGGTTCATAGTGGCTTCAAAGTCTTTATCCGTTTCGCCGGGGAAGCCAATAATAAAATCCGAAGAAAAACTGATATCCGGGCGCAGGGCTTTGAGCCTGCGTAATTTAGATTTGTATTCCAGAACCGTATGGCCGCGTTTCATCGCCATTAATATACGATCTGAACCGCTTTGTACCGGTAAATGTAAATGGCTGACTAGCTCGGGCACTTGGGTGTAGACCTCAATCAACCGATCAGTAAATTCCACCGGGTGTGACGTGGTGTAGCGAATGCGATCAATGCCGGGAATGGCCGCAACTAACGGGATGAGATCGGCAAAATCGGTTAAACCATTGGCGCCTTCGGCCCGGTAGGCATTAACGTTTTGCCCCAATAAATTCACTTCTCGCACACCTTGCCGGGCGAGGTGGGCTATTTCGGCGAGTACATCCTGCACTGGACGGCTGACTTCCTCGCCTCGCGTGTAGGGAACAACGCAAAACGTACAGTATTTTGAACAGCCTTCCATAATCGACACAAATGCCGTTGGCCCTTCAGCATCCGGTTGCGGTAAACGATCAAATTTTTCAATTTCAGGGAAGGAGATATCTACAACTACTGCGCCTTTGCTGCGCGGCTGGTCAATCATTTCAGGTAAGCGGTGCAGGGTTTGCGGGCCAAAAATAATATCGACAAAGGGAGCCCGTTTTGCGATGGCGCCACCTTCTTGGCTGGCCACACACCCGCCCACACCGATAATCAGATTGGGGTTGCGATCTTTGTAGTGCTTCCAGCGGCCCAATTGATGAAAGAGTTTTTCCTGCGCTTTTTCGCGAATAGAGCAAGTATTTACCAGCAGCACGTCTGCTTCTTCAGGGTTGTCCGTAGCGACCATCTGATGGCTATCGCCGAGTAAATCGCGCATACGAGATGAGTCATATTCGTTCATCTGGCAGCCGTGAGTTTCGATAAATAGCTTCTTCACTGCGGGCGCCATCGGGGCGTCGGGCAGGGTGGCTGACAGAGCTTCAGAGATAGCTTCGGACATAAGTGGCCTGTGTAACGGTGCTTAAAAATTGAGCGCGGCATTATACTGATGTACCTGTCGCTTTCCCATGGATTTTTCGCGCTTGTAATTTTATGCACAGCCCCCACAATGGACGGCTAGTTTTTTTATGAAGGCTTCTTGCCTATGAGTATCCCTATTATGGCTGTGTCACCGTTGTACAAAGTGATTTTTTATAATCAAAACCAGGTGTTTGAAGTATTTGCGCGCGCAATATACCAAAGCGACATGTACGGGTTTATAGAGGTGGAAGAATTTGTGTTCGGTGAGCGCAGCAGTGTGCTAGTTGACCCATGTGAAGAAAAACTCAAAATGGAATTTGCATCGGTAAAGCGCTCGTATATTCCTATGCATTCCATTATCCGTATCGATGAGGTGGAAAAAGAGGGTACGGTTAAGGTCACTGATATTAAATCCGGCGATAAAATCGCCCATTTTCCTTTTCCAACTCTAGTTCCCAAGCCCAGTAGTGATCAATAGGCATCCTTAAGTGTTGTACTCCCGCAGCCAGGGGCAGGGCGAGCCAGTCATTTTGCTGCACGGCCTGTTCGGTTCAATGGAAAACTTAGGCGCGCTGGCCAGGCCCCTGGCGGAATTTTATTCTGTACACAGCCTTGATTTACCCAATCATGGCCGCAGCCCGCATACGCAAACAACTGATTTAGCATCTATGGCCGCAGCAGTAGAGCTGTGGATGGATGCTCAAGGCGTCGCCAAGGCCGCGCTTATCGGCCATTCCCTCGGCGGTAAAACCGCTATGGAGCTTGCGCTTAAACTGCCGGATCGCATCACGGGGTTAGTGGTAATCGATATTGCTCCCGTGCATTACCCGCCGCACCACAATGAGGTGTTTACCGGTTTAAGCCAGGTGGACCCGGCGACAATTTCCCAACGCAGCGAAGCAGAAGCACTGATGTTGCCGTTTGTGCCGGAGCTCGCCGTGCGCAGCTTTTTGTTAAAAAACCTCGTGAAGGAAGATAGCGGATTTCGCTGGCGGATGAATTTGCCGGTTATTAGCCGCGATTATCCGGCGCTTATCGCGGGCAATCGTCCTGGGATATATACCGGCCCAGTGCTTTTTTTAAAAGGTGGCAATTCCGACTACGTCACTGCGGCTCACAAAGACGCTATTCTCAGTCGCTTTCCTCAAGCGCAACTAAAAATTATCCCGGATACCGGGCATTGGCTGCATGCTGAAAAACCCGAATTAGTCAGTGGCTTAATCGGGCGTTTTTTGCGTGGAGAATAATAGCCTATTAAAAATAGTTTAATTAATTAGTTTGCTGCATAAAAATTTCCGTGTCCTTACATCGTTCTGACTTTAAGCCTACAGGTTTTTAAAATTAAAAAAAGTTCACACTTTTTATATTGCTGATATGAACAGGATCAATTGCAGATGATTAATTAACAGGCAACTCTTGGGTTGTAGCGTAAGGTTGCTGGCCAATGAAATTCCTACAGCAAAAATTGTTGTGTTGAAAGCTAAGGAGCTCTGAAAAATCACCTCATCCGCGCCAGCGTTGCTGAATTTACAAAAAAATACTTATCGACTGCTTGTAATTCTCGTCAACTGCTCCTGTGTTGCTCTCGATTTAATTCTAGATGAAATTCTACTTCCCCTTCCATGGGGTGAACCTTCTGCATCCGTACAGTCGTGCGCCTTTTTTAAAATTCGCTCAGCCAGCCGCGCCTAGCGAGAGCTTCGCCGCCTACAATTTTCAAAGGTTCCCAATTGATTAGTCTTACCAATGCTCGCTGGAAATAGTGCAATGGCCGGGTAATTTATAGGCCATGAAAAAACTTGCAGTATTAACTGAAATTAAAAACCTCAGCCTGTAGTGCTCATAACAAAAGCCCCGTGAGCCATCCCGCAAATTAATACATTGGTACTAAATTACGTCTGCAATTTTGTTAGCCTTAACGGGTTTTAACTGAAGCCTTGTGTTGCTTTAGTTGGTGGTGCACTTATACAGCTAAAACCCAGTGCCTCTACTGCACATCAGTGCTCGCAAATTACATCCTAAAATGAGGTGCAGCCGTGATTAAAAATCTGTTACCGGTGTTTATCGCCTGTCTGTTGCTAACAGCCTGCAGCGGCGAAAATCCAGGTGCGAGCTCCAGCAGCAGCTCCTCAAATTCCAGCTCTAATTCGAGTTCTTCCACTAGCGCATCTTCAAGTTCCAATTCCAGCTCTAGTTCAAGTTCCAGCAGCGGGCAAGTTGCGGGTAATTTTCAGCTCGGGAAAACTCAATTCCAAGACAAATGCGCGCTATGCCACGGCGAGTCTGGAGAAGGCAATACGCAATTAAATGCTCCGAAACTTATCGGCTGCTCCGTGTGTGACAACGCCACCGCGCTTAGCAAATATATTGCGCAAAATATGCCGCCAGTGGGCGCAACTGCGCCTAAAGCCTGTGCCGGTGACTGCGCGGCGAATGTAAGCCGTTATATTCAGGAGGCATTTAATGCACGCACTGCCGCCTGCGATGACAGCCTTAGTCCAAGCCCCAGCACGTTCAAGCGTTTATCTCGGATTGAGTACAGCAATAGCATTAAAGATTTACTGCAGTTACCTCAAGCACCTAACGTAAGCGCCATTCCAAACGACCCTTCTGTCTACAATTTTCAAACTATCGCCAATGTGCAAAGTGTGCAGGCCAGTCACATTAGCGGCTATATGGCCGTTGCCACCGAACAGGCTGAGGCCTTAATGAATGCCGCGGATCGGCGCGATAAAATTATTGGCTGCGAATACAGCCGCACCGGTTGTTTAGAAAGTTTTATCCCGCGCTTTGGCCGTTTGGCCTACCGCCGCCCCCTTGAGGCAGCTGAAGTTGAACGGTTGCGCAGTTTTGTAACCGGACAAAGCAACGCGCTGCGCGATCAATTCGTGTTGGCTTTCCAGGTATTTCTTACGTCGCCGAATTTTATTTTTCGTGTAGAGGTGGGCAATAATCCGGCGGGAATTTCCAAGCTGAATGATTACGAACTCGCCTCGCGCTTAGCCTTTGCACTTTGGGGCCAGGGCCCGACGGGGGACTTGCTTGATAAGGCTGCCAGTGGCGCTCTGGCAAATGTTGAGGGCCTACGCAAAGTGGCTGGCGACATGCTTAAAGACCCACGTGCCAAGGACAATATGACGCACTTTTTTGAGCAGTGGCTCGCCACTAACCTTATAAATGCCCCGGTGGAAAAGCCGCAAAATTGGTACAACACCATCATCGCTGATATGCAGGCTGAAACTAATACGCTGCTTAGCGAGTACGTTTGGCAGAACAAAAACTTCCTCAATGTATTAACTGAGAACACTACGTACGTAAGCGCAAGCCTTGCCGATTATTACGGTTTGCCGCGCCCAAGCGTTGCGGGCCAGGCCGTTACGGTACCAAGCAGCGACCCACGTGCCCACACCGGCATACTGGGGCATGCCGCCAATCTGTTTGCTAAATCCGACGGAGACTTACTGGCCAAGCGCGGCAACTGGTTACGCAGCACGTTTTTATGTAAAGAGCTGCATTTACCCAACGGCATCGCCGACATTATTAACGGCAAGTTTGCAGGTTTCACGGCGCTGGAAATTATCACCGAGCGCAACCGCGACCCGAGCTGTGAGCGCTGCCATTCACAAATCGACCCCATAGGTTTGGTATTTGCGCCGTTTGATCGCTCCGGCCGGTTTGACGCCAGCATTCGTATGGCGGACTACCCAATTCAACCCGGCTTGCCGGATCGCCCAGGCTCGTCTGTTGCCAATATTCAAGACCTTGCCCGGGAGCTCGCGCAGATGCCGGAAATAGGGCAGTGCTTAGCCGACCGCTTATTTCTCTACACCCGCAACCATGTGCCGGAGCAGGGTGATCACTGCGCGGTCAATAAAGCTTCCGATAACTTCCGTACTAGCGGTAATCAATTTACCGCGCTGTTGTTGGCGCTGGTGGAAGACGCCTCGTTCCGCAATCGCGTAGCTCCGCTACCTCAAAGCAACGAGCCGGAGCCCGAACCCACGGTAGTTAACCTGGCACAGAATCGACCTGTCACCGCATCGTCTGCTCAAGAGGGCAACCCAGGCAGCCGTCTGACGGATAACAACCTTAATGTGGATTCGCGCTGGTCCGCGCAAACCTACCCGCAACAGGTCACGATTGATTTGGGCCTAGTGCGCAGCCTAGTGCAAATTGAGGCCTATCCGTATGAGGATCGCGCCTATAAATACACGGTTGAAGTCTCCCGCGATGGGCTGAGTTTTACGCGCTTGGTTGATCGCAGCAAAAACACGCAAGCAGGCGCGAGCTTGACGGATCTGTTTGCACCTACGGAGGCGCGCTATGTGCGCCTCATTGTCACCGGCGCTAGCGGCTATACCGGGGACTGGATTTCCTTTCGGGAAATCAAAGTTCTTGGTTCAGCCCCTTAATGCCTTGAGCAAATCTTGAGAACGCCGGAGACAATTATGATTATTACTAAACAACCTCTTTCTCGCCGCACTTTACTGCAAGGTGCTGGCGTGGCCTTATCCCTGCCGTTGCTCGAAGCTATGATGCCGCTCAAGGCATCAGCCGCAACACGCACAAAGCGCTTTTTCGGCTTTTTCTACCCCAACGGCACCGATCCTGGCCGCTGGCAACCGGCCACGGGCAAACTCACCGCGCAAAGCCTTTCTCCCTGTTTGCAGGATCTCGCAGGATTTAAGGCGGAAGGTATCTGGCCTTCCTGTGAAGCACTGTATAACTACATCACCGTAGTCAACGGCATAAACCACGAGGGCTTGAACACGGATATTCATACCCCTTCAATGGCGCTGCAAGCCTATACGCGTGAAGCCAACGCCGATGCGTCTACGCCTGTCGCGCCCAGCCTGGACGTTAAAATTGCGCAAAAATTTAAGGGTGCATATCCCTATTTGGCCATGTCCAGCTCTACGGACACGGCGCTCACACAAGGCTATATTTCCTGGGAGGGCAAAGGCCGCCCCGCTGATACGCAACGCGACCCTGCTGCCCTGTTTAAAAAATTATTCGGCGCGCAACAAAATACCCCTGCGGCCAATGCCATCAGTCAGCGCCAGGCCAGCGTATTGGATTTTATTCAGGAAGATTGCAACCGCCTAAAAACCAAACTCGGCCAGGCGGATAAACAGCGCGTAGACGAATTTTTTAATAGTGTGCGCACACTCGAAGAACAGCTCAACAGTGTGGCTGCCTGCCAAGCGGTTACGCTTAATGGCACTGGGCGGGATTTTCACGATAAATCCAAGTTTTTTATCGATATAGGCATCCTTGCCATGGCCTGCGACCTTACTAATGTTGCCACAGTGCAATACAGCAATAGTTGGGGCGTTAATTACGCAGGTTATGTGCTTGGCGATGGCGTGAAAGACGAAGCGGGCACAATCGGCGTGGGTAACTTTAGCGATCACTTTATATCCCACAAACTCGACGACACCGACCGAGCAAAAGACTTAGATGCTTTACCTCGAGCTACCGCCGTGCGCATTGCAGACAATCGTGTAGTGCTCACCTCGCGCTTTAAGGTGCGGCGTTTTGCGTATTTGGTGGATGCTTTGCGTAAAACCACGACGCCTACCGGCAATCTCTACGACGAAACTCTTGCGCTTTATTGCTCAGAAAACGGTAACGGCGACTCTCACAGCCGCCGCGATATGCCCACGCTAATCGCAGGCCGCGCCGGTGGTTTTGAGCCTGGCCGCGTTATTAACTCTAACGGCGCCCGCACTGCCGCTTTGCACGGGGCAATTCTCAATCGCTTCGACTTTAACTTAACAACGTACGGCGACCCTGCCGCAGCGCCTTTAGCGGGGATTTAATTCGACGGGCGACTTTAATTGCCCGCCGAATTATCTTTTGACCTTTTACAAATTTATTTTGTGGGATTTAAATACCGGTGCATTAGTCTTAAACCGACTTGTGTATTTCGCACAGTGTTTTAAGCCTTTGTAGTGCATTTGGCCAAGCTTGAGTAATAAAGGCTTCAAAATCTTCGGTCACATCTTGGTCAATCACCAGTTTTGTTCCGTCAGCAATCGCACTGAATGTATAGTTCTCATAGGCAGGCGCCCAAGCGCGCACCGATTCGCTTGTGGTGTCTTCTACACCGTTGTTAACCAAGCCAATATGGCGAAGTGAAACAAACTTATTTTCTCGACACTCTGCGACCTCGGCTACCATGCCATCTCCTGAAGGAAGCAGAAATTTAATTTTTTCCCCTTGCCGCCAAGCCCCCTCATAGTACGAACCCTCTGCAAATGCACTCGTCCAATCGTTGTAGCTCGCAGGTGCAAGCATTGTTTTAAACACAGTTTCCACCGGTGCAGCGATAATAATAGAAAACTGAATGCGTTTTTTAGTTGCCATATGCGCCTCTCAAATAGTGTTCATGGTTAGTAGGACTTTCATTTATGCATATTTTAATCTCGGTGCTTGTTATAGCTCTGGCACTTAGATAATTTATATTTATTTTTTGATGTGTGGATCAAGTGGATTTTTCCATACACTAACTGAAGCTTAACTGTATTAGATTGGCATCCGTTCCATGTGTTAAGGCATATTTTCGATGTCTTTTGAAATATATGCTGCGCTAAATTTTCTGCTAAATGTCCCTCTCCATGACGTGTGCTGGATCTCTTTTGCGTAATAATATTCAGTATTCTGCGTAGGGAGTTCCGAAATTTTCTTCAGCATTGAAACAAAGACTCCAGCCTCTATCGGAGGCTCATCCTCGCAGATGTATTTACATATCGCTAGCTGCTCAGAAAATATTTCATCAATAACTTTAGTTAATGTATCGATGTTTCCATAGGTTTCAGAGTAATGGGCATGCCAAAACGAAAAACATAGAATTACTTCTTCCTCATAGATATAAATCTCCAGCTTCTCTGCAGCGTCCGCTGGCGAGGGCACTACCACAGAGATAAAGTGTTCACCATCTTTTTCTTCGTTCGAACAGAAGTCCTTAAAGTGTGGAAATGTATCAAAAATTATAGATTCCACAAAAATCCTCCGAGAATTTTTATAAGGGGTTTGCGGTGCGGTGCAAAGCAAGCTCCAGACTCATTACAGATCGTTCAGGTTGTCTTCTAATTAATAGTCGTATAGCTCATAGCCTTTTCGACACCGCGGGAAATTATTTTTTAATTCGCTCTTTGCGCATGTGATCGTGCAAATAAAAGTGAGATTTAAATTAAATAATTTTATGCGCGCCCGCCTACTGGGCAGGAGATAAGCCGGAACACCTACATAACGATAGCCTTAGTGTAAACTGGCGGGCTCGCAGGCATCAGTGTTCGTGCCTCTGTACGCCGCAATAAATATGCATCAAGCTGCGCCCTCAAAACTGCCGGATCGACTGAGGTTTTTCGGGTAAAGCTGTGGAGTGAGCAATGTAAGCTGAATGCGCTACCATGGCATCAACGGCTAATTTTGCCTTGTTCTAGCCTGTTTATGAACCATCAGGATAACAACAGTGTCCATCTGAACCCCAAGTTTTGGCGCCTGCTAACCATGCTCTAGAGCTTCGTATCAAACAAATATCGTTAAACAGTGCATCCACCTTTAAAAATATTACAAAACCAAGGACCAGCTATGCCCAATAAAACCCTTATTATTTGCAGCTTAATTGCACTTTTGGCGAGCTGTGGTAAGCCGCCCGAAAGCGCCTCTGTAGCTGCAACCCCGTTACCCATGCTTATTGTTCAGGAGGATTTGGTAAAAATCTCCGCCGGGCGCATTGCCTCTGGGCCGATTATTTCAGGCTCATTACAGGCTAAAAAACAAGCTGATTTGCGTGCAGAAGTTCCAGCCGTTGTCATGCAAGTGTTAAAAGACAATGGCGATAAGGTCCAAAAAGGCGATTTGCTGGTACGGTTTGATGACACAGCGTTTCGCCAGGCGTTAAGTTCCGCTCAGGCTGCTGAGCGTGCAGCGCAACAAAATTTTGATCAGGCCGAACGGCAATTTAATCGTTTAAAAACACTAGCTGATTCCGGCGCTGTATCGACGCAAGCAAAAGAAGATGCTGAATTGCGCCGCAATGCTGCGCAAAGTGAATTGGCTGCTGCGCGAACTCGCGTTGTGCAGGATTCGCAACAACTCTCGCGTACAGAAGTGCGTGCGCCCTTTGACGGTATTGTGGGGAAACGTGAGGTCTCCAACGGTGATACAGCGCAGATTGGTAAAGCACTGCTTAAGGTGATTGATCCCACCAGTATTCGTTTGGAAGGTTTTGTACCTTCCGATCAAATCGCGCAAATAAAAATTGGTCAGGCCGTGAATTTTTTTATCAATGGTGCACATGAGCAATCATTTGAAGGCACGATTGAGCGCATTAATCCGGTAGCAGATGTCACCACTCGTCAAGTCGGTGTGCAAGTTGCGCTGAATAATACTGACCAGCTAACCGTAGGTTTATTTGCTGAAGGGCGTGTGCAAACCCAAATTCAGCAAGGCCTGACTATTCCTGAATCAAGCCTGATACAACAGGGCGATCACGCCTATGTGTGGCGCGTACAAAAAGGATTACTTAATAAAGTGGAAATAACCCTAGGTGTACGTGATGTGCAATCGGGAGATTACGCAATTAATTCTGGTTTGGTTGAAGGTGATTTTATCCTTCGCCATCCACGTGGTGTATTGATTGATGGAGCAACGGTGACGCTTGATGATAAAACTGAAAAAGCTGCCAGCAAAGCTGCACCTACTCCAGCAGCCAAGGAAGGTTAACGCGTATGTTTTTATCCGATTTCAGTATTAAACGTCCGTTAATAACAGTTGTACTTACCGTTGGTTTAATGGCTATAGGCTGGCTTGCACTCACTAAATTGCGCGTGAATGAACGCCCGGATATTGCACCGCCTATTTTACAAATTAATATTCCTTACCCCGGTGCATCACCGGAAACCGTCGAGCGAGAAATTTTAGATCGCTTAGAAAAAGCCATGCGTGGAATTCCCGGCGTACATGATATGCGTGCCTGGGCCAATGAAGGCAGTGGTTGGTTTCGAATTGAATTTGAATTTAATAAAAATTTAATTGAAGCGGCGGATGAGGTGCGCAATTCTATTGCCAGTGTGCGCTATAAATTGCCGATTGAAATGCGTGAGCCGATTATTCGCAAGCAAGACCCTGATGCTTGGCCGATCATGTCTTTATCTTTATCCTCATCGTCACAGAGCCATATTGAATTATCCATCCTGGCAGAAAAAGATATCGGCGATAGGCTGCGCGGCGTTCCCGGTGTGTCTGTTATCGATATTTCCGGTGATTTAAAGCGTGAGCTTTCCGTGTTGCTGCGCAGTGAAAAATTGCGTATGCACAATATTTCTGTAGCGGAAGTTCAACGCAGTTTACAAAACCAAAATCTGACCGCGCCGGGCGGAAAATTAGAAGGCGATTTACAGGACTTAAGTATACGTTTGCTGGGCAGGCTTGAATCACCGGAAGATTTTTCACAGATTGTAATTAAGCGCAATGGTGATGACGTATTGCGCTTGGGGGACGTAGCCGATGTTGTTGATGGCACTGCTCAGCCTATAGGTATTGGCCTTTACAACGGTCATTCCTCTGTAGGCATTAATGTTATTCGCACCCGTGAAGCTAGTACCGTATCGGTTTCAAAAGCCGTGCGCAAAGAACTGGATGAAATTCGCAAACAGCTTAAACCAGGCACACAAATTGAAATCGCCAATGACGGCGGCGAGTGGGCGGAATCGAGTTTAAATAATGTTATTGAATCGCTGATTCTCGGTGCGGGTTTAACTATTTTTGTAGTGTACGCTTTTTTAAATTCCTGGCGCTCAACGTTAATTACCGCGCTGGCATTGCCTACATCTGTGTTAGCGGCTTTTATCGCCGTATGGTTATTTGGTTTTTCGCTTAATTTTATGACGTTGCTGGGGCTTTCATTAGCGATAGGCGTATTAATTGATGATGCGATTGTCGTGCGAGAAAATATTGTTCGGCATATGGAGCGCGGAGAAGATCGAGTAACCGCTTCACGCGAAGGTACAAAAGAAATCGGCTTGGCGGTAATGGCCACGACTTTTTCTATTGTTGCCGTATTTGTACCTGTGGCATTTATGGGTGGCGGCCCAGGTCAATGGTTTAAACCCTTTGCACTCACGGTGGTTGCTTCGGTAATTGTTTCGCTGTTTATTTCATTTTCTCTGGACCCGATGTTGTCATCGCGCTGGGGGGATCCGGTGGGTTATCAGCATATGCCCAAGCGCGGGTTTAGTGCTGTACTTAAACGTTTTAACGAATGGTTCGACCACCAAGCGGATCGCTACACATTGGTAATTCGCTGGGCGCTTGGGCACAGGCGTTCGATGGCGATGATCGCAGTTGCAAGCCTTGTTGCTGCATTAGCGCTGCAATCATTTAAAGGTGGTACAAGTTTTTTACCGGCGGCTGATAATGGTCGTCTAGTGGTAAATGTGCGTTTGCCTTCCGGTGCAAGCCTTGAATATGCGCGCATAAAAACCGAACAAGCGGCGGATTTTGCGCGTCAATTACCAGAAGTAAAATCAATTTTTAGCGATATAAAACGCGATGGCTGCCGTATTGATTTGGATATAGGCAAACCCAGTACGCGCGATCGCAGCGCAGCTGAAATAGCCGTTGAATTGCGCAAATCCGTCAGCCGATTGCTCGGTGCGGAATATACGGTGCAAGACGATACCAGCAACGGTGGCGATAAACCGGTGCGAATTAATTTTTACGGCCAGGACTCGCGCAAATTAATGGAAATTACTAATACCTATATGGAGGATTTACGCAAAATTACTGGTGCAGTAGATGTGGGCCTTACCGAACAAGAACCCATGCCGGAATTACAAATTGAATTAAATCGCGGCCTAGCCAGCACGCTAGGTATTGCAGTGGGCGATGCTGCGCAAGCATTGCGGGTTGCTTTTGCCGGGATTGAAGTGGGCGACTGGGTTGACCCGACTGGCGAAACTCGTGATGTTGCTCTGCGTTTGCACCCCGATGATCGCGCTGATATTTCGGCTTTAGCACGTTTGCCGCTCGTACCCGGTGGCAGCAATACAACAATTCCATTGGAGCAAATTGCCAGTATACGAATGGATAAAGCACCTTCGCGCATTATGCATTCCGATGGCAAACGCACGCTTACAGTGAGTGCAAATGTTTCGGGCGCTCCGCAAGGCGAGGTAATTGATAATGCAATGAAGCTTGCCAAAGCGATCGATTTCCCTGCTGGTTACGGCATTGAATTACGTGGTGCCGGCCGCGACCAACAGGAATTATTTGGCGCAATGCTTACGGCTTTAATTTCCGGTATTGCGCTGATGTATTTTATTCTCGTCATTCAATTTGGTTCTTTTCTCGCTCCAGTTCCCGTCATGATGAGTTTGCCGTTGAGCTTAATTGGCGTTGTAATTGCGCTGGTATCGACAGGGCATACGCTTAATCTAATGAGTTTTATCGGTATTATTATGCTTATGGGTTTAGTGGCGAAGAATGCAATTCTATTACTCGATTGCGCACGCACTAAAGAAAAAGAAGGTTTTAGCCGTGAAGAAGCACTGATGTACGCCGGCCGCTCGCGTTTGCGGCCAATTTTAATGACAACGTTTGCGCTTATTGCAGGCATGTTGCCAGTGGCGATTGGCATGGGGGAGGGTGGTGAATTTTATCAACCACTCGCGGTGGCTATTATCGGCGGCACTATTACTTCCACCGTATTAACCCTGCTGATGATTCCAACCTTTTACGACAGCATTGAAATTGCCAGCGACAAACTGGTGGCAAAATTCCACCGCCGGGCCGAACAGCGTGGCGCGTTTGTAAGTGGTTTGTTGACTGCGGTGGAAGCTTTGTTAACGTTGGTATTCGTGCGATTTATTTATCGGTCTATTAAGCGAGTACATGCAATGACTGGGCAACGAAAAGCACTGGGTGCGCATTGAGGAATTAAATAGGGCTGCGTGAGCAGCTTTATTTTTGATTTCTATGGCGTACCTAGTACGCCATAGAAAAACTGCAGAGTACATTAATCCCAATTAGATACTGCACCCCATAAATTGGGGCAGATTAAATAATTTGGGCGATTTATTCAATCCACAATATTTTTTGCATCGATTTTTATTGTTACCGCGTTCGTTTTATTTTTATTTAGCTGCTTTTATTTCCGCGTATAACCAGCGAATAAACCGCTCTGAACTTTGCGGCGTAGCACCTTCAACTTTTGCGTCAAATTCCGCTAGTGGTTTGGTAGCTAACGTCTCTTCAATTGTTTTACCCTGCGCCACCAAGGGTGCAATTTTATCGCGACCGGCTAGGATCAGATCGCGACCAGCGATTAAACCATTGCGATCTGTGATCGGGCCATGGCCTGGAATTATTTTAGTTTTTGGCCCAGCGCGACCGATTGTTGCAGCCAATCCGTCGAGAATCCCCTTAAGGCTGCCACCGTTGTTTAAATCTACTACGGGGTAGCCTGTGGTACGGAAATAATCGCCCGTTGCCAATACATCGTGTTCAGTAAATTGAATAAGCGTATCACCATCGGTATGAGCGGTACGCACCGGAATTAGACGAATTTCTTCGCCATTTAAGTGGAGGGTAATTTGATTATCGTAGGTGATAACTGGTAGGGCTTTTTCAGCACCAGGTTTGCCGGGAGTGCCATCTGCGGCAGGATTAGGATGTGCCAAGCGCGAGCGCAATTGATCGCGGCTAAAAATGGTTACACCGAGTTTTGCAAAATTTTCATTGCCACCCGTATGGTCGCCATGTACGTGGGTATTTACCAGAAAGCGAATAGGTTTATCAGAAATCTTTTTTATTGCTGCGACTAATTTATCCGTTAAGGGTGCAAATTGAGAATCCACCAAGAAGACTCCATCTGGGCCTGTTAACGCGCTGATAGTGCCACCGGCACCTTCAAGCGTATAGAAATTATCAGCAATTTTATTGGTTTTAATTTCAACTTTACTGTAATCAGTTTGCGCAGGCGGTGTTGGAGTTGGCGTAGCTTCTTGTGCGGCCTGTACAGCACAGGTAAAAAATAAGGCAGTAAATACAGCAAGCGTATAATTAGGAGCGAACTTCATATAAGTATCCGAAGATTGTAGGAAGCTGCCAATGAGCAATGCTTATGCCACATGCCGCAAACGATTTTTGGCGGTATTATCGGCACTTCGGAGCAAGTGCTCGATTTGACATGTATTAATTGCAACAATTATAAAATAGCTGTTTTTATTTCAACAGCTGTGCGTGATGGCGAATTCTGATTTCACCACCAACGCAGATTAAGTATTTATCTATTGGCGTCTGGCGTAGTTAAACTGCTTTTACACTGTTGTATCCCCATTATTTTAGGCACCCAATTGCTGCGTGCTTTAATGCAAGTTTGCGGCAAAAGCGAAGCATAGTTCGCGCGGATTCTGCGAGTGGTTAAGCATTTTTACTTTTAAGTAAACGCTGTCGGTCTGCTCTATACAACTGGTAGAAAAATAGCTTATACACATTAGCCCCAACGCAGACGGACCTATTTGCGGCCAAGGCTGACCCACTTTTACCGTATTGCCCCAACGCTGCTAATGCGAGAATATTTATATTTATATATGCGGAAGGCCCATTTATTTCCTGATCATAATAGGTTGTCGAGAAGTTATATAAGCAAACAACGATAGTAACCCCCGACATTTCTAAACTTAAATAGTAGAACGTTTTTAACTGCCGTCCCGTTGGCAAAGCAGGGCAAGCCCTGCTCACGCAAAACGTTTTAGCAAATCAATGCAAATCCGGTCACGTATTGAAAACCTCGTTGCCCGAGGCTGAGCAATTGTCCAGACATATAAATGTCATGGACCCGCTTTAATCTACAACCTTCGTTAATCGAATTGAGGTTGTTATGACACGGTTTAAAATATGCTTAGGGGCCGCTCTTGTAGCGGGGTTGCAGAGTTCTTTTGTTACGGCGGCGCCGGTCTTGATTGGCACAGGTACACTCTCTGCTAATCAGGATTTGTCGGGCTTAAATACGCTGATGGAAAGTGGTTTAGCCGCAAATGTGTTTGGCGGTATAGGCTCGGGAATCGCCTATGCTGGTGGCGACACTTTTTACGTACTACCTGATCGCAGCCCTAATGCGACGGCTTATACCGGTGGCGCTACGGTAGATAATACCCAATCCTACATTTCGCGTTTTCATCAAGTTGAACTTTCACTTGCGAGCACTACTGGCGCGCTGCCTTTTGCAGTATCGGCAAGTTTAAAAGCTACCACTTTGTTGTCCAGTACAACTGCATTAAATTACGCTGCAGCGAGCGCGAGTTTGCCATCGGGCGTGCCGCCGCAAAACAATTTTGATTCCTTTTATTTTACCGGCCGCGCCGATAATTTTTCCGGCAATTCCACCAACCCAAATAATGCTCGTTTGGACCCAGAGGGTATTCGCGTTGCCAACGACGGAAAATCGGTTTTTGTATCCGATGAATACGGCCCCTATATTTACCAATTCAACGCCACTAACGGGGAGCGAATTAAAACCTTTAATTTGCCTGCCTCTCTGACGGCTGCTAACAGCCGCGCAACCGAACTTGCTGAAATAGCCGATAACACCACAGGGCGAACTACTAATAAGGGAATGGAAGGGCTTGCTATTACACCGGATGGGAAAACCCTAGTGGGCATTATGCAAGCGCCTTTGTTGCAAGACACCAAAAAGAATGTTCGCATCGTAACAGTTGATATTGCCTCAGGCGCAACTAAAGAATTCGCCTACAAATTAACAGATGGCTCAGGCGTTAGTGAAATATTAGCCATTAATGATCATGAATTTCTGGTAGATGAACGCGATGGTAAAGGCCTGGGCGATAATTCTGCCGCCGCAGTTAAAAAACTCTTTAAAATCGATATTACGGGCGCTCAAAGTGTTGCAGGTTTGGCCGGTGATTTGTCCAATTATGCTGTGGCTAAAAGAGAATTTCTCGATATTAAATCGGCGCTGGTGGCTGCTGGTGTAGATGCGAAAGATATTCCAGCTAAAATTGAAGGAATTGCATTTGGCAAGGATGTATCACTAAACGGCAATTTATTACATACCCTGTGGGTAACTAACGATAACGACTTTTTAAGCGTAGTTACGGACGCCAATCATCCTACCGGAATTGCCAACCCCAATAAATTTTACGTATTTGGGTTGAGCGATAGCGACCTGCCAAATTTTATGAGCCAAAATATTAGCTCGGTTCCGCTGCCACCCAATTTGGCCTTAATGCTAAGCGGTATGGGAGTTTTTGCTTTTGTTTTACGGCGCAAGCGTAAACATCAGGATGGAGTTTTAGTAAAGTCTGCTTAGGTTGACTGTTGAGGTTGTTGGAGATGTTGCGCTTTATAATTAAAGCTCTATTGCTGTAAAAATGTCGCAACGTCTTGTGCTGGCAATTTTCTAAGAATTTTTGCTATACAGCCATCATTTGTCTACACCATAAAAATAAAAAGGCGCTCAAAATGATTTTTGTGCGCCTTTTCTTAAGAATGCCTGTCGCATTACTTTTGCTGTAAAGCGACAGACGCAAAGTTACTTGTTTCCGATCTAATACTAAAATCCCTTAATTAGTATTTCGCTCATATTAGCCCCGTTATATTTTTTCAGCTTCAAGTAACGGGTGGTGATATTGACCGGGTATTTATTCCAGATGTTATAGTTCACCAGGTTGTCTGTTACTACTACGCTTTGCGAGTGACTGGCATCGCCATCATAAACTTCCAGTTTGCCCATGCTGTTAGCATCGTATAACGAAATTTCCGTAATGGTGTACACACGGCCCAGATCAATAACGGCTTCCACGGGATACACCGCTTGCCAACCCGGGAACCAAGATGTAGTAGGTGCAGGAGCAGTTTGCTCATCAATTAATGCGGCCGGATTGCCTTGTGCACCGGGTAAAATAGTCGCCGTTGATAAATTAATAGAGTGCGGAGTAGTTGTAGGATTTGTGACTTCTATATCCACAATAACAGACGATTTTGCACCTGCAATATCGCTCGCTTCAATTTCAACGGATGTAGTACCCACCTGAGCGGCGGAGGGCGAAGCGACTATTTTACCTTGGCCATTGCCTTGATCGGTAAACGTAACAAACGCAGGTTTTACACCTTTTACATTTAATGAAATAACATCACCGGCATCAACATCGGTTGCATTTACAAAAGTTTCTGCAGTGCTACCGGCGTTAACCGAAATATCAGCTGCTGGGGAAAATGTAGGCGCAGAGTTGGGTGGATTAACTGGTGAGTTAACATATTGAACAGGAAATAAAGGTTTGCCTCTGGCAGAGTTGCTCTGGGCCAACATCCAGTTATAAATATTTTTTTCAGTTGTGGGCAGTGCGCTATGAGTGCCGTTGTAAACTTCTGTCCAGCCTGAATGCGCATTTGCCGGCATAAATGTGGCGCGCAACGTATTAGGCGTTGTTGGAGATAATAAAGTACAGCTTTTATTTTCGTACTGACAGGTGTAAGCGGCATTTACATATTGAACTGGAGTTTTAGGGCAGGATGCTGAACCGTTTATAAGTGTTTTTAATGATGCTGAAAACATATTGCCGCTCGCGCCGCCGGCAAATCCCCATACCGCAATTTGATTAGCATCGACAAAACAAGGGTCAATTCCGCCGGAAGCTTCAATGGGGACAATAGCAGCAAAATGATTGGGATTAGCTGCAACATAGGTAAGTAATGAACCGCCCCCCATGCTCAAACCTGTTAGGTAGACCTTATCGGCATCCAGCTGAACGCCTTGCAGCGCTAATTGATTCGATGCATCTTCCACTACGCGGCGGATAATATCTGCCGTAAAACCTCCCTGATTCATCGATTGCGGAATAATCACCAGCATTTTTTGGCTGGGATTAAATTTCGCATTAACGATGGCCGCTCCCGGGCCGCCGGCTTGAGTTTCAACTTTAATTAAGCCTGTTGAAATATTGCTGTAGGTTGTTGCGCCATGATTCCAGCAAGTATTAGGCACTGAAGCGCCTTGCTCACTCAACCCGTGCAGAAAGACTACCGCTGAATATTTGCCCGGTGTAATAGCTGTTGTACTTGTAGCGGGTGCGTATACATAAAAAGGTACACGGGAATTAAGTTTTCCGGGGTCTTCACTGCCACAGGCAGCGCCATATTGCGACATAAATTCTTGGCGTAACATGTTGCTAGCAGAAATAAAAGTAGGATTTTTGGAAAATCGGGTATCGATTGCAGCGACTGCCGAAAAAGTAGAAAGCCCTGTTAGAGCAGCGATTGCGAGCTTGAGTTTTAACATAACATCTCCAATACAAGTTAAATGAGAAACCTGCGCGGAAGTGTAGAAGGAAGATTGGGTTTGACGAATTTAATTTTGTTAACTGGCGAGCAAAAATTCTTATTAAATAAGTTTGCTGATTGCTATTTTCCAATTAACCGCGTGTTTATTTTTTGTAAAAATGATTAAGCTTAATTGAAAGTGTTCACTTACGGTTTGAAAATAAATGTAAAAAATTGTTAGGTGAAACGTGAAGGCAACAAGCAACTTTTGGGCTGTGCCGTTTTTTAAACTATTTATCTTATAAGGCGTGCACGTAATTTATGTAAGGAATTTTTCAGCTAGTTCCCGCTTTGCCGTTTAGATACAGGCAATTCGCAGAGTATGTAAAAGTAATTATTGCTCTTTTATGCAAGTATTGATGGTTGATCCGTTCCCACGCAGGAGTGTGGGAACGGGTCAATTTAATGCGCGATTTGCATTTACCGTTTATGGCTTAAGGAATCCATTCACATCAAGCCAATATATAAATGAATCAAACCATTTGTTGCTGGTGCGATCTGGGTTGCCTAAACCAAACCCGTGGCCACCATTTTGAAACAGGTGCAATTCCACCGGTATTTTTGCGTCGTACCAGGATTTTATCAGCCCGGTGTCACCATTAAATAGAAAATCATCAGCCGCTATAGCGACAAACATAGGTGGTGCGTTCTTGGGAACTTCAACAGCCTGTAAACCGCCATAAATGGGTGCAATAAATGCCAACTGAACCTTTTTCGATTGCAGTGTTGTGGCCATCGTGAGCCCTGCTCCTGCAGAAAATCCCATCATGCCGATTTTTTTCATATCCACGTGCCATTCTTTAGCGCGGCTATTAATTAATGCATAGGCTGCTTCTACATCTTGCAGTTGATTGGTGAGATCGTCGCGGGGTCTGATCAACGGTTTTTTCTCACGGGCATTTTTTGCTACATCGGCCATGCGTTGGTTTAATTGGGTTTCAAAATTTACCAGGGAATCGGTGGTCGGTTGCAGCCGATATTTCAGCACAAAGGCATTTATGCCCCGCGCCGCCAGCGCCTCAGCCACCTCCCAACCTTCGTTGCCCATCGAGAGCCACATAAATCCGCCCCCCGGTGCCACTATAACGCTGGTGCCGTTGGCCTTTTTGGCATCAGCCAGGAATGGGGTGAGCGTGGCCTTAGAAATGTTGCGTGCCATGGGGTCACCCCACTGACGAAACCAGGATTCCTGTGCGGGTTGATCCGCCACGCCCCCGGTATTCAAGGGTATTGCCCCTGGCTCTTGCGGCGCTTCCATCGGGGACATCTTGCCGTCGTTGGCGAATGCAGCCGCACTGAGCAGACAGGCTAGGCCTAGAGCTGTTATGGCTGGGCGAATGTTTAACTGGGGCATATTGTTTCTCCGGATATTGGTCAAATTATTGTTGTTAAGTGATTTTAATTTTTATCAATGGCGTTTTGGATGTGTTTACTGTGCTGAACCACAGAATTGTGGTTGAGATCCGATTTTTGAACTCTCAACCTGGATTTATTGGGAAGGGTAGGTTCGAGCTGTGGCGGCAGTCTGTACTCTGAAGTGCGCAGGTGCTACTGGCAAGTTGATAAATAGGGGTTACGCGTTGCAATCACTTTTGGTTTTTTACTTGCCATGGCTTAGTTTAATAATTTGCGCTGTTGCTTTACAAATTTCAATTTCGGCAACGCCGCCTTTTAAACCATATTTAAGAGACCCTTTTACGTTCAAACACCATTTTTTAAATTTACTTTGTAGGGTTTTTCACTCGTTATTTTATTTTTACCATATATGGGTTCCCAGACAGCAATAGCTATTTTAATTGCAGTCTCCTCATTTGGCACATAACCATTTTTAGGTCGATATGATTGTGTTGAAGTGTTTTCCGCTGTTTCATTATTGATGCAGCTGGTAACTTTAATAGAATTTGGAACAGCTTTTTCAATTGTTGCTTCTTGTGATTCGCCAAACGATGAAGTACATAAAAAGCGAATAAAAATAAGCGTAGTATAATTTTTCATATGAATCTAACATTGTGTATGGTTGGATTGAGCGCGGAGCGACGGGTCCTGTTCATGTGGTTGTTGAGGTGGCGTTCAGTCGCGAATTGGCGCATTTTGAAAAAGATTAATCATTGTGATATTGGGGCGGTTCAGTGTATGGGTATGTCCAATGGCGATTTGAAACATTATCTGCCCAGAGGTTCGGGGCAAACCAAATTCGTTTGCAGGTAAGAAACAGCTTGAGATTAGGGTTAGGCTTCTCCCATTTGTATCGTTCGAACTCTCATTCGACACTATAGAGCTTAAGACCTTTCCATGGAACTTCAGTCGTAGTGACCATGATCTGAGTTTTCATAGTGGTATACGGGCAGGGTGAATGCGAATACATAATACACAAGAAATAAGCCGCTACTTACGAGAATCGCATTTGCGTGCTTTTGGACTAATTAGATATATAGCTCAGGCTTATTTTTCGAAAGCCAATCAAGAAAGCGAGGACATTCATTGGACAAGCTGGAGTCATAAAGAACCATATTAACAAGAGCCTAAGAATATATTGAAGTGCTTCACCTTCAAGATTAAGTGCAATTGATTTCATCATCTTTTAGGTCTTTCCAGTGTTTTAACCAATTTTTAGCTTTATTCATGTGAGTCTGAGACGCAGTCTTTTATGGAATATTTAAGATGGAAGCTATTTTCGGTTTAAATGTGAGAAAGTTGGATTTGAACCAAGGACTTCGCCAATAATTTCTTCCGCTGCGCCCGATAATGTAATGGCGGAAATATAATCTTCTTCGTCTAAGAAGAGACGAATGGCACAGTCAAGTTGGACTAATGCGGCGTCAATTTTTTTAACTACATATTCCATAATTTTTAACTCTGAGTTCTGTCACTTTTTAGTTGTGGCTTTGGAAAATTTATAAAATCTGTAGAGGGTGACGAGGCAAGAGATAAATAACCGAAATTCACAGACGTTCTACTTGAAATCGAATGTGCTAACAATACTGAGAACGAAAATAGTATCTGCTGTAATACGGCTAATAATTAGCTTCAAGTTGACAACATAACAAATGCGCAAAAGCATTTTTGAAAGTGCGCTTTTATCTCTTTTCCACTCCAGAATGCAGAGGTTTTAATTAAGCAGGAAATCGGCTGACTTGAATAAAACTTTCTCTAAAAAGTATTGATATTTCGCATTACTCACGTCATGTGATGAAGGTGCGCAAACTATTTATTCCCATGCGAGAGCGCGAGGACGTGCTACTTTCAGGAATTATTCCGAATTTTCCCCACTGCATAGCCTGGGTGGAGCGAAGCGTAATCGATGTGTTTCTAATAAAACCCGGATTTCACTTCTCTCCATCCTGGCTACGGTGTAAAACCGCTCAAAATAAAAAAACCAAAACCCTTAACTTAAGAACATGAGTGAGTGTCGGGCGAGATGGTAATTATTCGAAAGCTTATTTTAAATACTGAAGCGAGTGCTTTTGATGTGTGCATTCCCACGCGGAGCGTGGGAAAGAGCGCAGTTTTGGATGAAGGATTTCGATTGGTAAAAAGCGCGGTAGCTGGTTAGAGAAATGCTGGATTTCGCAAGCTCTACTTAACTTACGCGTAACTAATTAACCTTCTTTCGGCCACCCACCCAAAGCCTGCACCATATCCAAAACCCCCAACAAACGCGCTTGGCGTTTTTGTAGCAGGCTGTCTTGGGCTTGGAATAGACTACGCTGGGCGTCCAATAGGCTTTGCAGGTCGCCGCGCCCGGCGCGATAGCGGGCTTGGGTTAGGTTGAGGCTTTGTTCTGCCTCAGCAACTAGCTTGTGTTGTTGTTCTTCCTGCTGGGCGTTGAGGCTGGTTTGGCTCAATGCCGTTTGGGTTTGGGCAAGTGCCGTGAGGACGGCTTTGCGGTAGGTTTCTAATAGTTCGGCGCGGCGGCTTTGGGTTAGGCGGTATTGTTTGTAGTTGGCGCCGCCGTTGAATAGGGTTTGGGCGAGGCTTAGGCTCCAGTTAATGCTTTGCGTCGCGGGGCTGAGGCTGAATAGTTCGGCACTGCTAAGGCTCGTTGCGGCGCTTAAGCCGAGTTGCGGGAATAGGGCGGCGCGGGTTTGGCTGATGTTGGCGGCGGCTGCGTCCAGGGTTGCTTCCAGCGAGGCTATGTCTGGACGCTGGGCGAGTACTTCCGCTGGCCATTGGGCGCTGGGGCTGGGGATGTTAAGCAGGCTTAAGGGTTCGGTTAAAGGCTCTGCTTGAGCGGCAAAGGTTTGCGGGGTTTGGCCGAGCAGTACGGCTAAAGCGTTAAGGTTTTGCAAGCGCTGGGATTGCAGCGGTAATAGGGCCGCCTCTTGGCTTAACACATTGGCGCGCTGTAATGACAGATCGGCGCCGCTTACGGCACCTGCGCGATAGCGCGCTTCCACTAACTGCAGAATGCGCTGCGCGATGGCGAGGTTGTGCAGTTGTGTGTTGTAGCGTTCGTTAAAGGCTAAATGGTTGAACCAGGCGCTGGATATGGCGAGGCTTAGCTCTAATTGAGTATTCCGCTCTTCGAATTTACTGGCTTCGTAGCTGGCCGCTGCGGCGCGGCGACCGGCGCGGTTGCCGCCGAAGACGTCCAGGTCGTAATTAACATTAACGCCGGCGCGGCTGCTCTCTTGCGTTTGTTTAGTACCGCCGTCAGGTTCACTGCTGGATTTGCCGGAGCTGGCGCTTAAAGACAAGCTCGGCCAAAGGCTGGCGCGGGCGATGCCGTATTGCAGGCGGGCTTGTTCTAAGCGAGCACGGGAGGCGGCGATATCCGGGCTTTGGCTGAGGCCTTGAGCCAATAACTGATTCAGCCCGTTTGAGCCAAAGGCTTGCCACCCGGCTAGAGCCTCGTTTACTTCCGTGGATTGTACATTTGCGGTGGTGTTGGAATTAATTGGGACCGGATTATCTGCGGACGCAAAGACAGGGGCATTTTGGTTAAACGCCACTTGAGTTGCGGCTATAGGTGCAGCTTTGCTGCTGAGTTCTGGGCTTGTGCCTGTCATTGCTGGCGATGGGTTTTCTTTTGAAGGCGGTAATTTTGCTGGTTGTTGGCTACAGGCGCTCAGCGCGATAAGTAGGCCAAGCGCGAGGCTCGATCGCGTAGCGAAAACTGCACTACTGCGAACAGGTGAGCGGTGAGGAATTGTTAAAAGCATTGAATTCACCAATGGGTCGAGCTTACTGGGAGGATAGGGCGGTGACCGGATTAAGGCCGGAGGCTTTGCGCGCAGGTAGGTAGCCAAATAACAGGCCGGTGCTAAAGGCACAGGCAAATGCCAGAGCTACCGGCAACAGGCTGAAGTACACACTGGTGCCGAATTGCCGAGCGATCAGCGCAACTGCAAGCCCCAGTGCTACACCCAACAGGCCGCCGAGAGAGGAAACAGCCAGGGCTTCGAGCAAAAACTGCTGCAAAATATGCCGCTGGCGGGCGCCGGTGGCCATGCGAATGCCTATCTCGCGGGTGCGCTCGGTAACGCTTACCAACATAATATTCATAACCCCGATGCCACCAACTAACAGCGAAATCGCCGCAATGGCGCCTAGTAGCATCGTCATGGTGTTTTGCGTGGCGGAGACGGTGTCGATCAGCGAGGACATCGAGCGGATTTGGAAATCCTCGGCGCCGTGGCGTTCAATGAGTAAGCCGCGCACGCGCTTTTGTACCTCGTCCATTTCCTCTGCGTTCTCCACCGATATAGTGATGCTGCGCAGATTGCGTTGGCCCATAAGGCGTAGGCTGCCGGTTTGAAAAGGCACAAAAACCTTGTCGTCCTGATCCTGCCCGCCCGGGTCCGCGCCGCGATTGGCCATGACGCCTACGACCTGAAACAGGATGTTTCTGATAATGATGTATTCGCCCAGCGGGTTACGCTCGCCAAAGAGTTTTTGTTTTACCGACTGGCCGAGCACTACGACGGTTGCGAATTGTGCGTCGTCTTCTGCGCTAAAAAATGTGCCCTGCGCTATCTGCCATTTACGCGCTGCGGGAAAGCTGGTGGACGTGATCAATGCATCAGTGGTGTGGTCGGTGTTGCCGTAGCGCAGCGTGACGCTGGTGTTTTGCTCTGGTAAGGCAGCGGCAATACCAGGTAGCTCGCCGACGGCATCTACATCTTCGGGCATTAAGTTGCCCGCTTCCCATTTTTGCTTCTGATTTGGGCCGCCCGGGCGCACTAGCAGCAAATTGCTGCCCATGGCGCTGATGCTTTCGACAACGGCGTTTTTGGCACCGTCGCCGATGGCCATTAAGGTAATAACCGATGCAACACCGATGACGATGCCCAATAGGGTTAACACTGTGCGAAAGATATTGTTGCTTAAGCAGTGAATGGCGCTGCCCACGGCGGTGAAGAGTTCTTGCACAAAAGGCGCGTCGCCCTTGGGTGGTGCTGGAGGTGTGTGGGCTACTAGGTTGACCGGGCCCGTGTCGCTAATGATGTGGCCATCTTTAAGTTCGATTTGGCGCTGGGCGTGGGCGGCGACTTTAGCGTCGTGGGTGATCAGAATGATCGTGTGTCCCTCTTCGGAGAGCGTTTGCAGCAGCGCCATGACTTCTTCACCGCTGTGGCTATCGAGTGCACCCGTCGGTTCATCGGCCAGAATAATTTGCCCGCCGTTCATCAAAGCACGGGCGATGGAGACCCGCTGTTGCTGGCCACCGGAGAGCTGATTGGGGCGGTGGTCCAGGCGTTCGGCCAAACCTAGTTGGCTTAATAGCGATGCAGCCCGCGCTTTGCGCGTTTCTTTCGTCTGCTCGGTGTACAGGGCGGGCAGCTGTACGTTTTCACTGGCGCTGGCATCGGCCAGTAAATTGTACTGTTGGAACACAAAACCAAAGGCATCGCGCCGCAGCCGCGCTAAGTCGTCGCTGGACATTTGCGCCACGTCTGCACCTGCAAACCAATACTGGCCGCTGCTGGGTTTGTCCAGGCAGCCGAGAATGTTCATCAGCGTGGATTTGCCCGAGCCAGATTGCCCCATGATCGCAACAAACTCACCGGGGTAGATGGTCAGATCAATGCCCTGTAGAACTGTAAGTTCGCCTTCACCCTGCTGGAAGCTTTTGCGAATCTGCTGCAGTTTGAGCAACGGTTGCTTCAGGTCGCGAGCCAAATCCTGGCGAGATAATTCAATAGGAACTTGGTTCATAGCCTTAGCGCCTCATACCACCCATGCCGCCGCCACCCATGCCACCCAAGGGAGAAGTTGCGGCGGGTTTGGCCGTAGTGATTTTCGTACCGCTGATTACTTGATCGCCCGCGCTTAAGCCCTCTAAAACTTCGGCATGGACGCGGTTGCTAACGCCTACGCGTACAGGGCGCAGTTCAATTTTGCCGTCAACTAAGACTTTAACTTGGGCTTTGCGGCCGCGACGGCGCTCGGGTTGTGAACCTGTTGCTGCTTTGCCATCTGCTGTTTTGGGCTCTGAATTAGAAGTTTCAGTTTGCTCCGTGTCAGGTGCAGCCGACGCCGCTTCATTGTTTTTCTGCTTGCGTTTACCCGTTCCATCAATAGGTTTTTTGCCGGTGGATGATTCCCACTCCAGAGCTGAAACCGGTACTAATACAGCATTTTTGGCTTGGGCCTGGACGAAAAATACTTGCGTACTCATCTGTGGCAACAAATTACCCTCTGGATTAGGTACATCGAACAAAGCGTTGTAGAGCACTACGTTATTAACCACCTCTGGCGTGGGTTCAAGCCGTGCAAGCGTGCTATACCAGCGCCGCCCTTGGCCGCCGAGGGTCGTGAAATACACCGGCATGCCCACGCTTAGTTTGCCTACGTCAGCCTCAGAAACCTGAGTTCTAACGGTCATTGTCGACAGATCCGCCACGCGCAACAGTGTCGGGGCTGTTTGGTTCGTGTTTAACGTCTGCCCTTGACGTGCGGTAATGGACACGACAGTGCCATCCATCGGGGCGTAGATCTTGGCGTAAGCGAGGTTGGCTTCTTCTACTTTTAAGCTTGATTGGATTTGCGCAATTTGTGCCTCAAGGGACTTTAATTGTGCTTCTGCAGATTGGGCATTGGCTTTGGCAACCTGGACTTCTTCGACGCTCGTGGCGTCGTCTTTTTGCATTTGCTCTTGGCGTTTTAGCTGCATTTGCGCCAGGTTGAGCTGAGCTTGGCGATCTATCAACTGCGCTTGTTGATTGCGCAAGGAGGCGCGGCTAGCTTCAACTTTGGCGGTATAAACGGTGGTGTCAATTTCCGCTACTAGATCCCCGGATTTCACTTGGCTGCCGACTTCAACGAGGATTTTTTTCAGCTGACCGGAAACCTGCGCGCCTACATCTACATATTCCCTCGGCTGCAGGCTGCCGGTTGCAGTGACCAGGTTTTCAATATCGCCGGTTGCGAGGGTTTCGGTAATGTAATCGGGGCCGTTCGAGCGGGGCCAAAACATTACGCCTAATGCAGTAACAATCAAAAGGGCGGCGGCACCCCAAATTATGCGGCGGGAACGGTAGGGCAGCTCGGGCATATCAGGTCTCAATAGAGGAATGGAGTAATTGGGCTGGGCAAGTTAATAGACGTCACGCCAATAATGCCCTTGTGAGTGCATTTGTGTGAGTTTAAGTTCACCGACAAGGCTCACTAAAGCCTCGTGCACGCTGATCCCTAGGCCACTGCGGCTGCCGCATAGATAAATCTGCGCGCCGCTGTTTATCCAGGCGCGCATTGTATCGGCAGCAGTGTGCACAATGTCTTGAACGTATGAAGGCTCATTTGGTTTACACGCGCTTTGAGAAAAAGTTTTATCCAGCCGGGAAATTAACCCTTGGGCCTGCCATTGCGCGATCTCTTCGGCAAAGGGTTGATCCGCTTGCGGGTCGCGCTCGCCAAAAATTACCCAGCAGCCATCGCAATGTGTTGCTTGATTGCGCGCATGTAGCTGGGCGATTACACCTGCAATTCCAGAACCTGCGCCAATTAAAATCCAAGGTCTATCCAAATCCAACGCTGGAGCTGGGCTTGCAATTGTGCGTACGGTAAGCGCTGTACCTAGGGTAGCTCGCTCGGTGAGCCAGCCGGAGGCCAGCCCCAATTTTGGCAACGCATGAGTACCGGCGGACCAGTGCTGGCGCACTACTAATTCTATATATCCGTGGCAGGGCAGTGAGGCGATCGTGTAGCTGCGCGGTGCTACATCTGGTGAACCATCAACCGCCACCTCTACTACATCCCCAGCGCGCCAGTGCAGAATTTGCGATTCGGTCGGCTTTAACCGCAGGCGGTACAAAGGCGCTCCCGGGCTTGCGGGGTTTAGGTGTTTACGGGTGCTCAACGTCCACTGTTGCCAGCCATCGTTGGCTGGAACGGCTGTTGGCGGTGAGTGCTCGGCGCCTAGATGCGTTAAGTATTCGTGCCAGCGCTGTCCACTTGTAGAGCATTGGCGATCCAGCTCTAGCGGAGCAAACCAAGGGCGGGCGCCCTTCGCACGCAAAGCCTGTTGTAGTTGGTGACCAAAACCACAGAAGTGTTCGTAGCGGCTATCGCCAAGAGCGAAGACACCAAATTGCATATGCTCAAGGGCGGATGCAGCCAGATGTTGTAGATGCTGGCGCACAAACTGGCTGGCGTTATCCGGTGGTTCTCCTTCTCCGTAGGTGCTCACAATGTAGAGCGCCTGCGAATATTCGGACAGATGCGAGGGAGTAATGGCATTAAGCGGCAGAATTTGGCTGCTAATTCCTGATTGAGCAAGCGTCTGCGCAGCCTGCTGAGCCAACTGGAATGCCTTGCCGGTCTGGCTGGCAAAACCTACTAATAGACGTTTGCCATCGCCAGCCAGCGAAACGGCCGCATGGACTTTGTGCCACTTACGCCAGTAGCCGAAACACACAAGCAGATAGGCGCTAACCAAAAGCGCAGCTTCAAGATTATGCATAGAAGCGACGTCTTAGCGAGTTAGAAGTTTGCCTTCTACCCGGTTTATGAAATTCATTAAGTGTCATCGCCTGTTCCAAATAAAAAAGCCACCGAAGGCTGTTCGATGGCAAAGGGGCTCACCTGTCATCATCTGTGGTTACTGGGGGAGGACTTCCACCACCAGCGAATAACTGCCTTTGCGCGTTTTAGCCGGTTTAGCTGCTTTATTGTCGCTGTATTCGGCCTCTATAAAATATTTGCCTGGCACAGGCCAGCTTATGGAAACCTTGCCGTCTTTATCTGCAATAAATTCCCGCGCTCCGTCGTTATTGCGGTAGCGGCTGCCGTCGGCCACAACGCTTACATTTGTGCCAGCCGCAGGTTTGCCATCAATTAAAAATACAAACTGCGCAGCTTCCCCGGCGAACAAGTCGTTGGGGTGAGTAACCGGTGCGAGCTCCAGTCCTTGATTAGTAGGTTTAAGCGCTGCTTGGCTTGGCGCGCCACGGGTAACGTAGGTTTCCACACGGCGATAGTTGTAAGAGACTTCCAGGTTTTTAGCCTTTTTAGGCACGCTCGTTTTAAAGTCTGCTGGATCTGCCTTTTTGCCGCGCTCAGGCCAAAAGCGGCGCTCGCCGGTATCCGTTTCCCAGCGGGCCATTAGCCCGCCAGAAGCCGTGGCAATTTTATAAGTGCCTACTTGTTTGAGGTTTAAATCAAAAGATGCTCGGCTTTTAAACGTGGCGGTATTGGCAGGCTGTACAAGGCTGCCATCGGGCGCTTGAATTTGTAGGTCGTCTAATCGCAACGGAGCGTGGTTAGCGATAAATATGTCGTTGGATACAGCTGCGTCAAATCCAACCCAAGGGTCTTCGCCGGAAAATACCGTGGTCGCGGGCATAATCCAGCCGCGATGGGCTTGGCTGATGAGCGGTAAACAGGTCAAAACAACCCCTGTCAGAAGTACGGAAAATGTCTGTTTAACTGAGGAGTGCATAAGCGTGTCTCGCGAGATGAAGGGCAGGTCAGATCGATCTAGGCGGTTGTTAAAGTCAACTTAAGGCGTGATGGCCAGGCTTACGGCACCTAACTCACTACTGCCTGTTGCGTTGAGTTTTTGTGGGCTGTTACCGGGCCAAGTAAACGGAATTTTTACCAATTCGCGGCCACCGACTTCCCGCGCCGCCTCAACAAATAACACATAATCTCCGGCGGCTGGCGTGCCCAGCGGAGCCGCACCGGCTGTGAAACTTAGTACGTGCGGGCCGGTTATTCGCGTAGCACCGGTTACGCCGTCGATAGGCATAACGCTAGTGCGGCCTGCTCTGCGCCACCATTGACGCAACTCTTTTAACCATTCTTCACCTTTGCGGTTGGCTTTGCCGCTGTCGTACCACACAGCAAGCTGCACCGCATTGCCGCCAGCGGCAGGCTCTAACCAGACCGCTACATAAGGCTTGTGGTATTCCGCTACGGCAAGTTTGGGCAGCTCAAGGCTTACATCCAATTGCGCCGCTTGTGCAGCAGCTACAGTGAATCCGGCACAGAGGCCTGCGGCCAAAGCACGCCGGGAGTTCGTTAATAAACGGTCTAGAGCAACTATCACAAAACACCTCAATAAATAATTAATGCATAAATAAAAGGATCAGTACCCAGGGCGCCACTAAGCCGAAGCTCACTAGCGGCCAGGTGCTCAAGCGTAAGTTGGCGTAACGCGATAACAGCCAAAATCCGCTGATACAAAACACCAAACAAACAATGGCAAACAGGTCGATAAACCAGCTCCAGGCGGCGCCGGTATGGCGTCCCTTATGCAGATCGTTGAAGTAGGCAATCCAGCCGCGATCTGTATGTTCGTATTCAAAATCCCCTTCAGGTAGCTTGATACTCAACCAGGCGTCGCCACCGGGGCGGGGAAGGGCGAGATAAATCTCATCTGCTTGCCATTCGGCTTGCTCTGAGGTACTTGTGCCCAGTTCACCAGTTAACCAAGCTTGCACGCTATCG
>DATDJI010000044.1:0-6427 GCA_036520615.1 Cellvibrionaceae bacterium | reverse complement strand
AAAATGTGCTGTGGCCGAACACCTTTAGCCACTTTACTGGATGGAAAACTAATTTGGGCTGAGAAAAATTTAGCTCAAATGTAAACTGACAGGCACCTTTTAAAAACCGGTAACTGTCAGATTAAGTCTGAGCTAGTACATCTAAGTTAAGGCGCTTTGCGTGTCCACCCTAGTGATTTGAGGAAAAGCGCTACATCTTCAGAACAGGAGCTGCCGTTAGCTGACGTGCATAAATAAGGAGGCTCTCCATCACCCAATTCTCCCATCACCTCGACTTTCGCTTTAATTTGCGCATAGTTCATGGCTGTTGGACAATTTTTTTGTACGAAGGCACATATGCGCTTCACGCCGCCGTCGCCTTTAGCGCCATGACATGCGACGCAAGCGCCATCGCCCAATGTGGCGAAATTTGCCTCACCCGTAACGAGCTTGGGACTGAGAGATACTAAGTAAGCTGCGGTATTTGCGGGACAATTATCTGATGAGCCACAAATAGCTCCGTGATCGGTATTTACCACTGGAGTGATGCGGGTTAACTCTGCTTCGGTATAAAGGCGTGGGTCCAACCCTGTTGCAGAGCCACCCTGTCCCATACTGCCATGGCACCCTTCACATTTAGCTTTGAATTGATTCGCACCTAATGTTTTATCACCGCCGCTTGAGCTGGATGACGAACTAGAACTTGACGAGCTAGAGCTAGAGCTAGAGCTAGAGCTAGAAGTTGAAGTAGAAGTAGAAGTAGAAGTAGAAGTAGAAGAGCTGGAAGTGGATGAGGTGCTAGAGCTAGATGAACTTGTACTCACTATTCCACTTGAAGAAGAACTCGAAGAGGAGGAAGAGCTACTAGAAGAACTAGACGAAGAGCTAGAGGACGAAGACGAACTGCTGGATGAGCTAGAACTGCTACTTGAGCTGGCTGTAAACCAAGCCTGCATAAACTTTGCTGTTTCGTTTGAACACGGGCTAGGGCATTTACGCGGCTCGCCTTTCGCGCGGGGTGGCATTGAGATGGCTATATATTCGGCGGTGATACTATCTAGGTTTTCTTCCGTAATCGGATAAGCCCCCTGTCCAGGCCCGCGCCCGTGGCAGCCAGCACAACCCATCTGGTCAAAATATTCTGCACCCGTATTACCTGCATAATCATTCTTTACAACCGGCACCTTATCTCCGCAACCGGAAACTCCAAGCAGAGCGAAAACCAGCACTGAGCAGGCGCTAGCATTGCTCAGGTGATTCTTTAGGCGATCTAATAGGCGGGGAACCAACATATTCAACTCCACAAAAATGCTGTAGCCACAGATTGGGCTAGAAATAAAACGTAAGGGACAAAGTTATCCCATTTTATACTGCTTTTCTCACTCGCGCCGAATAGAGGCGCTGCCGTGCCTGTGAGTTGGCGCACAGTCTTCAGGCGTTAGATCCAGCATCGTACTGATAAATTGTCTTTCCATTCGTCGCATAGTTAGGTTAACGCCTTGAATTCACGAAGGATTGAGTTATTTTTCAATAAGCAGCACAGAAAGTGTGCACCCTTAAGCCCGTAAGTGTTGGACCCATAGATTGTTATGACTTTTGATCATTTTGCACAGTGGCGCCAAACACTCATTGAGGTACGCCAATCAGAGCACTGCAAGCTTGAATTGCGGCATTTTTTGCAGGGCAAAATTAATAATTTGCACCGCGCGATTCATTTGCCCGCAGAGGAGCGTATAGAAGCACTAGCCGCTTTTGTTATGCATTATGTAGAGCAGGTGCCCATGCAATTAAAAGCGCTCTCTCGCGCGTTGCAACGAGCGGAAGCTGTGAACAATAACGAATATTTTTTACAAATTGCCTGCGATTTTTTTACCCACCAACCGGAATTAATCGAGCGAGAAGGAGGCTGGCCGAGATTATTGGCAGAGGCCTATTTGGCGCATCGGGTAGTCGAAGAGATTTATGATCGCGCTTCATTGCAGGGATTATTTCCGGCTATTTCTAAAGCTACCGTGCAAGCGAATGTGATTGTGCATGGAGTGCTCTCAGAGGATTTCGCCAACCAATTGGATATGGCGGTATTTTACGCAGTTGAAAGCCTCTATCCGGTTACGCGCACACCTGTTTTGAGTTTGGTTACCAATGAGGTCTCGGCGCCGCTGCATTAATTTCTAGTAAGTGTTTATTTGAATTTTTAAGCGTAGGGTACAGCACGATAAATCACCGACATAAAAAAGCCGCCTATTAATAGGCGGCTTTTTTTTTGGACCTTAAGTTTAAATATTAAACGCTGGCATCAGCTTCTAATTCCTGTAAGCGGCGGCGATCCTGGGCGTGATCCTTAGCAATTAATACATATACCGCTGGCAGTACAAATAGCGTAAGAATTGTGCCAATGGTCATGCCAAATACCAGAACTAAACCAATGGAATTGCGCGCCTCAGCGCCTGCGCCGCTAGCAAAAATAAGCGGCGTGTGACCGGCAATCGTCGCAATGCTCGTCATTAATACCGGCCGCAAGCGCACAACTGCCGCCTGGCGAATCGCTTCTATCTTTTCGATACCCTGTTCTTGCAAGCGGTTAGCAAACTCCACAACTAAAATACCATTGCGCGCAATTAAGCCTACCAATGTTACTAAGCCCACTTGGGAATAAATATTCATCGTGCAGGTAAACGCATCCGTGTAATAGGGCATAGGGGCGGGGATTTTTAAAAAGGTAAAAATTAACGCACCGAATAATGCTAGAGGTACGGAGCCTGCCAAAATGACTATGGGGTCGCGAAAACTATTGTATTGTGCCGCTAACACCAAAAAGATCATGACCATGGCGAAGCTAAACGCAGGCACAAACGTATTGCCCTCGCGACGTAACTGGCGAGACTCACCGGTGTAATCCACGCTGTAGTTTTTCGGCAGCATTTGGCGCGCTTCGTTCTCCAACCAGCTTAATGGCCCGTCAATGGGTCCCATAGGTACGGCGCTTATTTTTACCGAATTTAATTGCTGCATACGGTTAATCGAGCGCGGGACAGTTTCGTGTTTAATATGCGCTATTTCATCGACGCGAATTAAACTGCCTTTGGACCCGTGAATATACAGGCCTTTTAAATCATCCGGCGTTAAACGCTCCGAGCGTTTCACCTGCGGAATAACCTTATAACTTTGCCCGGCCATATTAAATCGATTGACGTAGCCGCCGCCTAATAATGTGCTCAAATCATTGACGACGGACTGTAAATCCAGCCCTAAATCCGCCACGCGCTCGCGATCTATTTCCAATTCATATTGAGGTTGATCGAGTTTCACGTCGATTAAACTAAACGCAAACTGGCCACTTGCGTTCATTTTCTGTTGCAGTTTTAGCGCGTATTCGTTTATCTCTTTAATATCCGATGTGGAACTGAGCACAAACTCCACGGGGAAATTACCGCCGCCGGGGAGCGGCGGCGGTGTGATGGGCAAAATGCGAACACCGGATACCTGGCTTAAGCTTTGTTGCACTTCGGGTAAAATTTCAAATACCGAGCGGCTGCGATCATTCCAGGGTTTGGCCACCATGCCGGAAAACCCGCCGGTGGGAAACGTAATTTGGAACGTGAATTCAGTTTCAGGCACATTTAAAAAGGTTTTATTAACTTGCTTGGCGTAAAAACTGGATTGGTCCACAGTGGAGTTTGCCGGTGCGTCCACAATACCGAAAATAACCCCCTGATCTTCCATAGGTGCAAGTTCCCGCGCGGACATTAAAAACATCGGTATACACAACAATGGAATGAGCAACCAAAATACATACACACCTGCGCGCGCATGTAAAACACCATTTAATTTGCGGCTGTAAAACGCTTGAAAGCGATCGAACACTTTTGCTAGCGGCGCTTCTATAGTTTTATGCGGTTTTAATAGGCGCGAACCGAGCATTGGCGAGAGCGTGATAGCCACGATTGCAGAAATAGTAACTGCGCCTGCAAGGGTAATGGCAAATTCGCGGAACAAGGTACCGGTTAAGCCGCCTTGCAAACCAATCGGCACATATACGGAAATTAGCGTAATCGTCATGGCTATAATCGGCCCGCCTAATTCCCGTGCGGCAACCAGTGCGGCTTTAAAGGGTTTTAAACCTTCTTGAATATGTCGCTCAATGTTTTCCACCATAACAATTGCATCATCCACGACTAAGCCTACGGATAATACAATCGACAGCAGCGTCAACAAATTGAGCGAAAAGCCGAATAGTTTCATTAAAAATACCGCACCGATTAACGATAGCGGTATGGCAAGTACCGGTATAATTACCGAGCGGCTGAAACCTAAAAATAGGAAGATCACGCCGATAATAATCAGTAACGTCTCCGTAAGTGTGGTGAACACTTCATGGATAGCGGCATTAATATACTTGGTGCCATCGTAGGCTACTGAGCCATTTAAACCGGTAGGTAGATCGGTTTTGATCGCTTCCATTTCTTTGCTTACAGCGCGAATTACATCCAACGAGTTGGAATTAGGTGCAACCCATACACCCATAAAAACAGCCGTATCACCGGAAAACGCCACTTCTACGTTGTAATCCTCAGCACCTAATACAACATCAGCTACGTCCGCTAGGCGGATAACACCTTCATCGGTGTTTTTAATAACGAGATTTTTAAAATCCTCAACATTTTTTAAATCCGTATCAGCGCTTAAATTAACCTGCGTGTAAGAGCCGCGAGTCTGCCCAATAGCCGCTTGCACATTATTAGCGGCCAGAGCCTGGCGTACTTCTACAGGGGATATATTTAATGCCGCTAGTTGATCGCTCTTAAGCCATATGCGCATGGCAAACACGCGGCCACCTAATACATCAGCTTTTTGAACACCAGCAATAGCGGTAAGACGCGGCTGTACCGAGCGAGTTAAATAATCGGTGATTTGGTTTTGATCGAGAATAGTCGAGCTAAAACTTAAATAAGCCGAGGCAAATTGTGAATCAGCCGCTTCAATAACAATGGTTGGAATTTCTGCTTCCGGCGGCAAATTGCCGCGCACCTGATTTACCTTGGCGGAAATTTCCGTCATGGCGTTTAATGGGTCGTAATTTAAATGCAGGTGCACATTTACTGTTGACATGCTCATAGCACTTTCAGATTCGATGTAATCAATTCCTCCTGCCGATGCTATGGCGCGCTCAATAGGTGTAGTAACAAAGCCGCGCACTAATTCGGCATTGGCACCCACATATACTGTGGAGATTTTAATTACGGCGATATCCGAGCGCGGATATTGCCGCACCGTCATGCCGTTCCAGGACTGAATGCCTGCAAGTAAAATAAGCAAGCTGATCACTATGGCCAGCACAGGTTTACGTATAAAAATATCAGTGAAATTCATGGTTAAGCCTCGATTAATTGTCAGCAGGCTTGGGTGTTAATTTATAGTCCGGCGCGGGGTTAGGGCCTTCAACCACGGCTTGGCCATTAAATAATTTAAACGCACCAGCGGCGACTACCTTTTGCCCGGCTTTAATTCCGTCGAGCACCTCCACAAAATCGCCGCGCTGTTCACCGGCGCGAATAAATTGTTGGCGAGCTTTCAGTGTGCCTGCCTGTTCACCCGGTTCGATGACATAAACAGTATCGCCATAGGGCGCGTAGACAATTGCAGTAACCGGTACGGCCAGCACTTCGCGAGGTTCGCTTAAGGAAACTTCGACCTTAACGGCCATGCCGGGAATTAATTGATTGTCCGTATTATCCAGGCTCGCTTGCACGGTGGCGTTACGCGTGGTGGGGTTAATTTCTGCACCAATTGCACTTATGCTGGTTTTAATGCGCTGCTCCGGCCCTTTGCCAAGATCCAACGTTACCGTCATGCCTTTTTTCAGTTGCACTAACCAAGCCTGCGGCACAGGGAAATTCACTCGCACGCGATTGCTAGCCTGTAAGCTGACAATGGGTGTGCCCACTTGTAAATCTTGGCCTTGATCCACCTGGCGAATCCCTAAACGCCCGTCAAAAGGTGCGCGCAGGATTTTTTTCTGCAATGTGGTTTTTAAATTATCAAAATCGCCCTGGGCGGATTCTTTTTGTTGGCGCGCTAAATCCAGTTCACTTTGGGACACGGTATTTTTTTGTTTTAGCTGCGCTAAGCGCTCGAAATTAGCGTGTGCTAAATTTAAGCGCGCACTCAAGGCTGCTAGTTGCGCCTCTTCATTGCCGCTTTCCTGCTCAATAACCACTTCTCCTGCGCGGACAAATTCGCCCGATTTAAACGCAATGCGTTTTACCTTACCGGCCACTTCTGCGGAAATAACAATTCCCTCAGCGGCCTCCACTGTGCCTATTGCATTAAATAGGCTGGGCCAGGCTTGTGTTTGCGCCGTGACGCTGGTGATAGTTTCAGGTGGCGGGGTAAAGTTTTTACCCTGTTTGATCATAAAGCCGATTTGGCCGCCCTTTATGCCGGCGAT
>DATDJI010000043.1:0-51439 GCA_036520615.1 Cellvibrionaceae bacterium | reverse complement strand
TCCGATGATGCCACATTGCATCAGATGGGCGAGGTAATACTGCGAGATCCCCATCTGACGTCGCATATCTTGCGCGTAGCTAATAGCGTTGTGCACAACCAGGGCCGCGCACCTATTAACACCGTTAGCCGGGCTATTTCTCTGCTGGGTGTTAAAGGGATGCGGGCTATTTCTATCTCAGTACTGTTTATTGATTCGCTGCTCTCTAAGGGCCCGAAAAATCATCTGTTACAGCTTATGGCCAAGGGCTTTCACGCCGCTAATCAGGCAAAAAATTTGGTGATGCGCTTTGATGAACAGGCTGGAGAAGAAGTATTTGTTGCAGCCTTGCTTCACCATGTCGGTGAGATGGCGTTTTGGTCCTGCGAGAAATTAACTCAGGAGCGGCAACATTTATTAGATTCGGACGTGACCAAGCGCGAGAACTTTGCCCAAGCTTATCTGGGCACGGGCTTTAAAGAAATTTCGCTCGGCTTAGCCAAGCATTGGAAACTTGGCTCAACATTGGTTGAGTCCCTTGAGCCGGGTACGCAGGAAAGCCTATCGCGGAAAGTACAGGTGATTTTATTGGCCGAACGCATAAGCCAGGCGGCGCCCTTGGGCTGGGAGCATCCGCTTATGCAGGAGATTGTTAACGAAATTGCAGAATTAACACAGGTTGATGCCTCGGTTGCGCGTACCTGGATATTGGATGGAGCTGAGCAAGCCGCTGAAATTGCATTGAAATATGGTGCCCATGAACTCTGTGGCCTTATTCCCGGTCGTGATCATCGCCTTGAGGCACCTAGAGCACTATCTATCGGTCGAGTTTTACAAGCGGATCCACAGGTGCAGCTAAACATTTTGCGTGAATTAGGCGCTGCAAATGCAGAGGCGCAAGATGTAAATACGATTTTTAAAATGGTTATTGAAGGTATGCACAGGGGAATTGGCCTTGAGCGCGTCGTACTTTCGTTTATTCAAAATCACCGAGTGGTCGCTAAGTTTGTATTGGGACAAGGAACAGAGGAGTGGAAGCAGGACTTCAATTTCGATGCCAGCCCATTTAGTGAAAACATTTTTACCCATGCGATAAAAACAGGCGGCGCGCTCTGGTTTAAAGAAGGTGAGTTAAAGCGTTGGAGTTCAACCTCCGACGCCCAACCGGTTGTTGAATGTTTGGGGGAGCAGGAGTGTTTGGTGTTTGCATTGGATGTAAACGGGCGTAAACCCGCTATTTTTTATGCTGACAGAGGAAGTTTTGGCGGCGCCATATCGCAGGATCAGTTCGAAAGCTTCCGCCATTTTGCGCTACAGGCACAAATTAATTTGTGCCGTGTATCTGCACCTAAGCCGCGTTCCGTCACCGTGGCCAGATAACCAGTTGTTTGCCGGGCTTAATGTCCTGCTTCTTCAGATTATTCCACTGGGCGATTTGATCCATGGATACGTTGTAGCGACGGCTTAATGACCACAAAGACTCGCCTTTTTTCAATTCATGAGTGATTTTATTACCCTGATCCGTGCTCGGTTTGGCGGTGGTAGCCACCACATCGGGTACTGGGTTGATTTTTGGATTGAGCAAGCTTTTGTCAGACAGGTTGTTAATTGCGCTGGCAAAGGTTTGTGCCGATGAGGCAGGTACTAACAGGCTTTTGCTCATTAACGGATCGGTTGCCGCTCGTGTAAGCGCAGGGTTTAGCGCTTGCAAATCTTTGACATCTACGCCGGATACGTTTGCCGCTGCGGATAAGCTTATCGCTGAGACTACATTAACTTGGGCAAAGTAGGGCCGATTGGGGATAGGGTGTAAATCGACTTTAAATTTGGCGGGAGTGGTAATAATTTCGCGGATCGCGAGTATTTTCGGAATATAGGTTTTGGTATGTGCAGGCAGTGGCAGAGACCAAAAATCAATAGGTACCTTTTGCGCGCGGTTGCGGGCAATGGCGTTGGTCACAGTTAGCTCCCCACAATTATAGGCGGCGAGGGCCAGGTACCAGTCTCCATTGAATTTAGCACCCAACCGTTGTAAATAATCTAACGCGGCATCGGTGCTTGCGACTACATCGTGGCGGGCGTCGTAAAACGCAGTACGTTTAAGACCTAAAACCTTGCCTGTGCCGCCCATCATCTGCCAGAGACCTGCAGCGCCGCCGGGGGAGCGAGCTTTGGGGTCGTAGGCGCTTTCAATCACGGGAATCAACGCAAGTTCCATAGGCATTTTGCGTTTTTCTAGCTCATCTACAACGTAGAACATAAATCGGCTGCCACGCTGACTCACGCCGTTCATGAACGACGGATAGCGGCCGTAGAAGGCTAGGTCATTTTGTAATTTATTGGCAGGGACGGGAGGGAGGCTGAAGCCTTGGCGCATGCGGCCCCAAAGATCTGAACTGGTGGCGGGTGTATCTGAGGGATTGGGCAGAGTTACGACGTTATTAGTGAGAATATTTTGTGGTGAGTTAACTGGAGTCAGTGGCGTGGTGTTTGTTGCGTGATCCTGAACCTTTGCGACCGGTTCAGGCTTTTTCGTCTGAAAAGTACAGGCCGAAAGAAACACTACTGAAGTCAGTAAATAGTGGCGAATATGTAACATAACTGCTGAGCCTACGTTGGCGACCTTAAAGGCCAATCAGAGCTTGCACAACACTTCAATTTCGTCGGCGTTGTACAAAACTCCTATGTTCCGAAAGAGGTATTCCACAGCAACTTCCCGTTCGGCTGCGCATCATGGTTAATCAATCGCAGCGCTCAAAGCTGCAACGTTTCCTTTGTTTTTAGCGAAGAAAACAATCAGCGTGCCGTGAAACAAGCCGCACAATGTTTAACGCTTAGGCTCGATTCTAACCAAGGTTTTCCGTTATCGCCACATACGTGGAGGCATCATGTGTGAACTAGAACACATTTTTCCAGGCCCGCAACGCAGAAAAAACGTCACGATCACAATAAAAGGATGAGCCAGACGCCAGCTCGGCGGCATTTTGTACAGAACTGTGGCTGCAGCGTAAAAATGGATTGCGTCCTAATTCATCGCCAAGACTTACCGGTACGCTCGGGTTGTTGGGGCCGATAGTGTTTAAGCGCGCAGCGTAAGACTGGATATCTGGGTTGGTAGGCTCAACAGCCTGGGCAAAACGCCAATTTGCGGCCGTATATTCGTGAGCAGGATACAGAAGTGTGTCGGCTGGAAGGCTTGCAATCCAGGTTACAGAGGTAAACAGAGCGTCAACACTATAAAAAGCTCGGCCACAGCCGAAACTAAACAATGTGTCGCCACATAACAGATGCCCGGGTGCGCCAGGAAGATAAAATCCAATATGTTCGGCGGTATGGCCGGGCAAAGCGACGACCTGCCAGCACTGTCCAGTCAGTGCAATGCAGTCACCTGCAATGACGATCACATCAATTAACGGCGCAACGGCCTCAGGCATAGCATTCGGGCCATAAACCGGTAGCACAAATGTTTTCTTTAAATCTGCTACACCTGCCCAGTGATCGCGATGTTGATGGGTGAGTAAAATCGCCTTAGGTTTAAGCGCATGCCTGTGGCAAAATTGCGCCACCGGCTCGGCATCACCCGGGTCTATAATCCAGGCATCCTGATTTTTTACCAGCACCCAGACATAATTGTCGGTGAGAATGGGCACCGGGTGGATCGCAAAATCTGCAGTCAACATGTATTGAGAGGTTCGAGATGATGGGTTCTTGGCTCCAACGCTGGCGTAATCGCCATCGTCTTGCACCGTTGAGTATGACCCAAGCAGGTCTAGAAGCTTGGTTTACCACTGCCGTAGGCCAAATGTTGCTTGAAGAGGAACTTAAAACCCTCCAGCCATTATTAAGTAATTTGTTTGGTTATCACTTGCTGCAGCTGAGTATCAATCCTCCTGTTACTCTGTACAACGAGGCACGCATTTTACATTGTATCAATGCTTCCTCCTCCTCCGCTCCCCATGAGCAAGTGGCACTGCATTGTGAGTACGACCAGCTGCCCCTGGCGGATGAAAGCGTGGATGTGACGGTTTTGCATCACGCCCTAGAATTTTCGCCTAATCCTCACCAAGTGCTTAAAGAGGCATGCCGCGTGACTATAGCGCGCGGGCATATTGTCATTGTTGGGTTTAATCCTTTTAGCCTGCACGGTGTGGTTAAGCCGTTCGCGCGAATTTTTTCTGAAGCGCCGATATGGCGGTATAAATCTTTAGGGCCTGCGCGCGTAGTAGATTGGTTAGCATTTTTAGAGTGCTCGTTGGTCAAGCAGGCGACTAACTTTGTGAATTGGCCGCTCAACCAATCCAGTTATTTAACTAAAACACAGCGCTTAGCTCACGCGCTGAGTAAATTACCGCTTCCAGTAGGCAATTTTTATTGCTTGGTCGCACGTAAAGATGTTGTGTGTATGACACCTCTGCGTCCGCAATGGCAGGCTGCATTTACAGGTTTAACAAAGCCTGCGGTGGCTGCTCGGGCCGCAGCGCGCTTAACGCTGGTGAAAAAAATGCCCGGCCCGCAGGGCACAGAGTAATTTTTTACAGCAGTTTAACTGGCCTTTATTTGTTCATTTATATATCCATTTATCTTATCCATTTATCTTATCCATTTATTTATATAGGTATGTTTTGAAACAGATCGAAATTTTTACCGATGGCGCCTGCAAAGGAAACCCAGGCCCCGGCGGCTGGGGTGCATTGTTGCGCTACAAGGGTCAGGAAAAATCCCTCAAAGGTGCTGAAGCTAATACTACGAATAATCGTATGGAGTTGATGGCTGCTATATGCGCGCTGCAATCGGTGCGTGAGCCTTGCGAAATAACACTAACGACAGATTCTCAATACGTGCGTAAGGGGGTTACTGAATGGATGGCTGGGTGGAAGCGCAATGGATGGCGCACGTCAGATAAAAAACCGGTGAAAAATCAGGACTTGTGGCAAGCCTTAGATGCCGCTGCCGCTGTACATCAAATGCGTTGGTGCTGGGTAAAGGGTCATGCGGGTCACCGCGAAAATGAAATTGCTGACCAATTGGCCAATGAAGCTATTAATGAGTTGCGATCATGATTAGACATATTATTTTAGATACTGAAACCACGGGCCTTGAGCCGCAACAGGGCCATCGAATTATTGAAATTGGTTGTGTAGAATTAATTAACCGCAAATTAACCGGCCGACATTTTCACCATTATATAAATCCGCAACGCGATATAGATGAAGGCGCGCAAGCTGTGCATGGCATTAGCGCTGAATTCTTGGCAGATAAACCATTATTTTCTCAGTTGGCTGATGCATTTTTAGACTTTGTCAAAGGTGCTGAATTAATTATTCACAATGCGCCCTTTGATGTTGGCTTTATCAACCACGAATTTAATTTGCTAGAACGCGGCTTGGGCAAGATTGAAGATTATTGTTCGATAATAGATACGCTGGCCATGGCTCGACACCGGCATCCGGGGCAGAAAAATAATTTGGATGCGCTCTGTAAGCGTTACGAAATTGAGAATTCCCATCGGGAATTGCACGGCGCCTTATTGGATGCTGAAATTCTAGCTGACGTATATTTAGCCATGACAGGCGGGCAGATTATGCTGTCGTTAGGCGGTGATGATCGCAACGCGGATGGCTCCCACTCTGAAACCATTATCCGCGTGCAGCGCAGTGCTCCAGGCAAAGTAATTAAAGCCTCTGCATTCGAGCTTGAAGAGCATCAGAAAAAACTCGCTCAAGTCGATAAAGCCTCCGGCGGTAATTGCCTTTGGTTAAAACCTGAGTTTAGCCATTATTAATTTTTCACTTCAAGCTATCGCTTGGGTAAATCTGTGGAATTTTTTACAGTCCTAACAGTAAAAAGCTTTTCATCAGAGACAGGTGTTTTTTGCAATTTCGATCTGCTGGATATTAGTAAGCTCAAGTGCGCATATTTGTGTCGGCTTTCCCCGGGCCTATGGATTGCAGTGTTATGTATAAAAATTTTAAGAGTTTATTATGATAGAGCCCGTTAAAAACAGTATTTCTTTAGCGTTAACTCTTCTTTTTTTCGCGCTCTTATGTGCTTGCGTACATAATCCAGCGGGTTCAGGCGGCGCTCAAGCTAGCGTTAGCCAGCCAGTTATTAATGAAGGATTGAGCCGAGCAAAGCAAAATCAAATAGCTCCTGCTGAGGCAATTAATCTTTTAATTGAAGGTAATAATCGTTTTTTAACTAGCGCTATGCACAAACGGGATCTATTGGCACAGGAGCAATCGCGTGGCGTTTCTGGGCAGTTTCCATTTGCAAGTGTCATCAGCTGCGCTGATTCGCGCTCGGACCCGGTGTTAATATTTGATCAGGGTATAGCTGATTTATTTATCACCCGTGTAGAAGGCAATATTATCAACCCGGATATTCTAGGCAGTTTAGAGTACGCCGCTAAAATGGCAGGCTCTAAAGCAATTGTAGTACTGGGCCACACCCATTGCGGTGCGGTAAAGGGCGCTTGTGATGGAGTTAAATTAGGCAATTTCACGCAATTAATAAGCAAAATAAGCCCAGCGATAAAAGCTACACCGAACATCGGTGGGCCGGATCGTTCGTCAAAAAATTACGAATTTGTCGATGCTGCTGCAGAGAAAAATGTTGAAAATTCGCTAAAAGCATTGCGTGCGAATAGCCCAATTTTAAAGGACATGGAATCTCGCGGACTAATTAAAATTGTTGGCGCCATGTTGGATATAGAAACTGGCAAGGTCACTTTTGTGGGCGAGGCTGTCGCGCCTGCAGTAAAAACAACAATAAAGGCTGGGCGCGATAAATAACATCTATTCGCAGCTAAGTTGATTAAGGCATAGCTAGTTATTAATCGCTTATAACTCAGCTTTACCTTTTTGATTAAGTCTGAGGCGGGGATTTTGCGAATTCAGACTACTTCGAATGATGATTCGCAAACCATGAAAAATAGCCAATAGAGACAAGCCATTTAAATTTTCCTTTGGTTCGTTGCCGCACCTTAACGGTTGAGAGTTGACTTTATACTGTTACAACAATGTGATCGGATTAGGCGCCAGTGCGTGCGTAATGAGTTGGTCATGACGGTATTAAATTGGGGTGTGACATGTTGCGAAGAGTTGAAAATTACCGAAAGGCTTGGTCGGATCAAGATATTGCTTTGTTGCAATCGCTAGCGGATGCAGATTTATCAGTACAGCTGATGAGTATCAAACTCGGTCGTACCGAGGCCTCAATTTCGGCTAAGGCAAGGCTCATGAACATTAAATTGCGGCCTGTGTTCGATAGAAGTCTTCGACGCTCTGTGTCTACTCGTTTTTTTAATTAGCTACTGCTTGATTGTTTGCAATTAATTACGCTTTTGCTTGGTAGGCTTTCATTATTTTGTTTACAGCCAATGTTTCATTCGTTGGGATGGCGCTGGTTTGTTATTACTCGATACTTTAAGTCCAATTCTACTGGATTAATCATTAGGTCTACGAATTTCTGAAAATTACGCATTCTCTCCTGTAGTGTTTAATTTTCAAGATTATTTCTTTACTGCATGTAAATTCGGCAACCGGGCTTATGCTGCCCTGCGTTCCCCGTCCATGGATGCATCCTTCCGCACTGTTTGAAAATTTACCAGTTAGCCTTGCCACCTACATTCTTTACTGATTCGCACCGGCTGAAATCGGAGCTTATTTAATCGATTTGCAATAACTGCAAGCGCTGCGTCCGGCTGTTAAACTGCGCGCCCGATAACTTTAGGCGGCGCCTATGCCCATTCAGTTTGCAAAACGCTTTTTATCGAGTCCTTTAGGGAAGTTTTTAATTGTTGGCGGGGTTGCCACGCTTACACAATTCGCTGTGTTGTTTTTATTGGTGGAGCTGCATCTTTGCGGTGAAGTGGTGGCATCTAGCCTGGGATATGGGGCAGGGGCAATGGTAAATTACCTCCTCAATTATTACTTCACATTCAGCAGTTCTCAGAATCACCTTGCCACGCTGCCGAAATTTGTCGCGGTGGTAGCGTTTGGTTTGAGCGTGAATACGCTGGTGTTTTATTCGGCTAACGCCATTTTGCCCTGGTACGGATTAAGTCAATGTGTGGCAACAGGTGCTTCGTTAGTGGCCAATTACCTGTTGCACCGCTTTTGGATTTACCGCAACGGTTAATTCCGGCAATTCCACACTGACTCTTCGGCCTGCCATCAAGTACAATGGCGCCTTTTTCTTTTTACATTCGCGAGACCCAAACCCTATGCTGATTTTGCCTGGCGCCCCTGCTTTGTCTTCGTTTCGCAGCCAAAAACTCTTGCAAACCCTACAAGCCCTCGACCATGGGGTCACTGGCATCTACGCCGAATATGTGCATCTGGCCGATACCAAAGGCCCATTAAGCTCAAGCGAAACTGAAATTCTCGTGCAGCTGCTGCGCTACGGCCCAACAGTAAAAGCGCAAATGGGGGTGGGGCAGTTGTTATTGGTGGTGCCGCGGCCAGGGACTATCTCTCCGTGGTCGTCCAAGGCCACTGATATCGCCCATAACGCTGGGCTCAGCCGGGTTGCTCGCATTGAGCGCGGTGTGGCTTACCACATTCAAGGAGATTACGATTTAAAGAAAATCCTGCCCGCGCTGCACGATCGTATGACTGAAAGTGTATTTGCAAGCCTAGATGAAGCAGCGGCGTTATTCTCGCGACAAGAGCCCCGTGAGTTGTCCGTCGTAGATTTGATCGGCGGTGGCCGTATCGCTCTTGAGGTCGCTAATACCCAATTAGGCCTCGCGCTGGCCGATGATGAAATCGATTACCTTGTGGAGAGCTTTATCCAGATGGGCCGCAACCCCACCGATGTTGAGTTAATGATGTTTGCGCAGGCTAATTCTGAACATTGCCGCCATAAAATTTTCAATGCCAGCTGGACGTTAGACGGTGTAGAGCAGCCCCATTCGCTGTTTAAGATGATTAAAAATACCTACGAGCGCGGCGGGGAGGATGTGTTATCCGCCTACGAAGACAACGCCTCGGTCATCTCAGGCGCAAGTGCCGGGCGTTTCTACCCCGACCCCAAAACCCGCGAGTATGGTTACCATCAGGAGCCGATCCATATATTAATGAAGGTGGAAACTCATAATCATCCCACAGCCATAGCGCCATTTTCCGGTGCCGGTACAGGGGCGGGTGGGGAGATTCGTGATGAAGGAGCGGTGGGCAAGGGTTCTAAACCCAAAGCGGGTTTAACGGGCTTTACTGTTTCCAATTTGCAAATTCCCGGCTTTATTCAGCCGTGGGAGCAAAGTTACGGTAAGCCTGAGCGCATAGTTTCACCCCTTGCCATCATGCTTGAGGGACCATTGGGTGGTGCTGCATTTAACAACGAATTTGGCCGCCCGAATTTAACCGGTTATTTCCGCACGTTTGAAGAGTCTTACGACGGCGAGCGGCGCGGCTATCACAAGCCCATTATGATTGCCGGCGGTTACGGCAATATTAAAGAAGAGCATATCGAGCAGACGCCTTTTACGCCCGGCACCAAATTGATTGTATTGGGTGGGCCTGCGATGTTAATTGGCTTAGGCGGTGGCGCGGCCTCGTCGATGACTTCGGGTACCTCCTCGGAAGATTTAGATTTCGCCTCAGTACAGCGCCAGAATCCAGAAATGGAGCGCCGCTGCCAAGAGGTGATAGATCAGTGTTGGCAGATGGGCCTGAATAACCCGATTGCCTTTATTCACGACGTAGGTGCCGGTGGTCTCTCCAATGCTTTCCCAGAGTTAGCCAAAGACGGCGGCTGCGGTGGCCGTTTTGAGCTGCGCGATGTTCCTAATGACGAACCGGGCATGTCGCCTGTGGAAATTTGGTGTAATGAATCTCAAGAACGCTATGTTATGGCTGTGGCGCCAGATCGCTTAGCCCAATTTAAGGCCATTTGTGAGCGCGAGCGCTGCCCTTATGCAGTAGTGGGTGAAGCCTTAAGCGAAAAAGTATTGCAGGTGAATGACTGCCATTTCGACAGCCAGCCAGTAGATTTGCCCATGGCAGTATTGTTTGGTAAGCCGCCAAAAATGCATCGCGAGGCTGAGCGGCATTTGCCGGTGACCAAACCTTTTAATCCAATGGGCGTGCGCCTTAACGATGCGGTAATTCGAGTGCTCAGCCATCCAGCGGTGGCGAGCAAACAATTTTTAATTACCATTGGTGATCGCTCGGTTACCGGCCAGGTAGTGCGCGATCAGATGGTTGGGCCTTGGCAAGTTCCCGTGGCCGATTGCGCGGTTACAACCAGCAGTTTCGATAGCTTTTGCGGTGAAGCTATGAGCATGGGCGAGCGCACGCCGCTGGCGCTGATTGACGCGCCCGCCTCTGGCCGTATGGCAGTGGGTGAGGCAATCACTAATATTGCTGCGGCCCGTATCGGCAAACTTAGCGACGTAAAACTTTCCGCCAATTGGATGTGTGCGGCAGGTCATCGCGGTGAGGACGAAAAACTCTACCGTACGGTGGAAGCTATTGGCATGGAGCTGTGCCCGGCATTGGGAATTACTATCCCCGTGGGTAAGGATTCAATGTCCATGCGCACTGCGTGGCAAGAGCGCGGTAAATCTAAAGCGGTGACCTCGCCTTTGTCATTAATCATCAGTGCGTTCGCCCCAGTTGAAGATGTACGTCTGACGCTCACCCCAGAGCTTAAGCCGCTGGTTGATCACGTGTTGTTATTTATTGACCTAGGCGCTGGCCGCAGCCGCTTGGGCGGCTCTATCCTTGCGCAAACCTACAATCAAATAGGGGATGACAGCCCGGATGTTGACGATGCCGAGCGTTTGGCGGGGTTCTTCAATGCGATGCAAGAGAACAGTGCTGCCGGCAGGTTACTGGCCTATCACGATCGCAGCGATGGTGGCCTGCTTACCACGCTTGCAGAAATGGCTTTTGCCGGTCGTTGTGGCTTGGTTATCGATTTTGCTCAATTGCCGCAGGCCGAACCCTTGGCACTTTTGTTTAGCGAGGAGTTAGGTGCTGTGGTGCAGGTTGCGGCGGAACATCAAGCCGCGGTTGAAGCAAGTTTTGCCGCCGCAGGCGTGCATCATGTTTATTGTATCGGCAGGGCGCAGATCGATCAAACAATCACTCTTGGCAAAGGGGGTGAGGTGTGGCTGAAAGCCAGTCGCGCTGAATGGCAAACCCTTTGGGCGGAAACTAGCTATCGCATGCAAGCACTGCGGGATAACGCCGATTGTGCCTTGCAAGAGCATCAGCGTATTGGTCAAAACGACCCGGGCTTAAGTGCCAAGCTCAACTATAACCCCGCAGATAATATAGCCGCGCCCTACATCAAAACCGGCGTGCGGCCTCAGGTCGCTATTTTGCGCGAGCAAGGCGTGAACTCCCAGCTGGAAATGGCAGCCGCTTTTGAGCGTGCAGGCTTCAGTGCCGTAGATGTACATATGAGCGATATTCTTGCCGGGCGTGTAAACCTACAACAGTTTAAGGGCCTAGCTGGATGTGGCGGATTCTCCTACGGGGATGTGCTTGGTGCTGGTGAGGGCTGGGCTAAATCAATTTTATTTAACAGCCGCGCGCGCGAAGAGTTTGAAAATTTCTTCCACCGCAAGGATACCTTTGCTTTGGGCGTGTGTAACGGCTGTCAAATGATGTCGAACTTAAAATCCCTCATCCCCGGTGCTAGCCATTGGCCGCGGTTTGTGCGCAATCTTTCAGAACAGTTTGAAGCGCGAGTGGCCTTGGTAAAAATCGAGCAAACCCCCTCGGTATTGTTCGCAGGTATGGCAGGCTCACATATGCCGGTTGCTGTATCCCACGGGGAAGGGCGGGCTGAGTTCGCCGACACCCATGCATTTGAGAGATGTAATACATCGGGCCTGGTGCCGTTGCGCTTTGTCGATCACCACATTAATACTACAGAGGTCTACCCCTGCAACCCCAATGGCTCGCCTGCGGGCATTACAAGTCTTACCACCCAAGATGGCCGCGTTACTATTTTAATGCCGCACCCTGAGCGTGTATTCCGCACAATTACTAACTCATGGCAGCCACCTGGCTGGCACGATGACGGTGGTTGGTTGCGGTTATTTAGAAATGCCCGTGTATTTGTAAATTAACTCTCGCACATAAGCTGAAGGCGCTAGTGCCTTCAGCTTTCCCCATTTGAAACAGCTATTTTGTTTGTTTGTGTATTTATTCTCGCCAACTATTACGGCTTAGAATTCATAAGCACCCTTCTCAGGCGCTCTATTTTAAACGCTTAAATTTATCGTTTTGGCGCACTTTCTGCTGTGCAGATTTCTATAAATTCAGGCAAAGGGTTGAGTGATTAATTTTCTGCAAAGCAATTGCCTAAATAATAAAAAAACATGGGTAAAAGGTTTGATTTTCCCTAAGTGCAAAACAGATTGCTGCCGGTATTTCTCCTGCTAATTTTCAGAAATATCATGTCCATATTAACAGTCAATATCCAAGCGATTTAGCCGCGATGCTGCGCATTTTTTTATTGGCGTCAATTTTTCGGCTTAAATTATCAGTGGAATCATCCATTAATTGCAGTTTATTGATAAAAGACCTGTTTGCAGTGTGGTAAAACAGGCGAGAGGATTTTTTGTTAAATAGGGTCAATAATAGGTGTGCGTCTTTATTCTTGTGCACCCTTTTTAAGTAGTTCTCTAATGAACGAAGGACAATTTATGATAAATCAGCTAATACAGTTAACACGTGTGGGCACCGCTATAACCTTTATGTGCGCTGCCATGCAGCTTGCCGCTGAACAGCTGCCTTATCAAAACCCTGCATTACCGGTAAATGAGCGCGTGGCGGATTTGATCGCACGTATGACACTGGATGAAAAAATTGCTCAGCTACAGACTCGCTGGTGGGAGATGGCGGAGTTTTTGGATGAAAAAGGAAATTTTCTGCCGGAAAATGCAAAAAAAATAATGGCACAGGGCATAGGTGAATTGGCGCGGCCCGGCCAAAATAAAAATAACTATGCTCCGAATAAAACCCCGCAGCAATCGGCTGAATTCACTAACGCCATGCAACGCTGGCTTAAAGATAATACCCGCTTGGGTATTCCCGCTATTTTCCATGAAGAAGCGTTGCACGGCCATTCTGGCCTTTATTCTACGAGTTTTCCGCAAGCGATTGCGCTTGCCAGCACCTGGCAGCCGCCGCTGTTTGAGCAAATTTACACCCATGTGGCAAGGGAGGTGCGCTGCCGTGGATCTCAGCGTGTGTTAGCGCCGGTGCTTGATGTGGCACGGGATCCGCGCTGGGGGCGAATTGAAGAAACCCTGGGTGAAGACCCTTATTTAGTTGCAAGTTTAGGCGTTGCCGCGGTTAAAGGATTTCAGGGCGCAGGGCCAAATACGGATGGCCAGCACGTGATAACAACGCTTAAACATTTAGCGGGTCACGGTGAACCCAGTGGCGGTTTAAATACAGCGCCTGCGATGATCGGTGAGCGCCTATTACGTGAAGTATTTTTATTTCCCTTTGAAGCAGTAATTAAATCTGCGCAGCCAGGCAGTGTTATGGCGTCGTATAACGAAATAGACGGCGTGCCCTCCCATGCGAACCATAAATTATTACAAACTATTTTACGCAAAGAGTGGGGATTTAACGGCATTGTTGTAAGTGATTATTTTGCTATTCCTGAATTAGCTAAGCGTCATCATCTGGCAGAAGATAATTACGGTGCCGCTATTGCGGCATTTAACGCAGGCGTCACAATAGAAACCCCGTTGGGTGATGCCTATCCCCAATTAAAACGCGCTGTGGAAGAAGGCAAAATTCCACTTGCGAATATCGATCAGGCTGTTGCCGGTGTGTTAAAGCAAAAATTCGCATTGGGCTTATTTGAAAATCCCTTTGTCGATGCTAAAAAAGCCGAAGCCTGTGTGGGAAACCAATCTGCTCGAGCAGTTGCATTAACCGCTGCGGAGCAATCTATTGTATTGCTTAAAAATGATCGCAACATGCTGCCGTTAAATAAAAAGTCACTGCAATCAATTGCCGTTATTGGGCCCCATGTGCATGAAACTTTGCTCGGTGGTTACAGTGATGTACCGCGCCAAACGACAAGTATTTTACAGGGCATAAAAAATTATTTGGGACCAAAAATAATTGTTAGATCTGCGCTGGGTGTGAAAATTACCGACGATAATTGGCAGCCAGGTAGTGACTCAATTGCCGCTAACACCTATTCAAAGGAGCGTTGGAATACGGATGTAATTACCCCTTCTGATCCTGCCAAAAATCGCATCTTAATTAAAGAAGCCGTAGACATAGCGGCGCAGGCGGATGTAACGGTGGTGGTGGTGGGCGATAACGAAGGGACCTCACGCGAAGCTTGGGGTGAAGAACATTTAGGAGATCGCACAGATGTAACCTTATTTGGTCAGCAACAAGAATTAGTTGACGCGCTCTTAGCTGTAGGCAAACCACTAGTAGTGGTATTGAACAACGGACGTCCGTTGGCCATCGAAAAAATTAACGCTACTGCACCTGCGATTTTAGAAGCCTGGTATTTAGGCCAAGAAACCGGTACCGCGTTGGCCAGAGTATTATTCGGTGAGGTTAACCCCGGTGGAAAGCTGCCGGTAAGTATTCCTCGCAACGTCGGCCAATTACCCGTTTATTACAATTACAAACCCACAGCAAAACGTGGTTATGCATTTACACAAACTTCGCCACTTTATTCATTTGGCTATGGCTTAAGTTACACGCAATTCTCTTACAGCGATTTAACCATTGAGCGCACGCAATTAGGCGTTAATGACACGCTTAAAGCAAAAATAAAAATCACCAACACAGGTGCGGTAGACGGAGATGAAGTCGTACAACTTTATATTAATGACGAAGTAGCAAGCCTTACCCGCCCGGTAAAAGAATTGAAAGCCTTTAAGCGTATTCATTTAAAGGCAAAAGAAAGTCGTTGGCTGGAATTTTCCGTGCCCGTGGCTCTGATGGGATTTTATAGTGAGCAAATGGTGTATCAGGTAGAGCCTGGCAAAATATCTATTCAAGTTGGCAGCTCCTCCGCTGATATTCGCCAGCAGCAGACAGTCAATATTCAAGGCGATGCACCTATGGCGGTAACCAAACAGTTTTTTTCCACTGTACGTGAGTTTTAAAAAAGTTCGTGTATGCAGCTAAGGGCGAAGCTCAGTTCCGACGAGAATGGACATTAAGGAGTTATGAAATTTAAACGACAAAACCTCGCACTTTTAAAAATGTGAGATTTCGTCGTTTAATAAGAGATTTTATTTTTTAAGAGTGAATACGTTTTCGCGCAATTAAATTAATCGCCGATTTTGATTTCTAGTCATCGAATTCTGATAATAAGCGCAATGTTGTTGGCGTAGCGTTTGTCTCGCACCATTAGTTCCACCTAGAAACCCTAATTGCTTTTACTCGTACACGGTAAAACGAACGCTGCTCAGCGAGTTGTGTTCATGTTTTATCGCGCACGCAGGCATTTCTCGTCGTGCTTAAACAAATAAGTCCTGTTGCGCGCTGCGTTTCTTCTAAATTATGTGATGCAGCCATTAAAATTGTTGTTGTTAAGTCTCTGTATCTGCTGTTGAGGCGCACAATCGGCGGTTAATTGTGTTTAGAATACCCTTCTAAACAAGCCGCAGGGGATAACTATGCCGCAGATGCACACAAAAATTTCTCTGCTATTTTTTTTAGCTTTTTCCTCTCAATTTCTTTGGGCTGCGCCCGAACAACCAAGCGTAAAAACCGCTGCAACTGAAGCGTCGCCTGACAGCTCATCTGTTGAATCTGCGCGTAATTCACGCACGAGTGCTGCCGGGATTGCGGCAGGCCTGATTGGGCACTGGTTTAATAGCGAAAACAATTCGACTGTGGGGTTGATTATTCAGGCTGATAACACCTGTGAGATGTATACCGAGCGGCTGACTAATCCGCGCTCTAGTCGCGGCTGTAAGGTGGAATTCTATCGAGAGAATCGCTATTTAATTTTCCTCAAGGGCACCGACGGTCAGTGCGGGGCCTCAGCGGATTTTGAGTTTCGCTATATAGAATCTCAGCAGCGCTTGGATTTGGATACTGGCGGCGATGTTCATTTTCTTTTGGAAAAGCGTCAGCAATCACCGTTATCGAATAAATAGGGGCCGTGCAAAACCCTGCTTTCAGCCCCAGCCTTTCATATGCCAGCTACCGATTGTGCAATTTTGCAACGAAACTCGGTATAATCGCGGCTTTTTCCGTCCGGTACCTGTTGCCGGTGGTTCATTATTTAAAAATCCATTCTAAAGAGGAGTAGTCCATGGTTGTTGAGCGTACCCTGAGCATTATCAAACCTGATGCCGTTGCCAAAAATGTAATTGGGCAAATATATAGCCGGTTTGAATCTGCAGGCCTGCGCATTGTCGCAGCTAAAATGCTCACGTTGTCCGAAGCGCAAGCGAAGGGCTTTTATGCCGAACACTCCGAGCGGCCCTTCTTCGGCCATTTGGTCAGTTTTATGACGTCAGGACCTGTAATCATTCAGGTGCTTGAAGGCGCTAATGCAGTGGCAAAAAATCGCGACCTTATGGGCGCAACTAATCCTAAGGAAGCATCTCCCGGTACTATCCGGGCAGACTTTGCTGACTCTATCGACGCCAACGCTGTTCACGGCTCTGACTCTTTGACTTCTGCCGCACGGGAAATCGCCTTTTTCTTCGCGTCTAGCGAGATTTCTGCGTAGTACGCATTTTTATTAAGCAACTTGGTATAGGTATTTTCATGCAGGACCTTTGTGTCACCCGCGTCAACTTACTCGGGCTTACTCAGCCGAAGCTTGAGGCGTTTTTTGAGTCGTTGGGTGAAAAACGCTTTCGGGCTACTCAGCTGTTGAAGTGGGTGCATCAGTTAGGCGTATTAGATTTTCACGCCATGACGAATATGAGCAAAGTCCTGCGGGAAAAACTTAGTCAAATCGCTGAATTGCGTTTGCCTGAGGTATTGCAACAATTGGATTCTATCGACGGCACACGCAAATTCTTAATTCGTGTCGATGGCGGCAGCGCCATAGAAGCGGTATTTATCCCTGAAGGGGAACGCGGTACGCTTTGTGTATCGTCGCAGATTGGCTGTTCATTAGATTGCAGTTTTTGTGCAACGGGCAAACAAGGCTTTAATCGCGATCTAACGGCTGCGGAAATAATCGGCCAGGTTTGGTTGGCAGCGCAGTCGTTTGGCCAGCTAGGTGAAAATGGCCCGCGTCGCATCACTAATGTAGTGTTAATGGGCATGGGCGAGCCGCTACTGAATTTTGATAACGTGGTGGATGCGATCCACTTGATGATGCATGACAATTGTTACGGCATTTCCAAACGCCGCGTTACGCTTAGCACCTCGGGCGTTGTTCCCGCGCTGGACCGTTTGGGTGAGTTTACCGATTGCTGTCTAGCAATCTCGCTGCATGCGCCTAATGACGCATTGCGCGATCAGTTAGTCCCTATTAATAAAAAATACCCAATCGCCATGTTATTAGCTTCGGCTAAGCGATACATCGAAGGCTTGCCCGACTCCCACCGTAAAATTACTATTGAATATACGCTTATTGATCAAGTGAATGATCGACCTGAGCATGCCCAGGAGCTTGCGCAATTACTGCGCGATGTTCCGGTAAAAATTAATCTTATTCCGTTTAACCCGTTTGCTTTGGTTGATTACAAACGCGTAAGCAACAATGCATTAAAGCGGTTTCAAACAATACTAATTGAAGCCGGCTTTACCGCCACAATTCGCACGACCAGAGGTGATGATATAGATGCAGCCTGTGGGCAATTAGCAGGGCAAGTTAATGACCGCACTCGCCGAAGTGAGCGCTATGCTGTGCAGGCTGAAGCAGTTCGATTAGTCGGTGGTGGTTAGGCGATAGAGCCAGATCTGATTTAATGTATTAACCGTGATTACCAGCATTTAGGCATTAGCAGACATTTGAGGAGATGAGTAACAATGCAATATCCCTTTGTGCCTATGGTCGTTATTATTACTGCGGCATTTTTAGGCGGGTGTGTGAATGAAACCAAGTCTGGTAAACGCAATTTATCGCAGGCCGTAGAAACGCGATTGGAATTGGGTAATCGCTATTTGGCTGATGGCAATCGCGAGTCTGCCCGGCGACAATTTATCGATGTGCTTAACATGGATTCGGGGGCGGCAGAGGCCTATTTAGGTATTGCCCGCGTGCATGAGGCTAACGTTGAATATCCAGAAGCTGAGACCAATTTCAAGAAAGCGTTAAGTAAGTCTGGTAAAGAGTCGCGCTCCGATATTGAAATGGCTTATGGTGAATTTCTTTGGAAGCGCAAACGTTTTAAAGATGGGGCCAAACACTTTGAATCTGCCGGGGGTGATTACGATTTTCGCGGCAGAGCCTACGGTCTTTATTGGCTCGGACGCTGCCAAGCGGAACTTGGCGATCAAGTTAAAGCTCAAGCAAGTTATCAGCGCGCGTTAAATATAAAGCCTGAGTTTGGCGAGCCCTATTTGGAGCTGGCCGATATTGCTTTTAATACACGCGACTACATAAATGCTGAGCAGCAGTACGAGCAGTTTACAAAGTTTGCCAAACAAAATCCCCGTAGCCTATGGTTGGGCATTCGCCTTCACAGGGTTTTAGGTCACGACGACAAAGTTGCGAGCTATGCCCTGGTGTTAAAAAACCTCTATGGGTCCTCCGACGAGTACCTGGAATATCAACGTTTAATTGGGCAGTAGCCATCTGATGTGTTATGTCTGAAGTTTCTTCTGAGGTAGTTGAAAGTCTTAAGCTGCGACCGGGTGAGGGGTTGAAAAAATTGCGTGAGGCTGCGGGCATATCCGTCTTGGATGTGGCTGAGGCAACACGCATTACTCGCTCGCGCATTGAAGCGCTTGAGCGTGACGATTACGCAAGTGCTGGCCAGTCGCCTGCGCACGTCGTTGGCTATATGCGTTCCTACGCCCGGTTTTTATCAGTATCGGTAGAGCCCTGGTTGGCGGTGCTAGAGCGTAAGCTTCGTCAAGAGACTGAACTTGAGCAAAAGCAAATCGTACAAGAACCCGTACTGGTGGATTCCCACCGGCATTATCGAGTGCTGCCTTGGGTCGCCTTTTTGGTGGCTGGCGTTATCGTCTGGTTGGTAGGCAGTGATTTTTATTCAGGCGCTTCACCATTGGGGCAAAAAATTCAGGCTCCTGAGCTTGTGCTGCTCAATGAAATGGCTGCTAAAGATGCCTTAGCAAAGGACATAGTAGCTCCCGACTCCACAGTTACGTCGCAAAACGCAGGCAGCGCTCAAACAACCGGTGCGCACGCATCTTTAACTTCGCAAGCAGCCGATGCAAAAGCGGCAGATATGCCTAAGAACATGCCTGTACTTGATCCCACTAGTCCGGCCAACAGTGTGCCTACGCAGGTAATTAATGTGGGCACGCCTGGAGCTGGAGATGCGCTAGTTGTTGCGGCGAGCGATGACTGCTGGATTGAAGTGCAGGATCGTTCCGGCAAGCAAGTGTTTGCGCAGTTGTTGCGAACCGGGGATAATCTGCGCCTTTTTGGTGTAGCCCCCTTTAGCATCAAATTGGGAAACGCCCCAGCAGTGAGTCTTTGGGTTAATTCCCGGGAAATTCCGGTTCAACCTGAGAACTCCCGCCGTACCCTACGTTTGGTGGCTGGCCCGTAATAGCCTTAAGTTAGTAACGACTATGCAGTGTGAGTCTCCTATTAAACGCCGAGTGTCCCGCCAAATAATGGTGGGCAATGTACCTGTGGGAGGCGGCGCGCCCATCAGTATCCAGAGCATGACCAATACGCCGACTACGGATGTAGCGGCCACGGTCGCGCAAATACGCCGTATTCAAGATGCCGGGGCAGATATAGTTCGCGTCTCTGTACCTTCAATGGATGCAGCCGAAGCCTTTGGTGCTATTCGCAAGCAGGTCAGCATTCCTTTGGTAGCGGATATCCATTTTGATTACAAGATTGCGCTGCGGGTTGCCGATCTAGGCGTCGATTGCTTGCGTATCAATCCGGGTAATATTGGCAAGGAGGATCGCGTTCGGGCCGTAATTGAAAAAGCCCGCGACCTCAATATTCCGATTCGTATAGGCGTCAACGCCGGTTCGCTGGAAAAAGAGCTGCAGCGAAAATATGGCGAGCCTACTCCTGATGCATTGGTAGAGTCAGCATTACGCCATGTGGCGTATCTGGATAAATACGATTTCCAAAATTACAAAGTGTCCGTTAAAGCTTCTGATGTGTTCATGGCTGTAGCCGCGTACCGCAAGCTCGCTCAAGAAATCGAACAGCCTTTACACCTAGGCATAACTGAAGCTGGCGGTCTACGTTCAGGCACGGTCAAATCCGCCGTAGGCTTGGGTATTTTGCTTATGGAGGGCATAGGCGACACCGTGCGTATCTCCTTGGCCGCCGACCCAGTGGAAGAGGTAAAGGTCGGTTGGGATTTGTTAAAAAGCCTGCGGCTACGTGCCAAGGGTATTAACTTTATCGCTTGCCCTAGCTGTTCGCGGCAGAATTTTGATGTAATTAAAACCCTTAACGAACTTGAGCAGCGTTTGGAGGACATTACGGTATCAATGGACGTGGCCATTATCGGCTGTATCGTCAATGGACCAGGAGAAGCCAAAGAGGCTGACATCGGCCTTACAGGTGGAACGCCAAAAAATCTTTTATATGTGGATGGTGAGCCCAACATAAAGTTGGAAAATGGCCAGCTGGTCGATGACTTGGAGCGAATTATTCGAGCTAAAGCATTGCGCAAGTCCGAAGCCGAACAGAACCTCATCGCCAAAGCCTAAGTTTAGAGACTTCCCTGTGACTAAAATCCAAGCCCTACGCGGCATGAATGACCTATTGCCTAGCGAATCAGCTCTATGGCAATACCTTGAGGCGAGTGTGGCGGATGTGTTAGGGCGGTACGGTTATCGGGAAATCCGCTTTCCTATTGTCGAGTCCACCGATTTATTCAAACGCGCTATCGGCGAAGTGACCGATGTCGTAGAAAAGGAAATGTACACATTTAATGATCGCAACGATGAAAGCATAACGCTTCGTCCGGAAGGTACCGCCGGATGTGTGCGAGCTTGTGAGGAAAACGGCCTACTGTATAACCAAACACAGCGCCTATGGTACCAAGGGCCGATGTTTCGTTACGAAAAGCCGCAGAAAGGCCGCCTACGACAGTTCCATCAAATAGGCATTGAAGCCTTCGGCATGGCTGGGCCCGACATCGACGCCGAGATTCTTTTGCTCACTGCTCGGTTATGGCGCGATCTGGGGGTACTGTCTAATGTGCGCTTAGAGATAAATAATTTAGGTACGCCAGAAGCACGTGCGCAGTATCGAGAGGCATTGGTGGTTTATTTGTCCACGGTGATAGACCAGCTCGATGCGGATTCCCAGCGGCGGCTGACTACTAATCCGCTGCGTATTTTGGATTCTAAACATCCCGGTACTCGCGCACTGTTGCACGGCGCCCCTAAACTTGCTGATTATTTACCCGAACAAAATCGCCAGCATTTTGCGCAGCTGCAGGCGATACTCGTCCAAGCCGGGCTTGCGTTTACGGTAAACCCATACTTGGTGCGAGGCCTGGATTACTATTCAGATACGGTTTTTGAGTGGGTAACAGATGATTTAGGTGCCCAAGGTACGGTATGTGCCGGTGGTCGCTACGATGGCCTTGTAGCCCAATTAGGCGGGCGCATGACTCCTGCAGTCGGTTGCGCTATGGGGGTGGAGCGGTTGGTGTTATTGCTTCAAACCACGGGGCAAATTCCCGCAGGCATCAACGATGATGCCGATGCGGTTTTTATTGTGTTAGGCGATTACATGCCTGCGGCGCTGGCGCTGGCCGAAACATTGCGCGATGAAATGCCGTTGTTGCGCTTAACAATGCTCGCTGGCGGCGGAAGCTTAAAAAACCAGCTCAAGCGTGCCGACAAATCATTGGCCAGTATCGCGTTGATTTTGGGCGAAGCGGAATTTAATCGTCAGCTGCTAGTCGTTAAACATTTGCGTGAGCCGCTTGAACAAGTCGAGGTGGCATTTTCTGAAGTTGCTGCGCTCATTGATCAGTGGTTGATCGAGTAACACTTGCGCTGCTGCCCGTGTATATTGCGCGGGCTGGGTAAAGTGGGGCTGAAAACTAATTTATTAACCATAACTACAATAGGAGTGCACTGTGTCTGCACATCTCACAGAAGAAGAACAAATTGAAGCTTTTAAACGCTGGTGGCAGCGCTACGGCACCAGTACGGTTGCATCGGTAGCCTTAGCCTCAGCGCTGTATTTAGGGTGGAATTTATTTCAGCAGCATCGCGCTGATGTCGCCGCTGAAGCCTCAAAGCAATACGACAAGCTCGCTGAACTTATAAAACCGCAAGAAAATAAATCTCTTACCGCTGAGCAGAAAACTCAAGCTAAATCATTGGCCGATGGACTGATTAAAGACCATAAAGGCAGCCTCTACGCTGATCTCGCCTCGCTTGCAGTGGCAAAAATCGCCGTTGAAGATAACGATCTTGAAACTGCTACCAGCACTTTACGAAGAGTAGTTGAAACCAGTACTGATGCACCTACAGTCGATATCGCTCGTTTACGCTTAGCCAAAGTGCTTGCCGCTAATAAAAAGGTTGATGAAGCTTTGGGCTTATTAGGAGCTGCAGTTAACGCCGAATTTGAAGCAAGTTATGCCGAGGCCAAGGGTGATATTTTGGTGGGTGAAAATCGCTTGGCCGAAGCATTTAGTGCTTATCAAGTAGCTATGACTTCCGTGAATAAGCTTGGTGGGCAGGAAAACGCGATGCGTCGCAGTATTTTGCAATTCAAGCTCGAAAATGCCCGAGAGCCGGGCACCGGTGCCAACCCGCTTGCCGAGATACCGGCTAACCCTCACGCCGCTCCACCCACCCCTGAAACAGCGCCTGCCGCTGAGGCGAAGCAATGATTCAGGGTATAAGAATAGCGATCGTAGCGTTGGCTTTGTGCCTATGTGCTTGCAGCAAGGTCGATGAAAACCTCAAGCCCGTAGACTTGGTCAAATTTGAACCCAGTGTGAGTTTAAAAAAGCGCTGGAGTCAATCGATCGGCGCTGGCCACGACCGCTTCTATAATCGCTTCCGCGTTGCGTTGCAGGGCGATAGGTTATTTGCCGCTGATGATAAGGGCGGAGTATTTGCTCTGAATGCGAGCAACGGCAAAGTTGTTTGGAAAACTCATCTGGATACCGCCATCGGCGGCGCAGTTGGCGCCTCACCGAGCAGTGTATTAGTCGGAACACTTAAGGGCGAAGTAATCGCTCTGGATGCCAACACTGGAAAAGAGCGCTGGAGAGTGAAGACGACCAGCTCTTTAGTAACACCGCCTCAGGGCACGGATAGCACTGTTATCGCGCTAACTAATGACAATCGTTTATTTGCATTTGATGCGCTCAGCGGCAAGCAGCTATGGACGTACGATCACAGTATGCCGGTGCTCACCTATCGTACGCAGGCTACTCCAGTAATTGTCGATGATCAGGTGTTTGTAGGCTTTGATAACGGCCAACTGCTGAGCTTCGCTTTAACGGACGGGCAGCTGCGCTGGTCAACTCGTGTTGCCCAACCGAAAGGGCGCACTGAGTTAAATCGCATGGTGGATATTGATAGCACACCTATTGTCGATGGGCCTTTTGTCTATGCAGGCTGCGCTAATGGCCGCTTAGTTGCGATAAACCGCAGTACTGGACGAATTAGCTGGGGGCAAAACTTATCCACTCTGTTTGATATTGCTAAAAGCGGCGATCAAATTTTTGCCAGCGCAGATGATAGCCACGTACTCGCCTTTAATTCCGCTTCGGGGGAGCCTGCTTGGGAGAATAAACAATTGCATCGCCGCAATATCTCTGCACCAGGCGTACTAGGTGAATACATAGCGGTTATTGATGATGAAGACTATTTACATTTACTAAACCAAAAAGATGGCAGTTTTGCTGGTCGGTTGAAGCCTTCCGGTAGCGGCTTTCATGCTCCTATGCTGACTTTAGACAATAGCATTGTATTATTTGGCGACGATGGCACTTTATCTGCGTATAGTTTGCAGCCATTAAATGGTAAATAGCGCAAGCTAGATGGTTTTTTGAATTGTGTACTACATACACCCCGCCTCGGCGGGGTTTTGTGGTTAAAGGGCCATGCCCAATTTTTTGTAACACCCCATTTTGCACCCATTAATGTGCAACAGTTAAGTGACTCCAATGATTCCTGTAATTGCCATAGTTGGCCGCCCTAATGTGGGCAAATCCACTCTTTTTAATCGTCTTACACGCAGCAAAGATGCCTTAGTTGCTGATTACGCAGGCTTAACTCGGGATCGAAAATACGGCGAAGCCATATTTAACGAACAGCGGATGATGTTGGTCGATACTGGCGGTTTAACTGGTCAAGAAGAGGGTATTGACGCGGCCATGGCGGAGCAGTCGCTGTTGGCTGTCGAAGAGGCAGACGCAGTGTTATTTATGCTCGATTGCCGCGACGGGCTTACGCCGGTGGATGAGCAGATAGCTGCGCATCTGCGTCAATTTAATAAAAAAATATTTGTCGTTGCCAATAAAATTGACGGCCTTAGCCATGACGTTGTTACTGCGCCGTTTTACGAATTAGGATTAGGAGAAGTATACGGCGTTGCCGCTTCTCACGGTCGTGGCATGAATAATTTGATGGAAGCCGTTATCGGCCTATTGCCGCAACCCGATGAAGAAACCCTTGCCGAAGAAGACCAGGCAAAAGGTATTAAAATTGCGGTTGTGGGTAGGCCCAATGTCGGTAAATCTACATTGGTTAATCGCATGCTCGGAGAAGAGCGAGTCGTGGTGTTTGATCAACCCGGCACGACTCGCGATAGCATTTATATTAATTACGAGCGCCAGGGCAAGCCTTATACGATTATCGATACCGCAGGCATTCGCCGCCGCAAAAATATTAATTTAATGGTGGAAAAGTTCTCCATTATTAAAACTCTGCAAGCGATGGATGACGCCAACGTTGTGGTTTTGCTTTTAGATGCATCGGAAGGTGTAGTCGATCAGGATATGCATTTAATGGGGCAGGTGATTGAATCCGGCCGCGCGTTAGTAGTGGCATTAAATAAATGGGACGGCTTAGGGGACGATCATAAAACCTATGTAAAAACAGAATTGGAACGTCGTTTACGCTTTGTGGAATTTGCTGATATGCATTTTATTTCTGCATTGCACGGCACAGGCGTGGGAAATTTATACCAGTCTATCGAGCGCTCTTATCATTCAGCTACTGAAAGATTTTCAGCCAATTTTTTAACGCGAGTGCTTGAAAAAGCCGTTACTGAGCATCAACCTCCTTTGGTGCATGGGCGGCGCATTAAATTACGCTTTGCTCATACCGGCGGCCACAACCCGCCGATTATTGTAATTCACGGCAATCAAACTGAAGAGATACCGAACCACTATGAGCGGTATTTAGAAAAGTACTTTCGGAATGCACTGGAATTACACGGCACGCCAATACGGTTTGAGTTTAAAACCAGCGACAATCCTTATGCAGGTAAACGCAATAAATTAACCAAACGTCAAATCGATAAAAAGCGCCGTTTGATGAAGCATACACGTGGTAAGAAATAGATAAATCCGTAGCCTTTAGTTAGAGCTCGGCCTATGTTAAGTCAGTTATTTTCTTTTTTGCCGTATTTATTATTAGCCGGTGCCGCAGCGGGAATATTAGCTGGGTTGTTTGGTATAGGCGGCGGCGCCATATTGGTTCCCACGTTATTTGCCTTACTAACTGCATTGGATTTACCCAAAGCAGACGCTATGGCTATGGCGCTTGCCACTTCGTTAGCCTGCATAGTGCCTACGGCTGCTGCATCTAGTTATAGTCATTATCAAAAAAATCACGTTCAAATGGTAATTCTTAAGCGCTGGTGGTTGGGGATTTTGCTGGGTACGTTTGTGGGTGGGCAGGTGATTAATCACTGGCGGAGCCCTTATTTAATGTTGTATTTCAGCGCATTTTTAATTTTGGTGGCTATTAATCAATTGCGACCTAAGGTTGAGGTTGCACGTGCCCTTCCTAAAAACCCATGGCACCATCTGGCGGCTTTTATTCAAGGCTTTTTATCCGTATTGGCCGGTGTGGGCGGTGGCACCATAGGAGTACCCATTTTGTTGGCGATGGGTTTGTCTATTCGTCACGCGATAGGCACTAGCGCCGCATTGGGTTTGTTGATTTCTTTTTTCACGAGCGCTGTGTTGTTAATTAGTAGTACCGCGCCTGATTCGGCACCGGTTGGCAGCATAGGCTTAATTTTTTTACCCGCGTTATTTATTGTAACGCCGCTAAGTAGCTTGATGGCGCCTGTGGGTGTGATGCTGAATAAGCGTTTATCTGAAATATGGTTGACACGATTGTTTGCCATATTTTTATTAATTATCGCAGCAAAGATGGCTTATTTAGCGCTGGAGCACTAGCTTTCAGGGAAATTTATATGAATCGACAGGAGCGCAGAACGGATGTGTATTAGGCGGTTAAACTTTAATAACCGCATCCGTGCGGCAAGTGAAAATTTATTTATTAATCGCTAAGATTAACCCTTAACCGATTTTAAAAAGTTTTCCAGGTTAATTTGATCCGCCACAAACTTGCGAATTCCGTCGCCTAATTTGTCTGTTGCCATTGGATCTTCATTCAACTGAAAACGAAATTGCGCTTCAGTTTCGACAACTTTTGCACCGCCAGTTTTACCTTTTCCTGACTCTAACGCGCGCGTGAGTGTCCCGGTGTCGGCTTCTAAAGCAGCGAGTAAATCAGGGCTAATCGTTAAGCGGTCGCAACCGGCTAATGCCTCAATTTCGCCAAGGTTGCGAAAGCTTGCGCCCATCACAACCGTTTTGTAATCGTGTTCTTTATAATAGTTATAAATATTGGTTACCGAGATTACGCCAGGATCTTCAAACGCTGCATATTCTTTTTTCCCTGTATTGGCTTTGTGCCAATCTAAAATACGGCCAACAAAAGGTGAAATTAAAAATACACCAGCATCGGCGCAGGCGGCAGCTTGGGCGAAGCTAAAAAGCAGTGTTAAATTGCAATTAATGCCTTCTTTTTCAAGTGTGCGTGCTGCACAAATTCCTTCCCATGTAGAAGCAAGTTTAATCAATACGCGCTCTTTACTGATGCCCTGAGCAGCGTACAAATCAATTAATTTATGAGCTTTAGTGATGCTTGCACTGGCGTCAAAAGATAAACGGGCGTCAACTTCTGTAGAAACGCGGCCAGGGACTATTTTTAATATTTCACAACCAATGGCTACTGCTATTTTATCGGCTGCATCGCTAATAGAAGAGGTGCTGCTAAGAGCTTGTTTTACCAGCTCTTGATACTGAGGCATTTGCGCGGCTTTAAACAACAGCGAAGGATTGGTGGTGGCATCCAGCGGCTGGTAGCGGGCGATGGCTTCGATATCGCCGGTATCGGCAACAACGTCGGAAAACTGTTTTAACTGCACAAGTTTGTTGGTCATAAAACCCCCTTGAAAATGGTTGCTGATTATGGGTGTTGCGCTGAAGAGTGGCAACCGCCCGAATGTATTTGCCCGATAAAAGCCTGCGCTTGGCGCAAAACATCTAGACCTGCCGCTGGTTTATTGGCGTGCTCGCTTAAATAACGGCGAAACTGCCGACCACCGGGTTGGGCTGCATAGAGGCCGAGTAAGTGACGAGTAATAGAGTGTAGCCTTCCGCCTGTTGCTAGATGCTCCTCTATGTATGGCTCCAAGCGCGCTAAAATATTCTGGCGCTCAGCTATCGGATGTGGGCAGTCGAATAATGTTCCATCGACGGAGGCTAACAAGAATGGGTTGTAATAGGCTTCGCGCCCAAGCATAACGCCATCTAAGTGTTCAAGCTGGGATGCGCACTGCGCAAGAGTAGTGATGCCGCCATTTACAACGAATGTAAGTTCTGGAAAGGCATTTTTTAAAGCCACAACGCGGTCGTATTGTAGTGGCGGAATTTCGCGATTTTCTTTCGGGCTTAAGCCGTTTAACCAGGCTTTACGGGCATGCACTATAAATACCTGACAGCCAGCTTGAGCATTTAAGCGCACAAAATGATGGAGATGTTCGTCTGAATCTAAATCATCTATACCCAGTCGATGCTTAATGGTAATAGGGATGCTTGTAGCGTTTACCATGTTGTTAATAGCTTCTGCTACGTGTTCTGGTTCTGCCATTAGGCAAGCGCCAATACGCCCCTCTTGTACTCGGTCTGAAGGGCACCCACAGTTAAGGTTTACTTCACTAAAGCCTGCATCCTCCGCCATACGCGCGCAAAGGGTGAGCGCTGCCGCGTCATGACCGCCCAATTGAAGAGCTAAAGGTAGTTCCGCCGCGTGGTGATGTAAGAAACGCTGGCGATTACCGTGAATAAGCGCGCCTGTAGTAACCATCTCTGTGTATAAGCGAGCATGCTGGCTCATTAAACGCCAAAAATAACGAGCAGAGGATGTGCTCCACTCCATCATCGGAGCAGTACAGAAGCGCCATGGGCTTACAGCGGGATTATTTAGTGACACAGAATTTTTTTGCGTGAGGGTGAGCAGAGTATTTTGCCAGACTCTTCGCTTAAGGGCACTTTAAGAATTAATATTTTGCCATTTGAAGATTAATATGCAGCTGAACATTAGCGAGAAAGAGACTCAATTTTTTGAGCCCAAATGCCCAATCCGGCCACAACGCTGCCAAAATGATCGCCTTCGATAAGTGGAATTCCAGCACCTAGATGTTCGGTTAATGCTTGTTTTAAAAGTTTCGATTTTGCGCTGCCGCCGGTTAAATAAACCACATCCGGTTTCGTTTGCGCGCGATTAATTGCTTCTTTTACTAGGCACTTAATTTTATCCAGCAAGATGCTGCTGGCTTCAATTAATTGAGAGTGCTGAACCTCTGCAATTAATGAGGGCGTATAAGCGGTTAGATCTACGTTAGTTACAGGCTGATGGCTTAAGGAAATTTTTGCTAGCTCGGCTTTATGCACTACAGCAAAATTTTCTTTATTTTCTCTTAAAGAAATAAATCGACGGAATTTTTCTGGCTCAGTCGTATCGCGCTGCAATTGTTCCAACGTTACGCGCATTTTTTCGCCATAAAATGCACTTTGCGCCGCTACATCGTTAACGGCTGTCGCCTGGGCAAAAGGCATTATGGGCATGGGTAAATTATTTTTAAGCAGACTTCTAAGGCCATAATGCGGCATTAATGCCTCTAATGCTAAGCGTATATCAAAATCATTGCCGCCTATTCGCTCACCGGTGTGAGCCAAAAAATCTGCATGTCGATTGGCGTTGTTTTTATGGTCGGGCCCCATTTGCACCATAGAGCAATCGCTCGTCCCTCCGCCTATGTCGACGACCAATACTGTTTGATTGCTCTGTAAACTCTGTTCAAAATCAAAACCCGCGGCCAGGGGTTCATATAGAAACTCAACCTGTTTAAAACCGGCTCTATGTGCAGAGCTCAATAAAATATCTTGGGCTTGTTTATTACTAGCGTCAGCATTAACGCCTTGAAAATTTACCGGGCGGCCAACTACTGCGCCTGTGATCGATGCTTGCAAAAAATTTTCGGCACGCTGTTTTATCTCAAGCATCATTGCGGTTACGACGTCTTCAAAAAAAGCCACCATATCCTCGCGCAAACCGCTTGCACCTAAAAAAGACTTGGGCGATTTTATGAAATGACCATCCGTTGGATCTGCCATATGGCGGGCCAAAGCCTCGGCACCAAAGGCCAACGCGTCAGAGCTTTGTTCAATACCTATAGTTCGTTTGATTTGTACCGCGTGTTTTAGAGCAGTTTGCCTTGATTGCAAAAACTCGTCTCTGCCGCCACTTATCCCGGCTGCGACAAAATCACTGATCAAACAGCGCTCAGGGGTATAAAGGCAAGATGTAAAGAAAGGTTGGCTGCAATCAAGCCGTGCTTCAAGCGGAACTGCTATCAACCCCTTCGACGTGACCGCTGTTACTGCGCATTGGGAGGTACCATAATCTAAGCCGATAAACAAAATACATGCCCAGTACATTTAGAAGGGGCGCTATGGTACGCATAAAGGTGGTCGATTGCACCTAGTCTGTTTTAGCTTTAGTGCTTTAGGATTGTGGGGCTTGCCAGACAAATGATCTCCTACACAACAAATACAAATTAAAAAATTTATATTTAAAATAGTCATGCGTGAAAAAAATTTAAAAAAATAATTTTTATTAAAAAATAACTAAAAATAAAAAGCCCGCATAAGCGGGCCTTTATGGCTGAGGATATCAGCCGAGGGGGCTCAATTAAGAGCTGTGAGATAAATTAACTTAATGACTTACGCGTCTTCTCTCCTCTACTTCTTTAATTTTGCGCTCGGCTGCCTGGAAGGCATCTCGCACTGCCACATGTACAGATGGATCATCGTGAGTTACGGTAACCGGACTGCCTTTTACGGCCATCTCAATGCAGGCTCGAAACATCTTGCCCTTGTGTTTGTGATTGTGGGGACTTTCAAGTACTACACGAGTACTCATAATTGAATCTGAAAAGCGACCCAGTTTTTCTAGGCGTTTTTCGATAATACTGGTCAAAGCAGGGGACGAATCAAAATCACGATAAACAACATCTGCGGATGACTTCATGAATTACCTCCATTCACGGTATGGTGGTTTTTAATTGGTTTTTTTTGCGGGCCGCATACTCATCATGGACTTTTGAAAATAAAATTCAACCTGTTTTTCATATTTTTTAAAAACATTTTTGATGTGAGTTATTCGTTTTAGGTATTAAGAGGTCATTTTCAAAAAAACTAGGTGTTTCAAAGACTTCTCGATGCTGGTTGGCATGGATTAAGCATTTGCTCGATTGAACGTTATCAGGGTAATTTAGATTTTATAGATCAATAACGCATGTGCGCAGAAGCCGCTGAATTATTCCACAGCAAATAATTTGGCTCTGACGGTTGTTCTGTATTCGCTGGGCGTTACGCCTAAATGCTTTTTAAAAAGTTTGGTGAAGTGAGCAAAATCTTGATACCCGCACCTAAGAGAAATTTCGCTTATTGAAAGATTGCTCGTTTTAAGCAATTCCTTGGCCAATAAAATTCTACGTTCGTGCAAATAGTGCAGGGGCGTCTGCGCGGTGGCCGCGCGAAATCGTCGATTGAAGCTACGCACGCTCAGGCGAAAATGCAGGGCCACTTGATCCATGTGTAAATCGCTTTCTAGGTGCTCTCCCAACCAAGCTTGCGCCTGTGCAATTAACTCGTCTCGATGGGGCTGATCCCATTGGGGGCGACCCAAATGTAGGCCACTATTGCGGATCTCATGAAAAAAATGTCTCTCCACATGATTTGCAGCGGCGAGCGAATAATATTGCCTAATAAATTGAATTGTTAAATCCGCAGTGGAATTAACGCTACCCGTACAATAGAGATTACCCGCTCGAGTAATGAAATAATCACGCAGTAATTTTACCTTGGGGTAGTGCAGGGCAAATTCATCGAAATAATGCCAATGAGTGGTGGCAGTTTGATTATCAAGTAGCCCCGCTTCTGCCATAAAACAACAGCCTGTGCCGACTCCCGCAATGATATTGCCGTTGTGGTGTTGTTGTTTCAGCCAGGGTAATAGCGCACGATTCTGCTTGAGTAGTTTTTGCGGGTTGCGCCAAAGGGCGGGCAGATAAGTAATGTCTGAATTCTCTATTGCGTCGATCGAGGAATGGGCGGCAAGGCTAATGCCGCTATGCGCGCGCTTAGATTTTCCATCGAGGGAGGCCAGCCGAATGGTAAATGGTGGGGGGATTGGTTTGCCTTTATGGTGTGCGTGAGTGAAGTCAGCGGCAGCGCTGAGTTGTTCCAATGGCAACGTAATACTTGAGGCAAGCATTTCGTCGCAGAGAAAAAAAGTAACACTTGTCATATGCAAGTTCCGGGTTGGCGTAAACACCTAAGTCTATTGGCCAGTATGCATAGGCTTGTGTTTCCGAACAACCCATACACTACACGCCTGTATTTGATTTGCGCGGGTGGTGGCATGACGAATTTACCGGTAATTGTGGGCTTTGGCGGTTATAACGCGGCAGGGCGCAGCTCTGGCCACCGGGCTTACCACCGAATGATTTTTGAATCATTAAGCGCGAGCGTTCAGCAAGAGACGATTTTGTCTTTGGCGGCGTTAATGAAATTAGCTGTGTGGGACGGGGACAGCTGGACTTATGAAGGGCAGCGGCAGAATCCTGCGGCCTGTGCTGAGTTATGTCGCGATGCCGTATTAAAAGGCACGCTGATTCGTCGCATTGAAGAGAATTTTTTTGATCCTGATGCGGCTGTGGCGAATAAATCCATCCGCTGGGAAGTGTCCGAGGGTGCAGATATTTTTATACTGGCGACTAAAAATATCCCTGAGCCGCTGCCTGCCTATTGGATAGTTGAAGAAATCGACGATAAAACAAGCCGTGTACGTTTAAGCCAACCTCTGGATATTTTCTTGCCCTGTGTAGCCCCCATGGCGGTGCAATCAGCTGGGCAACTGCCGAGTGGTTTTAACCCTGGTGATCATTATCGCTCGCTAAACCATCCGCGCGGTTTGCAGCTGGCTATTATGGGAGCGAGTGATGCGATCCATTCCATTGGTATCGACTGGGAAACTATTGTTAATGCTGTGCAACCCGATGAGATTGCCGTGTACTCAAGCTCAGTTATGAGCCAGATGGATACGACCGGTTTTGGCGGCATGATGCAGGCGCGTACGCTTGGCGCTCGGCCTACATCTAAGCAATTAGCGCTCGGCCTTAATACTATGCCTGCAGACTTTGTAAACGCTTATGTATTAGGCAGTGTCGGTAGCACTGGTGGCGTAACCGGCGCCTGCGCCACTTTTTTATATAACCTGCGCATCGCGGCCGATGAAATTAAAGCCGGTAAGCGCCGCGTCGCAGTCGTTGGTAGTAGTGAAGCGCCAATTATTCCCGAAGTTATCGAAGGTTATAGCGCCATGGGCGCTTTGGCGACCGATGCAAATCTTGCCAAACTTGATGGCTCTGATAACGCCGACCATCGCCGCTCCTGTAGGCCATTTGGCGATAACTGTGGATTCACTATTGCTGAGGCGTCGCAATATGTTGTGTTGATGAACGATGCCTTAGCCATTGAGTTGGGTGCCGATATTTTAGGTGCGGTGCCAGGCGTATTTGTACATGCCGACGGCTATAAAAAGTCTATATCTGCCCCAGGGCCTGGTAACTATATAACGCTTGCTAAAGCGGTCGGCTTGGCTGTTCAGCTATTGGGTGATGAGACGGTGCGGCAGTCGAGTTTCGTGCAGGCACATGGCTCAAGTACACCACAAAATCGCGTTACCGAGTCGCGTATTTTTGACCGAGTCGCCGAACATTTTGATATTAAGCGCTGGCCGTTAGCGGCGGTGAAAGCTTATGTTGGACACTCGCTCGGTCCTGCAAGTGGGGATCAACTTGCCTGTACTCTCGGCGTGTTTGCCGAGGGTGTGTTACCGGGGATTAAAACTATTACAAGTGTTGCCGCCGATGTCACGCAAGAGCGGCTGAGTATTTCTGCTACTGATCAACAATTATCTAAACCGCAGGCCGCGTTTCTCAATTCAAAAGGGTTTGGTGGCAATAACGCTTCTGCGTTAGTCATTGCACCAGAGTCAACGTTTGGTTTGTTGGCAAAGCGCTACTCTCAAGCGACTCTTGCTAGCTATGAAGAAAAGCGCTCGCAAACTCAACAGCGGGCACAGGATTATTTCGCTGCGGCGGATAAAGGCGACTTACAAGCGATTTATCGCTTTGGTGAAGAGCTTTTACATGAAGAGGATCTGGTCTTTAGCGCAGAGGGCATTCGCATAAAAGGTTTTGAACAAGCTGTGCCGTTGACCAGTGCCGAAGGGTTTGAGGATTGGATTGGGTGATGAACCAAGCGCTGGGACTGGGAGAGAAACTGAAGTCGCTGCGCCAGGCCCACGGGCTTAGCCAGCGGGCTTTGGCTCAGTTGGCAGGGCTCACCCATGGCAATTTGTCGCATATCGAACAAGGCAAAATTAGCCCTTCTGTACTTACGTTGGAAAAAATTCTTACGGCTTTACAGATCCCCTTAGCTAGTTTTTTTGCTATGGAAGAACCTGTATGTGTCGTTCCTGCGGCCAAGTGGGCGGTGGCGACAGATATAGGCGTGCATTGGGTGTCAATGGAAGTGGTTGCAGCCCAGACGCCTACGTATTTGGTCGTCCACAATCTTCAGCCTGGCGCTGCGCAGTCGCGAGACTTTTTACGCCACCGCGGTGTTATTGCCGGTTGCGTCATGAGCGGGCGTATTGAGCTTCTTCTAGACGATAAGCCTCATCAATTAATGCCAGGGGATGGATTTTATTTTTCCCATTTGCGCAGCTTTCGCCTTATTAACCGAGAAGCGCAAAGTGCCACCTGGATCGGTGTGTCTCTCATGCCCGCCCTTGAAGGCGCTTAAGCCTAAACTGCACGATTAATTAGCCCGCAGAGCCTTAGGGCTCGCTAGTTTTTACCCTGTTAAGCGTCCATACTAGCCATACTAGCGCGCCTGATATCAGGCGCTTTTGCTGTTGTTATGTATAGCGATGTATTTTTCATCCATTCAGCTTAATGAGGCGATCACACGATGTTCAGCGGCCAAACACTGACGCTTACCCGGCTAGAAAACGCCTTGGTGCAACTTAATTTTGATCTTCAGGGCGAGTCGGTAAACAAATTTAACCAGGCTACGAGCCAAGAATTGAAATCCGCGTTAGACGTATTGAGCGCTGAACAGGACGTGCGCGGCCTGTTACTCACCAGTCAAAAATCTGTATTTTTCGTCGGCGCTGACGTCACTGAATTTGTCCCTTTGTTCGCTCAAGGTTCTGACGCCATCACCAAAGCGCTGCAATTTAACAGCGAGCTGTTTTCCCGTATTGAGGATTTACCGTTTCCAACCGTGGTGGCTATCAATGGCTACGCGATGGGCGGCGGACTTGAGGTGTGTTTAGCCTGCGATTATCGGATTATGGCCAGCAGCGCCAAAATAGGTTTGCCTGAAACTAAACTCGGCATTATTCCAGGCTGGGGCGGTACGGTTCGGTTGCCGCGTTTGGCGGGACTCGATACTGCCGTTGAATGGATCGCATCGGGCGCGGAGCAAACAGCTGCACAGGCGTTAAAAGCTAAAGTTGTTGATGGAGTCGTAGCAACCGACGCACTATTTAAAGAGGCTTTGGCCTGTTTGCAGGCACTGGCTGATGGCCGCTTGCCTTATCTGCCACGTCGCGAGCAAAAAAAGGCTCCGCTGCGTCATAACACGACTGAGTCGCTGTTGGCGTTTGAATCCTCGAAAGCATTTATTAAAGCGCAAGCTGGGCGCAATTATCCCGCGCCTGTAGCTGCGGTGAAAGCCATGCAAGAAGCGGCAAAATTAAGCCGCGATGACGCCTTAGAGGTGGAGTTAAAACACTTTGTTGAAATGGCCAAAACATCGGTAGCGCGCGCACTGGTCGGGGTGTTTTTAGCCGATCAACAGCTGGGCCGTAAAGCCAAACAGTGGGAAAAACAGGCGGATAAAAAAGTCACTCAGGCAGCAGTTTTAGGTGCAGGCATAATGGGTGGCGGAATTGCCTATCAATCGGCCAGCCGAGGTGTGTCGATCAAAATGAAAGATATCGCCCAAGCCGGTTTGGATTTGGGTGTGCAGGAAGCCACAAAACTTCTTAGCGGCCGCGTCGACAAGGGTCGTATTAGCGCTGGCGACATGGCCGCAACGCTCAATCGCATCGATCCGTGCTTAGGCTATGAGCAGTTTGATGCTGTGGATATAGTTGTGGAAGCAGTGGTAGAGAACCCGAAAGTAAAACGCGCTGTGTTACAGGAGGTGGAGCACCAGGTCCGCGATGACGCCGTGCTCTGTTCTAACACCTCCACAATTTCTATTACCTATCTCGCGGAAAATCTGCAGCGCCCGGAAAATTTCTGCGGCATGCATTTTTTTAATCCTGTGCACGCGATGCCCTTAGTGGAGGTAATACGCGGTGAGAAGACCTCGGATGCGACGGTGGCACGCACCGTGGCCTACGCCAACGCGCTGGGTAAAAAAGCCGTGGTTATTAAAGATTGCCCGGGTTTTTTGGTTAATCGGGTGTTATTTCCTTATTTCGCAGGCTTTAGTTTATTAGTTAAAGATGGCGTGGACTTTCAAACCATCGATTCGGTAATGGAGCGCTGGGGCTGGCCTATGGGGCCTGCTTATTTGCTGGACGTAGTGGGTTTGGATACTGCAGTGCATGCTCAAGATGTAATGGCGCAGGGGTTTCCTGATCGCATGCGGGAGAATTATGAATCCTGCGTAACCCAGCTATACAAAGCCTCCCGGCTCGGGCAGAAAAATCAAAAAGGTTTTTATCAATACGCTTTGGATAAAAAAGGTAAGCCGCAAAAGGCTTCTGATCCAGAGGTGTTTGGCCTCATAGGGCAACCACAGTTAAAACTTAACGATGATGCCATTATCGCCCGCATGATGATTCCGATGGTCACTGAGCTGACCCGCTGCTTAGATGAAGGCATAGTCGATAGCGCTTTTGAGGCGGACATGGCCCTGGTGTACGGATTGGGCTTTCCGCCGTTTCGCGGTGGGTTATTTCGCTGGCTTGATGAGATTGGTTTAAAACAATTCTTTGCCATGGCCAAGCCGTTTACTCAGTTGGGGCCTTTGTACGAGCTGCCGCAGTCATTGCAGGCACGTCTTGATCAAAACAAAAAATTTTATTCTTTGTAAGGGGGCGATGTGACTGATTCTGACCGCGATGTTGTAATTGTTGATTACTGCCGGACCCCTATGGGCAAGGCAAAAAATGGCTGTTTTCGGTTTCAGCGGGCCGATGATTTGAGTGCACATTTGATGACGAGCCTATTGCAGCGCAACTCGGCTCTGCCTACTAAAGACATAGATGACGTTATTTGGGGCTGTGTAATGCAACGGGATGAGCAGGGTTTTAACATTGCCCGCAATAGCCTGTTGCGCGCAGGTTTACCCCACAGCATTCCCGGCCAGACTATTAATCGCCTATGCGGCTCGTCTATGTCAGCGCTGCACATTGCCGCTGCGAATATTAAAGCGGGTGTGGGAGATGTTTATCTTGTCGGTGGCGTTGAGCATATGGGCCACATCGATATGAACCAGGCGGTCGACCCTAATCCGCTATTGGGTTTATCCGTGGCCAAAGCGGCCGGATCAATGGGTGTGACGGCCGAATATCTCGCGCTATTACACGGTATCAGCCGAGAGCAAATGGATGCGTTTTCCCTGCGCTCCCACGTACGAGCCGACAAAGCTCGTAGTGATGGCGGCTTTAGCCGTGAGATTGTTCCGACTCCCGGCCACAATGAAGCGGGCGGCCCCGTGATGATCACCGAGGATGAAACCATTCGTGCCGATACCACTTTAGAAGCTCTGGCAAGCCTTAAGCCTGTATTTAATCCTAATGGTGGCAGTATTACTGCGGGTAGTTCGTCGCAAGTAACCGATGGTGCCTCAGCAATGTTGGTCATGTCTGCGGCTAAAGCCGCGAGTCTGGGGCTCGCGCCCGTGGCCAAGGTGGTGAGCTGGACGGTAGTGGGGGTGGATCCTTCAATCATGGGTTATGGCCCCGTGCCTGCGTGTAAAAAACTGCTGCAGGCTCAGGCTCTTAAAATGGACGACATAGATGTAGTTGAGCTTAATGAAGCCTTTGCTGCTCAGGCATTAGCCGTATTAAAAGACCTGGGTTTACTGCCAGTAATGGATAAAAAAGTGAATCTGTTTGGCGGTGCTATTGCGTTAGGGCATCCGTTTGGCTGCTCGGGTACACGTATTACCGGAACGTTGATTAGCGTATTGAACCAGCAGGGCGGCAAGCGCGGTATCGCAACGATGTGTATTGGCCTGGGGCAGGGTATAGCGACTTTAATCGAGCGCGTGTAGTTAACAAGTAAGTGGTGCAGGAGTTGTTTGAGCCGCTATGAAGCAATCTCAGTCGGATCTGGTTGATGTAGGTGTATGCAAAAAGATACGCGAGAACTCATAGCGCTCACCAGTTTGCGCGGTGTGGCGGCGGTTTTAGTGGTGCTACATCATTACTGCATGGTATTTACCGACGATATTCTGCGCTGGTTACCATCACGAATATTGGTGAACGCTTATTTGTGTGTGGACTTATTTTTTATCCTCAGCGGTTTTGTGCTCGCCCATGTTTACCACCGATTTAGCCAGGGTGTAGGCGCTGCAGATTATCGCGCCTTTATAACCGCACGCATTGCACGCATTTACCCACTACATTTGGTGACGCTCGCCATAGTGTTATTGCTCGAATTAATCGCGCTGCTGCTCTGGCATACAACGCCAAGTGTACAAGCGCATTGGGCCGCCCCCTTTACTGGTGAGCAAACACTTGCGAGCTTTGCCACCAATCTGATGATGCTGCAAACCTTCCATTGGGGCGCGTTCTGGAACGTGCCGGCCTGGTCGCTAAGTGCTGAATTTACCACCTATCTATGGTTGCCTTGGCTCGTGCGCGCGTTTGTGACGGCAAGTCCATTTCGCTGTGTAGGCGCGGGGCTTGTCGCCCTGGGCTGTTTAATTGCTATCGAGTTTTATTTTGGCGACCTGGGCATTAGCTTTGCGGGCTGGCCGCAAATTGTCCGTGCGGGTGCGGGAGCTACGTTAGGTGTAGTGGCTTGGAGTTGTTATCAGCAAAATTACCTTGCCCGTATAACTGGCGCGGCACTGGTGCCTATTTTTATCACCACGCTGTTTATTTTGGCCCTGCCATTGCCTGCCACCGCAGTGATGCCGGTATTTTTTTGTTTAGTGCTGGCAGGTGCACGCAACCAGGCGAGTCCAAGCTGGTTGTTCCATAATTCATTTAGCGTATTTTTCGGGAGAATTTCGTTTGCCTTGTACCTTACGCACTGGATTGTGTTTGACACGCTTAGACAGTTAAGCCTGTGGTTAACGGGAGAGGGGTTTGGTGCAAATCTCAAACTAATAGGAGAACTGTTGGTGTTATCAGGGCTGTTCGCGCTGTGTTGCGCAATTGCATGGTGGTTGCACCGATGTGTGGAATCTCCTGCGCGCAGATGGGTGCTGCTGCGGTTAGGCCAGTAGAGAAAAGACCGCTGAGCGGACAAGCGCCAGTTCTTGAATGCATTAATAAATATGTGTAAGCGTAAACCCAGCGCTAATCTGAACGCGTGCAAAAATAATAATTAGAGGAAACCTCATGACGCAAAGTCAAATCCCCAACTGTACCATCGCAGGCGTAGCCTCCGCCGTACCCAGCGTGCGCATTGATAATTTGAGTTTAGAAGGGGAGTTTCCTGCGGCTGAGTTGCGCAAAATCGTGCAGTTGGCCGGGATTCGCTACCGGTATGTTTCCGACGGCAGTATCTGCACCAGCGATTTATGTTTGGCTTCGGCGCGACAGTTGTTAAATAAACTCAACTGGGCCGCCGACTCCATCGACGCTTTGATTTTAGTAACACAAAGTCCTGACTATTTCCTTCCCTCCACTGCAAGCCTGCTGCACCGGGATTTAGGTTTATCTACGCACTGCGCTGTCATGGATATCGGCTTGGGATGCTCCGGCTATCCCTATGGCTTACAAATGGCGGCCATGATGCTGAATTTTGGGCATAAACGCGTGCTGTTATGCCAGGGTGACACGCCCAGTTTATTTACCAGTGCTGAGGATCGCGGTACAAGCCTATTGTTTGGCGATGCAGGTACGACCACCGCGCTGGAGTACAGCCCAGGTGCGAACCCGTGGTTTTTTAATCTGCAAAGTGATGGCCGTGGGTTTGATCAGCTGATTATTCCTGCGGGTGGTTTTCGCAAACGGCATAGTGATAATCCACGCGATTATTGCGTAGCCATGAACGGCGCGGCGTTGTTTAATTTCACGCTGGAGCGCGTGCCCGGTTTGATCAGCGATACCTTGGCGCAGGCGCAGTTAACGGTGGACGGGGTGGATCAGTATATTTTCCACCAATCAAACCAATTTATGATGAAACACCTGGCCAAAAAATGCGGCTTACCTGAAGCGCGCACGCCTATTATTCTTGAGGCGTTTGGCAATACTGGCGGCGCCTCCGTGCCACTAACGCTTACTCAGGCTTTACCGGTTAATCGATCGCAAGTGTTGAAAACGATGTTGCTCGGTTATGGCGTTGGCTTATCCTGGGGCGCCGCCTTGGTGGACTTGCCCGCTACTGCACCGCTGTTGCACAGTGAACTGAGCGAACGCCTCGTAGGGTGTACCTGATGGCCAACCTGGAATTTGAGCAGTGTTCCATCCTGCTGACCGGCGCCACCTCAGGCCTTGGGGAGGCTATAGCACTCTGCCTTGCTACCGCCGGTGCACGCCTATGGTTGACCGGCCGCAAGCTTGAGCATTTACAAGCTCTTGCTGATCGTATACCCGGCGAGCATCATTATTTAGAGCTTGATTTGTCCTCAAGCGCAGAGCTTGAAGCACAACTTAATCCTTGGTTGCCAGCTGACTTGTATGGTTTTTGCCATTGCGCCGGAGCTGTCGACACACGCCCGATTAAATTAATGAAACCCGTTAACAGCGCGCTACAAATGCAAATTAATTACGCGGCAGCGCTGGAAATTGCGCGTATAACCAGCCTACGTCAACACATGCCTGGAGCCGGTAGCCTATTATTTATGAGTTCCGTGTACGCCAATCTCGGCGCTCCTGGGCAATCGGCTTATTGTGCTAGTAAAGCGGCTATAACTGCTGCTGCGCGCGCCTTGGCTGTGGAATTAGCGCCGCGAGGGATTCGCGTTAACAGCTTAGCCCCTGGGTTTGTTGCCACGGCAATGACGGCAGAAAACGCTAAGCTTTCCACACAAGCCATAGAAACCATTATTGCCAAACACCCGTTAGGCCCCGGTAGCCCCGAACAGGTGGCGCGGGCGGCAAGCTTTTTATTGTCGCCGCTTAATACATGGATTACCGGCACGGAATTAATTATCGATGGCGGCTACAGCGCCCAATAACTTAAGGTTGATGTTATGAACCAAGCAGAAGCACTTGCATTTATTGCGGAAGTTTTCGAATGCCCCAACACCCTGACACCGGCCACCCAAAAACAAAATGTGCGTGGCTGGGATTCGATGGGGGTGTTAAGTTTAATGGCGGAATTTGATGATCGTTTTAATATTTTATTAACGCAGCCGCAAATTGAACAGATGAAAACTGTTAACGATATTTTAAATATTCTGCGAGAGCAGGGGCATTTAGCCACCTAATTATGGCTCTTACGCTTGAAACGATAACAAAAATAATAGCGCGCAACCTGGCACTCTCGCCTGCTGCACTCTATGACGCGTTTGCACCTGCGAATCAGTTGGATATTCCAGCAGTCATTAATTTTCGGCAGGCACATTTAGGGAAAAGCATAGCCTGGCAGGATGAAGCTTATTTGCACTGGCGCTATGATTTCTCCGGAAATGTAACTGCAGGTTTAAACAGGCTTTGGCTACTTAAAATTGACGGTGAAATTCTTGGTATTGTCGGCCTTGATTACGTGCAATTAAGTTGTCGCGGCGAGCGCATCAATGCCTCCAATCCATTGGATTTATTAGTAGATACAAAATGGGACGGACTGGGCGTGGGCGTTTGGATGACGATGGTATTGCAACACGAATATAGTTTGATGTTTGCCATGGGGGCGACAAAAAGCTCTAAAGCGCTAGTACAAAAATTATTTACACCTATGCCGGATCTGGGCAACTGGAAATATTTATTAAATAGTTCTCGCTATCTGCATAAAAAAATCCACCCATTATTATTGCCGCTCGCCGTCAAATGCGTGGATGTGGCGCTGATCGTTGCGCGCAAGTGGCTGGGCCGAGGCAAGAAAAAACCTTGGCAATTAGCGCCCGTACTTAATTTTGCCTTACACAATAGCCAGCTAGATGTATTAATGGAAAGTTATAAAGATACGCTGTGGATTTTGCGCCAGCGCTCGGCGGATTTTTTACAATGGCGATTTTTAACTAATCCGCGCCGCCACTATGACGTACTGGGTTTATTTAAAGATGGCGCGCTGGCAGGCTACGCGGTTTACCACATTAAAGAGCGCTCGCATTTGCATATCGACGATCTTTTTACCGCCGCTAATAATTTAAAAGGCCTGCAGGCTTTAATCGTAACCTTGTTAGAAACAGCCAGTGCCGCAGGCGTCGATTTAGTGTCGTTTACCGCACATAATGAGTTGTGGCAAACTCTTATGATACCGCTGGGTTTTACCTTTCGAGACGACGGGCATCTATTTGGTGTGGCCGTACAGGATAGTGAATTACAAGCGCATTTTATCGACCCGTCGCGCTGGTGGGTAACCAGTTGTGACACTCATTCAGAAGGGTTTTAAGCGTGTGGCTCTCCCAACAAATTAGCCTTAAACCGCGCCCGCGCGGTTTTCATTTAATTACAACGGAAATTACCGATGCATTGCCTCAGTTAGCGCAGCTGCGCGTCGGGTTGTTGCATGTTTTTATTCAGCATACCTCAGCATCTTTGTGTATTAATGAAAATGCTGACCCTAGCGTGCGGCGAGATTTTTTAACGGTTTTTAATCGGTTAATTCCAGAAAATGCTCAGGCCTATGAGCACGATGACGAAGGCCTGGACGATATGCCTGCACATATTAAATCAAGTTTATTAGGCACAAGTGTCACTCTGCCAGTTGCCAAAGGGCAGCTGCAGTTAGGTACATGGCAGGGGGTTTATTTGTGTGAACACCGCAATCACGGCGGTTCACGCAGGCTGGTATTAACGCTGCAGGGTGAATAATAAAAGACTTGCTTTTAAGTAAACTGATAACAAAATATTAATAGACCCCCCCATACATCTCCCCAAAGCGCTTTATTGTAAGATTTCGTGCTGCCGACGCAATTGCGCTGTAATATTTTGCTGCCATGCTGTACCCCAATCCTTTAATTAATTCTGGGCTCTATATAATCGCTGTTACAAGCGTGTTATAGGGAGTTGTATCCGATAATTTTTTGCAAAAAAGCCTTGAATGGCTGTGTTATCCAACGGTCAAGGCCTTAGGAAGATTATATGGGTGTTTTAGAAGCGGTTTTTGCTTATTTCAGTTTGCTGTGTTTGTATTATTTTGTAACGTTTGTTAATTGGCTGAATAGTATTAGCTGGGAGCGTTTTTTTTCTGCGTTGGGGACAATAGTAGCTTTTATAGCAGTTTTGGTATTGGTGATAGCGACAACCTCTTTTTTGCGAAAATGGATTAATGCCCAACTGATCGTGCTTGCAGACATAAATGGGATACAAAAAAATGTAGCGGGGGCCTCGGTAAAAGCCGCTGAATACGGAAAATTTTTGGCGGTTTTATTGTTGGTTTATGCCATCTTTATAAGTTATGTTTCATACAGTACGCTCCAGGTGATGATGGCTGGTAATTATCCCGAAGAGTTAGTGGGCAAGGCGCCAACCTATTGGTCTTTTATTCCGTTAATGGCAGACATTGTATTGGTTGTGCTGAGTGCGGTGTTTTTATTTCAACAAAAGGTTGTTGCAATAATTTTTTTGAGCATAGCCCTTATGTTAAATGTCATAGGTGTCGGCTACCGATTAGCCCTAGGTTATTACGATATAGGCAACGTGCTGTTGTACTTAACGATTGTCAAAGTATTACCTTTGGCGTATGCAATTTATCTATTGCGTAGCGGAAAACTCAATTAATAAATTAATTTTACGTCCGCGAATATTCAATTTGACGCGTTTTTTTTAAACCTGGCATTATCGACGGCCTTTCTGGTTCGCCGATTAAATAATTGGCAATTTCCGATTTTTAGATAGTGTAAAGGTTTATTTTCCGCTGCAATTAAATAATTGCCTCAACTGACTCTTCTGCAACGCCAAATACACAGTTTAATTTCCCAAGCGAGATGATGTCGCCATTTTTGCACTCACTCTCAACCACGCGCTTGCCGTTCACTTTTGTGCCGTTAGTGGAGCCGTTATCTTTAATAACCCAAACGCCATCATCGAAACGAATAGTGGCGTGGCTTACTGACACAGTCGGATTATTAATGGTAACCGGGCAGGATTCATCGCGGCCTACATTCCATGTTGTGGCTTGTGAGCTTGCTGTATTTAATTCAAAAACCTCATCCACTGCTGATTTAGATAAGGTAGCGAGGACACCGGTTGAGGCTTGTATGGAAACAGTTAGAGAGGCAAATACCTTTTTCAGTACATCGGTTACCACTTGCTGTGTTTCTTCCGCCGTTAATTTACCCGCGTTAAGCTCAGCAATTTTGGATGCCGGTAGAGCCGTGGTTGTGCCTGCGTGTAGGGAAAATACGGTGGCGTCGTCTTGATTTTCCGGGTCGATCAGCATTAATTTTTCATTGCCGAGGGTAATTACATCACCGTGCATTAATTCCATCGGCTGTTTTACCGGCATGTTATTAATGAGCGTGCCGTTGGTTGAATTTAAGTCTTCGATAATAGCGCGGCCATTTTCTATATGCAGGCTTGCGTGCTGCGAGGAAAGAGAATCCGATTCTAATCGCACGAAGTTAAATGCACCTCGGCCGATTGTAATTGTGGATTGGGTTAATGTAAAAATGTTGCCGGTGGTTAGGCTTTTTAGGCGAAAGTTTTTCAAGTCATTTTCCTCTGGATGTAATTTATATTTTTTTATAGGTTGCAGCTACAAGATAAAGACTGAGCTGGTTTCGGTGCGTTTACGTAAATGCAAGAATGGGCTCACGGTTGACTTCCTTAATATATAGTTGATTGTTTCACCATTTCCTTGAAATCACTTTCACCAATAATTCTTAGTGTGGCACCAGCTGCTATTAGCTCTTCTGCTTTTCTGTGCTTCGAACTTTTTTCATTACCTACAAGCCTGCTGATATCTTGATCACCAACCACAAGTATTGTTGTCTTATTTGTTACTGATGTTGCTACTTGGCAGCCGACTGAAGCAGCAATGTTTGCGGCTTGTGAGCGTGATATATCTAGCATTCCTGTGAAAACCAATACTTCGCCAACTAACGCCCCATCTGGATTTGCCTCGCGCCTAGTTATGCTTGCCGAGTTACAAGCATTTAGATCTACCGGCCCTTTAACGCGTGATAGCCAGCCAGCGATATCGAGACCATATTTCTCGCAAGCGCTAATTAATATATTTGCCGATGCCTTTGCATCTTCAAGAGCGTCATGATGTTTGAATTCGTATCCAAGCAATTTACTTACAGCAGATAGACCGTAACCTTTCCACGCACACTCTTTCCAAGCACGACGCGCTACCCTAGCAGTGTCAAGCCATGTGCAGTCTATCTCGACGGCAGAGTGTTTTCGAAACGCTTGATTTATTGCAACCCTGTCGAAATGAGTGTGGCAGACCGTTATTTTTCCATGCAGCATTGAACGCAGCAGTTCGGTCATATCGGCGAAATTTGCTGCATGTTCGACCGTATTTTTGTTTATACCGTGAATAGAAACATTCACGTGGTCAAAGTAGTCTTCTGGGTTCACGTAAGACTTCCATTCGGAAATTAAACTGCCATTTTGGTACTCAGCAATACCAATCTGGCAAATTGAAGCCATATTTGCATTCGCGGTTTCGACATCAATGGCCACGAAGTTGAGGCTGTTAATAGGAGACATTTACGCGCCTCCATATTTATTAAAGTCATTTGTATAGGTAACTTTTACGCCAGTTCTTGAACAAATAAGCTGCACTTCAAGTGAAATATCGATATCAAGATTTTCATCTCGCAACCCTTGTAGCTGAGCTAGGTAGAAATACACGCCGACCTTTTCGCCCTTTATAGGCTTATCAACCCCACCCTTCCAGTCAAGGACAGGTAGTTCTCCTCTTTCTGCGCGGGCGGCTAGCTCTGGCTTTTGTTTTCTGAATTTTCTTCCAATTTCCCAGCTTATGATTAGCCCATGATCTTCGGCCCTCCACTTCTCATCCCAAGATAGTTCTGTCCGAACTGGTTCTGAAATTGATCGCGAAATTTTAGAATTCATATCTTCTCGCATTGTTGATATATAGCATGTGGCTTGGACGAGGGTTAGGTGTTTGACTTAGAAAGAGGATAGTTTCTTTTTTATTGTTTTAATGACGATCATCGTTACTGACCCAGGTGATACTTACTTCTGCAAAGTATAAGGTAGCGTAGATTACAACTAATAAGATTATGCTCTTCCCAAGTAAAGAGTCTATTTTCTTTTGCGTCCTTGAGGTGCGCCCGGCAAGCAGCCTCAGAAAAACGTTTTATAAGTATCTCAACAAAATTCCACAAGAACAGAACCTGTGACGTTTTCCCTGTATTTGTTGAAAAGATTAATCTCAGTACCCTCTTCTCCTACCTATCATTTTAAATAGCGGTCCGAGGTAGTTGTGTTTGCGGTCGGTAACCTTACTTTTCAGCACTAGTGAAAATTTTGGATTGTGAATTTCTGGGACGTGTGTACGCGTTTATTAAGATATCGTCAGTATCAGATGCGAAAATGATTAATTTCGAGGTAGATGGCTGGGAGTCTCCCCGACAGATGAAAAATGGCATCTATATTTGCTTTAGGTTGACTGATACGTTAAAAACCCCACCACAGCCCCCCCTAAAAGGTAGGAAATAAAACCTCTTGGGACAGGAAATTCCTTGTACTTCTTTAGTCTCTCTCTTTAAGGCGGGGCTGATAATGAAAGCTCATAGCGTCACAAACTCGCCTTCCAAGCCCGCCACCCCCCAAATTCACTAATATCCCGCGCGCCGTCCAACGCAATCGGTTCACAGATAAACCCCGTCACCCAGCTGCCATCTTCAATCTGCACTTGGCCAAGCCCCAGTGGCGCAGCTATGCCAGTTAAAAAGCTGCCAAGAGTTGCGGTGGGAACGCGCCAGATTTCTACGGCGATTTGGCTCTGGCTGGAAGGGTCGCGAACGAGGGCGGGGCGTTTGTCGTCGGGGAGCGTGTAGAGCCGGTAGCCTGAGGCGGTGTGCGTGGTGGCCTTTAGGCTGGCGCCGCGCTCCAACAATTGCCAGTTAAGCGGCTCGCCTGCTAGGTGGGCGCCGCAGACTAGAACGTCAGTGTGTTCACTTGGCGCTTTGGCGCAGGCGATGGGCTGGTTGGGTAATGGGTGTGCCGTGGCGCCTTGGGGCAGGCCGGTGCGCAGATGAAATTCGCGGCCAATGGATAATAAATACATATCACTAAAGGCTGGGCCAAATAAGGTGATGCCGTAGGGCAGGCCGTTGGTATGAGTACCCGCTGGCAGGGCAAGGGCTGCATAGTCCAACAGGTTCATAAAATTCGTGTAGGTGCCGAGGCTGCTATTAGTGGCGATTGGGTCTGCGTCGATTTCGGCGCGAATGAAGGCGCGGGGGAAGGCGGGGGTAATGATTAAATCTACCTGCGCGAGGATAGCATCACATTGGCGTTTGAGTTCGGTGAGCTTATATAGCCCTTCAAAGGCTTGGCTTGCCGTCGGCTCCGGCGTGTTCACTATGATGTCTTGGATAACGCTTAGCATGTCACTTGATGCAACTGCCTGAGTTGCGAGTTTGCGCTCGCTAATCCACGGCCCTTGATAGAGCAGGCGGGCGGCGGATAAAAAAGGGCTAAAGTCGATAGGGACGGGAGTGCCGCCGAGAGCGATTAGATGATCAGTAGCCTGCTTAAACAGAGTTTGCGCTTCGGGATTTAATTCTAACTGCGGTAAGCCAAATGCGAACGTAGCTGGGTGCGAAGGGAAATACCGGTGACGGTTGCCGTGGGGATTTGGGCGTGCATATGGGTCTTGCGGGTCGTACTGGGCGAGTAGATCAAATAGGTAGGCGGCGTCGTCGCAGTTGAGGGCAAAAATACTGACGCAATCGAGGCTTCTGCAGGCGGGCACGAGACCTACATTGCTCAGCAAGCCTTTGCTGGGTTTCACACCCACCAGGTTATTAAGGGCAGCGGGTACGCGGCCGGAGCCTGCGGTATCCGTGCCCAGGGCGAAGCTTACGAGGCCCAAAGCCGTGGCGACTGCGGAACCTGAACTGCTGCCGCCGCTGATGTACTCGGGTAAGAAGGCATTTGGTACCTGGCCGTAAGGAGAGCGAGTGCCGTTGAGCCCAGTGGCGAACTGATCCAGGTTGGTTTTGCCCAGCGGAATGGCGCCTGCGTTAATCAATAATTGCACTGTGTGAGCGGAGGTTTTAGCGGTGTAGGCGAACGCGGGGCAGGCGGCGGTGGTGGGGAAATTCGCAAGATCCAGATTGTCCTTGATGGCAAAGGGCACACCGTAGAGAGGCAGGCTTGCTGGGTCTTGGGCTTCTATAGCTTCGATGTAGTGCAGCAGGTCGGTTTCGCTTAGCAGGGTGATGAAGATGTTTTTGTCGCTGTGGGTTTGAGCTTGTTGATGAAGGTCCAAAAGCAACGTGCGGGGGGTGGTTTGACCGGATTGATAGGCGTGTTTTAGGACGGCGAGGCTTAGGTTGTGCATGATTGGGCCTTGAATTCTGTTGGATATTGGTGGCAGAAAAATCAACTCTAGCTATGTGACCGATTCGGGTTTATACGTGCTTGTTTTAGCCCCGGCGTTTTCACGTTAAGCGTTTTTTGCCCGGTTTTACCCTTGGCAACCCCACCCCACCCCCCCCTTAAAAAGGGAAGGGGGCAAAAAGTCTTGTGCAGAGCAACCTAGCCCGGATTAAGCGCAGCGCAATCCGGGCTACGGCGTCTTCAGACTCTCATCAAGAGGAGGACTGAGTGTTAATCCAAAGCAAACACTGGCCCAACCCCAAGCTCTGCCCCGGTTGCCGGAGGATTTTTTCCACGCGGCCTGCTGTGGTTGCCGTTACTTCTATTTCCATTTTCATCGATTCCAAAATCGCCAGGACTTGGCCTGCAACCACTTGATCGCCTTCGGCCACTTGCAGCTGCCAGAGGCTGCCGGCCACCGGGCTTTCCACGGCGGTAATGCCGGGCGGCAACGCGGCTTCATCTATGGGTGAGGCTGAATCTTCGGGGCTGGTGTAGGTGAGCTGGCCGCTAGCGCGCCAGTGTTCAAGCTCGGCGGCGAAGGCGGCTTCGCGCTGAGCGGTGAAGGCTTCGATACCGCTGCGGTTTTCGTCCAAAAAGGCTTGGTAGTGTGTGAGATTAAATTCGCTCTCTTCAATGCGCAGAGCGTAGCGGCCTTGGGGGAAATCCCGGCGGATGGTTTTAAGCTCCTCAGCGCTCACTTCATAAAAGCGTATTTGGTCGAAGAAACGCAGTAACCAAGGTTGGCTAAAAGCGTCGGTGGTTTTGAAGGTGTTCCACATTTGTAATGTGCGGCCGACAAATTGATAGCCGCCTGGCCCTTCCATGCCGTACACACATAGATAAGCGCCGCCGATACCGACGGAGTTTTCCGCTGTCCAGGTGCGGGCCGGGTTGTATTTGGTGGTGACTAAGCGCTGACGTGGGTCCAGCGGCGTGGCGAGTGGTGCGCCTAAGTAAACATCGCCAAGGCCCAACACTAAATAATCCGTGTTGAACACCATGTCTTTTACCGCCGCCAGATCACGAAGGCCGTTGATGCGGCGGATAAATTCGAGGTTGCTGGGGCACCAAGGCGCGCCGGGGCGCACGCTGGCCGTGTATTTGGCGATGGCCTCACGGCACGCCTCGTCGTCCCAGCTCAGTGGCAAATATACAATTCGGGACGGCAGCGTTGTGGGTTGCGTGCGAGCCAGTTCCGCTTCGGCCTGGGCCAAGTGGCTTAACAGTTGAGTGAGAGGCAGCTGCTGCGGGTTGTAGTGAATTTGTAGAGAGCGCACGCCGGGGGTAAGTTCTTGCAGGCCGGGCAGGCGATTGGCCTCAAGCCAGAGCATCAGCGCATGGACACGAAAGCGCCGGGCAATATCCAGCTCCAACGGGCCGAGTTCCACCAGTAAAAAGTGGTCCCCAGCTAGCCGGCAGACATAGGCATCCGGGCCGAAGCGGCCTGTTTGCGCTATGGGGTTAAATACTGCGCGATCAAAAGGCACAGCTGCCGTGGTGATGGAGTCGGTAGCAGGCAGATTCGCATCCTGGCTATTGAGTTGTGCTAGTCCCTGCAGCTGTTGAGCTTCGAGCGCTGTCGCCTCGGCATGGGTTACGGGTACAAACCGCAGGCGCGCACCGGCTTTTAATTGGCCGAGCTTCCATAAATCCGCTGCAATGACGGTGGCCGGGCAGACAAAGCCTCCCAATGAAGGTCCGTCCACACCGAGGATAACCGGCATATCACCAGTGAAATCCACGCTGCCAAATGCATAGGCGTTGTCGTGGATATTCGACGGATGCAAACCTGCTTCACCGCCAGTCTCGCGCGCCCATTGTGGTTTGGGCCCCAATAGGCGCACACCAGTGCGGCTGGACTGATAGTGAACTTGCCAGGTTTCGCTGAACAGGCTCGCCATGTCTGCGGCGGTAAAAAAATCCGGTGCAGTGTGTGGGCCGGGAATTACCCGCAACACCCAGTCCTCTGTAATCGCTGGGCGCAGGGCGGTGGGGAGTTCGATGTGCGAGCGAGGCCGAGCGGTCTCGCCCCATTGAAGAGCCGCTTGTGCTTGGGGCGGGGTTTCGCCCAGTTGCAACGAAGCTTCAGCTGAAATAGATACATCAGGTAATTGCGGTATCTCAACCAGTTGTAACGTATCGCCAGTAGCGAGCGCGCGGCCAGTGCCGCCAAACTGCCCGAGGGTAAAAGTTGCGGCGGAGCCTAAATACTCTGGGCAGTTAAAGCCGCCTGCCACGGCCAGATAAGCCCGGCAGCCTGCGCCCTGTATACGGCCTAATTGCAGAACCTGTTCGGCCTTCACCCAAAAGGTTTGAAATTGTGGACAAGGGGCTCCGTCCAGGCTCAATTCAATGTGCGCGCCGGTAACCGCAACTTGCGTATCGCGGTGGAATTTTAGGCCCGGCCCGTTGAGAGTGATCTCAAGCGCAGGGGCGCCCAATGGGTTGCCAACTAATTGGTTGGCCAGGCGAAAGCTCAAATTATCCATCGGGCCGGACGGCGGTACACCCACATGCCAGTAACCAATGCGGCCTGGATAATCCTGCAATGTGGTTTGTGTTCCGCCCTGTAGAACGCTTACACAAGCGGGCGTAAAAGCAAGGCTTGCCAGGCTGCGCGTCAGTAATTGACCGGTTTGTGCCTCGGCGCTGCGCACAATCGCGCGTACATAAGTGAGGTTAGTTTCAATGCCGTACAGCACTGTTTGGCTAATCGCGCTATCGAGTAGAGTTAGAGCCGTCGTGCGGTTGTCAGCTAGGCTTATCATCTTGGCTATCATAGGGTCGAACAGAGCCGGTACGACTATGCCTGACTCTACCCAGGAATCAATTCTTAA
>DATDJI010000042.1:0-51117 GCA_036520615.1 Cellvibrionaceae bacterium | reverse complement strand
GAGGTGGATGCTTTGGGGTTAACTTTCAACTGCAAATTTTAAAATGTACACATGGCTTGGGAATTACTGTAGGTGCGAATATATTCGCACCTACAGTATTTAGAGCGATTCATGTTCCCACACCCAGATTTAGAAATAGCTATTTTATTTTCAGCGCTAGCTGGATTAAAAGTATATCGGCATTCAGCAATTGCGTTTTTGCACACCTACACTCACCGGGACTTTACCTCCCATTAAAAAGTATGTGAGCAAAAACATCCGTTACACAACAATATTTAACCGCACGAAAAAATATCCCTGTACGAGTGAAATGCCTTCGCGCAACGATGCATTTCCCCCTTCCCCTTTTTAAGGGGGAGGCCGGGTGGGGGTTTCTCGGAGAGGATAAATTGCCTTTAAAAATACGCCAACTTAATGCCATTGCTATCGGCGTAGACTTGATCCACCCCTATAAACAATGCCTAAACACGATCGTAAAAAATAATACCGACTTGACCGCAAAGAAAAATAACAACTTCGCAATCCACCCGCTCCATATCCAAGCGATGCTTGTTAAACGCCTAAAGCCTAGGTATATAATGTAATATTGCCAACATAATGCTTGCCAGTTACAGGTGAATGCATTCGGTTCGGAGAGATTAAGTGGTAATTATCGAAGATTATCTGAATATATAGCGCTGAAGTTTCGGTTTTAACAAATTAATTTTTACATGGAAAAATATTCACGAGGTTGCCTCGGAAGACACGAGTATATTCGAAGCTATAAATGCTAATGCATTAACCTGGAATATAATTTTAGACTCTCTACAGCGTACATATTTTATCGCTATGGGTAGAATTTTTGATATAAATAAAGATTCATTGTCAATTCATTCGCTTCTTCGACTTTGTATAGAAAATATTGAACAGTTTGGACGGCGCGCACTAGCAGAACGTAAAATGCGTAAAATAATGGAGTGCTTCCAGAGCAGCTTGGTGAATACATGAAGAATGTGCATGAGCCTAAAGCAATAGATCTTCATAAGCTAAAAAGTCAAGTCGCAAAGTTCAACAAAATTTATGAAGATAAATGCAAGCCGATAAGACATAAGGTTTATGCTCATGCGGAACGTGAATCGATAGGCAAAACTTGCCAGTTGTTTGACAAAATAAATGTTTGTGAGATTCAGTCTATTATTGAATTCGCTTTTCAAGTTGAAAAAGTTTTGTGGGAGCTAATGTTTAACGGGCGGCTTCATTCGATCGATGAATTTGCAATTTATGAGGGTAGGCGCAAAAAAGACGTCGAAACTCTGCTGCTGAAAATCAGCACCTAACAAATCTATCACGCCCAGGTTCGCTCAACTTAAATTGGTACTGAAATTATATTTCTGTACGGGGATATAATAATTTCAGTAGTCATTGCGCGGGTCTATCAAGACCTTACGTTTTGTAAGTCACCTCGTTTAAGCCTTTTTGGAGTACACAAATGAACCTTATTGATAAAGTAAAAGACTTTTTAGCTCAGTGTTCATCGGGCAATATTAAAACTGCCTATGAGCACTATGTGGCAAAAGAATTCAAACATCACAACCCTTATTTCGCAGGCGATGCCGATTCGCTACTTAAAGGTATGGAAGAAAACGCTCAAAAAAATCCAGATAAAATAATCGAATTTATGCGCTGCGCGCAAAATGATAATTGTGTGTTTGTGCATTCAAAAATTCAGATGGGCAAAGGTGGACCAGTTATTTCTGCGGTGCATATTTTTAGATTTGAAGCAGATTTAATTGTGGAGCTTTGGGATATTGGCCAAATGGTTCCTGATGCGATGCAAAACCAATTCGGTATGTTTTAAGCGTACATTCAATTAATTGCCAAGCGTTCTAAAATTAGTCGATTGTGTTTGTGTTATTGTGGGTACACATACTAAGCATGTTTGTTCATTTAAAGTAATTTATGGGTATATAAGCGCAGGTTAAACTTTAAATTGAGTGATTACACACTGCCGCGAACTTAGCTTATGCATTAAACTCTCGGCCATTTACATCACACCACAGGAGCTTCACATGAAATCTACGCTGTTAGCTAGCATCCTAGCCGTCGCAGGCCTCGTATTGACTGCAGGCTGCGCCACCGAGCACTCCCGTACGTTGGACACGCCCAAACCTCCGGTCGCAGCCACCGTTTACCAAGGCCAAAAGCCGCTTATTTCTGTAGGTAAATTTGATAACCGCTCAAGTTTTATGAACGGTATTTTTTCCGATGGTGTTGATCGATTAGGTAGCCAAGCGAAAACTATTTTAATCACGCACTTGCAACAATCCGGGCGCTTTAACGTGCTTGAGCGCGATAATATGGCCGAAGCCGCCCAAGAAGCTCACTTGATGAAAAAAGCGCAAACCATCATTGGCGCGCGTTATGTATTGACTGGCGATGTGACGGAATTTGGCCGCAAAGAAGTGGGCGATCAACAGTTATTTGGCATTTTAGGCCGCGGTAAACAACAAATTGCCTACGCAAAAGTGAGTTTAAATTTAGTGGATGTGCAAACGTCTGCCGTTATCGTATCGAGCCAAGGCGCTGGCGAATATAGCCTTAGCCAACGCGAAGTGGTGGGTTTTGGCGGTACCTCAAGCTATGACGCCACACTCAACGGCAAGGTGTTGGATTTAGCCATTCGCGAAGCGGTTAGTAAATTAGCGCAAGCGGTAGAGCAAGGTACAATTAAGCCTTAACAATTAAGCCTAAAAGGAAACGACTTCATGAATGGCATTAACCGTATACCAAAGCCGTTTTTATTGGCAAAAGGGCGCTTATTATTTGCTCCCTTTTTTGTGCTCCTTTTTTTAAGCGGCTGCGCCACCCAGCCCTCATTATATCGTTGGGGGGATTACGACAGCCAGGTGTACGAACATTTTAAAAATACCGGAAGTATTGAGCAGCAAATTGCTGCACTTGAAAAAACGCTAAGTACTGGCAATCAAACACAAAATCCGGCCCCCGGTATTCACGCGCATCTGGGTTTGTTATACGCAAAGTCAGGCCAGGAGAATTTAATGCGCAAGCATTGGGAGCTCGAAAAGGCTTTGTATCCTGAGTCTGCCGCTTATTTGGATTTTTTAATGTATCGCAACGCGAAAAAACCACAAGGAGCACAAAAATGAAAATGCTCATAAGTATTTTTTTGCTTGGCTTAATTAGCGGTTGTGCAACGCAGGCGCCCTACAATTATTCAGCATTTAAAGCTGCCGCTCCGCGCACGATTCTTATTTTACCGCCAAATAATCAATCCCCCGATATAAATGCACCTAACGCTGTACTTGCGCAAATGACTAAACCCATTGCCGAGGCAGGCTATTATGTAATTCCTGTTACTTTAATGGCTGCGTCCTTCCAGGAAAATGGCGTATATAATGGTGCTGATGCGCAAAGTGTCGCGCCGCAAAAATTGCGGGAAATTTTTGCGGCCGATGCAGCGCTCTATACGGATATTACCGAGTACGGCAATTCCTACCATTTAATTAGCGCAGAAACCGCCGTAAGCTTGCGTTCACGATTAGTGGATTTGCGCACGGGTGTAACACTCTGGGAAGGCTCAGCCCGCGCCTCCAGTAGCGAGCAAAATAATAATTCCGGCGGTGGTTTGGCGGGTTTATTAATTCAAGCGGCTGTCCAGCAAGTGGTTAATCAGCTGGCGGATAACGGCTACACCTATGCGGGAGTCGCCAGTTTTCGTTTGTTGAGCCCGCGCCCGAATGGTTTGTTATACGGGCCGCGCTCACCTAAATATCAAACTGGCAAATAGCGCCACAATTAATCCGGCGCAGGCGGGTTAATCGCTTAAGCGCTCAGTAGGGCGCGCTAAGTAAAACCATTCTTGCCCGGGTTGTGCTTTAGGATTGGGAAATACTATAAAGCCGTCATTTTCAGCACATACCAAGGTGCCATCGGCGCGCTTACCAATGGGCGCGCCCGCTTTTATTTCATCAAAACTTTTCCATTCTTGGATAAATTCATCTTCCACTGCATTGCGGTCAATAACATCATAAAGACGCAATGATTGTTTTTTGGCAACAGGTGCAGGACTCGGTCCGTCGATAAATCCTAAATACACAAGTGTATTAATAATCGCTTGATAACCGATATGTTGCGCTTGCGGATCGACATGTTGGCCACACTCAAGTGTCAGCGCATAACCGCCTTGTTCACGCATATATTCAGTTGTGCCTACACCATAACGCACATCGGTATTGAGCAAATGTTGTCGACCCTGCGGATGCAAATTCAAATTTTTGCGGCGCTCTACGCCTTTTGCGTAGGTGTCCAACCAGCCATCGACAAATCGATTTACGCCTAGGCGCACGGCCAGGTTATTTTCTTCGGCTGCGAATTTAAATGCTTCTAAAGTGCCGCTATTATTTTCCGGCCCCATCATAACCATCGGTAATCCGGGCGTGTGGAACGAATGCAGATCCAATAAAATTTCGTGTTCTGCTAATAGCGGACATAACCAATTGGCAATGTGGTCTTCAAAATCCTCAGGTGTTGCGGTGGGAAATAAATTACGATTTAAATTGCGATCGCCAGAGCGCTCATTTTTAGCATAGGCTAAAGGATTAGTAATTGGCACAAAGGTCACTTTGCCCTTGCGCAAAATAATTTTACCTGCGTCTATTTCCGCCATAATACGTGTTATCGCTTGCGTGCCACAGACTTCATTGCCGTGCACTGCACCCAATACAATTAATTTAGGGCCAGGGTTTAAAGCTTGGAAGCTTACCGATTTAAAATTCATAGCCTGCGCGTCGAAAGACATAAAATTCTCGCTAAAATAAACAATATTCACGCGGTAGTGTGACACACACCGGCGTACGGTTGATGGGATCTACAAATTCCAATTGACAAGCAACTAATTGTAAACCTGCACTGTGGGCATTGCCGCTACCATAGCGCGGGTCGCCTAATAACGGGTGGCCTAATTGCGCAAAGTGGCGGCGAATTTGGTGATAGCGCCCAGTGTGTAAACGAATTTTTACATAACTGGAATATTTATCTTCTAATACCCGTTTATATTCGGTCACCGCCGCAACACCATCTAGCGCAAATTCAATTGTACCCTCTGGCTCAATCTGGCCTAGCACATGAGCCTGGTATATTTTTTTAATTTGCTGTGTTTGGAATAATTTATTTAATTGCGCGCAGGCCGCAGCAGAATAGGCAAATAAAACTAAGCCACAGGCTGCGCTATCTAAGCGATGCACTAACCACAGAGGCTTTTGCCGCAATTGACTAATTTGCCGTTCCAGCGCGTTAGCATCGCCATAGCGGCTGCCTTGAGTTACTTGGTGGCGAGGTTTATACCAAATACCAAAATGTGCATTTTCAAAAATTACTAAAGGCGCTTGCCACTGTTGGGAAATTAATTCAGCATCGTAATAAAATTCGCAGCTATCGCCGGGTTTAACCGAGTGTTTAGCTTTGCGGCAGCGCTTAAAAGACGCTTGCCCAGCGGGTTTAATCCAGCCGCCGCCAAATGTTAAACCGCGTTTAATCGCCGCTTTAGATAGCTGCGTATGCTCGGCAATAAAATCCACCAGATCAAAAGAATCCGGCTGATTATTTACTGCTTTAATTTCAATTTTTGACATGGGTTGCACACAGTGCTGCAGAATTTTCCGGCGAGCTAAATAATTCAGTATTAATTATTAATTCACGTCCCAGTAGGGTTTGCACGTGCTGTACCTGTAAATGCTCGTAAGGCTTTGTGCTATAAAACTCCACAGGGCCTGCTAAGCCGCTGGCAGATGGTAGGCGCTCTAACCAAACACCCACTTGGCGCGCCACCGCTGCGCCTGAATCCACCCAATGGATAATGTGCGGAGCCGCCTGTTTAAGAGTATCGGCAAGCAGAGGAAAATGTGTACAGGCCAACACGATTGTATCTATACCGGCGCCCTGCGGTTGGCTTATTAGGCCTGCTAATTCCTTTTGCACATCGGCAAGCAACGGCATCTCGCTGCATAATGAGGCCTCGGCCATAGCCACTAAAACCTGCGAGCCGAAGCGTAAAACACGGCAATCACCGGCAAAATCACTAATTAATTGCGCTGTATAGGGGCGGTTTACTGTGGCGGGTGTGGCTAATACACCGATAGTTTTGGAAAGGCTTAAGGCTGCGGCAGGTTTTATGGCGGGCACAACACCCACAAAAGGCTGTGCAAAGCGGCTGCGCAGATGGCTTAACGCCAGTGTGCTTGCGGTATTACAGGCAATAACAATTAAATCTGGCGCTAATTTTACCAGGGCCTGCTCAATAAGCATTTCAATGCGGGTTATAAGCTCTGCATCGGTTTTGGTGCCGTAAGGAAAATAGGCGGTATCGGCAACATAGCTAATTTGGCATTGGGGCTGCGCGCGAATAATTTCCCTCGCAACACTTAAGCCGCCAAGGCCTGAATCAAACACCAGAATATGGTGAGCGCGCCCAGCGGCATGCGAATTGAAATGGAGTGGTGAATCTGGTGCAGACATAGGCGCCAATCAAAAGCGGCCATTATGCAGTAACTTAAGACTCAGTTCACCTGCACAGAACCGCCTAAAATGCGGTTAACCACGGAAGCTCGGCTAATTAAATTGCGTCCGCGAATAACTACTCGGCCGTCCTTATACAGATTAATACTCGCCTCGCCGCATTTAATCTGTACTTCTTCTTCCGCTTCAAATACCAAGCGTTTGCCATCCAAATTCGCCGCTCGCTCAGGCGCTACAAATTGCGCCGGGCCTGCGAATAACTCGGTTTCGGTAATGGCGCTGCTATGTTCCTGCGCGGCGTCAGCTTGAGTTTGGCCGATGGCCAGATCCAGCGGCGAGTGAATAAAACCCATAATGACCGGCTGTTGCTGATTGCCTGCAGCAAATAAGAGCGCGACTTGCCGCCCGACACTTTGGCTATCGACCATCTGTGTGGTCAAGGCGGGTACATATTCCATTAGATATTCATCCAAGCTAAAACTCACCAGCGCACGGCCATCGCTATCAAGTGCCACCAGCGTTCCGATGACCACTTCGGAAGGCGCAAGCCCTCCGGCAACCGCAGATGAGTCTCTGCCGGTGCTATGTTTAGTTGGCACTGACCTTACTCCCTTTCAGAACCACATCACCGGAGCCTTTAACGGTGACATTTTTGCCTGAAATAGTAATATCGCCGTTTTTACTCATGGTAATTTTGGCTGAGCCGGTTTGGAAAGTAATGGAATCATCAGCTTTGAGCGTGATGGTTTTTGCTTTTACCGCGTAGTCTTTAGTTACAGATTCGGTATAAGTACCCTTAACTGTTTCACTAAAATTGCCATCAGTGCTAATTGTGATATTACCGGTTACTGTTTCAGTGTGCGTACCGCCGACATCAATAACTACCTTACCGCTCACGGATTCCGTATGGTTGCCACCCACAGTGATGGTTTTATTTGCGCCAATGGATTCTGATTGATTTTTTCCGACGGATTTATCGCGGTTGTTGCCGATAGAAATTGATTCGTCATTGCCAACCGACTCGGTGCGGTTATGACCAATAGTGGTCGACTCGTCATGGCCTACGTTTAGGCTGCGATCATTACCCACTTGCCGCGTCTGATTGTTCTCGACAACTGAATCAAAATCCTTCTCGGCATGCATATAAACTTGTTCGCTGCCGATTTTGTCGTCGAAGCGCAGTTCATTAAAATTCGCTCCAGTGCCGCCCTTTGTTGAGCGGGTTTTAATGCCGCTTTGCGTTTTGGATTCATAAGGGGGCTTGTTGTCGCCGTTATACACTGAGCCTGTGACTATGGGTTTATCCGGATCGCCATCTAAAAAGCTAATAATAACTTCATGACCAATGCGGGGAATAAACGAAGCGCCCCAGGTATTACCAGCCCAAATTTGCATAACACGAATATAACAGGTGGAATTTTCATCCTTTTTACCTTCGCGATCCCAAATAAATTGCACTTTAATACGTCCAAAACTATCGACGTAAATTTCTTCTCCTTTTGGGCCAACCACTATAGCCGACTGAGGCCCGCGCATAACGGGTTTTTGATGTACTAATGCAGGCCGATAGGGTAGATCCGCTGGCATACACACCAAGTGGTTTTCGTAATTGCTGGTATTGCCGCCTTCCTGAAAATAAGAGTGTTCAGTAATAAAGTGTTGAATTTCGGTGATCGTGTATTCACCCTTTTCCGTGGCGTGAGAATGTTTAGCGACTTTAAACGTGCCGCCTGCAAAAAAACTGCTGCAATTCGTGGATGCTTTGGTGAGGTCCCGAGCAACTTCTTCGGCCTCTAAACGCTTTTTAACGCGATTACTCGCGCTGCCTTGATCGTGTAAACCTAAGTCTGCGTATTCGTAATGCTCGTATTTTTTATTGTCAACGAAATTACTGACGGTTTTTGAGTTGGCTTTTAAATCTTTTGGTGGCGTTTTAAACGCGTAATCATTAAGTGTCCATGAGCCTTTGCGAAACTGATAGGAGCGGTTCCAGCTAAATATCTGTGCGTTAACATTACTGCCTTGGGAATATTCCAAATTAGTTTCTGGGAGTTTTTCCGGCGAATGAAATGAGTCGCTAATAATTAGCTGATGTTTAGCATCCGTATGTTTAAAGTAATAAACAAAGCCTTCTTCTTCTATAAGGCGCAAGACAAAATTTAAATCGCTCTCACCGTATTGCACACAGTATTCGCGAGGCGCTGTGGCGCAGCCGCGAAATTCAAAATCGTTAAAACCTAAATCACTAAATACTTTAGTAATAATATCCTTCGTGGTTTTATTTTGGAAAATCCGGTTGCCCTGGGTTTTACTTAAAAACCACAGCCATGGCACCATAACAAATCTGTAGCGGCGATAATCGTGGCCTTGAGTTTCTCCCATCGTCACACTGCGCACAAAGCCATTAAATTTACGCTTTTGTTCGTTTTGGACCGATACCGTACCGCGTTTACCGACGACTTTTTCTGGCGTTAAATCGTGTATATCACTTAACACTTCTACTTCGTATTCAAATAAACCGCAGAGAAATTCATTGCCGGTAAAATCGGTGGCCAAAAATGCATCTTTGCCCAAGCCAAAATCACTAATGGCCATCAAACGGTTGTCTTGTGATAACTTTGCCATATCATTACCCTAAATTGTTGGGTTAAAAATCCCTACCAACAGATAAAACCGCCTTGCAGTATCCGTGTGGACGATCATCTATATACGCTTTAGCAACAAGCGGTCACAAGCCTTAAGGTTAATAGTTTAAAAAGACTAAATGCACCGTTGGTGTAACAGTAGGTTTTATATTAATTACTCGGGTAACTCTAAAACGCCAATTGAGATTTCCAGCTTTTAATAAAATCGCCGATTAATACGCACATCTAAGCATACACTGAGAAACCAAAAGCGGCTGAGTACCAACCTTACTTTGTTACGAAAAAACAACTATGTCTAAAAATCTGGCCGAAAAAAAAGCCTAGAACAATCTCTAGGCCTTTTAGGGGCAAAGTGGTTACCCACTCTAGTGTTAGATAGGCTTAGCAGTAGCCAAATCGTAGCCCACGCGTTGTGGGTTAGAATTTTTGTTCGCCGTGTCGAAGTCGTTGTAGTTAACTTCGATTTTGGAGAAGCTGATGCTGATGCTTTCGATCGGATCGCCGTCACCAGGAGCGCTGATGGAGTAACCGCTGATGATGGTATCGAACAGGTCGATATTCATGTATTCAATTACTTTGTCGGCGCCAGTTTGTACAAACTTGAACTTAGCAGTCTTACCAGCAGAACCCACAACTGATTCACGGAAGAAGTCAGTTACTGAGTTGTCGGCAGTTTTGGAGATAGTTACTTCGCTGATAGAAGGACGAGTGGCTTCACGGTTTGCCAGGTTGCCCGGCTCCATGCTTACACCGCGGCCAACACCAAATTGCAGAGAGGCGATTTGGATGTGGTCTTTGTAACCGTCTGCAGTAACGTTACCTTTGATGCCTTCATATATTAGATAAATAGCCATGGAATTACTCCTTCGAACATGATTAATAGGGAATGTGTTTATTTTTGTCTTAAACAAAAATACTGTGGTAGCCGCTGAAGGCTGTTTTTACCGAGGCTTTTTAACCATCAGCGCCTTGGTGATAGTGATACTAGCGGAATTCATTTTTCACAACAACCGGCAATTTTCCCGTTAAGTTGACTGATTAGGTGGTATGTTAAATTTATCGGCAGTGAGCGGGTGCTAACCCAGGCGGGTTCGTCGCATTTGACTGTCTATTGTGAGCGCGGTAAATACTGGCCCCTGTAGGAGGCTTTTGCGTGCCCAGCTACGTAACCTTGTAAACCCCAAAGAGAAAATGAAAAAAATGCCGCGTAATTGCGTAAGCCCTAAGCAATTTAGCTGGGGAAATTATTTTCACTACATGAGAATAATGTGACGCATGTCACGTTATTTGTTTGCTAGACAAAGTTCAGGATAGCCCTGCAGATAGCTTGGGAAGTGAAATTCGAATCCCAGTTGGTGTAGCAGATGGTTATTCACACGTTTATTGCCTGCGCGAGCGGCACTCTCTTGGCTCGATACAAGCGAGTTCGGATCGATACCAAGTTGCTGGGCGAGCCACAGGCGTATATCACGACTAGTAACAGGTGCATCATCGCTTGCCAATAAATAAGGCGGAAGCGCAAGCCCTGTGCGATGACGCGCTAATAAAAACGCTAGCAGTCGAGCGAGGTCCAGGCTGTGAATGCGATTGGTAAATTGCTCGCCGCCGCCGTTGCCCTGTAGCACTTGCCGGATGAGAAAATCTCGACCGGGCCCGTAAATACCAGAGGGGCGCACAATACAAAACGGGCAGCCGGACTGAGCAATTTCCTGCTCCGCTTTAAGTAGCCATTGGGCAGATTGATTTGTGGGGTCAGTTGGGCTTGTCTCGTCGATCCACTCGCCTTGGTTTTGCTGGTAAACACTGGTGCTTGAGACGAACACTAATAAAGGCTTTGAATTTTGCGGTAGCTGCTGCACAATATACTGTGTATTTAACCAGTATGTGGTGCGATAGTCCTCAGCCGTGTAGCCTGCCGGAGACAAGGTGATGACGATGGCACAATAGTTCTGTTGGGCCAGCTGCGGCGCGAGGTTTTGCTCCGCTAAATCTGCCTGCCAAAAATTGTATGCGGCAAGGTAAGGCTTGTAGCTGCGGCTGAGGCCAGTAATAGAATAATGCGTGATTAACGGCAAGGCCTGGCGGGCTATATCGCCGCAGCCTATCCATAAAAGTTTTTGAGTGTTTGCTGTCATGGGATATCGTGTGATGTGGGCTAACGTATGACCTTAACTGAATTGCGCTACATAGTGGTACTGTCCCAGGAGCAGCATTTTGGCCGCGCGGCGGAGCGTTGCAATGTGTCGCAGCCGACGTTAAGCATCGCAGTTAAAAAGCTCGAAGACGAGTTGAGCACTATCTTATTTGAACGCTCGAAAACCCGCGTTTACCCAACGCCGTTAGGCGAGCAAATTATTGTCCAGGCGCAGAAGGTTTTGGAGCAGGCGGCGGCGATAAAAGATCTAGCCTGTTCGGGTAAAGATCAGCTTAATAGCCCGCTATCTATAGGCGCAATTTTTACCATCGGGCCCTATTTATTTCCGCATTTTATTCCGCAACTTCAGCAGATCGCGCCTTTAATGCCTCTTTATATAGAGGAGAGCTTTACCGCTACTCTGCGGCGGCGCATTCGCGAAGGTGAGTTAGACGCCATTGTAGTTGCCCTACCGTTTACTGAACCTGATGTAGTGACCCAGCCTCTTTATCAGGAGAGTTTTGTTGTGCTTATGGCGGCTAATCACCCGTTAGCGCAATACGCCGCAATAGCACCGGAGCGGCTCACCGAATACAACATTCTGTTATTGGGTGAAGGCCACTGTTTTCGCGATCAGGTCATTCAGGCCTGCCCAAATTTAAAATCCCATATTGAAGACCCCAGCGGCAGAGTGCGCACGGCTTCTGAAGGCAGCTCGCTGGAAACCCTAAAGCATATGGTTGCCTCAGGCCTTGGCATCACGATCTTACCTATGACTGCTGCTAACGGCCCGCATTTGGCTGAGGGCGTATTGGTTGCCAGGCCCTTTATTGATCCTGTGCCTACGCGTACTGTGGCTTTGGCCTGGCGGGCGAGTTTTCCGCGCTTAAAAGCTATAGACGCGCTGCGCAAATCCATCGCCCAATGCGATTTGGGAGATGTGGGCCAGAGTAAGTAACCGATGGCCGCGCGCCCAGCAGCAGTAATTAAGCCTATGCAGACAGCGGAGGCAATTGTTGTTCGTATGCTTAAAGGTGTTGGCGACGCCATGGCGGCGCGACTGGCCCGCTTAGGGATAAATACTCTGCAGGATTTGTGGTTTCACCTTCCGCTGCGCTATTTGGATCGCACGCACATAACCGCTATGGGCGATTTAAGCCTAAATACTAGCGTGGTGATTCAGGGCTGGGTGCATTCAGCGCAGGTGCAACAGGGCCGCAGACGCAGTCTCGTTGTGGTGTTGGAGGATGAAACCGGCCAGGCCGTATTGCGCTTTTATCATTTTACCGCCCAGCAAATTCACCGCTTTAGTCCCGGTACACCAGTGCGTTGTTACGGCGACCCACGCTTGGGTGTTAGCGGGCTGGAGTTCTACCATCCCGAGCTTGAGTGGCTCGAAGATGCGCAGGCTCTGCCGGATTTAGCCCAAACCCTCACCCCTATTTATCCATTAACGGAAGGAATCAGCCAAAGCCGAATGCGCCAGATTATGGCGGCAGGCCTTGAGTTAATGGCGGAACACCCACCGGAGGAATTATTAGCCGGTGAGGTCAATCAGCGTTTCGGCGTAGAGAGCCTTGCTCAGGCATTAAGTTTTGTGCATTCGCCGCCGCTTGAGGCGCAGGTGAGTGCGCTTATAGATGGTACGCATCCTTATCAGCAGCGCTTAGCTTTTGAAGAATTGCTCGCCCACAATCTGGCTATTCAGCAATCGCGCCTGCAGGCCAAGCACGAAAAGGCGCCATCCATTGACCCAGCGGGCAGCCTGGCGCGGCAGCTTTTACATAATTTGCCGTTTGCACTGACGCAAGCACAAGAGCGCGTAATTGATGAGATCCGCCGCGATATGGCGCTGACATCACCAATGCTGCGCATGTTGCAAGGGGACGTCGGCTGCGGTAAAACCCTCGTGGCGGCGATTGCCTGTGCGCTGGCGGTCGAGGCTGGCTATCAGGTGACTATAGTGGCGCCGACGGAAATTCTCGCCGAACAACACAAAGCCAATTTTTGTCGCTGGTTCGAACCCTTAGGTGTAACGGTAGGCTGGCTGGCCGGGAAATTGTCAGCCGGGCAAAAGTGTGATACCAAGGCGCAAATTGCTCAGGGACATTTTTCCATCGTTGTTGGTACTCACGCATTGTTTGAAGAGGATGTGCAGTTTGCGCGTCTAGGCTTGGTCATTATTGATGAGCAACACCGCTTTGGTGTGGCACAACGGCTAAGTTTGCGCGGTAAAAATCCAATTGATGCCTTTCCTCATCAATTGGTCATGACCGCAACGCCGATCCCGCGCACACTCGCCATGACGCTTTACAGCGATTTGGATCTTTCCATCATCGACGCGCTGCCACCGGGGCGCACACCTATAAACACCGTGCTGATTAATCAAACTAAGCGACCTGCTGTTATTGAGCGAGTGAAGGCCCAGTGTGAAGAGGGTAGCCAGGCCTATTGGGTGTGCACTTTGGTGGAGGAATCCGAAACACTTGCCGCCAGCGCCGCAGAAGTGACAGCTGCGCAATTACAGGCGTCACTGCCGCAGCTGCGTATTGGTCTTGTACACGGCCGCTTAAAAAGTCGCGAAAAGGAAGCGGTAATGGCAGCGTTTAAGGCTGGCGATCTGCATTTATTGGTGGCTACGACGGTTATTGAGGTGGGTGTAGATGTGCCCAATGCGAGCCTTATGGTTATAGAAAACCCAGAGCGTTTGGGGCTGGCCCAGCTGCATCAATTGCGCGGGCGCATAGGGCGCGGCTCGGTCGCGAGCCATTGTGTGCTGCTCTATGCCGATCCTTTATCGCGCAATGGCCGGGAACGTTTAGAGGTGATGCGAGCTTCCAGTGACGGTTTCGTAATTGCCGAAAAAGACCTCGCGCTGCGCGGCCCCGGTGAGCTGCTTGGTACGCGGCAAACCGGCGCGCTGCAGTTTCGCATTGCGCAATTACAGCGCGATAGTGGCTTGCTCGAATGGGTGCAGCAGTGTGTCGCCGAGGTGGAAGGCAGTGTGACGGCGCAGCGGCTAATTCAGCGCTGGTTTGCACAGCAGCAGGGGTTTGTGAATGCCTAAAGCATCGGGATCGAGCGTTTTTAATTTTGGTTTATTCATAGCTCGATTACGTAGCCCGAATGTAGCAAAGCGTAATCCGGGTTTGTTTTACAGGCACGGATTGGCCGTTACTTCATCCGGGTTACACAGCTGTTCACGAGTACTAAGTCTTTTGCCCGAGGCACTTTTACTTGGCGAGAGACCCCTCCTGTAAATATTCGTCTTTAAGCTTGCGATAGTTCTGCGCTGAATAACTAAAAAACGCTCGCTCAGAATCCTTCAGCGGCCGACTTTGTTTGCATGGGTTACCCACATATAAAAATCCGCTTTCAAGGCGTTTACCCGGTGGCACCAAGGTGCCGGCGCCGATAATAACATCGTCCTCTACCACAGCGCCGTCTAGCACTATTGCGCCTATGCCCACCAGAATTCGATCGCCCAGCGTGCAGCCGTGTAAACAAGCGCCGTGACCAATCGTCACATCAGCGCCAATCGTCAGCGGCCAACCATCGGGGTTAAAAGTACTGGCATGGGTAATGTGCAATATGGCGTTATCCTGCACGCTGGTGCGCGCGCCTACGCAAATCCGATGCATATCACCGCGAATGACCGCGCAAGGCCAAACAGAAACATCATCCCCTAGGGTTACATCACCAATCACTACTGCGCCTGGGTCTATAAATACACGCTCGCCTAGTCGAGGCTCGATGCCCCGGAAATTTCTCACCGCCATAAATCCTCCGCTTTACAGTTATCTCAATCGCCTAAACCATCGCGGCGCCAGAACATACTATGATACGGTTAAATCGAAGACTTTCTAGGCGACCTCTGAAAGACCACCTCACTGCCGGTGCATTGCCACATAGGCTTTCAGAAATTTCCTAGATTAAACATCACATGTATTTGCGAGGCGCCATGAATAATCCGCTACTTAATCCCTCTGGCCTGCCGGCTTTTTCTCAAATTCAACCGGAACATATTAACCCAGCCATCAACACAATTATTGCCGACAATAACCAGCAGCTTTGCGATCTTCTACAAGATTTAAACACGCCTAGCTGGGCAACTTTGGCGGCGCCTTTAGAGGCGGCAGAAGATCGATTGGATAAAGCCTTTGCACCGGTAGGCCATTTAAATTCCGTACATAACACGCCGCAATTACGCGATGCCTATAACGAAGCCTTGCAATCGCTTACCGCTTATCACACAGCGCTCGGGCAGAATAATGTTTTATACACGGCATATCAGCAATTAGCCGTAAGTGATGAATTTAATCGCTTAAGCGTTGCGCAGCAAAAAGCTCTGGCATTAACCTTGCGGGATTTTCGCTTAGCCGGAGTGGATTTAGCGGAAGAAAAAAAAGCGCGCTTTGCTGAAATAAAATCCCGTTTATCGCAATTATCCAGTTTATTCGCCAACCAGGTTTTAGACGCAACGCAGAGTTTTTTTCATACGGTTACTGATGAGCGTGAACTTAAAGGCCTGCCCGCATTATTAATTCAGCAGGCCGAACAGGTGGCTCAACAAAAAAATAGCACCGGCTGGGTTTTTACTTTGGATGTGCCGGTATATTTACAAATTATGACGCAAGCGCAAAGTGAGCCTTTGCGCCAATTATTTTATACGGCATTTGTGACGAAAGCGTCGGAGCTAGGGCCCGGTGAAGGTAAATGGAATAATCAGCCGGTCATGGAAGAAATTCTGCAATTGCGTTTGGAAATGGCGCAATTATTAGGCTTTGCCCATTATGCAGACTATTCCCTTGCCAGCAAAATGGCTCAATCACCGCAGCAGGTATTAGATTTTTTAACTCAGCTGGCGGCGCAATCGCGCTTGATGGCTGAGCAAGAATTAACTGAATTAACTCAGTGGACACGTGAAACCTACGGCAAGCAGTCACTTGAAGTTTGGGATATTCCCTATTACAGCGAGCGCTTAAAAGAAGCACGCTATAGTATTTCGCAAGAATTATTGCGTGAATATTTTCCCTTGCCGCGCGTATTAAAAGGTTTGTTTAGTACGATTACACGTTTATTTGGCGTTGTTGTTCAGCCGTTAGATGGCGCTGATCTTTGGCATGCAGATGCGCAATTTTATGGCCTGTATCGCGATGGAGATTTAATCGCCCAGTGTTATTTAGATTTGTATGCGCGCGAAGGCAAAAAAGGTGGCGCCTGGATGGGCCAGTGCCAAGTGCGCCGCTCCACACACACCGGGTTACAGCTTCCGGTTGCGTTTTTAGTGTGTAATTTCAGCACGCCGGTGGGCGATACTCCATCATTATTAACTCACCAAGAAGTCACAACACTATTTCACGAATTTGGCCACGGCCTGCATCATATGTTGAGCAAAATTGATGTGGCGGCGGTGAGTGGCATTAATGGCGTAGCTTGGGACGCGGTAGAATTACCCAGTCAATTTTTAGAGAATTTTTGCTGGCAAAAATCTGTATTAAAAGAGCTCTCCGGCCATTATAAAACTGGCGAGGCTTTGGGGGATGACTTATTAAACAAAATGCTCGCGGCGAAAAATTACCAGTCTGCGCTTCAAATGCTGCGCCAATTAGAATTTGCTATTTTCGATATGCGTTTGCATATGGAATACGGCAGCCCCGAATTTATCAGTGTACAGGCATTAATAGATGAGGTTCGCCGCCAAGTAGCGGTAGTTGTTCCACCTGAATTTAACCGCTTTCACTTATCCTTTAGCCATATTTTTTCCGGCGGCTATGCGGCCGGTTATTACAGTTATAAATGGGCCGAAGTGCTCTCCTCTGATGCCTTTGCGGCGTTTGAAGAAAATGGTTTATTTGATGCGGCAACCGGTGCGAAATTTTTACACTGTATTTTAGAGCGTGGCGGCGCTGAAGATGCTATGGAATGTTTTATTAATTTTCGCGGCCGCGAACCTAGCATTGACGCCCTGTTACGCCATAGTGGAATTAATTATGACAAAGCCTAAAACGCCGACGAAAAAGCGCTTTATCGCCGGCGCTGTGTGCCCAAAATGTGCAGCCATGGATACGGTAATTACCTATCGACAGGATGATAAGGATTGGCGTGGCTGCGTTAACTGTGATTTTACTGAAGCGATGATTTTTGTGCCGCAAGTACGCGAGCTGGAGACGCGTGTTAATTTAGACCCAGAAGAAAAAGCGGCACAGACGCAGGTGATAAAAATTCTGTAATAAAAAACCCGCCGATAAAAAACGGCGGGTTTTTAACGTTCAAGCATTTTTAATGCTATTAAAACCTGCGCACACGGTGGCTTTCATCTTCCTGTATCGACAATTCATCAGCCGCGTTTTTCAGATAATCTGCGTCGGTTTCCGAGCGTAGTTTAATCATCAAACGTAAATCGTTCGGCGAATCGGCGTGAGCCAAGGCATCTTCATAGGTAATGCCACCGCCTTCATATAAATCAAACAGAGCTTGGTCGAATGTCTGCATGCCAAGCTCCGTGGATTTTTTCATTAATTCTTTGAGCTCATGCACATGACCTTTGCGAATTAAGTCAGATGCCAGCGGTGTATTTAACATGACTTCCAAGCAGGCGCGGCGGCCGTTGCCGTCGGGAGTAGGAATTAATTGCTGGGCGATAATGGCTTTTAAATTGAGTGATAAATCCATCCACAATTGCGAATGCCGATCGGCGGGGAAAAAGTGAATAATCCGATCCAATGCCTGGTTGGCGTTATTAGCATGCAACGTACACAAACATAAATGTCCAGTTTCAGCAAAAGCGATGGCGTGATCCATCGTTTCCCGCGAGCGCACCTCGCCGATTAAGATTACATCTGGCGCTTGGCGTAGCGTATTTTTTAGCGCTACTTCAAAACTTTCCGTATCAATGCCCACTTCGCGCTGGGTAATAACACAACCCTGGTGCTGGTGAATAAATTCGATGGGGTCTTCAATGGAAATAATATGGCCTTTGGAATTGCGATTGCGATGGCCAATCATAGAGGCGAGCGAAGTGGATTTACCCGTGCCGGTGGCGCCGACAAAAATAATTAATCCACGTTTAGTCATAGCCAGTTCTTTTACAATTTCCGGCAAGCCTAGATCGTCAATTTTTGGAATGTTAGTTTCAATACGGCGCAACACCATACCGGCCAAATTGCGCTGATAAAATGCACTGGCCCGAAAACGCCCTACACCACGCACGCTGATGGCAAAGTTTAATTCTTTGCGCTCGACAAATTCCGCGCGCTGTTTTTCGTTCATAGTCGATAACACTGTTTCGCGGGATTTCTCCGGCGACAAAGGTGTCGTGGTTACCGGCACTATTTTGCCGTGTAATTTCATCGAAGGTGGCACGCCGGCGGTAATAAATAAGTCGGAGGCGCCTTTTTCCACCATCAGTTGTAATAAACGATCAATATCCACAGCCTACTCCACTTAAAATTTGTCGGGCATTTTGGCTTTTTCCCGCGCATTTTCGCGGGTGACAATGCGCTTTTCGACCAAGTCCGCCAAACACTGATCCATCGTCTGCATACCTACATTGGCACCGGTTTGAATCGCTGAATACATTTGCGCCACTTTATCTTCGCGAATTAAATTGCGAATGGCCGGAGTGCCACGCATGATTTCATGGGCAGCTACACGGCCTCCACCCACGCGTTTTAACAGGGTTTGTGATACCACCGCTTCTAAGGATTCTGACAGCATTGAGCGCACCATGGATTTTTCCTGCGCGGGAAATACATCCACTACCCGGTCAATGGTTTTGGCGGCGGAGGTGGTGTGCAATGTGCCGAATACCAAGTGACCTGTTTCGGCGGCGGTCAGTGCTAAGCGAATAGTTTCCAAGTCGCGCATCTCACCGACGAGAATAATATCCGGGTCTTCCCGCAGCGCCGAGCGCAGTGCTTCGGCAAAGCCGTGCGTGTCGCGGTGAACTTCGCGCTGGTTAATTAAGCATTTTTTACTTTCGTGGACGAATTCGATCGGGTCTTCGATTGTAAGAATATGGTGGTATTTGTTTTCGTTGATGTAATCGATCATGGCGGCGAGGGTAGTCGATTTACCCGAGCCTGTTGGCCCTGTCACTAATACTAAGCCGCGTGGTACTGAGCAGACGTCGCGGAATACCTGACCCATGCCCAGCTCTTCCATCGAGAGCACTTTCGAGGGAATGGTACGAAATACCGCACCGGCACCACGGTTTTGGTTAAAGGCATTCACCCGGAAGCGCGCGACACCCGGCACTTCAAACGAGAAGTCAGTTTCGAGGAATTCTTCGTAATCCTTACGTTGCTTGTCATTCATGATCTCGTAGATCAGACTGTGCACCTGCTTGTGATCCATGGGCGGCAGGTTAATACGCCGCACATCGCCATCCACACGGATCATTGGCGGTAGGCCCGCCGAAAGGTGTAAATCGGACGCGCGTTGTTTGGCGGAAAAAGCGAGTAACTCGGTAATATCCATAAAGAAACCTTAACTACAAACATGGGTGCTAGCGGCTGATTGTAACGGCAAGCCAATTGATAAAGCTTGCATCAATTCGATAAGTATATGCACAAGATTGCGCACAACCTAACTCAAGTATTAAACCGCATACAAGCCGCAGCTATCGGCTGCGGGCGAAAGGCGCAGGCCGTCACACTTTTAGCCGTAAGTAAAACGCAAAGCACAGCCGTAATTGCTGAAGCTTATGCAGCAGGCCAGCGTGCTTTTGGCGAGAACTATCTGCAGGAAGCTTTAGAAAAGATAGCCGAACTTACCCCGCTCGCCATTGAATGGCATTTTCTCGGTCCGATTCAAAGCAATAAAACTAAATCCATTGCCGGACATTTCAGCTGGGTGCACAGCCTTGAGCGCTTAAGTGTTGCCGAGCGGCTAAATGCAGCGCGCCCTGCAGGCCTCGCCCCTTTAAATGTATGTATTCAAGTGAATGCGGACGGCGAGGCGAGTAAATCCGGTGTAGCGCCCGCTGAAGTGGCGGCATTAGCGCAGCAAATTGCGCAACTGCCGCGCCTAAAATTGCGCGGGCTGATGGCTATACCGAACCGCGCCGATCCGGCGCCAGCATTTGCCGCCGTCGCGGCGCTGCAATATCAGCTTAATCAAACCCATAATCTGCAATTAGATACCCTTAGCATGGGCATGAGCGATGACCTTGATTTGGCCATCGCGGCAGGTTCTACTCTAGTGCGCGTGGGCACGGCTATTTTTGGCCCTCGTCAGTAAACCCTAATAGAGAATATAACTGTGGCCGTTATCAGTTTTATCGGCGCGGGCAACATGGCCCGCGCAATCGCCCAAGGCTTAATTAAACAGGGCACGCCTGCGCAAGATATTGTTATGGCAGGCCCGCGGGCCGAACATTTGGCAGCTCTCGCCGCAGACTTAGGTGTAAGCACTAGCACCGACAATAAAAGCGCAGCAGAGCGGGCTGATATTGTGGTGCTCAGTGTTAAGCCGCAAGTGATGGCCGGGGTGTGTCAGGCGCTAGCCAGTGTTTTAAGGCCCGATACGTTAGTGATTTCTGTGGCTGCCGGTATTCGCATAACAAGCCTGCGCGCGTGGCTACAAGGCCATGGGCCCATTGCTCGCGCTATGCCCAATACACCTGCGCAAATAGGCCTGGGTGCCACTGGAGCTTATGCCCAGGGCTTATCGCACACTCAGCTGGCAGCGGTGGAAGCGCTGCTTGCGGCCACTGGGCTTGTAGAATGGGTGGGGGATGAATCCCAGCTGGATACTGTCACAGCAGTTTCAGGTTCTGGCCCTGCTTATTTTTTCCTATTTATGGAAGCGATGATTGAGGCGGCAATTGCCCAGGGCATGTCTGCGCAGAGCGCGCAGGCTTTGTGTATTCAAACGGCTTTAGGGGCGGCAAGCTTGGCTCAGCAGAGCGGTTTAGCACCTGCCGAATTGCGCCGCCGAGTTACCTCACCTAAGGGCACAACTGAACAGGCACTATTGCAGTTTGAAGCCGGAGGGCTTAAAAGCCTCGTTGCAAAAGCTATGGATGCCTGCCAGGCGCGCGCTAAAACGCTCGCCGATGAATTAGGCGCAACTGCTGTCAATGAGAATTAGATAGCGGCGATGGTTAAATATATACATTGAGCGCAGTAGTATTTTTACAGTGCGCAGCTTTAAAACATGGTAAGCGACCTGATTTGATATCAGTTAATAAAAAGCCCACCCGACGCGAGTAAATAAGAGATTACCCATGAGCACTATTATTTCGATTGTCCATTTTTTAATAAACACCCTTGGCAGCCTCTATTTATTAGCCATTTGTTTGCGCTTTTTAATGCAGCTGGCGAGGGCAGATTTTTATAATCCGCTCTCGCAATTAATTGTCAAACTCACCAACCCGATATTGTTACCGCTGCGTAAAGTGATTCCCGGCCTGTGGGGCGTGGATATGGCCTCGGTTGTTTTTGCGCTGTTGTTTCATGCTCTGATTGTGGAGTTATTAATTTTGGTTGAGCACGGCGTTTTGTATATGCCGTTTTCTGTGCTGTTTTGGGCGCTTATTGGTACTTTGTTATTTGTCAGCCACATTTATTTAATTTTGTTTTTTGTCGTGATGATTGCGAGCTTTGTCGCGCCCTATAGCCAAAATCCCGTGCTGGTATTAATTTATCAAATTGTTGAACCGCTGCTGGCGCCTTTTCGCAAAATTATTCCTCCTACTGGCGGATTTGATTTTTCCATGTTATTTGCAGGCTTAGCATTAATGGTTGTACGTATTGCGCTACAAGGAGTGGCCTCTAGCACGGGTGTGCCTTTGGGAATGTTGCTAGGGTTTTAATCGAAACGTGACTGAGCAGGTCTTTTACCGCTGGCAGGGTGATGATTTAATTTTAAAAGTGCTTTTACAGCCTAAAGCATCATCCAATCAATGGGTGGGGCCAGTGGAAGGACGCATGAAAATACGCATTACCGCGCCTCCCATTGATGGGCAGGCGAATGGCCAATTAATTGAATTTCTCGCCAAACAATTTAACGTCGCTAAAAGCCAAATTCAGTTGCTAACGGGCGAACTGGCCCGTCAGAAAACCCTGCGGATTCACGCTCCGCGCGCGCTGCCAGCAGCATCTGGTATAAATAAAAGTTGAGCTTGTATTGTTAAATGGCAGAGCGCTAAAAATTAAGCTGGCTTCACAGAGTACATAAACTATAATCCCCCACCGCCTGTATTGTTAAACACCATTCGCATGGTTATGCACCTTCTCAATTGATAAACACGCGCGCGTCTGTCGATTATCCCACCGTAGAGAAATGGTTTGATGAACAAGGAATATACGCAGGTCGCATCTGCTAGCGAAAATATTCAGCCACCGAAATTGCACGGATTCCGATCCTTACAATTTTATGCCCTGCTTAGTGCGTGCCTGTGGGCTCTGTGCACGTTATTAATTACCCGCCATATTATTGCCACTCAGCTTACAAGCGATTTACTAAACGAAGAGAAACTTTTAGTTAAAGAAGCGCGTTATGTGTTAACGGCTGTAGAGCAGACAATGCACCAGGCTGAGCAACTGTCTAAAACGCTTTCGTTTGATCGCTCAATCATCAGCCTTGCAAAAAACGCCAACCTCAGCTCAGTTAATTTGGATAGCCTAGATGCTGCTGCGCGCACGCATTATGTATTAGCTCTAGCTGGTGCCTCTGCGGTAAATGGTTTATTTGCCCAATTAGCGCAGCACGTTGAGATGGACCAAATTTTACTGCAGGATAAAAATGGCTATTGTGTAGGTTCTAGCCGCTCAGATCAGAAGGATGGGTGCATTGGAATTAATTATGTTACGCGCGATTATTTTCAGGCAGCGCGTACGTTTGGCAGTGGCCGTCAATTTGCGGTAGGCCGTTTAGTTCCCACGCCCTCGTTTTTCTTTTCCACTGCAATTAGAGATACGGATAGTTTTGCAGGGGTGGTTGTGGTGCGGCAAACCGTAAAGCAAATAATCAATATTCTTGAGCATCAAAATTTGACGGTGGCCATGACCGAAAAAAATGGCATAGTGCTTAGCAGTAATCGCGAAGATTTGCTGTTTCAGCAGATTGCCGCCTACGGTGAGCAAATGCCTGCGCAAGCTGATATTCAGCGTATTTTCCAGCGCGACTCAATCGCAGTTTTGCCGATCACTCTACTGGATTCAACTAGGTCCGAATTAAAGTTGGCCCTGTTTGAGGGTAAGCGCTATATGGTGCTGCGCAGCGCAACTGAGGCGAAGGACTTTTTTATCTATGTATTAAGCCCGGTCGATACTTATTTTCTTGCGCAGCAAAAAACCTGGATTTTAGCCGGCGTTATATTGGCGTTGGGGTTATTAATTATTTTACTTGTTGAGCGCAATATTAATTACGCGCAACATCGCTCAGCGCATGTAAATGCACTCTCCGCAGCAAACATATCCCTCGCTCACGCCTCATCAGAGTTGTATTTTCTTTCGGTTACCGATGTATTGACCGGCATAGCCAATAGACGTTTTTTCACCCAGAGGCTGGAAGAGGAAATCGATCGCCGTTTGCGCAGCCCATTAGCGGCCAATCAAAATCAAGCTAATACGCTCGCGCTGCTGGCAATTGATATTGATTTTTTCAAAAAAATTAACGATACCTACGGGCACCCGGCTGGTGACCAAGCAATTTGCACGCTGGCTAATATCTGCAAACAAACTATTCGTCCCTATGATGTTTTAGGGCGCATTGGCGGCGAGGAATTTGCTGTTTTGCTTAACGATACTAATACGCAGCAAGCTTGCGAAATTGCCGAACGTATTCGTACGCTTTGCGCTACTACTAGTGTTTATTATGAGGATTCCAGTTTTAATCAAACCTGTTCTATTGGTGTAGCCTTATACACATTAGGTGAGCGCGCAGAACAACTAATGTCTCATGCGGATCGCGCATTGTATGCCGCTAAACATCAAAGTAGAAATTGCGTGCACGTATTCTCTGCTGAAGAAGCATAGGCAAGCGTTAATAAAATAGGTGTTTTCAAAAGCACGCGTACCTCTTAGTAGTGCAAACCTGGTTCCTCGCAGTGCATTTTAAAAACATTGGTTAATTACAGCTGACCGTAAATAAAGTATGCGAACATATTCGAACCTGCAAAGGTACCAACATTTAAATTGTCTAGAGCGCTTCTGATTAAGCGGCATTTTCAAAAATACGTACTTAGTGCTCTAACGCGAACTTGCCACACGGGATGATTTAAAATATCTATTAATCGAAGCTTTCTAAAATCACCTGGCGTAAAACCACCAAATGTTCTAAAAAATAAAACCGCCACTCAGTTAGCAACTGTGGAGCGCAGCGCCGGGCTCATATAGAATTCGACGCTGAGTATGTTTCTGCGCGTGTATGCGTTGGTAGGCACTACTGGAAATTTAAGGTTGTTTTTAGAATAACGTCGATTAGGAAAATCCTTATGTCATTGCGCCGCCTTCCCGTGTATTTACTGTTGGATACCTCAGGTTCCATGCGTGGAGAACCCATTGAGTCCGTCAACGTAGGTCTGCGCAGTATGCTCAGCAGCCTGCGTCAAAATCCCTACGCATTGGAGAGCGTTTTTTTAAGTATTGTCACGTTCGACTCCAGTGTAAAACAGGTGCTGCCGCTGACGGCACTACCCGAATTACAGCTGCCGGAAATTGTCTGTCCGAATTCTGGCGCTACCTTTCTAGGTGAAGCTTTAGAGTTTATTTGTGACCGCCAAGAGCAGGATGTGGTGAAGGCAAGCGCTGAACATGCCGGTGATTGGCGTCCGCTGCTGTTTATTATGACTGACGGTAAGCCCTCGGATACGCTGGCCTATGAGGAGGCGATCCCGCGCGTAAAAGCGGCTAATTTTGCTTCTATCATCGCCTGCGCAGCTGGCCCTAAAAGTGTTCCGGATCAGCTTAAGGAGCTCACAGCGCAAGTGGTGAGCTTAGATACGATGGACAGCACTACCTTTGCGTCATTTTTCCAGTGGGTGAGCGCTGCGGTAGTATCGAGCAGCGGACAGCAGGCCCAGCAGCAAAACAATGAATTGCCGCCTCCACCGCCAGAAATTCAAGTGGTTTTTTAGAACTCAAGCAGGAGCAACGCGATGCGTCGATTACCGATATTTTTCCTGCTAGATGTTTCTGAATCCATGGTGGGGGATAACCTGCGCCAGTTGCAGGTAGGCTTGGAGCGGCTGGTGAAGAGCCTGCGCACTGACCCTCACGCGCTGGAAACTGTACATCTATCGGTGTTGGCGTTCGCCGGGAAAACCCGCACGCTCGCCCCTTTAACCGAGCTTGCGATGTTTTACCCACCGCGTTTACCCATTGGCGCTGGCACCTGTTTGGGCGTGGCCTTAGAGCACCTAATGGATGAGCTTGCTCGCAACTTGATCAAAACCACACCGCAGCAAAAAGGCGATTGGCAGCCGGTCGTGTACTTAATGACTGACGGCAAACCTACGGATGATCCCACCGCTGCCATTGAGCGCTGGCGCCGGGAGTTCGCCAATCGGGTGACGTTGGTGGCCATCGCTATCGGCAAACATGCCTCGCTCAATGTCCTTGAACAATTAACGCCGAATGTTTTACAGCTGGATGCCAGCACCGATGAGGAATTTCGTCGCTTTGTCGATTGGGTAACGCAGTCGGTTGTGGCGCAAAGCCGCAGTCTGTCCGCCAACGCCGTGAGTCTTGCCAAGCTCGATACCAGTATTCTCACGAAAATCGGCCTGGATGCGGCGGCGAGCGTCGTCGATGAAGATTTTGTCGTGCTTACTGGTCGCTGCCAAAACAACAAATTGCCCTATCTAATCAAGTACGAGCGGCTCTCGAAAATGGTCAATAGCCTGGCCTTTAACCTGCGCCTGGATAATTACCATCTGGTTGGCGTTTACGCATTGGAGCAGGATTACTTCGACATGTCCGACAACCGGGTTATGACGCGCACAATCAACTCCGACGCCCTCGTTGGTGCCCCCGGCTGCCCGCACTGTGGTAATAGGATCGGCTTTGCTATGTGCAGTTGCGGGCAGATTATGTGTATTGCCGGAGAGGGTACGGCGGTGTGCCCTAGCTGTACAAAGACCTGTAATTTCACCTATTCCGATGGTGATGGGTTTGATGTAACCCGAGGGCGCGGGTAGATTTGCTTCGCGCTTATTCGCCGTTTCGGCACTGCAGGATCAACCCTGAGAACGTGTTATGCCTCCTCCGTATATCAAGCCTTCAAATCCTGCGGCAGCCTCCGTTAATGTGGCGGTGAGCCGACTGTTATTACCCAACGCGCGGGTCGGGCAAGCCTATTGTGTGGATTTATTCAGCTGTATAGCGGAAGTAAAACAAGCTTTGCAATTACAGCAACCGTCTGAGTTGGGCTTGCAATTGGATGTGGACACTGGGCAACTTCTAGGCACGCCTATGCAGCCGGGGGATTTTAGCCTGCAGCTTACCTACCTCAGCCGCACACACGCTCAACCGCAAACCTGCCGGTTAAATTTACTGGTGGTGCAAGATCCTAAAAATCTTTGGAAAAATATTCCATCGAACCCGCAAGGCCTATTTGCTCGCCCGGATGCAGAAGCTGAGCAACAGGCAAGCGCCGCTGGTCGTTTGTTGGCGGCAAGTAAACGCGGCCGCTCCCATGCCCATGTGGGTAGTTACCGGGATGATGCCTATGCCGTTAAAGCCTTGAGCAGCGGCTGGAATCTGTTGATCGCCGCCGACGGTGCAGGCTCTGCGGCTTATTCTCGCCGCGGTGCCGAGCTGATTTGCACCAGCGCGAGCGCGTATTTGAGCGAGCAATTGCAGGGTTCACTGGCAGCAGCATTGGATGCTAGCGTGCAGGCTTTCGCCGCTGACCCGAGCACACAACCCAAGTTGCAGTTACAGCTCTGCGCTTTATTAGGCCAAGCGGCTTACGCGGCAGTCAAAAATATTTATGCGCAACGAGCCGAGGTGCCTGGCGCACAGGTGAAGGATTTCTCTAGCACGGCGCTTATTGCGCTGTACCGGCAATTTTCCTTTGGCACACTCTGCGCCTGTTATTGGGTAGGCGACGGGGCTGCCGCTGTTTATCGCCAAGGCCGCGAGGTTGTGCTTCTCGGTGCTGCGGATGCCGGCGAATTTGCAGGCCAAACACGGTTTTTAGACGAGAGCGCGGTTACTATCGAGGCGATTCAGGCGCGCACACGGTTTGTTTTGGTGGAGGAGCTCACAGCGTTTGTGCTGATGACGGATGGGGTTTCCGACCCTAAATTTGATACCGAAGCGTGCCTGCATTCACTGCCACCTTGGGATGCGCTTTGGCGGGAGCTTGATCCGCTCGTGCGTCAGGCGCAGCCCCATGAGCGTCTGCTTGAGTGGCTGGATTTTTGGAGCCCGGGTAATCACGACGATCGCACCATTGTGCTCGCGCTGCCTGAGCAGGCTATACCGCGATGAGTGTTATTCGCTTGACGGCCAGCGATGGCAGATCGATAGAATTGGTTGACAAGATCCGCGCCAGTGGCGGCATGAAAGACGTGTATTTTTCCCCGCAGGAAGATTATGTCGTAGCGTTTTACCGCACGCCTTCAGATGCCGCCAGCCGCGAGCGCCTTGAGGCGATTACTGGCACCTATCGCGAGCGTATTTTTAACCAAACCGGCGGTGAGTTTTGGCGCGGGCTATTTTGTTGGCCTACGGCCACCGTTGAATATCAGGGCCGCTTAGGTGTTGTTGTGCCGTTTTACGAAGGCAATTTTTTCTTTGCCTACGGCTCGCGCAACGAGGATATGCTCGGCATTAAAGGTCGCGAGAAAGAGAGCAAATGGTTTACCTCGCCGAGCAATCGCGCCAAATTTCTTGACCCTCGTGAGCTGGGTAATTGGCTCGGTCAGCTGCGCGTGTGTTTAAGTCTTGCCCGTGCTGTGCGCCGACTGCATGCGGCCGGTCTTGCCCACTCGGACCTGAGTTATAAAAACGTTCTTATCGACCCGATCAATGGCCGCGCCTGTATTATCGACATGGACGGCTTGGTCGTACCGGGCAAGTTCGCTCCTGAAGTTGTCGGCACGCCAGATTTTATTGCCCCTGAAGTAGTGGCCAGCAGCCATCTGGCACGGCAGGACCCGGCTCGCAAACTGCCGTCAATTGCAACGGATTTGCACGCGCTGGCTACCCTCGTTTACATGTACCTGCTGCTGCGCCACCCCCTGCGCGGCAATATGCTTCACGACGAAGACCCGCAAAAAGATGAAGAGCTCGCTATGGGCGAGGCGGCGCTGTTCGTCGAACACCCAGATAATCAGGCCAATGCGGTAAATCCCGCCCACCTCAAAGCGGTGGAGTTACCCTGGAAAAACCCTGCACAAATACCCTACACAGTAACGGGACCCTACTTATCCAAGCTGTTTGAGCGGGCGTTTATAGACGGGCTGCATAATCCTGCGGCAAGGCCCGGCGCGGATGAATGGGAACAGGCACTGGTTAAGACTCTTGATCTGATTCAGCCCTGTACGAACACCGCATGTAGCCAAGCCTGGTATGTGTTCGACAACAGTACAAGCCCCGCCTGCCCGTTCTGCCATACGCCTTACAAGGGCCAATTACCGGTGCTAAATCTCTATTCGACATGGGGCGAGGGCAGTTTCCGGCCGGATAACCATCGGTTAATGGTGTATTCAAATCAGTCGCTATTCCCGTGGCACAGCAATAGGGAAATTTTCCCGAATGAAAAGCTTACGGCTGAGCAAAAACAACGGCAGGGTTATTTTGTGTTGCACGATGGACAATGGTGGCTGGTCAATGAGGCTTTACAAGACCTCACCCTCGTTAACAGCCAAATGCCCATTGCCATTGGCGAAAAAATCGCGCTGGCCGATGGCCAACAGCTATTGCTCTCGAAGGCGCGCGGCGGGCGCTTGGCGGTGGTGCAAATGGTGAGCGGGGTTTAATAGGTTTTTGCAGCTTAAAAGTACATCTGCAGCATTGAGGTTTGACTTAGGCTGCACGCATGTTAGATAAAACCTATCGCTATTGCAGGGGGCGTGGGTTTGAGGTTGCGCCCGCAACGGGTACACTGCGCGGCTTCTAAAAAAAGCTTTGAAATTCTTATGGTTGAAGCACTTAAAACTCCTGTCTATCGCGTTGCCGTGCTCGGTGGCGGCAGCTTCGGCACAGCCCTTGCCAATATCATTGCCCACAATGGCCACATTACGTATTTGTGGATGCGCACAGCCGAGCAGGTGTCGCGCTGCCAATCTGAGGGCGAGAACAGCAAGTATTTACCGGGCTACGCACTGGATGCGAACCTAATTCTCACCAGCGATTTAGCCATGAGCCTTAGCGATGCCGACATAGTCATAATCGCCATTCCCAGCCACTCATTTCGCAGTGTTGCCTCGGCCATATCGCCTCTGCTGCCGGCGAGCGCATTGGTCATAAGCACAACAAAAGGCCTGGAAGGGGACGGCTTTACGCTGATGAGTGAGGTGTTGCGCCAGGAACTGCCGGGCCACCATATTGGCGTATTAAGCGGGCCGAACTTCGCTAAAGAAATAATCCAAAATCAATATACGGCGAGTGTCATCGCAAGCCCGGTGAACGAAGTGCGCGATATCCTGCCAAAAGTATTATCGTCGCAAACGTTTCGCGTCTACAGCAATCCGGATATGTTCGGTGTTGAGCTTGGCGGAGCGCTGAAAAATATCTACGCGGTTATCACCGGTATGGCCGCCGCCCAAGGCTGTGGTCAAAACACGCTAGCGTTAATTCTCACGCGCAGCCTCGCGGAAATGAGCCGCTTCGCCAGTAAGCTCGGCGCCAATCCAAAAACGTTTTTAGGCCTCGCCGGAATGGGCGATTTAATCCTCACCTGCACGTCGGATTTAAGCCGCAACTACCGCGTAGGCTTCGCCCTGGGCCAGGGCGCAAGCCTTGAAGACGCGTTAGAGACCATCGGCGGCCAGGTGGCAGAGGGAATTAACACGCTAAAAATAGTCAACGAAAAAGCTCGCGAGCTAAGTGTTTATATGCCTTTGGTAAGAGGGTTACACGCAATTTTATTTGAGGGGCAGGATATAACGCTAATTGTGCGCGGACTGATGACAGGCGCTGCGGCAAGTGATGTGGAAGGCTAAAGTCTTTCTCTTGCCGCAAAAGAAAGTACACACATGCGTTTATTGCCACTGCATAGAAGCCGCCAGCATGCATAGCAAAATCACCCCATTTGTTAAGCACGCCTAGACGTACCGCTGAATAACTGCGTTAATAATAAACTGCTCCCCCACCCCTAAAGAGGAAATCGCCGTGGATAACCAACAAATTAAAAATAATCTTTTATCGCCTACCCATTGGATGCGGCTGATTTATATGCTGTTGTTCGCGGTTTGTTTACAGGTGGCATCCTTTGTTATGTGGGTGGTGGTTACCGTGCAATTTGTATTTGCACTTATCACCGGTGAAGACAATTCCAACCTGCGCCATTTCGGCCGATGTTTATCGCGCTATATTCATCAATCTTTATTATTCCTTACCTATAACAGCGAAACTAAACCCTTTCCTTTCGCCGATTGGCCCAGCTGTCAAGACGACGCGCCCGAACCCACATTGCCTCCCACTGACACTCTATAAACCGTGCAGCTGTTTATTCTTAGACATGCCGAGGCCCAAACCCATGCCACGTCGGATTTTACTCGCAACCTCACCGAGCTAGGCAGGCGACAATTGGCGCAGGTGATCGGGCGACACAATGCTCAGCTGGACTCTATTAGCCAAGTGTGGGTTAGCCCCTATGTGCGCACTCAGCAGACGTTGCAACAAATAGAGTCTCTATTACCCACCAGCGCCCGAATTGAAACTACGGAGGACCTCACTCCGGAGAGCCCGGTAGAGTTAATTATCCCGCTGCTGGAGCGATCAGTTGGCGATCGGGTATTGTTAATTAGCCACCAACCCCTTGTCGGTGAGGCAGTAGCTCGCCTGTGTGGACTTGCGCCGGGTTATTACCGTTTAGGCACAAGCGCCTTTACCCACATCGACCTGCCGCTTTTAGCCTTCGGGCAGGGGCAGGTAATCCTGTGCGATCAACCTTAAATTAGGAAGACTATGCAGCCCATCGAATGTGAGTTAATTATTGGCGACATGCATTTTGCCGCCAAACATTGGGGCAATCCGGCAGGTAAAAAGATTCTTGCCCTGCACGGCTGGCTGGATAACGCCGCCAGTTTCGATTTTCTCGCGCCTTTGCTGCCGGACTACCACTGGGTGTGCTTAGATTTAGCAGGCCAAGGCAAGAGTGATCATCGAGTGCACTTTGGTGCCTATAACATTTGGCAGGATGTCACCGAAGTGTTCGCTGTCGCCGATGCCTTGCAATGGGATAACTTTAGTTTGGTCGGGCATTCGCGCGGCGCCGTAATTGCCGCACTTGCCTGCGGCACGTTTCCCGAGCGCATCGAGCATCTGGCGCTAATTGAAGGCATAGCCACTTATGTCAGCCGCGATGGCGCTGCCCCAGAATTATTAGCCAGCGCTTATTTAAGCTTGAAAACCCAAGCTGCGCGGCCGCAATCCGTGCACCCAAGCCTTGCAGCCGCCATTGCCATTCGTGTCGACGGCAAATTTCCTGTTTCCTTAAGTGATGCTGAGGCGCTTGCCGCGCGCGGCGTTGAACCCTTTGAAGGCGGCTTTACTTGGGCTTACGATTACAAACTGCTTGCCAATTCTGAAGTGCGCTTTACGCTCGCCCAACTCAACGCGTTTTTTGCCCGCATTAAACAACCGGTGCATCTATTGATTGCTGATAAAGGCATCATTATTCACCACGCCGAAGTTCAGCAATGGCTCGCCACGCAAACCAACATTGCGCAAACGCAATTACCCGGCGGACATCATTTGCATATGAGTGAAAATTGCGTAGATGTAAGCCAATGGCTGCAGCAAGTGCTTGCTACTGCTTAAAACGCTCGGATAAAGCCTGTTATCAAAACTAATAATTTGGCGCACAGATTATTAAGGGCGCTTTAATCGACGGCTCTTTTAACAACGGTAATTTGAACGCATAAATATCAAAAAGGTTAAAATTGTATCGGCAGAAATGTCCTAATCTCAGCGCTCAATTCACTTCGAGAACCGCATGCCCAAAGATAATTTGTACAGTAGATTTGCAAAACGTACAGCCTCAGTGTGTGGCAAGCCCCGCACATTTACCGTTGCGTTGGGCACAATTATCGTGTGGATGGTTACCGGGCCGCTGTTTCATTTTAGCGATACCTGGCAATTAGTAATTAATACTGGCACAACGATCATCACATTTTTAATGGTATTTTTAATTCAAAATACACAAAATCGCGATACTGAAGCCCTGCAATTGAAACTGGACGAACTCATTCGCGCAACCCGTGGTGCGCATAATGCACTGCTGGATTTGGAAGAATTAGAAGTAAGCGATATGGAAGATTTCAAACGGCGCTACGTGCAATTAGCCAAACACGCCCGCGAACGACTAGAAAGCGGCGAAGACGATACTGACACTCCTGAAGCCGTGTAAAACCAAATGCAGTATTTATTAGATACAAAAGTCTAGGGAAGCTCTGAAAAATTATCGGACAGGAAAATGGTGTTTAAAACGGTTTGTTAGCTACTAATGCTGCCCCATTGCACAGTAATTATGTGAAATTTAATTACTACAGGAATAATAATCTATGTCGAACCAAAGCGCAGAAGAAACGCAATTTTGGGATCTCGTCGATCATTTTATTGAACAAGCGAATAACGCATGTGAACAATTAGAGCCCGGAGCAGTAAGCGCAGCTTTGCTCAACGCTGCTGCGCGTTTTAATGCATTTGTTGTGGCCAGCGCCTCAGTCGATCGTCATGAATTTATCGAGGAAATAGAACCGGCACAACAACATCTCACTGAGCGTTACCGCGAGCTGCTGAGCGATAACCTTGAGGACTATCGCGAAAATTATAAAATTTATATCCGAGCTGAAAGCCAAGATACAGACAGTTCAGATTTAAAATAACCTATATAAGGATCAAGGGAAATAGCTTCGATCGAGACAGTCCTCGATCAAGGGATATCTCGACTAAAATAGCCCTTTTTGAAAAAAATATGCACACAAATAATTAGATGCGATAAACAAGACGCAATTGCTGAAAATAAGCCAAAAATAAATAAGATCCGACTTGAAAGAAATTAGCAGCCTTTAGCTTTGCAAAGGCTTTTTGTGCGCACACTTTGATATCGGTTATAAAAGTATAAAAAGGTTAATTAGCCCCAATCTTTGAATAAACTAGAGGCGTGTTAAACGACTATGCCTAAGTAATTTTTTGTCGTCGTTGAAATGGTTGATGCTACATAAACGCGCAAATTGCGCTCAAATACATGCTAAAAATTAGCAGAGACCAGAATAATTAGCCATACTTCTCCAATATTTCAATTCGAGCCCATCGTCCCATGTCAGTGTTTATTTCGCAGGTTAAAACCGCTATTGCTGTATCGACCGTCAAACGCTGGCAGAAGTTACTGCAGCGCAGGCTCTGTCTGGCCGCATCGGCGCTAATAATACTCGCGGCACCTAGTTATGCCGATGTTAAATTGCCCCGGCTTATTTCTGATGGTTTGGTAATTCAGCGCGATGTGCCTGTTCATCTGTGGGGGTGGGCGGACGAAGGCGAACAAGTCACGATTAAATTCGGCGATGAAACGCACAAAGTAGTTGCCAGTAATGGCACTTGGTCGGCGCGGTTTAAAGCGCTACCGGGAAATAAAACCGTCACGATTGATATTCAAGGTAACAATCATCTGCGCATCAATAATGTAATCGCCGGAGAGGTTTGGCTTGCAGCTGGGCAGTCGAATATGGAAACCAATTTAAAACGTGTGTCGCCACGTTATCCCAATTTAATTAGCAGCACCCAATTGCCATTAATTCGTGAATTTCGCGTACCAGTTGCCTATTCATTTAAAGGCCCACAGGCGGATTTTACCCTGGGTGATTGGAAAACCGCCACACCGGAAAATCTTGCGGATTTCTCCGCTGTGGGGTTTTTCTTCGCGCGTAACCTCCACACTGAATTAAAGGTGCCAGTGGGTATTATTGTTATTGCCGTCGGCGGCTCACCAGCAGAAGCCTGGATGAGCCCCGAGGCGCTGGAGCCCTATCCACATTATTTAGCACAATATAAAAAATTCACTGATGAGGCAGTGTTACAGCACACATTGGCACAGGATAAAACACGCGTTGATAACTGGTACGCCAATGCCAATAAAAACGATATTGGTTTGCAGACTAAACCCAGCTGGGCTGCTGCTGCAGTTGATTTTACGTCTTGGCCCACGCTTATTATTCCAGGTGCGTGGAAAGACCAGCAGGTGGATTTTGTAAACGGCGTAGCTTGGCTTAAAAAAAATATAGTGCTAAGCATCGAGCAAGCCCAACAACCGGCCACATTATTTTTGGGTGCGGTGGTTGATAGCGACACTGTATATGTTAATGGTGAGCAGATTGGGCAGACTGGCTACCGTTACCCGCCACGTATTTATCCATTAAACGCCGGTATTTTAAAGGCGGGTGTTAATAATATTACGATACGTTTTACCAGTACGTCTGAAGAGCCAAGTTTTGTAAAAGATAAACGCTATGCGCTGCAATTAGGCCGCGAATTTATTAATTTATCTGGGCCATGGCATTACAAAATTGGTATGCGCGCCGATAGCTATCCAATTACTACAACGATGCATTATCAACCTGCGAGCTTGTTTAATGCCAAATTGGCACCGGTATTAAAAACTCCGTTAAAAGGTGTACTCTGGTATCAAGGTGAATCGAACACTAAATTTGCCCAGGAATATGTTTCTTTATTTAAAGATTTAATTAATGACTGGCGCAAACAATTTGCACGCGCGGATATGCCTTTTTTGTTTGTGCAGCTGCCCAATTTTATGGAAGCTAAAAGCGAGCCCAGTGAAAGCGAATGGGCCCAAACCCGCGAAGCTCAACGCAATGCACTTTCACTTGCGAATACAGGTATGGCTGTGGCCATTGATGTGGGGGAGTGGAACGATATTCATCCATTAGATAAACAGCCGATTGGAGAGCGGCTGGCGTTACTTGCACAGAAAAACGTTTATGGTAATAAAAAAATAATCGCTCAAAGCCCTATGGCTACTGCAGCCAAGTTTAAAAATGGCTCTGTAATTATTAGTTTTGACAAAGCCAATGACCGGTTAAAGCTTTGTAGCGGCGCTACTTTAAAACATATTGCGCTGGCGGCGGCTGATAAAAAATTCCTCTGGGCAAAAGCCAAAATTATTAACAACACAGTAGAAGTTGTCGATGAGCGCATCAGCGCGCCGAAATTTGTTCGCTACGCCTGGGCGGATAATCCACAGGGTGCCAATTTATGCGGCGAGAACAATTTGCCCGCATCACCGTTCGAATTGCCGATAAACTAATCTATTTAGCCCGCGCTCAATGGCGTGGGCAGCCTTATCAGCTGTGTTGGTGTGGTGCGCCACAAAGCCGCTCAACCAGTATTGTCGGTATACAACAAACCACCACCAGCAGAACACGCAAAAACCCTTTTATTAAGCAGCCAATATCGTCAGGTGAGTTGGGCATTTAATTGCACATGCAATTTGCTCATAGCCCTAACCATTCATGCCTGTCTTAGGCCGAAAATATTTTTTGCTGTGCGACCTCTACCCCCAAATTAGAATACTTACAAAATTCAGGTGTTAAAGGCGCGACCGCGAAGTCAATACACTGGCTTTTTGCAGCAATTTGGTATCAGCGCAATATTGGCGATTATGGAAGGCAGAAGGCTGCCGCGAACATCCGTGATAAGCAGGCAGCATTATTAATTGCGAAGAATTATTTTATTGCCAAATTAATTGGCTTGCCGCATCGACGGTATGAAAAAGCGTATCAAGTGTATTACCTTCTAAATCCGCTATGCGCAAATCTAATTCGGTTTTGGCAAGATTATCGGTATACATGTAAGCAATTTTTTTGTTATCAGGTGAGAATGTTGGACGCGTGTGCATCACCTTGTCACCCTTGGTTAGCTGGCGCTTTTCGCCTTTTAAATTGGTGATAAAAATTTGCCCGCTGCCGGTGTAAACCTTTTCGCGAAGCTCGTCACTCCAATCCTGTTTGTAGTCAACTAAGCCACCATAAAGAATTTGTGAATTATCTTTGGACCAAGATACCGGAGCTTGCACTTGAGTGTTATCAGCAGATAAGGCCGTGAGCTCTTGCGTTTTAACATTTAGTACGAATAATTTTCGCACCTTTCCTTCAATCAATGGGTGCGCAATCAGGGAAATTAATTCGCCGTTGGGTGACCATTGTGGGGATGCAATTTCATGATCTGGCCAGGGTTCATCTAGCACTATTTGTGTTGTTTTGGTAATCCGGTTATACAATTTTAACTGAGCTTTTATTTGCGGCTCAGAAACATCGGGTTTGGCCGGGTCCCGGACGTAGCTGTGGCTTGAATATAATAATTGCGTGCCATCCGGCGACCATTTAGAGGAGGTAATCATGTCTGCCTGCTCTATTTCTTCAATTGTTGTACCAGCGCTTCTATCCATTATTGCCAACACATCGTGCCGTTTGCTGCCGGGCGCTTCTACGATTTTTATCATGCTCACCCAGTGTCCATCAGAGCTGATATCGGTTTGAATAGTTTGGTCTGTACCGGTCGTTAAGGCTTTTGCCGCGCGGTCTTTATCGTGTTTTTCTATGGCGCCTTTGGGCAAATAAAAAATATTAAAGTATTGAATTTTATTCTTACGGTTCTTCGCCGGGGAATTGTAATAAGTCTCCCAACTTTGTACGCGGTTGGAGCTCATAACCATATTGCCTTGTTTATCTAAAGCAAAATCTGTTTCTCGTGCACCTTCGTCAAAAGTGTGTCGAATTATATTTTTACGCTCATCAACAGAGAAAATATTAATTGCCACGCTGCCTTCGAGCTGGCTGAGAAAATAAATTCTAGGTGGGGGGCTGGTCAGGCGGTCACATGAAAGAAGAGCGGGCAATAACAACAGCGATAAAAACCAAAGTTTCATAAGTAGCTTGATAACTTCTTTACAAAGTGGAAAAAAAAAGCCGCCGCCATCTCTGGCGGCGGCTCCGTTACATCAGCCGGTTAGGCTGATCGAGGATATTAAAGCGCTGGGTAAGCGTTTTTCAACATTTCTTTAAAGCCGTAAGAGTACCAACGACCAGCATGTGGTGCATCGGGCATAGCACCAGTGCCTATACCTTTACCAGCAGATGAAGAGGCTTCTTCTGCATAGTGGTTTTCGCCTTCTGGATCGCACATTTCATCCCACTTTTTGTTTGGATCGTTAGGATCGATCTCAAAGTCGGAGTTACTTACACCGTCAGACTCACCCTGTGGCTTGATCCAAACATAAGCGTGAACACCAGTTTTTGGGTTAGCCTTAGGACGCTCACCTACACCGCTGCCGGCTTGGTTACACCAGCTACCACGGTGCGGACGACGGTCGATACGAGAGGCGTTTACTACTGTGTCTACATCGCTACCGGAAGCTGTTGCCTTAGGACGGTTTGGTCCACCCCAACCATTACGGCCAGTGTCGTGCAACATACCTATAGATGCCGGAGCGCCCAGGGTTTTCATAGCGGCAAGCCACTTGGTGCCGTAATCAAGCTCAGCGAAGATTGGGTTCCAATCATAGAACAGAGCAGAGCGTGTTGGTTTGCCACCGATGTCTTTCTTAGGATCCAGGTAAGGCTCTTCTAACGGAGTGTAGTTAGAGGTGTTGGTAATAAAGCCGTTAATAGCTTTCCAGCCTGGAGCAGGAGTTGGACCGGCAATTGTACCTGTACCGTCTTGGCTAACAGTGCCAGCGCCGTCATCTTTAAATATTTTGTAACTGCCACCTTTAACAGCAGCGGCTAAGAATTCAGTACCGCTTTTGAACTGTGAATCCCAACCTAACCAACCTGAGTGCGCAGCATCCACGTAGTTGTGTACGTTTTTAATGGCAGACAGTTTAGTCAGAGCGTAACGAACGCCTTCACCGTAACCAAATTCAGATTTAGGCCCTACGAGTTCACACTCAGGTAAATCAAGGTTGGTAACCAGGTTCGGTAATGAGTCGATTTCGATAATAGCTACGATGCTGATACCGGCGTATTTGTCATCGCCAACGATGCGAGCAATACGGTCGATATATTCGCGCTTATAAATTTCCATACCCTGAGCTGAGGCTTCCAGCTCACCGTTAGAAGATTTGGCGGAACAGTCACGGCCTGGCAAATCGTATACGACGAATTCAAACAGATCAGCACCCTGTTCAAGGGTTGCATCCAAGTGTTGTCTCAAGCCGAAGCCGTCAGATGGAGTGCCGTATTCACCGGCGTCTTCAATAGCGCCGATGCGGTCCATCCAAACACCGGTGGTGTAGTTGGCAATTTTTTGGCCGCCTTCAGCAATAGCGTTTTTAGACCACCATTGGTTGACGTAGCCTTTTTTAGAGCTTGCAAAAGGGTTGTCGTAGTGCACGCGAGTTGCTGTGCCACCAGTGGAGCTTGAGCTAGAGCTAGAAGAAGAGCTAGAGCTTGGGCGACCAGTGCTAGTGCTTGAAGATGAAGAGCTTGAGCTACTTGAGCTAGTTGATCCAGTAGAGCCGGTGGATGAACTTGAAGAGCTTGAAGAGCTTGAACTAGATGAAGAACTTGAAGAACTTGAAGAACTGGAGCTTGATGAAGAAGCCGTGGTGCCGCCACAAGCGCTCAGTAGTGCGACAGAGCCCGCCACCACTAAGCCGCCGGCCAGCTTTGGGCTGAAGGCGCGTAAAAAGGAGTTATGCAACATGTTTTTCTCCGCAAAAAAGCGTTGTTGTTATTTGGACAGCCGCTAAAAGCTGTTGGTATCTATCAAAGCGCCCCGCCTATGCCCTTGAAACGTCGGGACTTTCAAAATTCATCACAAGCAGCGCAGTAATAAAAATGAACCTAGAAGGAGTCCACTTGGGGTTATTGTCTCAGCGAATACTCCTGGGTTCCGTCGGTGTCGTCACACTTTGCTCGATTGCATAGGGGTGTTTAAGGCATGTTTTAGTGAGAAAAGCGACGTGCTTCAAATTGCTGGTAGTGCGTTAAAACAATTATCTGCTAATAAACACAATGCGATGACTTTTCACGCAGCTTAAATTTCCGCTCGCAAGCTATGCAAAATATAGGCGTGGGTGATAGCGCCTTTATCGACTAAAAATGTGTAGGCGCTCACCTTTTGCAGGGTTTTGCGCAAATTTACGCAGCCAATATTTCTTAGCTACTGCAGGCGCTAAGCGATCTAGCGATAAATTTAGGCTTTAGAAGGCGGCTAGCTTAGGTGGTAGATTTCGATTAAAAATAACAGGTGGCTATTTTGGCCTGCTTCTTTTTAGCGTGCTCGTTCTTTAAATGTCCGCGTTTGGAATTATCCGCTGCAGATATTTAAATGAATAAGTTTAAAATCACTACTCCTGAGCAAGCGCAGGAGCGAATGCAAATTGATTGAAAACCAGTTGGCCAACTCATGCAAAAAATTTGTTTGTGAGCTGACTTTTATCTTTGACAATTTGTCTGCGCGCTAGCGCTCACAACGAAACGCTGCGCAATAATTTTTCCGAAGTCTATTGAAGCGATAGGGCCTGCCGCGTTATGTGTATTAAAAATGTTGGCAGCACATGCATATCGAGTTAATTTGTTTTAACCGATGTTTAATTGTTTATACTACGCAACGGTTGTGCAAAGTGTGGGTGGCCAAGTGTTTTGGGGCGCAGCGTTGCGAGCTGGCAGCGCGCCCACATGTGTATCCAAATCGCTTCTATATTAACTATTAGGAATCAATATGCTTGCTAAATTTTACCTACCGCATTTTGCACCCAAAGTTTTGGCTCAGTGTGTATTGTGCGCGCTGATAGCTCAGACGGCTCACGCTGATATCAGTGATGCAGGAATTCAAGGCGATGTAAGAACGGCCCAATTGGCTGGGCAGGTTATTGAAGCTACCAACTTAGCCACAGGCCGCACGCTGATCACTCGCACGCAGGCCGACGGGCATTTTATTTTAAACGGCCTGCCACCGGGTAATTATTCTGTGAAACTGCAGGGTACCGGCGCTAGCCAAACTTTAACGCTTCGCGTCGGGCAAATAACACAAATTGTGTTTGACGAGAAAAATACCCAAACGGATGAAATTGTCGTTACAGGAATAATTGAAAAATCCAGCAAAGGCGGTGCCGTAGGAACACAGGTTTCCACTGAACAGATTAAAAATCTGCCGCAAACTAACCGCAATTTTTTAAGCGCCGCAGACTTGGCTCCAGGCGTGGCATTTGTGCAAGAAGATGACGGCACCAGTAGTATGCGCTCAGGCGCAACCACACCTAGCAGTATTAACGTATTTATCGATGGCGTCGGCCAAAAAGATTATGTATTGCAAGGTGGAGTGAGCGGCCAGGATTCCAGCCGCGGCGATCCATTTCCGCAATCGGCAATTAAAGAATATACGGTTATTACACAGAATTATTCCGCCGAATTTGACCAAATCAGCTCGGCTGCGGTAGTTGCGGTTACGCAATCTGGCGGTAATGAATTTAAAGGCGGCTTGTTTGCCGATTATACGACGGACCATTGGCGCGCGAAAAAACCGCGTGAAAAAATCGACGATAACAAAACTCTCAGTAATCAATACCAATACGGCGCGAATATTTCAGGCCCTATTATTGAAGATACATTGCACTTTTTTATTGCTTATGAAGGAAAAGATTACGCCGACCCCAAAGAAGTTGTTGCGGGGGACGGAACTAATTTTGCGAGCCTGCCTGCGGATGTGCGTAGTAAAGTAGGTGGGGTGACGGCTAATTTTAAAGAAGATCTGCTGTTCGGCAAATTAAACCTCACACTAAATGAACAGCATTCGCTGGAATTAACCGCGAAATATCGCCAGGAAACTGAGCTTGCAGGAGTTGGCGGCACAAATTCATTGGAGCACTCAACGGATAGAGATAATGAAGACGTGCGCGTAGCGTTAGGACACAAGTGGCGCGGCGATTTTTTCTTAAATGAATTAAAACTCACCTACGAAGATACTCAATTTAATCCGAACCCTCATACATTGGGCTATGGTCGTATTTATGAGCGCGAAGAGCGCAAGGAATTATTAAAAGTAGGTGGCGGGGAGGATTTCCAAGAAAAAGGCCAAGACGGTTTTGCTGTGCAGGAAGACTTTACCTATTCGGGGTTTGAATCGCACAACATTAAAACCGGCTTTAAATATAAAGCCGTATCTTTGCATGCAACGGAGCAGCAGCCATTTAATCCGCAGTTTTATTATTATCAAGGCGCCAGCGCGCAACCCAGTCGCGTGCGTTTTGGTGCACCCTTGGCCGGCATAGGCGATGGCAGTGTAGAAGCGGATAACACGCAATGGGGTCTGTATGTACAGGATGATTGGCGTACAACCGATGCCTTAACATTAAACCTCGGTGTTCGTTGGGATTATGAAGAATCCGATGTGTATTTGGATTATGTCACTCCAGCCAATGTGGTAAACGGTATAAATTCTTGGGATGCAATTAAAAAATCTGATGTGCCCATTAATGATTATATTTCCAACGGCAATAATCGCAGCGCCTATAAAGATGCCATTCAGCCGCGCTTAGGATTTACCTATGCATTTAATGACGAGGGCTTGGAATTATTTGGCGGCGCAGGCCGCGCTTATGATCGCAACCTGTTTGATTATTTGCAGCTGGAAACTACAAAAGCTACGTTCCCAACTTATGAGTACAGTTTCTATGCTCCAGGTGTACCTGGCGCCTGCGATACATTAAGCAATAATTGTATCGCGTGGGATAATAAATATTACACCAGCAGTGAGCTGTACCAATTAGCAAAAAACGAAGGCGGTGGGCGCCAGATCTTTCTATTACCTCACGAATTAAAAGTACCTTATTCAGATCAATTTAGCCTCGGTATACGAGATCGTTGGGGTGATTGGGCTGTGCAGGCAAGCATTGCTCAAATAAATTCCCAAGACGGTTTCGCGTGGCTGTTGGCGAATCGCCGGGACGACGGCAATTTTTTTAATCCTGGTAGAACCTGGGGTACCCCTTGGGGCAAGGGTATACCGGGTTTTGGTGATGCGTACATCGGTGCAAGTGGTTTAGAGACACATAATCGATCGTTATATCTTCAAGCAGAAAAACCTAATGATGATAGCAACTGGAGCTTGACTGCCTCATATACCTACACCGATGCAGAGGAAAACCGAAAATTCAAAGAGCTTTTTTCCTCAGACTACCCAACGCTAGCCGATTATTCATTTTTGCCTGCGGTTAGTGTACCGGAGCATAAGTTAGTGCTAGCGGGTAGTTATTTTTTTCCGAAAGGTTTTACCGTATCTGGCAAGTGGAAGCTTGAAAGTCAGAAGCCTATTACTGGTTACGATTGCAGAGCAGGTGATGAAGATTGTAAATACTCAAGCATGACGCCTGATACAGGCGAGATTTTTGGTTTTAATCAATTTGATATTAGCCTGAAAAAAGTCATTATTGATGATCCGCGTTATTTCGGTTCAGGCGTAGTATTGCGTCTGGATATTTTAAACCTGGCGAATACGCGCAACGATAAAGGCTTTAATGATTGGTTTGGCGGTGCAGGCGAAAGCAGCCCGGCTAACCTAGGTAAAACTGATAACACAATCGCAGGCCCAATGCGCACGATGAAATTAGGCTTAAGCGTCGATTGGTAAATGATGTAAATATCCACCCGGCCTTAAATTGAGACCGGGTGGATAGCCGAATACTTACTGTTTATTCGTTAGCAAATAACAATGCACCATTGCTGGCACAGCTGTTGAGTAAAGGTATTAATACGGCGTTTTTATTATAAATAGAGCGCACAACTAAAAGCCCTGCATTGCGCAGTGCTTCCACTGTACTATCTAAAATAACAATTTCAGCACTGGGAATTAATAACTCTCCTGCACTGGTTTTTTCCACGTGAATTGGCAGCTGATCAATTTGGCTGGCAGCTGACGTATTAAGTGAGCCTTTGCCTTGCAGCCAAAGCTCCGCTAAAACTACGCCCACTAACACCGCACTATTACCCCATAAATATTGCTGATAATTATTGGGTGCAGTGATTTCTGTAAAATCGAATGCCTCAATAGGTGAGGAGTTTTTACCGTACGGTGAGCGCAATAAAAAACGCGGTGCTGTTAAAGCGATATGCGCTGCCGCAGGGGTTGCGCGAAAGCTCTGCCAGCTGTGCTGAATATCATTTTCGGGAATTAGCCAGGTTTTATGATCTGGATTGGCAATTAAATCCTCGCAACCGGCAAGTACGGGGACGCCCCCAGCCACGCAGGCGCCATCGATTGCCTGAGCAATTTTCCCAAGCGCGCTAACCCATTGCAGGCTATTTTGGGTCGTACCAGCGGAAAACAAATTTAATAATAAATTATGAGGATTTTGCCCGGCCGCTTGACGCTGCGTCACAATTAATTTGTAAAGAGATGATTGGGTGATTTCACCTTCAGTGGCGGTTATTAATTCCGCTTCGCTAATATCCAGTAACCATAATTTAATACCGTTATCGCTAGCGATGCGCCGCACTAAAAAATACAGGCTGCGCCAGGTGGCCTCAAGATTATGAAAATCTCCATGGTGTAAAATACTGCGCAGAGTTTGCGCCATCGCTGCATTTATTGCACTTTGTACCTCAGGTAGGCGCATATCAGCTTTAGCTGTGGCGTATGGAGCAATAATACGTTTAATTAATTGTTCCGCATCAGTTTGCGCTGAGCCTTCAACCGCCTGATTTAATACCTGCTCTAATAAAAAATCGACTTGTGCGCCGGCGTCAGCTGTGTGAGTGTTTTGCACGGTTTCTTGACGAGATTCGCCTTGCCAAATATCTGCAGCGCGTAACTCTTCCAATACACTTGCGAAATGTTCAGGTTTTTGTGCTTTGCGCTGCCATTGGCGAAAGCGCGCAAAAATGGCCAGTTGGTCGAGTAAATAATCCGGATGCAACTGATCAAAATCGTTAAATTCAATTGCCTGTGTGTCGAAGGGCAGTTTTAGCTGGATGCCAAACGCACTAAATAACTCGAAAAAATTATCGCGATCCACAGAGACAAAACGATTTAGCGGTGTGTTTAGCGCTCGGCTTGCACGCCCGGAAAAATCACCCAAAATCACCACCGAAAATTCACCTGTATGGGTGGACTTACTCTGTTTACCAATTACGCGCGATTCAACACTCATATAGCTCATGTTCAGCTCCTCGGCCTGATATAAAACAGACACCATAACAAACTCGCTTAAGGTAAGAAACTGATAAAGCTGTGAATGGCAAACCTTGCGAACTCCTGGTTTGCTCTAAACGGGGAGAATTTTCGAATTCTTATTCAGGGCACGCTTAAAGCGCTTTTAGGGCCTATGAAAAATACTTCAGTTACGTTGGTGTCGTTGAAGTTACCCAAAAACGCTCATTTAATACGAAAGGCTATGCGTTGCTCTCGATTTCATTCCAGCTGAAATTCTACCTCCGCCTTCTATGGGATCGTATCTCCCGCATCTCTGCAGCCGTCAGTTTTTTGCAAAATTTGCCTAGCTGGGGGCGCCTAACAGCACTTAATCACCTACATTTTCTGCTTAAGTCCGTGCCTCTGTAATAGGCTTATGTGCAATTTCCAAACGGCATAATAGTAAATACACGGCAGGCAGCACCAATAATGTTAGTACGACACTGGTTAACAAGCCCCCAATTACTGGCGCGGCAATTCTGCTCATGACTTCTGAGCCAGGTTCGCTACCGAACATCACCGGCAATAGGCCTGCAATCATTGCAGCTGCGGTCATTAATACCGGGCGCAGGCGCAGGCTGGCAAAATAAATAACGCGCTCGCGCAATTGTAACGAACTCAATTTTATATCGTCCGGAATATTTGCCCGTAGCACTTGCAGCATAAGCGCGCTGGTGGCAATGCTTAAACCTGCCAGTGCAATAAAGCCTACGATGACCGCCACGGAAATTTTGAAATCCAATAAGGCAACTAAAATTAAACCGCCGATTAGCGCAAACGGCAGACTAGCTAATAAAATAATTACATCGCTCAGGCGGCGAAAATTTAAAAATAATAATAGGGCGATTAGGCTCAGTGTAAGTGGGATAATAAAGCTCAGGCTTGTGCGCACACGTTCGATGGATTCGTATTGCCCGGCCCAACGCAACGTGTAGCCACTGGGCCAGTTGATTTCCTGCTTGATTATCTGCGTTACGTGTTCCACATACTGCTGAATATCCGCATCGCCAATATCCAAATAAATCCAATTATTCAATCGTCCGTTTTCACTTTTTAGCATATGCGCGCCGCTTTCCATACGCAGTTCGGCCACATCGCTTAAGCGAATACGTGCACCATTTTTGGCAGTAATCGGTAAATCCCGCAAGCGCTCAGGTGTGTCGCGGTAATTATCAGGAAAGCGCAATGCGATAGGGTAGCGTTCGGCACCTTCTACGCTTTCGGCAATGGCCATATCACCGACGCTCATTTGTAGCCATTCGTGAATATCATCAAGGCTTAACCCATAGGATGCGGCAGCTTGTTTATTAATATCGATTGTAAGATAGCGGCCACCTAAACTGCGTTCGGAATAGGCGGCGCGGGTTTGCGGTAATTTAGATAAAATATTTTCTAATTGTGTGCCGAGATTTTCTAGCGTTTGTATATCCGGGCCGGCTAATTTGATTCCTAAGGGTGTTTTCATGCCGGTGGCGAGCATGTCAATACGCGTTTTAATTGGCATCACCCAGGCATTAGTTACACCGGGGAATTTTATGCTGCGTTCTAATTCTGCCATTAAATCAGCAGTGGTTTTACCTTGCCGCCACTGGCTGCGCGGTTTTAATTGAATAAAAGTTTCAATCATGCTGATGGGCGCGGGATCGGTGGCGGTTTCAGCGCGGCCTACTTTTCCAAATACACTTTCCACCTCCGGCAGTGCGCGAATAATTTTATCGGTTTGCTGTAATAATTCGCGGGCTTTGCCGATGGAAATACCTGGATAGGTCGTGGGCATATACATTATATCGCCTTCATCTAAAGGCGGCATAAATTCGCTGGATAAATGCCGCAACGGAATTAATGCGACAAGTACGAGCACCACCGCACCGATCAAAAATAGGCGCGCATGCTGCAGACAATAGTTTAATAAAGGGTGATAGCCGCGCAGCAGCCTAGCCTGCAATCGATTGGGATTTAAATAGGCTGAAAAACGCGTGTGTACTCGTTTATCAGCGGTACCGTGCACACAGTAATAGAGCAGTACGGGCATTAGGGTTATAGATATTACAGCGGCTGTAGCCATGGCGTAGGTTTTAGTCAGCGCCAGCGGACGAAATAAACGGCCTTCTTCTCCCTCAAGGGTAAAAACTGGCATAAACGCAACGGTGACAATTAATAAGCTAAAAAATAAAGTGGGGCCTATTTCCACTGCACTTTCGTAGACTATTTGCCAATGATTATTGTGCTCAAGCTGCGAGCCCAGTTTGCGGTGCAGGTTTTCAATCATAACAATTGCACCGTCTACCATTGCCCCCAACGCGATAGCGATGCCGCCTAGCGACATGATATTGGCATTTATGCCCTGCCATTGCATGAATAAAAAACTGACCATAATGCCAATGGGCAGTGTAATCATTGCGACGAGCACTGAGCGGGCGCTTAAGATAAAAACAAATAACAATACCGCCAGCAAGATTAGTTCTTCGCCCACTTTCTGCCACAAATTATTGACCGCCCGCGTAATCAAGCGCGAGCGATCATAGACTGGAACAATTTCAACGCCGGGGGGTAGGGATTTTTTTAATTCTTCTAATTTATTTTTAACGCTGATAATGGTTTCTTGCGCGTTTTCGCCGTTGCGCATAACAACAACGCCACCGACAACTTCCCCCTGACCATTTAATTCAGCGACGCCGCGACGCATAGCGGGAGTTTCGATAATGTCCGCTACTTGATTTAATAAAATAGGCGAGCCGCTTTTATCCATTAAGCCTAAAGGTGTTTGCCCTAGTTGAGCGGCATTATTAATGTACCCGGTAGCGCGCAGCATGGTTTCAGCTTCAGCTAATTCAATCGCTGCGAGGCCGGTTTCGCGGTTATTGTGTTCAACGGCATTTTTTATGTGCATTAACGGAACGCCGTAATAAAGAAGCTTTTGCGGGTCGGGCACAATTTGATACTGCTTAACCATGCCGCCTATAGGTGCAACTTCGGCAACACCAGGAAGCGTTTGTAATTCAAAGCGTAATAGCCAATCGTGCAGCGAGCGCAATTGGGCAAGGTCGTGCTGGCCGCTGGCATCGTGCAGAGCATAAATATATACCCAGCCTACGCCGCTGGCGTCCGGGCCTAATTCAGGTGTCACCCCTGGCGGGAGTTTTTTTGTGGCTTGATTTAAATATTCTAATACTCGGCTGCGAGCCCAGTAAATATCCGTGCCGTCTTTAAAAATGACGTAGACAAAGGAGTCGCCGTAAAAAGAAAACCCGCGCACTGTGCGAGCGCCGGGCACTGATAAAAGCGCGCTAGAAAGCGGGTAGGTAATACGTTTTTCCACCAGGCTTGGAGCCTGGCCCGGATAGCTTGTTTTAATAATAATTTGTACATCGGATAAATCCGGAATTGCATCCACAGGTGTATTTTTTAACGCGTGGCCGCCGAGTACACTCAACAATGCAGCAATTAAAAGAATTAAAATGCGGTTATTTAGCGAGCCGCGAATAATCGCCGCGATCACTGTGTGGCATCCGCAGGCTGCAATTCAATGATTTCGAACAGCGGCGAGCCGTCAACTATTTTTACCCGCACCTTATCGCCCAATTTAAAATTTTGCAGATCCAGCCCTTGGGCCAATTTAAAATTCATTGTCATGCCGGGCATTTGCCAGGCTTTAATGGCTTCGTGTTCTAGCTGTACCTTATGCTCGTTAGGGAAGACTTCAGTAATCGTTGCGGCAACCCAAGTGGGTGGGTATTGTGATGCGGTAGCCGGCGATTGCATGCGTTTAAAATCACTACTTTTGCTGGATTCGGCGTCAATTAAAAATTGCGCTGAAGTGACAATAATATCGCCCTCTTCGACACCGTCGAGCACTTCTATCAGATCGTTATTACTCTCGCCCAATACAACATTTACCGATTTAAATGTGCCATCGCCGACATCCATAACTAATTTAGTTTGATTTTCTAATTGTATGACTGCCTGGCGTGAAACTAATAGCGCAGGCTTGCGCGCAGGTAAATTGATCAAGCCCTCCATCAGCATATTAGGCCGCAACTGCATATTCGGATTAGCAAGACTTGTGCGTACGCGCAAGTTGCGGCTTTTGGCGTCTAGTTCAGGGGCGATTACATCGACCTCACCGTCCCAGACTTTGCCCGGTAAGCTCGCACTTATCAGGCTAATCGCCTGGCGCGGCAAAATTAAATTACCTTGGCTGGCAAATACATCAAGCAGCACCCACACCTGCTCCATTGAGCCTACGGCCATTACCATTTGCCCAGGCACGATATAAGCATTTTCACGGGCTTTTAACATATCAACAACGCCGTCCTTCGGCGCGTGGAATATCACGCTCTGTTGTGCCACACCCTGTGTTTTAAGCGTTTCAATTGCAATATCATCCATCATTAGAGCTTTAAGATGGCTCTGCGCGCGCAATTTTTGCGCCTCACTCAGTTTGCTTGCAGCGAGAAACTGCTCCTGGGCTTCAATTAATTGCGGCGAATAAAAACTAAATAAGGGTTGGCCGCGTTTAACGCTTTCGCCTTCACTGGCAACAAATAACATATCCACCCAACCGGCCGTGCGCGGATTAATTTGCATGACGAGGGTTGGGTCCGCCACTACGCGGCCCCAGGTGCGCAAGCGCTGATTTAAAATGCCCAGCGCCACTTTTACTTTGCGCACACCCAATTGGTTTTGCACGGCAGAATTTATTTTTATTAAGCCAGCAGTGTTTTGCGCACTATTGCTCTCGGCATAGACGGGAATTAAATCCATACCATGCGGACATTTACCGGGTTTATCACTGCGGTAATTTGGGTCCATTGAGGATACCCAATATAAGGGTTTAGGTGCGGCAGGCGCGCGTGGAGAGTTAAACCAAGTAAGGCTTGCCACCAGCACAATTAATACAGCCAATAGCGGATATTTTAGGCTCCCTAAACGCTGGATTAAATTTTTAATTAATTTAAGTTTTAACATGGGTTATCTCAAAAGCGTCCTCCTGCAGCACCATACTGATAGAGAATACCTTAGGGTTTAATCGTTAAGGCTAACCGAAAGCCATAATTATTTTTGCGAATTTTATGTGCAAAATAATAGCGATTAGCCGAGCGCATGCCGTTGCTGGGATAATCCCAAGCGCCGCCGCGCAGTACACGAATATCACAATTGCCGTCGACCCAGGCAGATCCGTCCGTGGGCGCGCCGTCATAATTGGCATGCCAGCAATCCTCCACCCATTCCCACACATTCCCATGCATATCGAATAATCCAAACGCATTGGGTTTAAAGCTTTTTACCGGTACGGTACCGGCGTTTTTGCCTTCTTTTGTAGCGCAGGCACTGGATGAGCCGCCGTCAAAGCGCGCTTGGCCACAGGCTACGTTCTGGCCCCAAAAATATTCACTGCTAGTACCCGCTCGAGCGGTATATTCCCATTCAGCTTCACTGGGTAGTCGATATTCCCGGCCGGTAAGCTTATTTAACCAGGGGAGAAATTGGTTGGTAATATCATGGAAACTAATATTCGTAACCGGGCGTGCTCCCTTGCCCCAGCCCTCATCCGGCGGTACATAAAAACAATTGCTGGAGGCCACGCATAAATCGTACAGCTCAAAAGTCACTTCGGTACTGCTTAATTTGAATGCGTTAATATGCACTTTGTGTACTGGCGTTTCATCAACACTCTCTTGTGTGCTGCCCATTAAGAATTCGCCAGCGGGAATTTGTTGCATGCTTTCATTTAATAGCGCTTCAACTTTAACGCGGGATTTTTCCCGCTGAATTTCAGCGTCTTTTAAGGCGTCTTCGCGCCACTTTGCCATGGCGGCAATATGTTCGTTAAACGATTCACGCACCAAGGTTTCGGCCTGTTCCCACAGGGTTAGAGCCTCGCTAAATTGGCCCTTATCACGCTGTTGTTTGGCTAATTCCATAATGCCGTAGGCTTTTAAAGCTTTTGCTGGCAAGGCGCTGCGCACGCGCATTTCGTAATACATTTTAGAATCGGTGCGCGTTAGTTCCGCGCGTTTTTGTGCTTCGATTGTGCTATCTATAAGCGCGTACTGGGCAATTAACTGGCGGTAACGTTCAGCGACAGGTTTTAATAATGTTAACGCTTCTTTGCTCGCTTTTTGTTTTAGCTTAACTGCGCCCTGTTGAGTCTTATCCTGCAAATTACTGCGAGTTTTTCCATTAAAAATAAATTGCTCGGCCAGAGTTTGGCGCTGCTCAAGTGCCGCGAGATTTTCGGCGTTGGCTGCTTGCGCATGTTTTAGCTCTGAACCCAAATTGGTTTTTAATTCGTCTAATTGTATTTCTAATGCCGCAATCTGTTCGAGCAATTGCTCAGCCGATACGGCTTTTTCTATTTGGGTTTTGGACGCTGGTGTACCAATTGCGTTTTGCGCAATTGTATTAGCGGTAAAACATAGCGATGCTATTAACAGGCTTGCAAGTAGCCAATTACTTTTGCGCAGTATTTGCTGAGTTTTTTTGCCGCCGT
>DATDJI010000041.1:0-56898 GCA_036520615.1 Cellvibrionaceae bacterium | reverse complement strand
GCTCAGATACCATCCAATTTAAACGAAAGAAAAGCTGGGGGCGTAATCTACTTGTCAAGCTCTAGGCTTAAGGTCGGAACCACGCTCATCCCAGCTTTGGGGTTTACGGACGTTAATCCGCTTTGCTGAGAGATACAAGGTTGGGTAGAGCGTAGCGAAACCCAACAGCAGTATATCAGAGGAGACCTTATTTGATAATACAAACGGTATAGATAGAATGCAATCAAGGAGATTTAATTAATGTGCTTAAAATTTACTTTTTTACTCTCGGCGAGTCCCGTTGTGTTGGGTTTCGCTGCGCTCTACCCAACCTACGTATATGCGTTATAGACGTGTTTTTATGCCCGGAGGGTGTTATTTTTTACGGTTAAATTAGCGGATCCTTCTAGCCATCTGCTGGTTTACCACATTGAACAGTTGCGCTGTGCGTTTGCTGATGTGAAGCGGCGTCACCCGTTTCAAATTAACGCTATAGTTATTATGCCGAATCATTTACATTGCATTTGGACGTTACCTCAAAATGACTTTAATTACTCAATGCGTTGGCGACAAATTAAAAGTCATTTTTCACGCGGAATTCCCGCTGCCGAGACCATCAGTCAAAGCCGTCAACGCAAACACGAACGCGGCCTATGGCAACGTCGCTTTTGGGAACACACATTACGCGATGAGCGCGATTATTTAAATCGTATCCAATACATACATAATAATCCCGTAAAACACGGTTATGTTACAAACCCTTACCTATGGCCTTATTCTTCGATACACCAACTAACTTAATACCCGGATTAAATTTTAACTAGGTTAGGGTACCAGTATTTTATTTTATCGAGATAGAGATTATGAGAGAAAAAGCCAATAATACATTTACTACGGTGCACGAGTTTTATAAAGGTGGTGAAAAATCAGATAACAAAAAATACGAAGGAAATAATCTGAGCCCAAAGCAGCTGGTGCGCAATAGCAAACAGCCGAGCAACAACGTTTTTTTGCAAACAAAACGAGAGGAGGTTAAAAATAAAACCCCTCAAGCTATTGGCCATTTTTTCTATACAAGTGGGTTTTCTACCGGGAACTGTGGCGAAATGGCTTGCGTTGCGCTTTACGTAGCCGAACTTAAAGGAGTGCCCAAAGATCAGTTAAAGTTAATGACTCATTACACTAAGCATAAACTATTTGGTAATGCCAATGGATTTGGCCATAGTTATGCTTTATTAGGCCCCGATAATGGTGAGCAGTGGGTGATTGATCCCTGGGCTAATATTTGTTGTGATATAAAGGATTATGCTGAAACATTTAAAAATAAAATGGATGCCTGGACAGCCGAAGGTAAGCGTATTGGCATTCCCGCATTCATGGGTGGTGCGAATTGGCTGCCCCCAAATGATAGCCATTTGGCTACGCTTCTAGATGCCAAAGAGGTTTCAATTCGCGATTATGAACAGGCTGGGTAACGCGCAACCCGAATTGATTTTTGGGCATGCGCAACCGGAAAAGCCGAAGGCGCTTTCCGACATCTATCCGCGAGCACATTACACAGTTTAACCTCGAAGTTTCTCAGTTATTCACATCGGAAGGCGCTGCGTTTTTGCGACCCACGTACAGACAATAATTTATTATTTTCCATTAACTTTTAAATTTAACCGATAGGAGGCTTCCATGCCAGTAACATACAAAGGCGGCGCAAAATTTACTAAAAATGTATCTCAAGTGCCAAACAGTTGCATTGAATCTGCAGAGTTTATTTTGCAGGTTATTAATAGCGGCACAAATGATTCGGTCACCTGGGATCGAGCAGAAGTTTCTCGAACGCCTCATGTCTATGCCGAATTCAAATCTCACTATATAAACATTACGGACACAGCAGATTTTCATGACTATATTACCGAAAGTATAGTGAGCTATCCTTTTGGCAGCTCATTGCCCACGCTGGGAGAGGGAATATGCCTGGTTAATAAAGGCCAAGATAGTGGAGGTTACAATATGCACTTTGGCGCGGTAGTGGCAGTGCAAAACGGTAGCGTTGAGATAAGTGATATGAATGAGCCTAACAATGCGCCAGTTGGCCTGGCACCACTAGAAACAATAACGATAAAAAATGTGAATGATTTTCGCGCCAACGGTTATGAGCATAGATCGACATTTGCACTTGGAAAATTAACAGTTAACCCAAACACGAATAAGCAAAAGCTTGGTTAAACTGCGTTACGAAGATTCGCTCCCGGAAACGCGCAAGCCGGATTGATTTTTTGAGCCCGCGTAACGCGAAGGTTGGCGGTGAACTGGCGAACCCCAACCTACGAGCTAAAATTTTTAGCCCAATAAGACAATTTCAGCGCAACTTGTACACGACATTATGCTAGAGGACAAAAACGGAGAATGAAAGCATCTATCAAACCACTGATTCAGAAAATTAATTTTTCCGCGCTAACACCTGCACTTAAAATTATTACGCTATTTTACAGCCTGATAATTCTCCCCTCCTGTACCCAAACAACCGTAGAGCCTGACAAGCGCTGCTCGGGAGGACTATGCGGTATTTATTTTAGTCAACAGCCTATAACGCCAGAAGAGATAGCCAAACTGCGCGCTGAAGGCAAGCGTGTGCCTCTTTACAACCCCCCACTTATTTATCCCGAATTTTTGCATAATCAAGGAATAGAAGGTGCGGTAACTTTATCGTTTGATATAGACAAGGAAGGCAATACATTTAATATAAAAGTCACTTGCTCAGAACCCAATACTGCATTCAACATGTACGCTATCGAATTTATCGAGCGTAAAAAATTCGAGCCCTCTAACAGTATTACCAAAGGCGAAACCCTCACGGTCAAATATCGGATTTCAAAAATGCCAATGGAATCAACTAAGTGTTCCAAAAGTGGGCCTTGAAAATTGTAACGTCTCTCACTAAACAATAAAAATTCCAAATTAAAATTTCCCTCTACAAGGTCCGCTGTTTTCAACACCTGCACTGTAAGCAATAAAACTTGTAACCCATATCGATTTTTGGCTTGATACAAACGGAAAAAACTGCAGCCGCGCTAACGCCCGTCTGCCACCACAATGCATCTGTTAACATCGCAAGCGGGCCAGCAATATTAGCGCTAGTTAGCACTGTTTTTTGGCTACAAGCAGGCCCTGTCGCAGTATCTGATCATTAGTAAGTGGTATGTTTAGCACCAAGCTGTAGGTGCATACCACAATCCTCTCGATGGTAATTTCTCACGGTGATACAGCGATATGCTAGTTAAACTAAAAACCTATATTTTTACCCTCGTCATCACAGGGACTGCATTGACTGTATCTTGCACGTTCGTGCCCAAACTAAACCAGACGAATCTGAGCGTTGAAGATAAAGCGTTAAAGAATTGGGTATTAAGTTATTGTATTGCTAATACTTTGGAGGCGGGGGCTGCCAAGCAGGATGCATTAAATACTGCTGGTGCCTATTTAGAAGCGGGCAACCAACCCATTGAAGCCTACGAAAAAGCTACACAATTGATAAAAGACTATTTAGCTAAAAACTATACCGGTGTTACACAAGGTGCGTTCAACACCAAAAAATGCATCGATTTATACGAAAGCCGCGACCTTGCACTACTCATTCGCAGGTTTAAAAAGAATTAACGTTCAGCCCGACTAGCATGTGCAAAATAAAAGCTCCAGGCACCGTCACCATTATTAACGCCAACTTTATTAACACCACAATAGGAAGCCCAACATGAGCCTGCCACGCACAAAATTTGAAGCCGCTGTTAAAAATGGAAAATGGCGAGATGCATTTTTAAATCTCAATGCATTAAGTATGCAGGAAATGTTGGCAAGCCTCTCCTCCCTGCCCTCTGCCAAATTGGATAAATTAATCCAGCGGCGTTTTGATCATAAAAGCGGAGTGGATATGCCCCGTATGGAATACGCCTGGACCGTGGTAAAAACCCGCAATTTGCCCTTGATTGCACCGGGGGATTTATCATCCAGCGGACAAGTAGGCACAGCGGCACAATTTCTTAAAAAGCCGATTATGAATACCCGCATAGGGCTTAATATAACGGTATTTACCGATTCAATTGTACAAAACCGCACGTTATTTCCCGAGTTAGTAGCTAAAGCAGGTGAGATTTTACGCTCACAGGGGGATCGGTTTGCATTAAACGTTACAGTGCATAAGCAGGATATTCCCTATCAAGAAGTTATTTATCTGGAATCTCAATTGGCGGAAATGGCCGCCCTCGCGAAAAAAACGGTTAATATCCCCGTCAATCATTTAGTGGTATTGCAGGTGCGCGTTAAAGCGAATGTGGGTGTGCATGGCATTGCTGCACTTATTAACGGCCGCCGCGTCGTGGTCATTGACACAGACAGCCCGAACCCGGACCGCGCCACATTGCTGCATGAAATTGGCCATTGCGCAGGCCTCCCCCATGCTGGCGCCTTCCCTACCGGCTCCGCCGAGCCCGTCGATGTGGGCGACGCCACGAATGTGATGGCCGAACCCATCAGTGGCATACGCCGCAGCAACCTTACGGTTACGCAAGGCGAATACTTAGCCAAAGCATTTTTTACCACGCAGTAAATTATCTAACGCGCAATATTGCTTTGCATAACACACAATATCGCATCATCCAAACAGCGAGAGCGCGCGTATAGGCACTATGCGAAGCGATAAACCCTCGCGACGGTCTTTTCTACCTCTGTATATTTAACAACAGCAGCGCGGATAAAATTAGTAGCCTAATTTCTTAGGCTACTAATTTTTATACGTATATACTTCGCCTGCTGCATCCGAGCTACCCATTTAATGTACAAATACACCAATTAAATCCCCGGCTCTGATAAAATCGGCGCAACCATTTTAAAATTCAAGAGGAAACCGAGTGAGCGGATTTAAATACGCATTCTATTGCCTGTGCTGCCTAGCCCTAATGCCCAGAATTGGTATTGCAGCCCCGAGCAACGCCGAGGAGAATTTTACCAAATCGCGCATAACACCTTATGAGCCAGGCTATATGGTTTGGAAAATGCGCGACCACGATGAAGACGCATTAAATGTGCATTATTCTCTTCGATATAATTTATTACCCAACAACCCAAATAATCCCAAGTTAACTTATTTCGCAAGAGGCTACGATATTTTTGCCAGCTACACTGGGGAGTTTGATTTTTATGCGGGAACACGAGATTCAGACCCAGTCGTTAACAGATTGAATAACCCTGCTATCCACTTTCGCGTCTATGGGCTGTCGTATAATGAAAAGAGCGATAGTTATGAGCAAAAGCGCAACCCATTATCGCGAGCTATTTGGATAGACGAGAGCTCATTAAAATCACTATTTGGATTGCATTTATATTGGCTTGATTTGGCCATTCAACACAAATCCAACGGGCAAACAGAAGGCAGAAGATCTGCTGAAGATACGGTCAAAGCCGAGGCCGCGTACAAAATTCGCAATGACGCCTATTTTGATACGATGGACTTCGGGACTAATTTTATTTCCCTCGAAGGCAGATTAATTACATTAAATACTGAAAAAAGACAGTCTATTTATCTTATCGCCAAACACTACTTTAGCGATGATCCAAATGGAGTGTTCTGGGGCAAGTACGCCAATAAAGTTGATATCGACGATTTTGACACCTATGGGGTGACATGGGTTTATAGCCCGGCCAATAATAAAAACGAGGTGAGCACATCCATTACGACGGGCAGCGCGTTTAAACACAGCTCTGCAGATGTGGAATGGCTTGTCGATGGTGATGCCATATTACCGATTTACGTGCGATATCATTATGGCCCGCTGGACACACTAAGCAATTATACGCAAACCAAATCATCCCTCTCGATCGGACTCAGATTTAAACCCTAAGAAGTTTTAAACAACGTAATTAAGCTAGCCTAACGCCTGCTTAGTTACGTTGCGTTGCAAAACAATAATTTACAGTTTTACCTTAGCTATAAAGAGTAGATTAATATCTTCCTTCGGCCTAAAGTTTAATTGACGGAATACGAAAGTAACTGGATCAAGCTTTTTGAGCTCACCACCAAAACACAGACTGAGGATATCGGCAGCGTCTCGCTTTTTAATTGTTAATTCAAACTCTTTAATCGGGCCCTGCCAGTTATTGGCCGTTAGCAAAATATAACTTATAAAGCTCCAGTTTAGGCCTTCTTTATTTTCCAGTTTTTTCATTCCAGCTTGCGTGCGTGCATCAATACAGGCCGTTTTACTAAATTCTTTTATTAGTGATGCGCTGCTGTTGGGTACGCCGGTGTATTTGCTAGGCCGGTAAGCGTGGCGCACGTGAACCGATTTACCTGCCGGGAAGATTTGCGTCCAGGTAAAATAATTACTCATCGTAAACCTTGGCGTGCCGTCGGCATCAAACCAGTGTTTAGGCGGCGGTGTTTTTTTGGCAGGTAATGTCTGCTCGTAAGCGTAGGCTTCTACATCCGATGGCGTCCAACCTAACTCGGCCATTGTTTGCGAAATATCAGTACCGTCCTTTAATTTTACTACCAGCTGATAATTAACTTTTTGCTCAATGTCATTTATCCAAAGCTTAAAATCTTCAATCGTGTTATGGTCACTTAAACCTATATAAATAGGCGGCATAGGAAAGGTAACTCGCGTTTGGATATATTTTTTTGACGTGTTGGCAAATACATAATCCACGCGCACCTCGTCCTCACTGATAAACAATGTTTCCTTCTCCATGCTTATATCCGGCTGCTGCTGAAACACTATTGTGCCATTTTCATCGCCGATGCTTGTATCGTTGGCAAGCAGGGTTTGACTATTTGCGATAAGCGTCAGACAACCAACAAGTATTAATTTTTTAAGCATTGTTAATAATCCTTAATAGTAAAGTAAAATTTGTGATCATTTGTGGCAGCACTTAAATTCTGAATATTTTTACTTAAAATATTCTTACTGACCACAAGAAAATTTTGCATATACACAAATACGCTTAGGTGATTTCAATGATAACCTTGCATTGATTAAACTAACGCCGTGATATTTGCAACAAAAAATCTACAGCAGGGGCAGTTCGCCTCCAGCATTCTGGGCTATTATAGCGTTCGCATTCCAATTGCATTCACCACAATAGATAACATCCGATGAGACCTAGCATGCTAATCCAAAACCACAGTGTGGATCTTAATACCCCCACCGGCCTTATGCGCACCTATGTTTACCAACCTGTCGATGCGGGCAAATTTCCCACTTTAATTTTTTATTCGGAAATCTTCCAACAAACCGGGCCGATCCGCCGCGCAGCACAAATGTTGGCAGGGCATGGCTTTATAGTTTTGGTGCCGGAAGTTTTCCACGAATTAAATCCGTTAGGTTGTGTGCTGGGTTACGACAATGCAGGCCGCGATAAGGGCAATGCAGATAAAGGGCAAAAATATTTGGAGCATCACGATAGCGACACCCAGGCGCTTATTAATTACAGCGATAGCCTGCCAAATAATAACGGCGCAGTTGGCACCATGGGCGTGTGCTTAGGTGGGCACCTCGCCTTCCGTGCAGCTATAAATCCACGCATTTTCGCCGCCAGCTGTTTTTACGCTACGGATATTCACACCGGTGGAGTTATCCCTTCGCAAGCAGGCAACGAATCGCGCACGCGAGCAGGCGAAATTAAAGGCGCGCTGCAAATGGTGTGGGGCAAACAAGACCCGCACATACCTTCCAATTCTCGCGCAGAGATTTATCAACTTCTAAGTAATTTAAATTTAAATTTTACCTGGCATGAATTTAACGGCCAACATGCGTTTATGCGCGATGAAGGTGAACGCTACGATGCGGAATTACATTTATTGGGCTTTCAAATGGCTATTGGGTTTTTTCAGCGGTATTTAAAACATTAACAGTCAACTGTGAATTTTGCGGGTGGCTGGAACTGCACCCCGCTTTTCATTTGGTGAAATATAAATCAATATAAAATGTGCTTGCATTGTAAGCGTGGCAAACAACACCAACGTAAGGCTAAATAATTTATTTCCAGCAGCCTGTGGCAATGGGCAACAAAGCGCTTCATAGAAATGCAATCACTCTGAGCGGGCAAAGCCTCCATTATTCAGTTAAAAATAGACGCTTACTGAACGAATTTGTTGAAATAACGAGATGTAAGTCACCTAAAAAATGTGAATTAAAAACAGTTAAATTCCCCGTTTTATCTTTCTAAAATGCTCAGGGTTAATTGCAGGCTGCACACTTATTAACAATTTTGCCACACTGATGCTGTTAGGATAACCAAGCTCAGTAATTTATGAGCACTTGTCCTTTTAATACTCTCGGAGCCACTTATGCGTATCCCAAAATTCATCACAGCCACAGCTGCCGCATTGTTACTTGCGCCACTGAGCCACGCCGATGTCGCTCAGGTTGTCGACATGACCGTCCTCAGCGGCGAGTACACGATTACTCCTGCACGTTGCCCACCCAATGCCTGCACGATTACTAAAGGCAAATTTTCCGGTTCGCTTACCGCCACCGTAGTTGCCGATAAAGCTTTTTTCTCCAATATTAAAATTGACAGTGGTAAGGATGGTTTTCAACTGCCCGAGGACCCTTACACCGCCAACCAAAGCGGTGCCACTGCGGATGCTAAATTTAAATTCGATGGCACAGCGTTAGATTTCACCGGTTTTATCGATTCGCGCGCGTTTGATGGTCCATTGATTGACTATCATTTGGTGGCACAAAAAGTTGATGCGCAAGTTAACGAGCCATTTGACCCAAAAGGCTATTATTTAGCTCGCCAAGATTACCGCAAATGTGCCTCGCCTTTGTGTGGCGGTATTTTTGTTAAAAGTGTCAATCAAGCATCAACCGTTTGTGCTGATGGCAAACGCGCTAAAGAATGTTACGTAGCGGAAGAGAATTACAAAAAACTTGGTTTTGATCCGTTTTCAGCCAATACTAATAGCACCTTTAACACCCAGTTATTATTGCGCGGGACCTTAACTAAAAGCAGCACGCCGAACGTAGGCAAACTTGGGGTATTTACTGCCCTCGCCGCTTATCGCCCCGCCAATGATGCCGAGCCCACGGGTACATTTTACGGCTTAGAAGACAGAGGGATTCGTTGCATTACCTCGCCTTGTTTTTCGTTAAATGAATACAAACTCAATAGCCGCGAGCAACGCGCAATTTCCGACATGGATTTTTCCGCCGTGAAAGCCAGTGAAGAAGACTTAGCCAACGCGTTTTTGGTGTTGGGTGAAGGCGACGTTGTACCTGTAGCTGGAGTAAACAAGCGCGTACGTCAATTAAATGGTACAGGCACGAAATTGGTAGCCAATCAATTCTATTTGCCCATTAGCGCACCCGTAGCAGAGTGCCCAGAAGGTTATAGCGAAAGCGTAAAAGGCTGCGTAACCAGTGGCGGCTGCGCTTATCCGCAGTGGGAGCAAAAATCTATCGGCGGCGCGCCGCTGAAAGATCCAGTTACTGGGGAAATTCGCGGTGTATCAACGCTGCGCTGTGTGGATAAATGCGACCCTGTAGCGCAAATTACCGCACAAGGCTATTGCACAGTATATCTGCCTTAAAAGGCTAATGGGCAGGGAAGCCCTAAGGGTTTGACGGGCGGGCGCGCAGCAATTCCTGCGCTTTGGCTTTTATTTTTGCGGCGTGCTCGGCACGCTTTTGCGCCACCAACGCGGATTCCGCTGGGGCATGAACTTCAGGTAATAATTGCCAGACTGCGGCTTCTGCCTGTTTGACTAAATTCATCGCATCCGCCGCAGCATAATGCGCGGTATTTCTAAAAAAACTAAATTTTACCCATTTATCCTGCTGCAAAAATAAAAATACAATTTCGTGTTGAATTTTTTGCTCCGTCCATAAATACCATTGCAAACGCACACCTGCTTGCCCGGCAATAGTTACAGGTGCACGCACCACTTCGCGTTTTTCCTGCCATAATCCTTGGGCGATGGCGTAATCTCGATCAGCTAAAATCACCGCTACTTCGCCGTCCAATAAGGGTGCGAGGTTTTGCCAATATAAGCTGCCAACCGGATAAATATTTACATCAAATTGACTACTCGGTTTGATTTTGTCCTGGTATCTCAGGCCCAAACCATTCATCGGGTCAGCGTAAATTTCCTGCTTTATTAATTGAAAGTTTTTTGTATGCTCAGGGAACACAGCGGGGCTTGTGTATTCGCTGGGATTTTTTTTGCCGCAGGCTATAAGCAGAGCCGCCGTAACAACACATGCGCAGCAAAAGCGATAGTTCATTAATTAATTCCTAACAATTCCAGCCAAGGCAATGTTTTATCGGCTACGGCGATAAATTCTGCGTTATACACCCCTGCGTGTTGCTTGTAGCTGAGCGTTTGCCCGTTGAGCGTAAAAAAATCACCTCCAGCTCCCTGCAAAATAGCCTGCGCTGCGGCTGTATCCCAAATGCAGGTGCGGCCTCGGCGAGGGTAAATATCCCCGCCCCCATCAGCCAGCAAACAAGCTTTAAGTGCGCTACCCATCGGGCGCTGTAAAACACCGCTAGGCCAATGACGCGAGAGCTGCTCAATCCAAGCAGCTTCCGCCTTCGCATTCTGGCGGCTTACACAGGCAATAAGCGGCTCATCAAAATTTGCCCGACGGGTTTTAATGGATTCTACGGTGCCACCGGCCACCTGCTTGAAGCTACCCCACTGTTGGCCGCCCCAATAGGCGGTTTGCGTGCGGGGCTGATAAATAAATCCCAGCGCCGGCGCGGACTTTTCCATAAGCGCAATACACACGACAAACTCATCGCTGCCAGCGATAAATTCTTTTGTGCCGTCCAACGGGTCAACAAGCCAAAAAGGGGTAGCAGCATCGAACCTATGCCCGTCGGTTTCTTCAGATAGCACTGGTGCATCAATCAATTGGGGAAGGTTGCGCACTAGCACAGCGTGGGAGGCCATATCCGCAGCAGTTACCGGCGAATCATCAGGCTTGAATTTCACCTGCGTATGGACACAATCCGCAATTGCCTCTCCCGCCTGTTGGCTGATGCGCCATAGGCCTGCAATTATCGATTCAAAATCAAATTGGCGCATACTTGCCCGCAGGATTAGCCTTTGCCTTGCAGATAACTGCGCACTAAAAATAATGCCGCTATCGAGCGCGCCTCATTAAAATCCACCCATTGGCAGACGGCTTCTAATTCGCTTAACGAGATGATTTGTGTGTTTAAGGGTTCGGGCTCATCACCGACGGCGGTTTGTGGGTACAGCTTGCGCGCCAACACCAACTGCGTGCTGTGCTGCATGTAATTAGGCGATTGCGCCATATTTTTCAGCAGAATTAATTCACCCGCTGCGTAGCCAATTTCCTCTTGTAGCTCCCGGTTAGCAGCGGTGACACAGTCCTCACCTGGGTCTAATTTTCCTTTGGGTAACGACCACTGATAATCATCGGTACCGGCAGCATATTCCTGCGCCAAAATCACGCGGTCGTCATCAAGCATAGGAGCAATAATTACCGCTTGATGGTTGGAGAGCAGGCGTTCGTACTCACGCTCCACGCCATTGGCAAAGCGCATGTGTAAAGACTCCACATGGAAAATCTTCGAGGAGGCCAAGCGGCTGCGCTTTAACACTTGCGGTTTTGTAGGCATACTTAGCTCCCATTGAATTTTCGTCGCGCGGCATTATACCCACAATGATTCCCTGGCAGGCCATTGATACTATCCTTCTCGACATGGACGGCACACTGCTGGATTTACACTACGACAATTATTTTTGGCTGGAACATCTGCCGCGCGCCTTTGCGCACAAAAATAATCTGGATTTAGACACAGCCAAAGCACAGCTTGAAGAAAAAATTAAAAACATTGAAGGCACGCTGCAATGGTATTGCCTGGATTATTGGACGGACGAATTACAGCTGGATATTGCCCAACTAAAAACGGAAATTCGCGCAAAAATAGCTCTGCATGCCAGCACGTTAGATTTTTTAACGGCGCTTAAACTTCTTAAAAAAACCGTTATTTTAGCTACCAATGCCCACCGTGCAAGCCTTGCAATTAAAATGCATAACGCTGGCATCGAGCATTTCTTTGACGCCTTAGTCTCTTCTCACGACTATAAAGCCCCAAAAGAATCGCCGCAATTTTGGCATGCTCTCACCGAGCAATTTAATTTAAATCCACAGCGCTGTTTATTTGTCGATGACACGCCGCGTATTTTGCACGCAGCAAAAAATTTCGGAATCGGGCATTTATTGCATATCAATCAGCCAGATTCGCAAATGCCTGCCAAACCCTGTAGCGATTTTTTAAGCTTGCCGAATTTCACCAGCCTTTTACCGGGGCTTAGGTGTTAATGCTGTGAGTGAGCGAACGCCGGTACAAGCGGTACGCATTGATAAGTGGCTGTGGGCCGCGCGTTTTTTTAAAACCCGTAACCTGGCTAAAACTGCGATTGAAGGCGGCAAAGTGCAGGTAAACGGCCAGCGCGTAAAACCCAGCAAAGATATAGCTCTTAATATGCTGCTGACCATCCGTCAGGGTTTTGAAGAAAAAACTGTATTAATTACTGGCCTAAGCGAACAGCGTGGGCCTGCCGCTGTGGCGGCAACACTCTATGAAGAAACCGCCGATAGCCTGCAGAAAAGGCTACTACAACAAGAGCAGCGCAAACTTCAGCAAGCAGCTGCACCTTATTTGGAAGGGCGGCCGAATAAAAAACAGCGCCGCCAAATTCATCAATTTATTTTGCAGCAAAGCGACTCAGATTAATTTTAAAAGTTACACACCGATTTTACCGAGAAGACTATGACCTCACAGGATACTGTACAGCGTTTTTATTTTGATAATACCGACCTGCGCGGGGAAATAATTACGCTAAATAAAACCGTATGCGACGCCATGGCCCATCACCACCCTAGTCCTATTTGCCGAGCACTATTAGGGGAGTTTTTTGCAGCCGCAGGCTTAATTGCTGGCATATTAAAATTCGAAGGATTATTAACGTTACAAGTACGCGGCGACGGACCCATCACTTTAATTATGGCGGAAGCTAGCCACGAGCGCCGTCTGCGCGGCATTATTCGCACACACGAACAGTGCACTGAAGAAGACTTAGTTAATAAAAGCCTACATGAATTGGTCGGCGACGCCGTATTATCAATCACTATCGACCCAAGCGACGGCCAGCGTTATCAGGGAATAATTGCTTTAGATGGCGCAACCCTTGCGGATTCTTTAAGCCATTATTTTGCGCAGTCTGAACAATTACCCACTCGACTTTGGCTCGCTGCCGATGGCCAAACCGCCGCCGGATTGTTAATTCAAGCGCTGCCGCCGACAAATGAGCGTAAGCACAATACTGAATTACGCGAGGAAGAATTTAATGGCGCGCTGCAACTAGCCAATACCATCAGCGCCGATGAATTACTTCATTTGACCCACGCGGAAATTTTATACCTTTTATTTAATTCCTATACTCTGCGCCTAATGCCAGAAATCCCTACACAATTTTACTGCAGCTGCTCAAAAGCTCGCAGCGGCAACGCCTTAACGTCGCTAGGGATAGATGATGCCTATGAATTATTAGCCGAGCAAAACACCATTAATATCGACTGCCAATTTTGCGGCCAACAATACAGTTTTGATAAAAAAGATTTAGACAACATTTTTCATATTTCCGGTAATGCTCACTAGCACTCTTCAAAGGACACCGATTAAAAAAGTATTTTTAATCGTCGAAGGGAAGAAGTGACACAGCTACAGGAAAGTGCTTGTGCATTTTTGAAAATACCTATTAATCAGCGCTTCCTAAACGCTTTGCGAGGAAACTACCATGCCTACAGTTGTAATTACCGGTGCCAACCGAGGAATCGGCCTTGCTCTTTGCCAAGAATATGTAACCAACAACTGGCAAGTAATTGCGCTTTGCCGCACTAGTAGCGCAGAACTTGCCGCTACGGGCGCGCAGATTATCAGCGGTATTGATGTTAAAAATGTGCACAACCTTACTCAGGTAGTACAGGAACTTAAATATCAATCGATTGATGTTTTAATTAACAATGCCGGCATTTTACGCCCAGAGCATTTGGGCGATTTGGACACTGCGAGCATTACTGAACAATTTATTGTTAATGCTTTAGCGCCGATTAAAATAGCTGAAGCATTTTTGCCGCTTTTAAATCCGGGTGCCAAAGTAGCTTTTATCACCAGCCGCATGGGTTCGATTGCTGACAACACATCAGGCGGCTATTACGGTTACCGCATGAGTAAAGCAGCATTAAATGCTGGTGCCAAATCATTTTGTGAAGATGTAAAAAGCCGCAAAATCGCCGTTGCGATTTTGCACCCAGGTTATGTGCAAACCGCCATGGTCAATTTTGGTGGCGATATTTCCGCCGAAGTATGTGCCGGGCGTTTAGCGCTGCGTATTAGTGAACTCACGATGGAAAATACCGGAAGTTTTTGGCACAGCAATGGGGATTTATTGCCCTGGTAGATATTTATTAATACTTTTTTCATGCACGCAGGTCGCTTGACGCCTTGCGTGCCAGTCTTCTTTTAAAAACTGTATTATTTGTTTTTTAACAGCCACACCACTTCCAAAGCCTCGCAAGCACCTTTTAAACCGCCATCAACTGGGACTTGCTCTAACAGTTTTAAACCGTAATATTTCTGATAGTGGGCTTTAACCTCCTCTTCAGAAATAGCAAAAGGCGGCCCTGCAATCACGCTTTGGTCGTATTCAAAACAAATTAACAGCTGAGAGGCGCGGCCAGTAATATCTATTAAATGTGCGCTGTAGAACTTACGCTTATCAACAGGCAATGCCACGAGAGCAGCGCGATCGTAAATTGCATCCACCTTGCCCAACATTAAATGGGTAAGCGCAAAAATATCCCCTACAAATATATCTACCTTCGGCGCGCGGTATAAAACAAAATTACTAAATTCAGCCCGACTGGGCTTTACGCCCAATTCATCAAATAATTGCTCAACTGCAAACTCACTCAGCTCCGCACCCACAACCGAATAGCCCTTCGACAATAACCAAGCGATATCGCGGGTTTTACCGCATAAAGGCAAAAAGATTCGACCGCCTGCTGACACATCCAAAGCGTTAAAATGCGCGGCCAATAAGGGATTGCCCTGCGGCTGATGAAAACCTATATCATTGGTTTGCCATTTTTGCTGCCAAAAATCAGCGTCCATAAAGCCTCGCGATACCTATCATTTTTAGATGCATATTCTGCACTATTTCTCGCGTCCATGCAGGAGCGCGGAGAGTATTTCAGCGCAACCGCTATGATTATTTTTACGATGTGCAGAACTTTAATAATCTTAAGCTCTGCCGCCGACCAATGATAAACGCCTCACCCTGCCTCCTTACTAGGGTTCAAAATAATGAGAATTATATTTAGCAATTTAGGCAGCTACAGTTGACTGGCTTTTTGGAATATTATGATGTAATGAGCTAATCGATCACTCAAATCATTATTTAAACGTAAGCACTTTTGCTCTGACTCAGCACTACAATCTTTTATTTAGCCCCGCATTCTTCAAAACACTTTATGACTAGCTTTCATTTAGGATGTATTTCGCTAGCAAGGGCTTATAGAGTTCTTTTACACGGCTAACATACCTCGCCTGACAATTCAGCCGAGCGCACCAACTTATGGTCCGAGCAACAGCAGATTGTTTTGGAGGGGGCTCACCAGCGAGTGCAATACATGAGCATACTGGAGCTGCCGCGGCAACACCTTTTACGCCTCGATTAAGACCTCACCCACATAATATCAAAACATAATCTACCAACATTGCTATATTTGCCAAGGCGGGTGGCAAAATGCTGATTTAATCAGTGTAAACTTGCAAATGTTCTGCATTGTTCTCGATTTTATTCAATATGAAGTTTTACGCTCAGCGCCGATAAAATCGCACTTTTTGCATATGTGCTGCCATCCGCTTTCTGCATTAGTAGCTGCAGTTAATTTCGCCTAGAAGCGACTTCGCCGTCTACGCGTTCGGTGGCTTTTTCAATTTTAAACTCCAGGCGACAGAACTTCCTACATAGTATTTCCCGTGTCCACAAATACCCATAGCAGGCCAACGATGAACCGACTAGCTTTACTGACTCTACTCTCAACCATTCATTGCAGCCTCTGGGCACAAGCACCGCTTTACCCATTGGAATCTTTTGCAAGATTACCTCAATATAGCAATCCGCAGATTTCACCGGATGGACGAAAAATTGCCGCGACAGTTGTAGTTAATGGCAAGCCGATTATTTATATTAAAAATCGCGATGAACCAACTAAGGTATATCCACCAATCTCGTCTAACGAAGCTTATTTTAGTCACTACAAATGGGCTAACAACGACCGCTTATTAGTGGCATTACGTGGCACTAATAAGTCGCGTAATTTTTTATTTAATTACCTACGTCTAGTTTCAGCACGCTTTGATGGCACCGCACCTATTGGTTATAAAATGGAACCGAACAAATATGGCTATTTTCGACAACATGCCTGGTTCATAGGCCAAAATAGAACTGATCGGACTCACTTACTTATGGAGTTGGATGATAACCCTGAAGAGTGGAACGCGCCGCAAGTGCACAAAGTTGATTTGGAAACCGGCAAAAAAGAATTAATACAGAAAAACGACATGCAAGTTGAGCGCTGGATAGCTGACAACCAAGGCCGAATCCGCGTAGGCATCCGTTATAAAGATAGCAACACCAGCTTCGCTATATTATATCGTGAAAATGAACGAGCCCCGTGGGAGGAGTTACAGAATGTAAAATATAAAGCCGAAGAGCGACTGGATGTCGTTGGTTTTTCGCCAGACGACGACCAAACTCTACTTGTTTCCTCTGATCAGTTGCGTGATGGAGAATCTTCCCTATCTGGACCCTCTAAGCTTTTTAAATACAATTTAAAAACTCGCCAAATTGAAGGCGAATATTCAGACTCTGACTATAACAAGGTTAAAGCCACCGCTGAAAAAGCTATGCCGGGATATACTATTGAAATCATTTCATGGGACGACGCAAAAAAGGTTTACACACTGGTAGCCTTCAGCGATGTTAAAACACCCCGATATTTTTTATATGATCGCAACTTAAAAACCATGGATTTAATTGGTTCGGCATTTCCGCAGCTTGAAAATGCACAGCTCGCCAAAATGCAGGAAATATCTTATCCCGCTCGTGACAGCTATAAAATACCGGCATTTTTAACTTTGCCCGATGGCGTGCAGAAAAATCTGCCTTTCGTCATATTTGTTCACGGCGGTCCCTGGGAGCGCGACCATTGGGGCTTTGACAACTACGTGCAGTTTTTTGCCAATCGAGGCTACGGCGTTTTACAGCCACAATTTCGTGGCTCTACCGGCCATGGCTCCTCCCATCGAGATGCGGGGTTGCGCCAATGGGGCAGATTAATACAGGATGATATTTCAGATGGCGTAAAATGGATAATTAGCCAGGGCCTTGCTGACCCCAAAAGAATTTGTATTGTTGGCGGCAGCTTCGGTGGCTACGCTGCAGCCACTGGGCTTGCCAAAACCCCCGAACTATATAAGTGTGGCATTAGCGTTAACGGGGTAATGGATCTGGAAAAGCTTTATGACGACATGGCACGCTTTATCGGCAAGAATTTGAACCGCGATTTATTTAACGATGCCAACAATCTTAAAGTCGACTCACCTTTTCATTTGGCCGAGCAGATAAAAGCTCCACTTTTATTACTCGCCGCCACCAAAGATACCGTGGTGCCATTTGAACATTCCATGGCCATGTTTAAAAAACTGGAAAAATTAAAAAAACCAGTAACATTCGTAGAATTGAAAAATGGCGAACACTGGCGTAGCGTGGATCAAAACGAGGCCGAAACATTTAAAGCAATGGAAGCATTTTTGGCCAAAGAATTAACCCAATAACCCAAACAGGTTGCTGGCTCTTATTGCACGGAAGGTCGAGCAATCTGCATTCCATTAAATCGCACTCACATATTCGATGCCGAACAATACGCCTTGATAAAATCATTATGCAGCGGAAGTTCTTCCACAGAGTTTTTCACATTCAGTCGCATAGCATCTAATTTTTTCCTGATAAGTTCGTCCGGCATAGCATCAACACTATTATGATAGTTAATATTTTCAATGCCCTGCCCATGCATAACAGCCAACCAACTCGGCTCGGTAAAAAGCTCTAGATTTTCTCGCTCTAGGTGCCCCCCATGACGATACATGTTCACTTTGCGATGGAGAGTTGAGGGCACCTCCATGTTTCGGCAATAACGCCAAAATGCTGAATCGTCTCTACGCGTCACCCAATAATGCAGCACAATAAAATCCCGAATACCCAGAAGATTATTCTGCATTTTTTCATTATATTTATTAATGAAATCCGCATGGAAATTTTTGTCTGGAAACATACTAATTAACATGCCTATACCCATTTGAATCAAGTGCAAACTAGTCGATTCCAATGGCTCCAAAAAGCCGCTCGACAAACCTATAGCAACACAGTTTTTATGCCATATTTTTTTGCGTCGTCCGGCAGTGAATCTTATCTCCCTCGGCTCAGCTGTAGCTGGTGCGTCCAAGTTGGATAGCAAAATAGCGGTTGCTTCATCTACCGACATATATTGACTGGAAAATACGTGTCCATTTCCAGTGCGATGCTGGAGGGGAATTCGCCATTGCCAACCGGCCGCATGCGCTGTGGAACGCGTATAGGGTAAAAGCGGTTCAACCCGTTCGCAAGGAACGGCTACGGCGCGGTCGCAGGGCAACATCGCCGACCAATCTTCATACTCCACACCTAATGTTTGGCCGAGCAATAAAGAGCGAAAGCCTGAACAATCAATAAATAAGTCGCCTGCGATAATTTCACCGCTTTTTAAAAGCAACGATTGAATAAATCCAGAATCCGGATCTAATTTAACTTGCTCAATCAACCCCTCAATATGTTTTACACCGCGTTTTTGAGCGTATTCATTAAGATATTTTGCATACAAACTTGCATCAAAATGATAGGCGTAATTTATCTCTGATAGCGGCGAGCCGGGAATATTAATAGGCCGGGAAAATTTGCCCTGCCGTGCGGCACAGGATGCCAACGCAAATTCCTCTAGTTTTGGCGACCAGCCCTGCTGCAACCCTTTTAACCAAAACTGGTGAAACGGTATGGAATCTATTTCACTGCCGTAGTTTCCAAACGGATGAATGTATGAATGCCCGTTCTCACGCCAATTGACAAACTCAATACCCAATTTAAATGTGCCCTGAGTCTTACGCATAAACTCAGGCTCACTAATGTTCAACATGGCGTTAAAAGCCGCCATATGCGGAATAGTGGCCTCGCCTACACCTACCGTTCCAATCTCATTGGATTCGACAAGCACAATAGAGGTATCACCGCCACCAAACACCCGTACCAACGCCGCAGCACACATCCACCCTGCACTGCCGCCGCCAACAATTACTATTTTTCTAATACGATTTTCTTGTTTAGTACTCACGCCTCACCTCCGTTAATTAGCGAAATATAATATTTGTGGCTGGGTAAGCGGGGGACAATTTCAGCAATATTTAAATCAATATCACTGAGCTGCCGCACCACTTCCTCTAAATCCAGAGACTGCAACAAAGATGAAATATTGTACGGATATACAGAAAAAGCATGCCAGAACGCCGCCCAGCTTCCCTCGCCAATTAGATTCGCAGGTGCCTGCATTGGCTGTCCCGTAGAAAGATAGACACTTTTGCGCGCGCTATAGGTGGCCATATCGTATTCGGAAATAACTTGTTCACGATGCTTCACGGGCGACTCCATTAAACATGCAACAACGTATTGCCGACAAGCAATGCCAACCTCCTCTGTCCGCTCATTAAAATACCGTGCTAATAAATCTGCATCTGCATGCATCGGTACTAAGTTTGTCAAAAGCGCAACGACTTTAACAATTGGCTGCAGAGGGTCCAATAAAAATTCCGCCCCCCAAAAATTATATTCTGACAAAAATACAATGCGGTTTTTCCAGGTCGCACCAAACCAAGCCGATGTTTTGGTTTTGATTTCATCATTATCACAGTGGGCGGCCTTGAACTCTTCATCGGCCTCGCCAATACAGCGAATTTCCTTGCGCTTTTTTCCACTAACAGACTCAGTAAACTGCCACCCATTTGCGTCAAATACTATGGTTGTACATGGGTTGGATAAGCTATCAGTACTCGCCCACTGAATTGATCGGCTGCACTGAACCCGTGTAAATATCTCGAAATTGGCATCTGTTGAAATAATGAAATCAAAAGTCTCAGCAGATCCATCAGAAAATACTACACGAATGCATTCATTTTCAGAGTGCAATTCTGCAACTTTCATCGGAGCCAAGCTCACGCCATCTTTCAGCAACTGGGACATTAATAAATTGCGTAGGTGATCTGCACTAATAGTGATGCCTATTTCATCCTCTCCCAGCGGGCACTCCCCCTTTTTATTAGGCAACACCATTACATTGGCTTTGATCATTCGAGCAGCTAGAGAATACTGTTCTAGTTTTTCCATCCCGCCTACCCGCCTAAGCCTTTCCACAGCATAGTTAACCGGCATTGCGCCTATCTGCGCGCGCGTAGGAGCATGGGTGATAATTGAAGTTTCGGCCATTCCACCAGGTTTCACCTGTAAACCTAAATAAAAAATTCCGGGATTCGGCCCTCGCATTAAATCCGTTAGCGAAAATCCAAGCTCCCTAACAATAAAATTTAGTGTTTCAGGGCCGAGCCGAATAATCGATTGCTCTTCTGGCGAATACGTATCTACGATCCGAACAGACACATTCGGCCCATATTGCCGACGAATCGACACCGCTGTGAGCAGACCAACGACACCCGTATTTAATATCAAACATTTCATATCGCGCGGCCCATACGGTTAGCTCCGTACAAACTCATATGCGCTCCATGGGTTTTATTTACAGCGTATTGCTCATATCCGGCTAAAAATTCAGCTTGTGACGGCATTTTATCGACAGCCCTCAGCATGTGTTGATTTAGGTTTAGCATTGCCGTATTTAATTCATTTGGCGGTATCGCATTTGCTCGTACATCAAAACTCTCAGGCACAATGCCCTGTCCAAGATATACCGCTATCCAGCTAGGTTCAAAAAACAGCCCGTGGTCATACTCGACCACTTTGCTCGTTGATTTAAACAACTGCATTTTAAATTTTAAATCCTCGGGAACGGGCATATTTTTACAATATTTCCAAAATTCTGAGTCCTGACGGCGCGTCGCGTGGTAATGCAAAATTAAAAAATCTCGGATGCGGTCAAACTCCAATTGCATCTGGCGATTAAATTCATCAACCGCTGTCGGGGCTAAATTCTGAGCACGGAAATATTGAATAAGTTTCATTATGGCGACTTGAATTAAATAGATACTGGTCGATTCTAACGGCTCTAGAAAACCACTAGACAAGCCAATAGCCACCACATTTTTCACCCAACAAGCAGTACGCTTACCCGCTTTAAAACGCAAAAAATTCGGTTCCGCTATTGGTTCACCACTCAAATTATTGCGTAACACCGACAAGGCTTCGTCATCGCTGATGTGATTGCTCGAATAAACATATCCGTTCCCAATGCGATGCCGCAGAGGAATTTGCCACCTCCAGCCGCACGCTTCTGCCGTCGCGCGAGTGTAAGCGCCGGGAAACTGCCCTTCACAGGGTATGGCGACAGCTCTATCACAGGGTAGCCACTGCGACCAATCATCAAAGCTCACGCCCATTTTTTTCGTTAATAATTCACTACGAAATCCAGAGCAATCTATAAAAAGATCGCCACAAATCAAATCGCCGTTTTCCAATGTTAGTGAGCAAATATTCCCATCATCATTGGCGACACCTACGTCGACAACCTTGCCTTCAATGCGCGTCACTCCACGCCTCTCGCTGTAAGCTCGCAGAAAATTAGCGTATAAACCAGCGTCTATGTGATACGCATATGAAAATGATGAAAATAGTGAATCCACATCATCACTGGGAAATGCAAACTTATTTGCCCTAGCGGCCAACACAGGCAGCGAAAATTCTTCGAGACTTAAATTCCCGCCGAGTTTTTTATAACGCAGCCAATAGTGATAAAAAGGTACTTTTTTTATCTCGCGGCCAAAGTCGCCGAACGGATGCAAATACTGCTCACCCACTTCCCCCCAATTAATAAATTCTATGCCCAATTTAAAGGTGGCTTGAGTCGCCTGCATAAATTCCATTTCGCCAATACCTAATTTCTGGTTAAAGGCTCGCAAATGCGGCAGCGTCGCTTCTCCTACGCCCACCGTTCCAATATCTTTTGATTCCACCAAAACTATTTGACATTGCGGCGAGGCTACAAATTTAGCTAATGCAGCAGCGGTCATCCATCCTGCAGTGCCGCCACCAAATATCACTATTTTTTTTATTTCTTCGGGAATCATAATTAAAACTGCCCACAATGCTCAGATGTTTCGCGTATCGGAGATATCAAAACGACATCTCACTCTACATACAATACTTTATTAATTATCGCCACGATAATTCACGTTCCGATTCGAAGAGATACTACTTCCATCGAACCAAAAGACTATATATTTAGAACAAAAAAAAGGCGCAACACTTTGTGTCGCGCCTTAGGTGCACTTAAATTAACTTAGAAATTACCGCGTACAAACAATGCAAAGCGGCGATCGTTAATAAACCAACTGCGATCCGACTCTATAGCCTGTTGAACATTGACACCAGTGCCGTTAGCTAATGTATGGCTCTGGTTGCCCGCATCTAGAGTTTGGATATAGGTATAGGTTTCGGTTTGTTCATCAAGAACATTAGTAATTTGCAAACCAACTTTATAGTTGTCGTTTAATGCATAACTAAAGGACGCATCCATACTACCACTAGGCTTGTTAAAGATAGGCAGCTTCTCTACTGCATCGCTGGATGTTACCAAATAATCTGATCGGTAGTTATATGCTAAACGCCCTTCGAATCCTGATTTTTGATACATCAAAGTAAAATTGGCCGTATCTTCTGACAAGCCCTCCAGAGGAAGATTTTCAAAATTTATCGAGTTGCCAAGCCCACTCGGGTCGTCAGATTTTAACCCAGAGTTTTTTATACCGCTTGTTTCAACGTGCGTAAAGTTGGCCTGGATACCTAAACCGTCAAAAGGCCCCGGTAAAAAGTCATAAAACTGTTGATAGGCCAATTCAAAACCCTGCACCTTAGCTTTATCGCCATTATGAGGACGAGTAGTACTAAATGTGTTCGTTGCACCAAACGGACTAGTATATGTTTCTACGTCACTTCGACTAATAAAGTAATTTTTTAAGTCTTTGTAAAACACGGTGCCTGTCAAAGAACCCGCTTCAGCAAAATACCACTCCAAAGATAGATCTTCTTGTACGGCTTCCATCGGCTTGAGGTCTGGGTTACCACCTTTTGCACTAAAAGAGGCTGTCGCTGTAGCATTTTTAAGATCGTCTAAAGTTTTAAACTCAACTGGGTTTGTTGTCACCTTGGCTTCGATTGTCGTGTAGTTATTGTACAAACCCATCTGCGGTAAACTGATCGCCTTAGATACCGCAAATCGAACGATTAGATCTTCTGTGATACCCATTTTCAAGTTAAATGAAGGCAATACGTTGGTGTATTTATTGTTAGCTTTTACATCTATCGAATCACCTTGCACATATTTTTTCTGTTCATCGCTAAGAAAAACATAATTTGGATTACCAACTTTGACATCGTTATTATTCACATCTTTAACGGTTATCTCATCCTGCGAAACCTTCGGAAAAACGACAAATCCTGAAGTTTCAATATCGATGCTCAAATAGCGAGCGCCGATATTACCACTGATGGGCATAGCAAGATCTTCATTGCCAAAGTTTAGCTTCGCATAGACCGAGTTCTTAGTTTCATCTACCGGACGGATTTCATTCCTCAAAAATAAACCGTTTTCGCCAGCCCGTTTATTTTGATTTGACCCAATTGGATTCCAGTCTTCCTGCGGTACATTAAAAGTGTTAAGTAATGAGGGATTTTTCGAAAGGTCTAGCTTAGCGGACCAAACGCTCGTTGGCACATTAGCGTCTCCGCGCTGAAAACCTCCAAATGGTACCGCCTCTGTAGCATCTGGTGCGACCGTGTTTATATGACCTTTATAATAAGCTCCGTGCCAGCCGGGATTCGGATCATAGCCGCCGAAAGAAGGATCGGCATCTGCGCCTTTCCAACCAACATCTAATCCACCCCAGTTATAGGCTGTGTTGCGTGTATTTTGTTCTCGTTCGGAGCGTCGCACACCAGTCTCAACGGATTTGAACCATCCTGCGTCAAGTTCATAATCCGCATCAAGTGCAAATGCATTTTCATTTCCGTCACTTTTTTCAAAGTGATCCATTGCGCTGCGCCAATAATAATCTGAAGCTTCATCGGCGCCAGTTTTCGTCTTGTCTGCAGAATCCAAAAAGGCAAATGACGGCTTGCCGCCAGTACGATCTAAGAAATAATTTGCGCCGCCTAACAGACCAATTTCCAAATCGAATCCATCCACCGTTGACTTAACATGTTGAGCATCAAAATCCAGCGTCAGCTGATCGGTTGCCTTGAAAGTAAGGTGAGCACCAAAATCGTCAACCACATTAGTGGTTTTTTGATAGCGAGACTGCACAGCCACGGGTGCGATATTGTTTAAACCATTTATGCTCTTGCTGTTGCCGATATAACCTGACTGAAAAAAGCCATTGGCATCGGTTTTAAATTTTGTACCCGCAACAGGCGCAATGCTCTTATCCCATTCAGCGTTGTTGGTAGGCACACCCGCGTAGCGCTCTTCCCAAGCTGCTGTCGCATCGGAGCGAATAAACTCCAAAGTTCCCGTGAGGCTTTCATCTGGGCTTTCCCACTGCACTGATGCCGCATAGCCTTTACGGTCGCGGTCGTTATCTTGGTAACGCATGGCCCCACCTTGAGGCATATATATACCAGGCTTCATGCCGTCGATCTTGGCTAGACCACCATCTATTTGCGTAGCCGGATCTAAGAAATCGACCCACACCCAGCGCCCTAACTGAACACCTTCAGAGCGGGTTTTAATATTAGAAATTGCGAAGTTGGCTAGAAAACCAAATTTACCTGCATCTGTATCCCATACATTTGAATACAACGCAGAGGCAGAAGGAGCTGTTTTTTCAGCCAGGTCGGAGTAGTTAGTTTCAACGTTAAACGCAAACACCTGGTCATCTTTGTCAAACGGCTTGCGCGTGACAAGGTTGACCGTACCGGAGATTCCGCCCTCAATCATATCGGCCGTTTGGTTTTTGTAGACTTTTACAGCGCCCATAAGCTCAGGCGAAACATCCTGAAAGCTTAAGCCGGAACCTGAGTTAGCGGTAAACGTATCGCGGCCATTAAACTCGGATCGCGTTTGCCCCAAACCACGAATAACTACCCCACTACCTTCAGCAGAAAAGTGATCTGGATCCACTGGGGCCGCATATTTTGAAACAGTAACGCCCGGCACGCGCTGCAAAGCTTCTGTAACACTTTTATCTGGTAATGCGCCTATATCTTTGGCCGAGATTGCATCTACGAATGTATCGGCTGACTTTTTAATGTCCTGCGCGGTATTTAAGCTTTCGCGCATACCGGTTACGACGATTTCTTCCGTTTCAGCAGCTGGCTCCGCCGCAAAAACAGTGCCCTGGTGAACAGCAGCAACAACACACATAGCTAATAGAGATTTTTTAAATACAGGTCTACGTGTGGTGAGCGCTTTGGTTTTTTCCGAATGATTCATTATTCAGCCCCAATTATTATTTATATAGGTTTCACGCCAGCACGAGGAAACCCCCATGAAATCTGGCGCCAGGAAGGATAGTAGCTAGCGATTCCGGTGGAAGTCAAACTGACACTTCGTCTTTAGGCTAGAAAAAACAGATGGTGCTTCTTTTTGCCTACTTTGACCAAAAAATATCGCTGATGAACCGATTTATCAGACGCAAATACCTGTGTCGAGTCCATCAACTGAGCTGGATCGACGGGCACTCCGTTCACTGATAATGAGCCGCTGCTCAGCGCGTCTTTGACTTGCTTACCGCTTTGCACTACCCCAGCATCAGTTAAAACCTGAGCCAATGATTGAGTGGAAATAATCTCTGTGTTTAAGAGGCTTGAAGGCAACCCGTCCTGGGCTAGTTGGGCAAAATCTTCGGCGGTAAGTGAAGAAAACTCGCCGCAGAATAACGCCTCTGTTATTCGCTTTGCCGCGTTCAGCCCGACATCGCCATGTACAAGCTGGGTCACTTCACGTGCAAGGGTCGACTGAGCTTGTGGTTTAGTGCCACTGCTGAGGTCTTGCTGCTCAATAGCGTCGATTTCCTCAACGCTCAAAAAGGTAAAGTATTTCAAAAACTTATACACATCAGCATCGGCTGTTGCGAGCCAGAATTGATAAAACGCATACGGGGAGGTTTTAGCTGCGGATAACCAAACTGTGCCGCTTTCTGTTTTACCAAACTTGGTGCCGTCAGCCTTGGTCACTAAAGGCAAGGTCATACCAAATACTTGGCCTCCATGCAGGCGGCGCGTTAAATCAACGCCGCCAGTTATATTGCCCCACTGATCAGAGCCGCCAATTTGTAACGTGCAGTCGCAGGTTTTATACAGCTCGGCAAAATCCAGCGATTGCAGCAGCATATAGGTAAATTCAGTAAACGAAATACCCTCACCCTCACGCTCCAGGCGCTGTTTAACGGATTCCTTATTTATCATGTTGTTAACAGAAAAATGTTTGCCTACATCGCGCAAAAAATCTAACACATTGAGTTTAGATACCCAGTCCAAATTGTTTACCAGCAGCGCGCCGTTAGCCTCATCGTTAAACTCGATGAATTGACTTACCTGGTCGCGCAGGCACTGCACCCATTCGGCAACCACATCAGGCGTATTAAGCTTGCGCTCTTGCGCCTTAAAACTGGGGTCGCCGATTAGACCCGTGGCCCCACCGACTAATGCAACCGGCCTGTGCCCGGCCAGCTGGAAGCGTTTAAGCGTAAGCAGAGGGACTAAACTGCCGATATGTAAACTGTCGGCAGATGGATCGAAGCCTGCGTAAAGCGTACGTGCGGATTGCAAAAAGTCTCTTAATTGCTGGTCCCCTGTCATTTGGGCGATAAGGCCGCGTTTTTGCAGGTCATCAAGCAATCTAGGGTCAACACTCATGTATAAATCTCGCTAAAGTGAACTTTTTAGAAACGCGACACCATACAGAAGATGCCCGAACGGCTCAAATCGGCGGCGAGCCATCTTGAGAGGAAAATGCCTGAGCTTATTCCAATAAATTTCATGCATTTTTAGTCTGAAGAGTGCGCGGCTAGAAATTTTCTGCTATAAATCCTCCCGTACCAACAGCTACGTTTTGATAATGAAAATAATGAATAATATCTGGACTAAGTTACAGAACAGTGACCGCGAGGCTTTTCCGCGCTGGCATTTACTGATTGCGAGCTGTGTAGTTGCAGCACTAGTCACGTTAATTAATGCACCGTCTTTTAACGATACCGCTTCTGAAACACAGGCTTCATCAAGCGAAGAACGCCCGAGTGTGAATACACCACTGGAGGCTCAGACTCCCGCCGAATCTGAAGAACTGCTCAACCCGCTAGCCAACCTAATTCCCAAGTCCAACCCGCTCTCCTTCTACGAATTTGATACAGCACCGCTCCAATCCGACACAACTCAAGATCCTCTAATCAAAAACGAAGTTGTCCGTAAAGGCGATAATCTCTCTTCTATTTTTCAACGTGCAGGTCTGGATAACAAAAAACTGGCTGATTTTCTCAATAGCAGCAAAGAGTCCAAAACCCTCAAGCAAATGCATCCCGGCCATCATCTAACGTTCACTTTGGATAGCCAAGGCGGCCTCGCTCGTATTGACTACCAACCGAATTTGCTTGAAACCCGTAGCTTTGCTCGTGTCGGTGACAAGTTTGCCTATAGCGAACACAAACGCAAACCCGATATTCAAACCAAAGTGGCGAGCGCTGTAATACAAAGCTCTCTTTATGGTGCCGCAAGAACTGCTCAAATCAGCGATAAGCTAATCTATGATTTAGCCAATGTTTTTGCCTTTGATATCGACTTCGCGCTTGATTTACAACCAGGTGATAGCTTTAAGATCCTCTACGAGGAAGCCTATTTAGACGGTAAAAAGGTCGGCGGTGAGCAGATGTTAGCGGCTGAATTTATTAACGAAGGCAAGGTTTATAAAGCTGTCCGTTACTTAGACAAAGATGGCCAGGGTCAATTTTTCAGTGACGATGGTAAGGCCTTAAGAAAAGGGTTTTTACGCACACCGGTTGAGTTTGCACGTATTAGCTCTGGCTTTAGCTTGGGCCGCCTACATCCAATTTTGAACAAAATCCGCGCGCACAAGGGCGTGGATTACTCCGCTCCGACAGGCACCCCCATTATGGCGGCTGGAGATGGCAAAGTAACTCTTGCTGGCACCTACAGCGGTTATGGCAACTGCGTCACGATTGACCATAGCGGTAACTTTTCTACTCTGTACGGCCATATGAGCCGGTTTGCTCAGGGCATTCGAAAAGGTAGCAGTGTGAAGCAAGGCCAAATTATTGGTTATGTTGGTTCCACCGGTCTTGCCACCGGCCCCCATCTTCACTATGAATTTCACATTGGTGACAAGGTTGTAAACCCAGTTACCGTGACTCTTCCTAAAGCCGAAGGTATAGCCAAAAATGAAATGGCTCGCTTTAGCGCTCAGATCCAACCGCTATTCGCCCAGCTAAAAGACGCAGCAGGTCGACCTAAAGTGGTTTCGATCCAACGCGGTACACCTGCAGGCCAAAGTACGCTCTAATCTTTTTCTCATTGCCGCTAGTCCTGCCGGCAAATTTTATTGGTATTCTTTGCTTAAGTTTTAAAGGCGTTGAGTTATAAGCTCAGCGCCTTTTTTGTTTCTATATATAAATTCAAATCAGAATTAATGACTCAATGAGCCTTTATATCGGTTTAATGTCCGGTACCAGTGTAGATGCGGTCGATGCCGTGTTAGTGGACTTTGCCCAATCAAAACCCGAGCTTTTACATACCTATTCTTGTCCTGTTCCTGCGGGGCTGCGCACTGAGCTGCTGGAATTATTTACGCCGGGCATGAACGAAATTGACCGTATGGGCGCCGCACACAGACGCTTAGGTTATCTTTACGTGGAAGTTGTGAAACAACTTTTACAGCAAGCAAACGTTAGCCCTCGACAGGTTGCTGCCATCGGCAATCACGGGCAGACAATACGTCATCGGCCCCGCTTAGAGCTCGAATGCGCGTTTACTTTGCAGATCGGTGACAATCATTTTCTTGCACAGCTTTCTAGCATTTGTGTAGTAGGTGATTTCCGCTCACGGGATATTTGCGTTGGCGGTCAGGGGGCGCCTTTGGTACCAGGTTTCCACGCAGCAGTATTTAGCAGCAGCACTATGCACCGCAGTGTGCTAAATATCGGTGGTATTGCGAATGTGACTTATCTGCCAACTACTGGCGCCTGTGTAGGTTTTGATACAGGGCCAGGCAATGGGTTATTGGATGCCTGGATCAACCACCACCAGCAATTGCCTTTTGATCGAGATGGGCAATGGGCAGCATCGGGCGCGGTGGATACCGAGTTATTAACGCTGCTTATGGCTCACCCCTTTTTGGCGATGACTCCACCTAAGAGTACCGGCAAAGAGGAATTTACACTGGACTGGTTGCAACGGGCGCTTTTCACATTGCCCGCCATAGAGGCGAAAAACGTGCAGCGTACATTGGTGGAATTTACCGCTCTGAGTATTTGCGATGCCATTAAGCGCCAATGTCCGCTCACGCAAGAGTTGTATGTGTGTGGCGGAGGAGTTAACAATAAATTACTCTGGCAACGGTTGAGCCAATTGCTGAAGTATCCGCTTTTTACCACGGAAAAGCTGGGCGTTGCGCCGCAGTGGGTAGAAGCTATGGCATTTGCTTGGCTGGCTAAGCGCTGTTTAGATGGCTTGCCTGGTAATGTGCCGAGCGTTACAGGGGCTCAGCAAGCAGTAGTGCTCGGGGCTATTTATCCTGCTTATCCGGCAGACTAGTGATCCGCCGGACCGGCCACTTAAGCTTGCAACTTAGAAACGCGGTTAAAAAAATGGATTAAATCGAAAACGAAGAACCGCAACCGCAGGTAGAGGTGGCGTTGGGGTTGTTAATGGCAAATTTAGAGCCTTGTAGACCCTCTTCATAATCCAATTGTGACCCGACCAGATAGGGATAACTCATCGGATCAAGTAGGACGGTAATACCGTCTTTTTCAATTAGGGTGTCGTCCTCGCTCACATCTTCTTCAAAGCTAAACCCGTATTGAAAGCCCGAGCAGCCGCCGCCGGTAACATAGACGCGCATTTTAAGCGCTGGATTGCCTTCTTCTTCGACCAAGCTGCGCACTTTTTTCACAGCACTTTCGGTGACCAAAAGCGGTGAAGGCGTGTAGGTTTGAATTGCCGACATAAATGTACCTCGCGAACAAGATAGGATTATCTAGTTATCCTAGTAAATTGGTCAAGTATTAACGCTTTTCAAGCGGGGGTTTTCTCGCTGGCATTTTTTTTACCGCTGGCAGCTCCAACAGCGGCAGCGGCGTCCTGACGTACAAGACTGCCGTTCACTTGCGCGCCTTTCACCATTTCAATCAGTTGATAATAAACATTACCCGTTACCTGAGCTTTAGCCGCCAGCTCAAGGTGTTTACTTGAGTAAACATCGCCTTTGACCTGCCCATTGATCACCACCTGAGTGCCATGGATCTCACCTAAAACTATGCCATGCTCGGCTACCACAACGCGTGCTTGACCAGCAGCTTCAGCGTAGACATTGCCTTGAATCTCACCTTCAATTTGCAAATCACCGGCGAAGTACAGGTCGCCGAGAATTTTCGTGCCCTTGGCGATTAGCGTGTGCGTGTTAGCAAAGCCCATAAAAGCTCCTATGTGTCTGGTTGATTGGCGGCAAGGCTCGGGCCTGTCCATTTAATCCGTTTGTTCACTGCGGCCTTGCCTGGCGCGCGAGCTTCAAGCTCGGTATATTCAGGCTCAAAGCCTTCGGGTAATACTATGTCGCCGCTGAGGGTTTGATAATACTTAAACCGTAACTTGCTACTGGCGGCATCATAATCGGGAGAAATGTCTTTAAGCTCGAGGCCGCGCCACTGCCCCTGTTGTTTGCCTACTAACTTAAAACGCCAGTCTCCCTCGAAATCGCTGATTTGATCTAGGTTAGCCAGTTGTAACACTTTCAAGCTGTAGTGATAGCGCTGGGGCTCGCTGCGGCGCGTATATTCAAGCTCACCAATGGCCAAGCCCTGTTTGCCTTCCGCCGGGTTCATCAGCGAGCGGTAGAAATTTAATTGCTGTTGCTGTAACTGCACCTGCTCTTTTAAGGCGCTGATTTCTGCGCGCACATCCTCACTAGATTGCCGATCCACCTGCGCGCCGATGGATAAATTCGCCAATTGTTGACGCAGCTGAGTTTCTGAGGTTTGAGACTGAACAACCGCTGCCTCGGCCTTCGCCAAATTGTCTAACAACTGACCGTTCTGCCATTGGCGATGGACGTAACTTGCGGCCACTACACCGATAAAGGCCAAGCCCATTGCCGCGCGGATTCCCCATTCGCGCAGAGGCCGATGGGGCACTACCTTCATCGGGTAATGTTTGCTGCCCTTTACTTTTACGGTACTCATAACGTTCTCTAGGGCAGCAAGGCCGGTTGATTAAGTCCCATGGTTTCGGGTAAACCCAGCATGATATTCATGTTTTGGATGGCCTGTCCCGAAGCGCCTTTCGTGAGGTTATCTTCAGCCACCATTATCACTACGGTGTCGCGGCCCTGGGGCTGCGCCACTGCTATGCGGCACATATTTGTGCCGCGCACTGTGCGTGTCTGCGGGTATTGACCTTTGGGTAATACATCTACAAAGGGTTCATGCTCATAGCGTTGCTCGAACAGCGCTTGTAGATCTTCGCAAGGCGCGGTCAGCGTGGCATATAAAGTGGAGTGAATCCCACGAACCGTAGGCAATAAATGCGGTACAAAGGTGAGATTTACCGGCGGTGCATCTTTGGGTTGAATATCGTTAAGACCCTGTTCTATCTCTGGCAAGTGGCGATGGCCTGCGACGCTATAGGCTTTGAAGCTGTCGTTTAATTCTGAAAACAGATTATCCACTTTCGCTTGTTTGCCCGCGCCGCTTACGCCGCTGGCGCTGTTGGCAATTAAACGACTAGTGTCAATTAAGCCGCGCTCAAGCAGAGGCAGAAAACCCAGCTGTACCGACGTGGGGTAACAGCCGGGACACGCGATAAGCTTGGCGGTTTTAATCTGCTCTCGATTCAGTTCTGGTAGACCGTATACAGCTTGCGCCACTAGTTCAGGGCAGCCATGGGGTTGACCGTACCAGTGTTCCCATAGGGCGATATCGCGAATGCGAAAGTCCGCTGATAAATCGATTACGCGGGTTTTCGAATCCATAAATTGCGGCATCATGGCCTGGGCCACGCCGTGGGGTGTGGCGAAAAACACCACATCCAACTCATTAAGCTGGGTAAAATCTGGGGCGCTAAAGCGCAGGTCGTAATGGCCACGTAAATTGGGGAACATATCCGCCACAGGCATGCCCTCTTCAGCGCGGGAGGTGATCACTTCAACACGCGCTTGCGGATGGCTGGCCAACAGCCGCAATAGCTCAACCCCGGTGTAACCCGTGCCACCTACAATACCAATCCGAACCATAACAACCTCGATGCGCCTCGCCTGGTGGCGAGGTGTAGAGAAAATGAGGGGCGTATGGTAAAGACCTTTCTACTAAAACTAAAGTTGGCCTTGAGCGCGCCGCGCCGTTTGGGGCTCATGTGTTGGTATGCGCTCTGGGTGGGACTGGGCGTGAGCCTGTGCATACTGCTGTTTCGCGCCAGTATCGAATTTTTATGCCGCCAATTGCTCGGCATAGATGCGGATGCATTTGAGCAGCTGAGTTTATACAGCCAAACCATTAGCTTGTCGGTCGGCGGCGTAGCGTTATTTACGCTATATAAATGGGCAGGCCCCGATGCCAGCCAGCTGAGCGTCGCCCATGTGATTGATCGCGTGCACAACCATCAGGGCGATATGCCGCTACGTAATTGGTTACTGCAATGGGCTGGCGCGGTAACTAGCCTGGTGTGTGGCCAGAGTGTGGGCCAAGAGGGGCCGATTGTGCATCTTGGCGCAGGCGTTGGTGCCTGGGTGAGTAAGCGGCAGCGCTTATCTCCTGAAGAGTGCCGCACACTGTTAGCAGCCGGTGTCGCTGCTGCCATTGGAGCCTGTTTTGATACGCCGTTGGCCGGAGTGATCTTCGCATTTGAGGTAGTGCTATTGCGTTGGCAAATGGATGGGGTTTTGCCGGTGATGCTAGCTGCGATTGTGGGTGCTTTTGCCTATCAACTGGGCCACCTGCCCAGTCTGCATGTAAATTTTGCCAGTCTGCCTGCGCATTATTTGGGTTGGGCGGTTGTAGGAGCACCCTTTTTAGGCCTTGCAAGCACCTTTTATATTCTGGCTAATCGCTATGCGCTACGCCTGCGCCACCTTCCACTGAACGTCCGTTTGCTACTGGCAACCCTGTGCACGATAGCCATAGCAGCCTGGCAACCTGCCGTGCTTGGGCTGGGGTTTGATAGTTTGGCTGCAGTACTGAATAACCAACTTACGCTCTCTGCTTTATTCACATTGGGGGTGTGTAAACTTTTGCTTTCCCCGTGGGTAGTGGGTTTAGGTGTGCCGGGGGGATTGGTTGGGCCGAACCTGCTGGCCGGTGCTTGCCTGGGCGGGGCTTGGGGGGCCTTGGGCGTTTTTATGTTTGGCTTTACAGCGGACACCGCACAGGTTTTTGCATTGTTAGGTATGGCGGCAGTAATGGCCGCCACATTGAATGCCCCATTGGCGGCTCTGGTAGCGGTGCTTGAGCTGGCCCACAATTCGGACATTATTCTGCCTGCGATGGTGATGATCGCTATCGCCTGCTTGGTCCAGCAACAACTTTTAGGCATCTCGGGGTTATTTGTTGAACAACTTAAACAAACCGGTAAATCGCTGCCCCACAGCCCCTAAGCAGGCAACTTGCCCTGAGTGGATGATGAGGATACAGTCCAGGCCCCCAAATTGAGGACTATCTATGCTTTGGCTAAAAGCTTTTCACATTGTGGCCTTTACCAGTTGGTTTGCCATGTTGTTTTATTTACCGCGCCTATTTGTGTACCACCAACTGGCAGAAGACTCCGCCTCCAAAGAGCGCTTTTGCGTTATGGAACACAAGCTATACCGTTACATAGGTACACCGGCTATGTTAGTGACGCTGCTGTTAGGCATTGCTATGGCCGTGCAGGGCTGGGCCTATTACTCCACTCAGGGCTGGTTTTTTACTAAGTTGGTATTGGTGTTTTTTCTCATCGGCTACCACCATATGTGCGGAGCATTTGTGAAAAAACTCGCCGCGGGCACCTGTAATAAAAGCCATAAGTTTTTTCGTATTTTTAACGAAGTGCCAGTGCTGTTTTTAATCATCATTGTGATTCTAGTAGTAGTAAAACCCTTCTAATGCACGCGTTACCGAGCCTCTACGCCATAACCGACCCTGCATTATTACCTGGCGAGCGTCTGTTCACCGCCGTCGCGCAGGCGTTAGACGGCGGCTGCAAATGGATTCAATATCGCAACAAAACTCACAGCAGTGCCGCTGAGCGCCTAGCACAAGCTCAACGACTAAACCGCCTGTGCTCTGAGCGTGGCGGCTCTTTGATTATCAACGATGATGTAGCACTGGCAGAGGCTACGTGTGCGGCAGGTGTGCATTTGGGGCGTGAGGACGGTTCGCTTAGCAGTGCTCGCGAGCGTTTGGGCGCTAGAGCGATAATCGGTGCTACTTGCCATGACAGCTTGGTGTTCGCCGAAGAGTCCGTTAAAGCCGGAGCAGATTATGTGGCCTTCGGGCGTTTTTTTGCCTCCGCGACAAAACCCCAGGCTCAGTCAGCGCCACTGACATTAATTACACAAGCCGAGTCTTTGGGATTGCCGGTCGTGGTAATCGGCGGCGTTAATCAGCAGACATTACCCGTGCTTAAGCAGGCCGGTGCGCACTGTTTTGCGCTGTGTGAGGCGGTATTTGGCGCAGAAGATGTGGAGGCACGCTGCAGAGCCCTGCTACGTCTAGCCCAAATTAACGACGCACCCTAGAAGTTTTATCCGTTTATTTGCTGTTGCCTTTTACGCCGCAAGGGCCTGCCCCAAGGCCACTAAGGCTGCCGCCAAGGCTTCTTCTAACGCTGCATAGGCGTGGGGTGTAAGGCTTTGCTCAATTGGCAACTCAGTTATCTTCAGGCGTTTTTCCAGCCAGGCGGCGCGGCTAGATAGGGCTTTAGCGCCGAGAGTCGCGGCTGTACCTTTAATACTGTGGACGGCGGTGATAGCGCGGTTCCGGTCATTGTCCGCTGCAGCGCTTTTGAGTTCATCCAGCAATCTTTGTGTTTCAGGAGCAAGATTCGCCAGCATTTTTTGGAACAATACGCGTTTACCGCCGAAGCGGCGCAGTATTTCATCCAGCCCATCAATCCACTCTCCATCGTCCGCAGGTAAAGGCGCGGAAACTACAGCTTCGGATGGGGGTGCCGGTACATCAGCTGCGATTGTTTCAGTAGGAAGCTTTGCTGCGTTGGTCTCTTCGGATGTAACGTTTAGTGGCTCGGATTCATCCAACTTGGAGTGTTCCGCCGCGAACGGATTAGGCGCAACGGCCTCTACCTCCGGCGTTTCCTCCTTTGCCTCCATCTCTTCAACTGCAGGAGGTTGCCCAAGTTGTTCGACGTCCAGCCGTTCTGCCTTTTGCTCCAGTGCTGAATCATCCCCAAGCAATTCAGTACTCATTTCTGCATTGGAAAGCAGCTCATCCGTTTGCACTTGTTCGTCCTGTATCTGAGCAGCCGCCAGTTCGTCGTCATCGAATCCGCCAAGCGCTGATAATTCGGCGATGTCCGCATCCGTTAACAATAGATCTACGTCAGTCAGCGTTGAAAATTCTTCTTCGGCTTCACTGCCAGATTCGTCCTCAATCTCAGCAGCGGTGGCTGGCTCAATTTTGGCTGAAGCGGAAGCTAGGCCCAGGGCATGGCGTATTGCGGCCACGACCAGGTTTAGGTCGATAGGCTTACTTAAATGTCCGTCCATACCTGCGGCTAGGCATTCGTCTTTGTCTTCTGCTGAGGCGTTGGCGGTCATGGCAAGAATCGGCAGCTTAAGGCCCAAATGGCGCAGCTGGCGAGTCGCTTCAAGGCCATCCATCGTGGGCATTTGTAAATCCATCAAAATCAAATCGTAATCAGCCCCTCGGGCGGTGGCTTTGTTGACACCGTCACGGCCGTCGACCGCGAGACTAATTTTTGCGCCCAAGCCGCCTAGCAATTCCGCTGCTACTTGGCGGTTAAGAGCATTGTCCTCGACAACCAAAAGGGACACGCCAGCCAGAATGTGGGAGGTTTCCTGCACGTGAGGCTGAGCTGGATCTCCTGCAAGTACCAGCCCTAGTACCTGTTCAAGTGCTGGGCGCACGATAGGTTTGCTTAACTGCCAGAGAAAATTCGCATCCTGGCCTTGGTAGAGTGCGAGCTGTTCTTTTTGCCGCTGCGTCAACAGCAAAATAACTGCTAGTGGTTGCAGGCTGATGCTGTGTAACTGCTCGGCCAGTGCAAACCCGTTAGATTCATTCAGCCGCCAATCCACCAGTGCAAGGGTAAACGCCTCGCCTGCTCGAGCGCGCCCTTCACCCAGGCTTAGAGCATCAGTGGCGCTGTGAGCGCTGGTGACTTCAAAACCCAAGCGAGTTAAATCGCGCTCGAGAACGCTTATCGCCAGCGGAGTTTCATGCACGAGCAGGACCGAGCCGCCCGCAGGCAAATGTGCTTTTGGCGCGAGCGAAGGTGCATCGGCCAAGGGTAAATTCAACTCAAAGCTAAACTCGCTACCCACGCCCAATTCGCTTTGTAAGCTCAGCTGCCCGCCCATCAATTCGATAAGATTTTTGGTAATAACCAAGCCTAGGCCTGTGCCACCAAAGCGGCGGGTTGTAGAGGCTTCGGCCTGCACAAAGCCATCAAAAATGCGCTGGTGCTGATCCTCCCTAATACCAATTCCAGTATCGCGGATATAAAACCGTATCAGTGCATGGCCGCTGTTTTGGGGAGCGAGCGACAGCGGATCTATGTCCTCGCGCAGCAGCTGAATCCATACCTGCCCCTGAGCCGTAAATTTAAGTGCATTGCCAATCAGATTGATAAGAATTTGCTGTACACGTAATTTGTCGATCAATACCGCCTGCGGTAATTGTGGGTCGAGGTCAAAAATCACTTCCACCGGTTTGTCACCCTGATTGCCCGCCATCACTACTGCCACGTCGGCACAAATATCGTCCAGGGAGCAACAAGTCGGGTCGATGACCAGCTTGCCAGCATCGATTTTGGAGAAATCCAAAATGTCATTGAGCAGCCCCAACAGTGACTTGGCGGCAGTCTGTGCTTTGTTAACGTAATCCTGCTGGCGCAGGCTAAGCGATGTATGCCCAACCAGTTGTAACATGCCCAGCACCGCATTCATCGGTGTGCGGATTTCATGGCTCATGTTGGCTAAAAATTGCGATTTGGCGAGGTTTGCAGCGTCCGCTTGCTCCTTGGCCTGCCGCAATTGATTCTCAAGCTCTTGCTGGCCAGTAATATCCCGGCTGATACCGGTGATCTTGAACACCTCACCGGCAAGATCGCGCTCAAAGTAGGCGCCAAATTGGATATAGCGTTGTGTGCCGTCCCGGGTGATAAAACGGTAGACGCCAGCAAAATCAACCAGGCCTTGCAGCGCGCTGGCGAAACGCTCGGCAATTTGTTCTTGATCTTCGGTATGCACGTTGGCAAACCAATCGTCGATGCCCTCGGGCTGCTGGTCCAAAGGCTGGCCGAAAATTTCGAACATGCGCTCGTTCCAATGCAGTTGCTGTTGAGCAGGTAAGAATTCCCAAACGCCCAATTCAGCAACCTCCGCCGCCGCCAGCAACTGATCCTTAGCGGAAATCAGCGCCTGCTGCTGCTTAAGGCTGTCAGTAATATCGGCAGCAACGATTAGATAGCCCACCAATATGCCATCTTGCCCGCGCATTGCACTGAGCGTGACGGACACTTTTAGCTGGCTGGCATTTTTGCGCACATACGTCCACTGCTGGGTCTGCGGGCCGTTCTCTAAGGCCTGCGTGCTCAATAAGCCAAAACCTGTAAGGCCTGTAGGATTGGACGCTTGTAGTTCAAACGCAGTAATTTCCTCAGGTACGTGGAAGCGCTCCAACGGAAATTCGCCCAGCATCTCATCCGCGCTGTAACCCAGCATGCTCTCGGCACCGGTATTAAACAGAGTGATGGCACCCTGGGTGTCCGTGGCGATAATGGCCACTTCCGACGCAGCCTCCAACACATCGCGCAGCAGTTGCCCGAGGCGTTGATGCTCTTGCTCGACTGCCTTGCGCGAAGTGATATCAATACTTAAAGCGACACATTTCTCCACCTTGCCAGCCTGCCCGTGGAAGGGCGCGATTACCGTATCGAACCAGCGCTCCTGGCCGTCTTTCGTGCGGTTGCACAGCTCTGCCCGCCAAGGATTACCCGCCATCAGGCTGGTCCACAGGCCGCTCCAAAATTCCTCGTTGTGCACCCCGGAATTTATTAGCCGATGGGTTTGACCCAGCAATTCACTGCGCTCGTAGCCTAATGCTGCGCAATAGTTGTCGTTAACGTCTTGAATAACGCCCTCGGCATCGGTAACCGAATAGAGCAATTGATTGTTGATTGTGGTGAGCAGTACGTCGTTTTCTTCCAGCGCACGCCCCAGGCGTAAATTGCCTTCGACCAGCTCAGTAATATCCTGCTCGATGACATAAAACCCGCGCACGCCGGTTTTGCTGGTGTCGGGTAAATACTGACCGAGGTAATGGCTGAACGCGCCAGTTTCCTCGTTAACCTGCGTATATTCGTAGGTTTGTGGCATGCCTGCGAGTGCCGCCTGCACGCGTCCAAACTGCTCTTCATAATCGGTGGGTGTTAATAATTCCTGCAAACTCATGCCGGGGATTTCTGCCGCATCCACTCCAAAGCGCGCGCGATGGGCGCGGTTGGCCACCTGATTTATTTGATGTTTATCCCAATAGCCAATGACAAACGGCACGGCGTCCAACACCGTTTGCAGATGACGCCGAGCCTGCTCAAGGTTTACACAGCGAGAATTATTCTTTTCCAGTAGAGACATCGTATGGGCAAGGATTTTTTCCTGCGCCAATAACCGGGTTTGAGCGCTGCGCTCAGACCGTAAATCAATGACGCTCAGCGCAGCCCCCACCACTTGCTTGGCGTGATTGAGAATCGGCACCGCATTTAACTGCACGTGGAATACATCACCTCTGGCGTTTTTGGCCTTAAGCTGCGTCCCGCGCACCGCTTTGCCTTTGGCCAGCGGTTGCAGCGCTGCCGCGAGCTGCGTATCGAACAACTGCGTGACCGGGCGCCCCAATACCTCCCGCGGGCCGTACTCCCATAACAGAATGGCGCCGCGGCTCCAGCTGGCAACCTTGCCATCCGGGCGAATCGTTAATACGGCTTCATCACTGGCTTCGGCTAATGCCCGGGTGCGCGCCTGCTCACGAGCGCGCACAGAGGCTAGCTCACGCAACCAAGCTAGTGCAGCGGTTAAGGCCGCCAAACACAGGCTTAGCATCAATGCTACGGCGCTGGCTAACCACGGCCAGCTCGGTCCTCTTACATACAGCACCCAGCGTTGCTCACGCCAGGTAAAAAACTGCACGCGCTCCTTATCCAGTAACGTATTTGCCTGCAGCGGCCAGATCGGCTGCAGGCTTTTAGTCTCCTCACGCAATACTTGCCAACCCGGCTCCAGCGCGCTGGGCAGAGTGGCAAGCGGTACGAACGCCAACCACCAGCGGCGGCAAGACGCTTCTTCACAGCCGCGCCTGGAGATAAACAAACCCGGAATCGAGCCTTTAGCGGCGAACACATCAGCAAAATCTTGCGTGGGCTTTTTAGGGAGCGCATCAATCCAATCGGTAAGCTTCATACCTGTAATGGTTTTAGCATGCGGATTAGGTGTATTGATTTCGCTCGGGAGCGGCAGATTGCCAGCAACTACCTGCCAGACTAAACCTGTGGTATCAACCTGAGCACTAACTTCAATAACGCCGGGAGGAAGGGGGCTGCCTGTGGAAGCTGATGCCACCTGAGTCAGCAGTGCATCGTAGATACTAAACTGCTGCGCAGTAAGCGCTGGAAGCGAGCTGTGGGTTTGGATGAACTGAGCACGCTGCTGCCGATAGTGATTCCACAACAGAGCAACACTGCTGGCGAGCGTAAACACACCGGCAATAAACGCCCAGAACCAAACGGTTCGGCTAGGTTTGGCAGCCCTGAACATTATGACTTGTGGCTCCTTGCGCCATCACGCAACGGGGAATAAAGCTTCCTTAACCATAGACGTTACCGGGGCATCTCGCCCAGCGACTGTGCGTTTGCATCCCTGTACAGCAAAAACCCCAATTGACTGCGCCGCAACCAGCCCGAACCGGAGGCGCAATATCAATTGGGGTTAAAGAATTTTGGTACTGCTATTCAATTTGGGCCGCTTTACCAAAATCCAGCAGCTGTCTAATTGCAACTGCCTAAGCCTTTAAATCTACGTAAGCCCGTGTCTGACACAGACTAATTAAAAAGCAGCCTATACATTTACCACAATCGTGTTGGCCGCTCGATCGTGCAGACAGCGCCGCTCCTCACCAAAGATAAATAACACATTTATCAAACCGAATAGCGGGCCGACGTAAGGAACGAAATTTCCCGCAAAATAAACGCCATAGCGTATAGCAAGCGTAGATACAGTTAACGGCTGGTTATCCGTCATGACAATTTTAATTCCCAACGCCAGTTTGCCGATGGTCTGCCCGCGCTGGACTAGCAATATGCCATTAAAAACCAAAAATACCACCGCTCCTAAAGCACCGGTTTTAAGGCTACCTCCCCAGGAATTACTCGCAGCTAAATCCAGCATGTCGCCAAAATACATCGCGGGTATAACAATTACCGATAAACATATGGAGTCGATCATGCTCGCAAAAAAACGCCTGATTCGACTGGCCTTGTGTATCGGCTGCTCGGAGTCGATCAGCTCTACTTGTGGAGGTTGGTAAATTGAATCATTCATACGAGAATCCTGGCGGGTGAATTAAGAAGGCTGCACACGTAAAAACCTGTGATGATGTTTGGCTGAATAGCTAGTGCAAAAACAGTTTATCCAAAATAAACCGGCAATTTTCGCCAGTTTTAACGCTAACATGCGACAGATTGTGCATCGTGATTTTATCGAATTTGCGTCCCAAGATTACGCACATACCGCGCCTAACTCAACCCACCTTCTGTGCCAATAGCGCCAGCTATCACAGCGAAAAAGCAGCCATTACATAACAGTCTTAGCTGGATGTGATCACATTAAGAACTTAAGGCTGCTGCAGAAGCGCAGTTAAAAGAACTTGCACATTGCTATACAACTAGCGGCGAAATTTGCGCTACAAATTCGCGGCTGATGTAACCAGTTAACTTAAGAAAGGGACAAAATTATTGGCGAGGAACGACATGAGCTAGGCAAGACGCAACAGGAGCGAGACGAAAGTGGCGCGCCCTCAATTAAATGTTGCAGCGTTGCACTTAGCTTTAAGGCAACCGTTTCTGTCGTGAAAAAGCCTGAAACTTTCAGCGAGTTTTCTAAGCCTGGGCGTGAAAATTAAGGCTCTCGCTGTTACCACTGCGATACATTCCGCGCAGCTTGTCCGCATGTTCGTTGGAACCAAAATATGCCTCAGGTTGACTTTGGGCGCGAGCGTTAGAATCTCCCTCACTCAAACCCGTCGGGCTTCTGGCTGATTCAACTTCAGCGCCTGAAACCTGCACAGAAGTGGGCTTCTCACTGGCAGGTTGAGCAGCAGAGGCAGCCTCTACCTGCTTATTCTCAGAGGACGTGCGCGTACCATCTTGCTGCGACTGAGCTATTTGTTGTAAAGCCACCTGCTCCATTTGCACCGCCTGAGCAGCAACGGCCCGGTCCTGATCTGACGGCTCAGCAGGAGCGTTGGCCGCTCGCTGAATCGTGCGGGCCTTGGCTAAAGTCGCCTCCGGTGATGACTCAGGGGATGTATCTATAGATACCTCGCCCCCCACCGCATAACGGTTGCCGTCCGGCCCGCGCTCATATTCAAAGTGGATAGCACCGCCATAACTGCCCGCCACTGCTTTGTGGGCCTGCTCGTGGGCGCGTACTTCTCGATCGCGTGCGGCTAATTGTTTTAACTGTTCGTGCTCAGCTTTTGCTGCTTTCTCGTTAACTGCCTCTCGAGCTTGCTTGCGCTTGTCCTGATCCGAGACATTCTCCACTGTGTCGGCAGAATCACTCTTTGCTTGCGTCGTGCGCTTATTATCGGCAGCTGAAGCCGCAGATGGCGCCTGCTCAACCGGTCGAATCCGCTGCAAGCGCTGCTGCGCAGACTCCTGCCCCACAGGTATTTGCCCTACTTGTGCATAGGCCACCGGCGGCTGCGCCACAGGGGCAAACGAGGAAATGCTCACCATAAAAATTGCCCCTAAGCAGAGGTATCCAGCAGACGCCCCAGCGATTGGCTACCGGCAGCAAACACTTTGGCCGAAGCATCAAATAACTGACGGTTTTGCTGAAGATCCAATAGCGCTTCCTCAACGGACACAGGTTCAGCAGATTTGGCACGCGTTGAATCCGAAGGAGTAGTTGTGACAGCCTCCGAACTCTTAGCGCTGCTGGCAATATCCTGCGCGTTTGTTAGCATGCGCGCCTGGCTCTGCTGCATACCCAAAGCGCCCTGCTGTAGAACAGAATTAATCATACCCACCTCGCAATAGCTCGTTAACCGTAGCTCTTTCCTTAAGGTTAGTATGAACTGGCGGGCTCGGCGGCAGCCAAGAGCAAAACTTTAAGACTGAATACGTATTAAAAACCGCCTAACGCTTGATAGCGGCTATACCCTAATTATCAAAGCGTCCTTCTAACTTTATCTGCGGCTCACAATTAAATGAAAACCCTTGCAAGGTCTAAAGCTTCGCGCACCACCCGGCTCATTTTATTGCTATTCATTACGGTATTTTTAAGCGGCTGCACAGTTAAAGTCGCTTACCATTTTTTAGACTGGGGCCTGCAATACAAGTTAAATCACTATTTATCACTCAACAGCGAACAGTCCCAACTGGCAAAAAAAACCATTAAAGAATTTCACCACTGGCACCAAAGGTACGAGTTACCAACATATGTAACATTTTTAAAAGACGCCCGCACTCGCCTATCAGGCCCCGCATTAACAGCTAGCGAAATTGGTGTATACCGAGAACGCATTAAAAAATTCGGCGAACAATCTCTAGATCCTCTATTACCCGCCATCGCCACACTATTAAAATCACTAGACGCCAAACAAAAGCAACGGCTATTTAAAACTCTGAACGAAGATCAAAAAGATTACGAAGACCTGTACCTTAAACCGCCCATGGACGAAATTCGCGAATCACTAAAAAATGACGCGTTAAAATCCATAAAAAAATACATGGGCCGCTTAACCGATACACAAAAAAATCGCATCGGCGTTTGGAGTGAATCAATACAACCCTTCGGAGCTGCAGCTTCATCTGAGCAAGACAAATGGGAGCAGTTAATGGCTAAATTATTAGATCATCCAGACGAAGCAGATTTCTCAACTCAATTAAAAAGCCTACTAATGTATGACTTTGCGTCCTGGGACGAAGCTCATCGAAAAATAATGGAACACAACCAAACCGCTAGCTATGAACTCATGGCCGACATGCTCAACAGCCGTAGTCCAGAGCAACAGGCTTCATTAATTGAAAAGCTGGACGTATATATTGAGGATTGTGAGGATTTAATTAGACAAGCACAACAGGAAGACTCGCAAACTAACTGATCCATCTGCGAATTAGTATTATCTTTTTGAAGTATTTTTAAATCTTATTGTTCCGCTTGCAAAGCCCTCGGGCTTGTCTGTGGATGAGTATAGATTCAGCTGCTCAACATCTAAACAAGGGTGTTTTTCGGAAAGAATGCTCAACCATTCCAACATTTTATCGGTCTGTTGATTCTGCACATTAATTAAAATATCAGTATCTGTGTTAGATATAGAGTTTATATCAATTGCAAGCTGCCTGGCCGACATCTCCGTTGTTGTCACCACTTGCGCACTGTCGTCGCATACTACAGCCGAGCCATTTAAACTTAGCGAAGGGTATGCGCTCAAAAGCTCAATAGACCTGTCAATATTATGTAGCTGAATATTTTTTTCTAAAAAATATTTCTGGCACGCGCTATATGCTAGCAGCCCAATTCCAAAACATATTGCATGCAAAGGCAGCGAAAATCTCTTTACAACCTCAGCGAGAGAGCGCTTATTTTGATTGAATATTGACATCAACGAAAGTTTCATCATTAATTGTAGTGATAGGGCCACTGCGAACTGTAATTCTGGATGAGTTAATGTTTTTAATCTTTTCAAAGCCTGGCTTTGAGGCACCTTTCAATCGAGCACTAAGCAGTCTACTCTTGTCATAAGTAATAGATTCTATAAGCGGCTTATCTTCAATTTGTTCCATCTCGGCACAAAAAGCCAGGAATAAATTATTAAATCGTTTATTCTCAAGCAGGTTTTCATCGCTAACAGCTTTAAATCTGCCGAGTATTAGCTCTGGATCGCTTGATTTGTTCCAGCTTCTTGTGCTCAATTCATTCTGCTTATGGGATATTTTCCTCGAAATAAAGGAAGCACCAACTACGGTTACAACACATGCAATTAAGGACAACAGAATTCCGTAACGCAATAGCGCAGAAATTTTTTCACTCAGCCTCTTCTTTAAATGTTTTTCCTTTATATATTTGGGCTTCAAGTCTATTTCTGATATAACTCTAAAGTTATGTACACCTGGGTGATCAAAAAATCCTGCGCTGTCCATACTTCCTTGGCTAACAGGTTCGATGGCTGCAGACATGCAACTAATAGAAGGAGTTGGCTCGACGGTGGGAGAGGAGCCAACTGCCAGAGCATATATACAGGTTATTTTATAGTTGGTATGTTCCTGCAGCTCCAGCATTTCAACAATATCGCTAATCTCTGCCAGGTCAGCACAATATATCCAGGCACCATTATCGGTAATATCAACTGCCATCTCCAGACTGCTTATTTCGTCGAGCAAATCGTCTTCTATTATGTATTCAGGGTGGTTTTTAACGTAGGATTCATCGTACTCAGGCGTTTTTTCAACCCAAAAATACGAACTGGAACAATCATCGAGCACGATTAATAAAGGTGTTGATGGATCTAACAGCTTAAATGCCGATTTTTCGATTTCTATACCCAGTGTTTTATCTAAAAAATTAAGCCGCAACATTCCCTCAGCTCGAGAATTCCACAGGATAATTTTTTGTTCGCTGATTATTTTCATGTTGACAATTATGCGCAACTCATACTAAATATCGACAGAACGTTGTGTTACGCGCAAAACTTCATCCAAGCTAGTATCTCCACTGGAAACTTTTCTGAAGCCGTCGTGTAGCAGAGAGAGATAATTTTTCCCCACATATAACCTTAATTCCTCTTCGCTTTGTTGTTGTGCGATTGCTTTACGCAATTGTCGATCAATCGGCAGTACTTCAATCAGGGCTAATCGCCCTTTATAACCAGTAAACTGACATTGTTCGCATCCACACGCCTCATATAATGCGGAGAATTCAAACTGATATTTAATTCTGCTTTGAATAATAAAAGCGTCGTCGGGCGATGTTCTGCAGTTTTGGCAAAGGCGCCTTACCAACCGTTGCGCTACCACACCAACTAAGCTAGACCCGATAAGATAAGCTTCAGCACCCATATCTAGCATGCGCGTAATGGCTCCAAGGGTTGAATTGGTGTGCAGTGTGGACAGCACCATATGCCCGGTTAACCCGGCTTGAATGGCTATATCCAGTGTCTCTGCATCGCGAATCTCACCCACCATAATAACGTCAGGATCTTGCCTCAAAATTGCGCGCAAACCCCGAGCAAAGGTTAAACCACTTTTTTCATTGACTTGGGTTTGGCCTATTCCGTCCACTTGATACTCAACAGGATCCTCTACCGCTAGAATATTCCGCGTATCATCTTTAATTGAATTCAAACAAGCGTATAGCGTCGTGCTTTTTCCTGAACCGGTTGGGCCTGTTATTAGAAGAATGCCGTGCGGCGTTTTTAATAACGATTGTATAAGATCAATTTGATCCTTATGGATACCTATATGCTGTAAATCCAATAGCCCCTGGCTCTTATCCAGGATTCTCAAAACTGTCCGTTCAAACGTGGTTGCAGGGAGAGTAGAAACTCGTATATCTACTTCACGATTGGCAAGCCTTAAAGAAATTCGACCATCCTGAGGAACACGTTTTTCAGCAATATCCAATTTTGCCATAACTTTTAAACGTGAAATCAACATGGGGGCAAGCTGAGGCTTTGGCTCGGCCACCGTTTTTAAAATTCCGTCTATACGATACCGAATGGCAAGCCTACTTTCGTAAGATTCAATGTGGATATCAGAAGCACTTGATTTAATGGCATCAGATATTATCGCGTTAATAAATTTTATTATAGGCGAATTACCGGAATCATCTAAAAGATCATCCGCTATAGAGGCAATCTCATCTCCAAGCCGGGTGATGTCGGCATGCTGTTCAGCAGCTGCTGCCGATGTATGTGCACTAACCGAGTATGCCTCATAGGCAGAATGCAATAAAACTTCAAATTGAGCGTTATCTATCCTTTCATGTGGAAAGTGCTTTTTGTACTTCCTATTAATTTCGGAAAAAATATGATCAGGCGTGTTGGAAGTGACGTACAGCTTCCCACCACCCGGTTCCTCAGTTAACAAAACGCGATTTTTTTTGGCAAATAAATAAGGCAGCATACGCTATTTTTTGCTGTCCGGCGGCGCAATAGGCAACTGAACATTGGTACTGCTTTTCAAATCGAGGCTTGGCATTTTGTTGGCTGTTTCCTCCTGCTTTCTTTTAAGCGTGAGATATTTTTCCTCGCTGATGGCAGCTGCAGATGTATTATTATTAAGAATTTTAGGATGAATAAAGACCATTAAATTACGCTTAACCTTGGATGTAGTGGTGCTGCGAAATGCCCTTCCAATGAGAGGCACGCTACCTAAGAGCGGAACTTTAGATTCAGATGAGGTAATTTCATCACGCATCAACCCACCCAAAGCTAAAATTTGGTTGTCATCAATTAATACGCGGGTTTTTATTTCTCGTTTATTGGTAATAATGTCCGCAGTTGCCGCGTCTGTATTGCCAATACTTTCTACTTTTTGTTCTATATCCAGCGAAACAGAATTATCGTTATTAATTTTCGGCGTAATCTTCAATGAAATACCAATATCTTGCCGAGTGATAGTTTGAAACGGGCTATTATCTCCCGATTGCTTTTGTGAGCCCGTAACAAACGGTACATTCTCTCCCACCAAGATTGTGGCCTCTTCGTTGTCTAAGGCCATAATGGTTGGCGTAGACAAAATGTTGGCATTAGCTTCGCCTCTGAGAGCATTAATAACTGCTCGCATATCTAATCCTTTTAAATAACCCAATGAAAGCCCAGAGCCAAGGGTGATTTCTCCATTTCTCATTGTCATGGGGTCAAGCGATGGAGGATATAGCTTGGCACCCCCAGTGAAATGTTTGCCATTTTCAGGCGGCACTTTCCATTCAACGCCTAGCGCATTCGATGCATCCTCATTGACTTCGACGATTAATGCCTCCACCAAAACTTGCCCACGGCGGACATCCAATTGCGTTACGATTTTTTTAATTGAGGCCTGCAAACTCGGCGGAGCCGTAACTATTAGAGCGTTAAGTGAATCATCCGCCTGAATATTGAGCCCTACATCACTGGCAGCCTTATCTTTTTCGCCTTTTTGTACGTTGCCACCAACACCCGATATTATGGGTACAATTTTACTAGCAGTCGCGTAGTTTAAAAAAATCACCTGGGTATTATCTTGCCCGTTTAGAGGTCGATCCAAACGATCGACCAAATTTTTAATTTGCTGACGCGAATAGGGGTCACCGGTCACCATCAAACTATTCGAACGCTCATCCACTGCAATTTTGAGTGGATTACTTTCAGGCCCCTGATTTTGTGGCATTAGCGAGGTGATGTGGGCGGATATATCTTTTGCCTGAGCAAATTTAACAGCAATAATATCAATATCGATCATGCCCGCTCGATCGAGCTGCTCAATCAGCCGCGTAACTTCCTTAATATTGCCTGCGCGATCAGCAATAATAATGGAATTGGTTTGTGCATAAGCAGTAAGATGGCCAGAATTGGGCACCATGGGTTTAATTGCACCCACCAGTTGATTAGCCGATACGTTAGTAATTTTTACAACCTTAACGATTAAATCTTCCGGTGAGATATTTTTTTCATTGCTAATAAACGGGGCCGCCGATTGTTTCCCCAAATCGGAAGGCAATATTTTAATTGCCTGTTCGGTTTCAATCGCGGTAAATCCATTTACATCCAATACGGATAAAAATACTTGATAAGCTTCACCTGCCGTCATAGGGTCGCCTGCAACAACGGTTATTTTTCCGCTTACATTCGGGTGAACGATGATAGTTTTAGGCGTAACATCCTGCGCCCACTGAATTAAATCCATAATGCTGGCATTATTCAGTGAAAGCGTAACGCGATCTTGCGTCACCCCCACAGCACCACCGCAAGTAAAATATGTGCACATCCCTATAAAAAAACAAACAAAAAATCGCATGATTATTGAGTTCCCAGGTTTCGACGCAGCTGCTCTAAAGCCTCCATGCCAGGATTAAACAAATCGCTTCGTTCGGGTATTTCTGATGTGTTTTGATTCATTTGCTGAATTTGTCTCTTGTTAGGCGAGAGAATTAAAGGCTTAGCATTTCCATTTGGAAAATACAATAATTCTAATTTTTCGGCGCGCTCAATCGTAATAAAATCTCTATCTACTGCCACAAGCTTTATATCATCGCTAATTTTTTTACCCACGAAAAATCGTTTACTGTTTTGCCCACTGACAGAAATAAATGCACTGGCCAATTTTGGGTCCGCATCGGTAATTGTGCCCAGTAACGCCAGGTGGGTAATAGGCGTGGGGGCAACTACCTCTTGTATGGGTTTGGTTTCTACAATTTTAACCGGCGCCACCCCCATTAAATGCGCATTTGCAGCATCAACGTAGGAATAAATCAACGGAGAAAAAGCGGGAGTGAATACTGAATTGACAAGAGTTCGACTCTTTGACGAAGAAAAAGAATAGCCACGGATAAAGTGCACCACAAGAATGAAGCCAACGACCGTGATCACAAATGGTTTTGCCCATTTTGATTCAAGTATCGCTAACAAAATCTCCAAAAATTGAATCATGACGGCAGGCGACGCATAAAAAATTGGGCTGAATTGTATCAACACACAGCCCCGTTGTCCTGGCTTAAGTTGAATTGGACTCAAAGCGCCAAAAGCCAAAAAGATTTCACTCGACATTGCAAACAAACGCTCACGCTCCAGGCATATGGAAAGCGGGATAGGCAAACGCAAGTTTTACCGCTATAACCAAAAATCTTTCATGAGAGAATTTTACAGCTACGCGATAATTAATTCGTCTATGTAGAAAAGGTCCAACATTACGGAATGGGAAGTAACTCTGTTTTGGAGGCATTGATTTCGGCACCAACGTTTTTATTCTTGAATGGAGCGCTTGCACCGCGTTAGCATAGCGAATCTAAATTTAGATTTACTCTAGGGAAAACCCGATGTCTCGCTTTTCAGCTCTCTTCCTGTCGTTACTTATCATTTGCTTAAAAGCACAAGCCTTGCAAAGTACATCGTATCTTGTATATGGCAGCGACAGCTACACAGTTAGCCTTACCCAGCAGACACAAGATCTTGCTCGATTTGATTCAAATTTTTTTAACGATCTGAACTCTTCGAGTATCACGCTAACCGAAACCTATTGCCCGCAAGCAAACTGCACCAGCCCCATACTCACGAAAACACCTGTGAGAGAGCCCATCCGCACATCGCAATGGACTTTTTCAGGCAAAGCGCCAGGCGTTTATTACTACAGCACGCTGATGCAAGCGCCCTTCCCATCAGCCAATGGGATACCTGCAGCAGGTGGCACAGAGAAAGATGATCCTGAAATAGCGGTCATAGTGTCATCGCAATGCTGCGGCCCTAATATTGCTATTGATATGAATCGCTACGAATTCTTTTACGGCGATTTTAATGCCGACGGGCAAGCCGGAGATATTTATGCATATGATCGCGGCAATTTATTACTCATTGGCTACGACGTTCTAATTCCAATCTTTCCGGGCGGCCCCAACAGCTTTGTCTATTATCAGGACGGTATCAGTTATAAACAGCCTGTTGCAGCCAATATTCCCTTTTCCTCACTTGTAATGTCTCAGCGCGGCGTGCCAGGCACTGACTATTGGATTAAAGACATAAATGCGGATGGACTACTGGATATATTTATCCGCGGTAAAATTTCAGGAGGCTCATCAAGTTTGTACGCCTTTGGTAAAGCGCTTGGTTTTCCGATGGTCGGCGCCGTATACGATTCCACGGGTAAAGATCGATATGCATCGAACGCACAAGTATTAACTTTTGACGCGTCGGACCGCAATCAAAAAATAGATTTTCTTGATAAATCTGGCGATGCCAAACTTGAGTTAGTCCATTATCGAGACACCATTCTGGCCGACGAATGGTACTCCGTTAATTTAACGGGATTTACATCCGGCATTCCACTAGGTTACGACCCAGCCCCCAAATTTGTACCCGCAAATGCAGTCGGCGTCAGTCAAGTTTCCTTCACTGTAAATGAGCAAGGTGCAGCTAATATAGGCATGCCTATTACGCTGCCCGCGGGCATTGGCGGCGTAACCCCAACGGTATCATTGGGATATTCAAGCCAATCTAATGTTGGCTCGATGGGAATGGGCTGGAATTTTTCAGGCTTTAGCATGATTTCCCGCTGCCCGCGCACAATGCTTCAAGATGGTGGCGTAAAAGCGGTGAGCTTCACATCGAACGATGAACGTTGCTTAGATGGTCAACGCTTAATTAAAGTGCCAAGTAAGGATGAATATCGAACCGAGTTAGATAGTGGCGTAGTCATTCGAGTTTTGGGCACTGGCGCTACTGCATACTATGTCGCCGAAGCAAAAGACGGATCTATCAAATATTATGGCAATACTGCCAACAGTCGTCAGCTAAAATCGTCTGATGATAACGGCGTAATGGGTTGGGCCTTGGCAAAGGCGTGTGATAGCACGAAAACCTGCATCGAATACAGGTATGCCAGTGACGGATCAAATCCCGGCGCTTTTCTTCTCACTGATATTTATTATGCAATTTTTCCAGGCTCACAATCACCTTTAACTGATGCAAATACGCAGGTGTCTTTTAGCTACGAAGATAGACCTGACGTAACGCAGCGCTATATAGCCGGCACTTCGATCACTAACTCCAAACGCCTTTCGGCAGTAAAAGTGTTTAATCGCATTTCTTCTACCCAAAGCCTGCAGCAAATAAAACGCTTCAATCTATATTATGACCGCGTCTCAGATACCCAATTAAAACAGCAAGCCTCGTTATTAATGGGCGTGCAAGAGTGTGCAGGCGCAAATGGAGAGTGGTGTTTAAATCCAACGAAATTCACGTGGTCACCAGCTTCCAATGAATACTATTTTGGCACCGGTTTTGATGATTACGCTTTTGATGCGAAATGGGATGAAAAAAGTATCCATGAAAATGATGGTTTTTTAAGTGATATTGTTCCTATCGATATAAATGGCGACGGTTTAAATGACCTGCTGTGGTTGGAAGCGGATGTGCTCTACGGAACGAACGACCATGATGCCCTTCTGCGCGGTAAGATTTATGACAAAGCTAACGACACTTTTAAAAATGGTGCATTTTCAATTAATGGCGCTCCATTAAATAATAATGACTCACTGGGTAAGACCTTCCATGGTGATTTAATAAAGCAAGGGGAAGCAGCCAAACGCCTAGAACTGCGTCCTTTCGATTACAACTCCGACGGGCACATGGACTTGGGTGTATTTTTCAGAGGTTTAAATAAACTAAGCATATATTTATCTGAACCCATGGCAGACGGTAGCTGGCGTCTCAACATAAAAGACCAGCCAATCGACAATAATACCTTTGCTGCTAACTCCTTATTTGCCGACGTCGACGGTGATGGCCTCGCTGATATTATTCAGCCTAGCGGAGTTGCTTTCTTAAAAAAACGTACAGGCACTTTAGCAGCCGACGAACCGGTAAAAAACGCTTACAGCGCATTAACTCCAACTGATTTCTCTCAAATACCTATTAAACAATTTAGCCCGGTAACTTATTCATCTTCAGCGGTTCCCTCAGTTAATATCCGCTCTTTAATACCTGCTGGTGATTTCAATGGTGATGGCGCTGCAGACTTTATTTTGATTGATAGGCAGCAAACAAATTCCGTTCAAGTCAATGGGCCTCATGGCACTTATACCCTAAACGACCCTTCCAATTGCAGGCAAGAAAACTATTACGCCATCTTGAACGATGGGCTGGGTTTGAAATATACCCAATATGCTTACCTGGGTAATCGCAAACAATCTAAGGATTGTAGAAAAGATTATTGGGATCCAGCGCCCGAGACGCTTGCCTTTATTCAAGTTGCTGACGTAAATGGTGACGGTTTAAGCGACGTTTTTATTAGCAGCAAGGACGCCACGACTGAATTGCCGAATCAAGAAAGCGTTTACTTACATATGAATACAGGACTGGGACTCTCCGGCTTAAATAGCGACGGAGTATCGTCTTCAGCCAATAAAATTATCAGTTTGCGTGACATGGAAGAACTGAGAATAGCCAATATGCAAATTATGGATGTCGATGGCGACGGATACGGTGATTTTACTTGGCGATGGACCTGGGACAGGAGTAATTACGTGATGAACGGCCATTCCTCGTACCGCCGCTGGCAGCCGCAACAGGGTACATTCAGCGCAACAAGTAAAGACTTTAATACCTACTCGTTAAAAATGTCATTTGGTGCAAATCAGCATGATAATTTTACTACCCGCCAAATATATGCTGACTTTAACGGCGATGGTTTGCCTGACATGCTGGGTACCTGGGGCGCAAATTTAAGGTATTTCCCAAACAAAGCCCAAGGCGGCTTAGAGCGCCACATTACCCAGTTTGAAAATGGCTTAGGCGCAAAAACAAATATTGAATACGAGCGGCTAACCAGTAGCAGCCACTACAATTCTTTATGGCGCACATTTACCAACAGCAACCCATTTGGCTTTTTTAACGTTACAGCTTCTTCAGCAAAAAGTAACTTTTATACCTATTTAAATAAAACCACGGCGCCTGCGGGGAGCCAGCCGCAAATTACTACCAATGTTCCTACACTGGAATATTCAGCGCCTATTCCACTGGTAACCAAAGTTACCAGCGATATGCCGACAGCTACCTCAGGTGCGGGCGCAGGAGCAGCAAGCTCAGTGGAATATTTTTATTCCCACGCGCGTTTACAACCCGGCGGGCGCGGTTATCTCGGATTTGAGTCGGTAGTCAGTAAAGATTTAATTTCCGGTACGAAATCCGAAACCCGTTACAGGCAGGATTGGCCCTACGTTGGCCTGCCAAGTTTAACCACCACAAAAACAGCCAATGGTGTAATTACGGCCATCAAATCCAACGATTACACCCTAGCTGGCTCCTATAACAGCGTAGTGTGGAAAACCAAAGCGAGCGAGGCGTCCCCTAGTGGCGGCTCTAAGCTTTTCGGTTCATTAATTCCGTATATTAAATCCAGTACGGAAGTGACCTTTGCACTAGAAAGTGCCAGCTCATTCGTAAATGGACTTGGTGAAGTTTCTGCGCTAACCGGCAGCACAACTACGTCGTGTGTTCTACCTTTCGCATGTAGCACAGCAGGCACAACGGCCCAAACAGTAAAGCAGCGCGCCACAACTCAGCAAGAGTACGATGCGTTTGGCAACCCGCTTAAGATTACCGTCACAACTCAAAATGCCGATGCCACTTATAAACATGAAACGATCACGCAAAACGAATATAACGATAATTCGAGCACAGTCTCCAGCGTATTAACTCTTCCAGGAGATGACCGCAGCCAGCGCACGTACGAAGAACTAGGCCGGCTAGGGAATACAACTGTAACCTCTAATATTACTCGCCTCGGGAGTACGACTGCCGCAACGAGTGGGAAATCGTCTTGGTTCTATTACTTCAAGACAGGAAACAATACAGGATTGCTGTCAAGTGAAGAGGCATTTCCTTCGGGGTCTAATACTAAAGGCTCTCCGTTCTATTTTAAAAAGACCTATGCATACGGTGGGAGCGGCGTAAAAACCAAGGTAGATACCTCCTATTATGATCTTGACTATGATTTCGCTGGTACATTAATCAATAACAACAATTTAGTTACTCGCAGCCAAGAATGGCTTTACGATGCCACTAATCGATATGTAGACGCGGAAATTAAAGACTTTGGTGCCGGTTACTTCGACACAACACCAGTACGCGTTAACGTACAAAAAGTATTAGAGCGCGATATTTTCGGTACGGCTACCAAAATAAAAGCCGTGGATAACGGCGCAGTTGACGCCACAGTCACTCTAGTGACGGACCCGTTTGGCAGAGTAATTAACTCCAGTGATACCACAGGCAAACAATCCACCACGTCATTTGTTGACTGCCGAGTTTCCGGGTGCTCCGTACCTGGGGCCGTTATGCTCACATCCGTTACAGGTAACGATGGCTCCTATGCCTATACCTACGTAGACAAATTATTGCGCCCGATCCGCAAAGGCACAGCGGATATCAAAGGCGGCGGCAAATTAAACTATGTAGATATCGAATACGATGAACAAGGTCGAGTAAAACGCCAGAGCACACCCTACGCCTCAGGGCAAACTCCGGATGCCAACGGTTGGTCCAGCAATACATACGATATTTTCGGCCGTGTGATTGCAAGCGTAGAGCCCAACGGCACTGCCACGGGCCTTAGCACCACAGTTAAATACAAAGTGGATAGTAAAGAAACTACGTTTGAAGGGCGTGTGCGCAAAGAAGTTTTCACACCCATGGGCGAGCTTAGCGAAGTCACTGACCCAATGGGCGGGCGCCTAACCTATGGTTACAACGCCAAAAGCCAGCTTGAAACCATTACCAAAACTGCCATGTCTGGGGACACATTTTTAGGGGCTACCACAGTTGTTACTCAGCTGTTTTACGATGACCATGGCCGTAAAATAGGCATGAATGACCCAGACAAAGGCAGTTGGAGCTACAAATACAACGCGCTGGGCGATTTGGTTTGGCAAAAGGATGGCAACGGCCAGGTAACTCGTCAGCTTTATGATAAATACGGTCGTTTAGAGCGGCGCACTACCTATAAAAATGATGGCGCGGTGGCTGACCACACCCGCTGGTTTTTTGATGGCAAACAACCCGTGGGGACAACAGTTTCCAATGCGACTTACGTCGGCCTGGGAGGCACCAGCGCTGTGGTGCTGGCCAGTGCCAATGGTGCCAATGATGAATTGTGTGCGGTAGCAGCAACTCGCCAGCACTGTTCCTTCGCCAGTTATGACAACCAAGGCCGCAGTACGTCTGTGTCCCAAGCTTATTATTACAAGGGGAATTCAGTAGGCAGTTACGCTGAATCCGTGCAATACGATGCTATTGGCCGGGTACAATTTCGCTTTGATGGCCTCAATAACAATGTGCGCAGCACTTCAGGCGGTGCTGCCTGGAATAATTCGGGTACCGAAACTCTTTATGGCCCTGCCGGGCACGTTACCGGCACCAAAGATATTCGCTCGGGCAAAACGGTCTATAACGCTTATGAGCAAAACCCTGCGGGGCAAATTACCGGCGCCTACATCGGCGCCGCCATCGTTACTAACAATTACGACTCCTACAGCGGCTTAATTAAATCGCAAAAGGCCATAGTGGGATTGCGTTCCGTCCAGGATATTGCCTATACATGGGACAAGTTCGATACCTTAACCAGCCGCGCTAATGCCGGGATGATTGGCGATACTTCAGTAAAAAGGAATTTAAACGAATCGTTTTGTTACGATAAATTAAACCGCCTCACGCACATAACCGCTGGTAGCCTAACGCCTAACTGCACCGCAGCCGCCTCTATGGTGTACGACAGTTTTGGCAATATCCGCACGAAGGACGGCGTCACCTACTCCTATACCCCTGCTCGCCCCCATGCGGTAAGCAGCATAAGCACGGGCGAGAGCTACGCGTATGATGCTAACGGTAATAATCTCAGTACCACAGGCAGCACTGCTCGCACAATTAAATACAGCGTATTTGATAAACCCTATGAAATTACCGCGGGCACAAACCTCACAAGCCTTGCCTACGATGCTGATCGCAATCAGTTCTACCAAGAAGATGGTAAAACCGGCCAAACACCCGCTGTAGTTACGATCAATATGGGTAGCGTGCAAAAGGTAATAAAAGGCAGCCAGGTACAGTGGAAGCGCAGTGTTGGCGGGGCTGCTTTATTTGAAGAAACTACCG
>DATDJI010000040.1:0-15490 GCA_036520615.1 Cellvibrionaceae bacterium | reverse complement strand
CCAATATAGTGATGGAACACTTGCCAACGGCAGCCTTGGCCGCGATTTTTATGTTCCGTCGCTGACTCCGATCGGCGGAAAAGAAGAAAGTACTCAGCTGGATATGCATGCTCGCCAATCGCGAATTAATTTCGGCACTAGCAGTACAGTTGATGGCGTTGCACTTAAAACCTTTGTTGAAATGGATTTTATGGCCACAACAATTGGCGATGACCGAGTTACCAATGGCTATGCTCCAGAATTACGCCTGGCATTTTTAACTTACGGTAACTGGATGTTTGGACAAAACTGGTCCACTTTCCAAAATACTGCAAGTCTCCCCGACACTGCCGATTTTATCGGCAATACCGATGCGGGCATTTTTGTGCGCCAAGCGCAGGTGCGTTATACCCACGGTAATTGGCAGTTTGCGCTGGAAAATCCCGAGACTACGATAACGCCCGATAACAAAGGCGGCGCGAGAGTGGTGGCGGATGACAATGCTTTGCCGGATTTGGTCGGCCGCTACAACCTTACTGCCGGCGACTTAACCATGAGTTTTGCGGCATTGGCGCGCCAATTGGTTTACGTCAATGGGCCAGTTGATTCGAGCACTAGCGCCTATGGCGTAAGTGTCACCGGCAAATTAATGGTGGGTAAAGATGATATCCGCTTCGGAATAAATGCTGGAAGTGGTATGGGTCGCTATATCGGTCTTAATACTGCTAACGATGCAGTACTTGACGCGCAAGGCGATTTACAGGCAATCGACTCGCTGGGTTATTTTGCTTCATACCGTCACCTCTGGGACGATCAATGGCGTTCAAATATTACTTACTCAGCTTTGCAAGTTGATAATGATGTTGCACTGACAGGCGTTAGCGCTACAGAAAGTACTGAGAGCGTACGAGTTAATCTCTTTTACAGCCCAACTCCTAAATTAAGTCTAGGCGGCGAGCTTACTCACGCTGTTAGAGCTTTAGAGAGCGATGCTGACGGCGCAATGAATCGCTTACAATTTTCGGTTAAATTAGATTTCTAATTTTGTCTGAGCAATCAAGATCCAAACAAAAAAGCGGCTTTTTAGCCGCTTTTTTGTTGCGTTTAATATGCATGAGAAATTCTGTTGCGAAAATCTCTAACGCCAGTTTCGGAGGGCGCTTTAGGTGGGGATGCTTTTAGGCTGGTATAACTGTTGCTGTTGAATTGTTTGCTCATAAATGCATTTTGTAGAGAAATCCACAGTCGTGCGCCAAGTAACTGGCGCGGCAATGGTCAAAATGAAGCACTAAGTAATAATCTTATTGCCCCTTCGAACCTATTAAAAGGGTTTGATTATCAAATTCAATTTAAAAAATAAACGGTTAAAACCTATCTAGATAAAGCTGCGGCCATACCTCTCGATGAATAAGGAATTGCCGAACGTTTGAGCTTTTAGCCGCACCAACCTATAATCGCCGGTTTTATTTTCGACGCCCCTAGGTGAGGTTTTGGCTATGTTACGGATCGCTCAAGAAGCGTTAACGTTTGATGATGTGCTGCTTATCCCCGGTTACTCTGAAGTAACCGCCAAAGACGTGAGCCTAAAAACCGCCTTAACCCGCACAATTAGCCTCAATATTCCGTTGGTATCCGCAGCTATGGATACGGTGACCGAATCGCGTTTGGCGATTGCTTTAGCTCAAGAGGGCGGTATAGGCATCATTCATAAGAGTATGAGCATTGAGCAGCAGGCAGCAGAAGTGCATGCCGTGAAGAAATTTGAAGCTGGTGTCGTGCGTGACCCTATCACCATTGATTCCTCAGCTTCTATCAGCGATCTAATTAAGCTTACTCGCCAGCACCGTATTTCCGGTGTACCGGTTATGGAGAAAGGTAATTTGGTCGGCATAGTGACCGGCCGCGATGTGCGTTTTGAGTCTAACCTTAACGCCACCGTTGCATCGATCATGACTCCGAAAGAAAAGTTAGTGACGGTCAAAGAGGGTGCTTCTGCCAATGAAGTGCGGGGGCTTTTGCACCGGCATCGTATTGAAAAAGTCCTTGTGGTGGACGATGCCTTTAACCTGACTGGTCTCATTACTGTTAAAGATATTAATAAAGCCGAAACATACCCCAGCGCCTGTAAAGATGAAAACGGTAGCCTGCGAGTGGGCGCAAGTGTGGGCACCAGCCCTGATACCGATGATCGTGTTGCAGCCTTGGCTGCGGCAGGCGTAGATGTGTTAGTCGTAGATACGGCCCATGGCCATTCTAAAAACGTGCTCGATCGCGTACGTAAAATCAAAAAGGACTATCCGCACATCCAAGTGATCGGCGGCAATATCGCCAGCGCAGATGCGGCCTTAGCGCTGGTGGAAGCAGGCGCTGATGCAGTAAAAGTCGGTATCGGCCCTGGCTCAATCTGTACAACCCGTATTGTTACCGGTGTAGGAGTTCCGCAAATTAGCGCCATAGCCAATGTGGCTGAAGCCCTGCGCGACACCGATGTCCCAGTAATCGCCGACGGTGGCATTCGATTTTCAGGTGACATAGCTAAAGCCATTGCCGCCGGAGCCCATGTAGTAATGATGGGTTCGATGTTTGCAGGCACAGAAGAGGCTCCGGGCGAGGTTGAGTTGTATCAAGGGCGGACGTATAAATCCTACCGGGGCATGGGGTCGCTTGGCGCTATGGCCAAAACCCAAGGCTCGTCTGATCGTTATTTCCAAGATTCTAGCCAAGGCATGGAGAAGCTTGTGCCGGAAGGTATCGAAGGTCGTGTGCCTTACAAAGGCCCGTTGCAAGCTATTGTCCATCAGCTGATGGGTGGTGTGCGCGCAGCCATGGGTTATACCGGTTCCCAGGATTTGGCCACGATGCGCACCAAACCACAATTTGTACGCGTGACGACTGCAGGTGTTGGTGAGAGCCACGTCCACGATGTAAGCATTACTAAAGAAGCGCCTAATTATCCGGTGAGCGGGCGTTAATTATTTTTGTTTAAGCGTTTTTACTAGAACCCGCTTTGGCGGGTTTTCTTTTTATCAGTTTGACGAGATTTTATGAGCACCAACATTCACGCCCAGCGTATTTTGATTTTAGATTTCGGCTCTCAATACACGCAATTAATTGCCCGCCGTATTCGTGAAATTGGCGTATTTTCCGAAATTCGCGCTTTTGATATGAGCGAGGACGAAATAAAACACTATCAACCTGCCGGAATTATTTTGGCGGGCGGCCCTGAATCGGTCACTGCGGGTGCGTCACCGCGTGCACCTGAGTGTGTATTTAATTTAGGTATTCCCGTGTTGGGGATTTGTTATGGCATGCAAACTATGGCCGAGCAGTTAGGCGGCAAGGTTCAGTCATCGTCTGTACGTGAATTTGGTTATGCCCAAGTGCAAGTGCATGGGCAGTCAGAATTGTTAGCTGATATTAAAGATCATTTAAGCGCACAGGGCGAAAGCTTGCTTGATGTTTGGATGAGCCACGGCGATAAAGTGGTAGTACTGCCCGCTGGATTTGAACTAATGGCGTCGACGCCCAGTTGTGCCATCGCAGGTATGCAGCATCCGCAAAAGCACTTATACGGCCTGCAGTTCCACCCGGAAGTAACTCATACATTGCAAGGCAAGCGAATATTTGAGCATTTTGTGCTGCAATTATGTAAGTGCCAGCCGTTATGGACGCCTGCAAATATTGTTGAAGATGCCATTAAAAAAGTGCGCGTACAAGTAGGCACTGATCAGGTTTTATTAGGTTTATCCGGCGGCGTGGATTCATCAGTGGTTGCAGCTTTATTGCATAAAGCCATAGGTACGCAATTAACCTGCGTATTTGTCGACAATGGCCTGTTACGCAAGAACGAAGGCGACCAGGTCATGGATATGTTCGCCAAAAACATGGGCGTGCAAGTTATTCGCGCCGATGCAGAAGAATTATTTTTAAGCAAACTCAAGGGCGAGAACGATCCAGAGAAAAAACGCAAAATTATAGGTGGAGCGTTTATTGATGTATTCGACGGCGAATCAAAAAAACTTAATGGTATTAACTGGCTGGCTCAGGGCACCATTTATCCTGATGTGATTGAGTCAGCTGCTGCAAAAACCGGTAAAGCTCATGTGATTAAATCTCACCATAACGTGGGCGGTTTGCCAGATACGATGAAAATGCAGCTGGTCGAACCCTTGCGTGAGTTATTTAAAGATGAAGTGCGCAAAATAGGTTTGGAATTAGGCCTGCCCTACGACATGGTGTACCGTCATCCTTTCCCAGGCCCGGGCCTAGGCGTTCGTATTTTAGGTGAAGTTAAAAAAGAATATGCCGATATATTGCGCGAGGCAGATGCGATATTTTTAGAAGAATTGCACGCCGCGGGTTGGTACCATAAAACGAGCCAAGCATTCGCCGTATTTTTACCCGTTAAATCTGTAGGTGTGGTAGGTGATGGCCGCCGTTATGAATGGGTAATTGCTCTGCGCGCGGTGGAAACAATAGATTTTATGACAGCGCGCTGGGCGCATCTGCCTTATGAATTATTGGAAAAAGTTTCCAACCGAATTATTAATGAAATATCCGGCGTATCGCGGGTTACCTATGACGTAAGTAGTAAGCCGCCTGCGACTATTGAATGGGAATAATCCGCTCGCTCTTTTTGCGCAGTCTTATTTACAAAGGCCATTAGTTGAAAAGAAAATAGTTTTAAAAAGAAAGAATTTGCCCCTCCCCGTTAAGAGGAGAATGGGCGGGGGCTGGTATAAGAGAATTGCTATAAAAGAATAGACCAAAATACTTACTAAATAACGTTCAGCTGGGATTGTGCTCATGGGGTGACAGCCGAATTATTTTCATATACTGTTTATTTAACGCTGTGTAGCACAGCGTTCCGAGAGCCTAATATGTTCGGTCTATTTACACCCAAGCCCATAATTTCCGAGGCCAGCGCTAATTGGATTGAAGCGTGTTTCGCTTGGTCGAATGAGCATTTTGACGGCCAGCGCTTTTTACATAATACGCGATTAATTCAACCTATTAATCAGGATTTCCCAGGCCGTGTAGACTCTCCCACCGCCATGGCGGAAACTGTACTAAATCATGTAATTAATTACAGCGGCGTAAATCACTGGCCGTTACGTCTCGCGCACCTAACTTCTGATGCTATAAACCAGCCACCCTTATTGGCACTTAATCCCAATAGCCGCAGTGGTGATTTAACGTCCACACAATGGGCGCCAAACGAAATTTTACCTATATATTTTCACCCTGAACAATGCAAAAAGCCGGGCGATCTTGCCGCCACCTTTGCCACGGTACTTGCCCAGCACATGATGATGCAGGCGCGCCAAACTCCGCCCGGTGGTTTAGAATTTTTCAGCAATGCCGCTGAGGTTTTGGCGGTATTTATGGGTTTTGGCGTTTTACTTGCCAATTCCGCCTACAATTTTCGCGGCAGCTGCGCTAAATGCTATAACCCCATGGCTAATCGTCAGGCAGAATTAAGTGAGGCTGAAGTGGTCTATGCGTTGGCTTTATTTATTCACACCAAAAATATTCCGCTTAAACAAGCGAGTATTCATTTAAAACCGCATTTGAAGTCTTTGCTTAAAAAAGCCCATCGTTATATTGCCTGGCAAAAAGTTAGCCCTTCGACTGCGGTGACGAACTGAAGCGAAAATGTCAGTTATATCTATTGAGTAATTTTTTAAAGCCTCGTTTTAAATCTTTCGATTAAAAGCGTATATTAATCAGCAGAAAACGTATTCGCCTGCTTAGGTTTTTTTAGTCGTGGCTTTCGAATTTTTCACAGGGATTTTTTTCGCGTTGTTATTTTTCTTTGTAAAAACTATACCTTTACGCTTTGGTTTCGCGCTCAACTGTGACTGATTTGCTGATAAATTCTCCGCGGCAGGCATATCAACCGGCTTTGCATTCTCGATCAACCGCTTAAGCTCCAGACTCAAAGGTGCAATTAAATCTGCGTAATTGAGCTCACCTTGCGCAATTGCCGAAAGTTTACGCTCCCAGTGGGCGGTCATGTCCGGTGTGCTGGCCGACGGCGGTAGGGCGATTATCAATGCTTTGCCTTTATTCGTTGCGACAATATATTTTTTATCCCGCGTTAGATATTCGCGCCGAAATAATAATTCAATAATGCCTGCACGCGTAGCCTCCGTACCTATACCGTCGGTTTCTTTTAAAATTGGCTTTAATAAAGGGTCAGTTACAAAGCGCGCGATACCGGTCATCGCAGCAAGCAGGCTTGCATCAGTAAAGTGCTCTGGTGGCTGTGTGGCTTTTTCTAATAATAAACCGCGCAAACACTGTCCAGCATCGCCAGCTTTAAGTTTCGGTAATGCCTGTTCTGACGTATCGTCGTCGGTATTTTTTGACCAAAGAAACTTCCAGCCCCACTGCAAAACAGTAGCGCCGTTAGCTTTAAATAATCCTGTATCGATACGCAGCATTAAGGTTTGCTGATCCGTAATCCAGGCGGGATAAAATTGGGCTAAATAATGGCGACAGATTAACTGATAAATCGCCTGTTCATGTCGGCTGAGTGCTTCGGCATTGGTGTGTTTGGCGGTGGGAATAATAGCGTGGTGTGCGTCGACTTTTTTATCGTTCCAACACTTACTGCGCAATGCGCAATCGGCTTGTTGTACGGCAGTTCCAAGCTGCGAGGCATTGTGTTTAATAGCGGTTAAAATCGTGGAAGCTTCTTGCCAGTGGTCTTCGGGCAAATAGCGGCTATCGGAACGCGGATAGGTAATTAATTGATGATTTTCATAAAGTGATTGACACAAATCTAGCACTGTTTGCGCCGACAATTTTAATTGTTTGGCGGCATCAATTTGCAAACTAGATAAACTGTAGGGAAGAGGCGCATTTTGAGTTTTGCGTTGTGTCGTGAATTCATCCACTAGCGCAGGTTTGCCGGTTATGCGTTTAATCACATGCTCACACAAGGGTTTGGATAAAACGCGGCCCTCGCTATCGCAAAATTCGGCGCAGGCCTCGGACGGTAACCATTTTGCTTTTATATAATGCGGTGCATTTTTAATAATAAATTCAACTTCGGCTGCAACTTCATAATAATCGTGCGGAGTAAATGCGGCTATTTCGGCATCGCGCCGTACAACCAATCCCAACACTGGCGTTTGTACTCGCCCCACAGATAAAACACCGCGCGCGCCGCGCTGTTGCCCGAGCAGGCTGTAGGTGCGCGTCATATTTAAACCGTATAACCAATCGGCGTGAGTGCGGGCAATTGCGGATTGGCTTAACGCGTAAAAATCGCTATTTGGCCGCACCTGTTCCAGCGCGCGCTTAATTGCTTGTGGGTTTAGATCATTAATTAATAACCGTTTAACCTGGGCTAATTGAGCAGTATTTAATTTGGCTTCCCAGAGTACTTCATCGACAAGTAATTGCCCTTCCCTGTCTGGGTCGCCGACATGAACAATTTCCTTGGCGGATTTGATTAATTTTTTTACTACAGCAAGTTGTTTGGCGGTTTGGGATTTAGCTTTAAAACGAAATTGTTTGGGAATAAAAGGTAGGGCGTCTAAACGCCAGGTTTTAAGACTGGCATCGTAATCTTCAGGTTCCGCTAATTCCAATAAATGGCCTATACACCAGGTTACGCAAGTATCATCACCAGTTTGAATAAACCCATTCTGTTTGCGCTGCGGATGGGGCAGCACCGACGCAAGCGCGCGCCCGAGACTGGGCTTTTCGGCAATATAAAGGCGCATTAAATTCTCCTATCTGTATCCATATACAGTATGCCTAGGATCATCTGCGCTGTCACCTATCTGCAACGCTGCGGCCAATCTGAGTTACGAAAACGCATAAATATAGGTTTATACTCGCGATTAGGGGATAATCAGCGGCTAAATAAGTGCCTTAGAAGACCTATGAATCAGACTGATATTTTTGACCCGAACACCTGTTTAATCGCCGATGTGCCTAAACTGCAGCAAATTCTGCGCACCATTGCGCAAAGGAAGAAAGCTGGCCAGGCTGCGGATAGATCCGAACAGCAATTTAGTGCCTTGCTTGCGCAATCAATGCAGACGCTAACTACGCGTAGGCAGTATGAACAAGCTATCGAATTTCCCGCCCAGCTGCCTATCAGCGAAAAACGCGAGGATATAGCAAGCTTAATTTCTGCGCATCAGGTGGTGGTGTTAGCGGGGGAAACAGGCTCTGGTAAAACCACGCAATTGCCTAAAATTTGTTTAAGCCTGGGACTTGGCCAGCGGGGTTTAATAGGTCATACACAGCCGCGCAGGTTAGCTGCTCGAGCAGTGGCTGAGCGTATTGCTACCGAGTTAAAATCGCCCTTGGGCCAGCGCGTAGGCTATCAAGTGCGCTTTACCGATATGTGTGCCCCTTCCAGCCAAATTAAATTAATGACCGATGGCATATTATTGGCTGAAATTCAGCATGACCCGCTGCTGTTGCGTTATGACGCATTAATTATTGATGAGGCCCACGAACGCAGTTTAAATATTGATTTTATTTTAGGCTATTTAAAACGCTTACTGCCTAAGCGCCCTGATTTAAAAATTATTATTACGTCCGCGACCATTGATTTGCAGAGATTTTCCGAACATTTTAATAATGCACCAATTATTGAAGTCTCCGGTCGCACTTATCCCGTTGAAGTCTGGTATCGGCCTGTGGCAGGAGAGATTGAACAAACGGAGGCAATTTTAGCGGCGACGGAAGAAATTCTAACCTTGCCTAAACATGCCGGTGATATTTTAGTTTTTTTAAGTGGCGAGCGGGAGATTCGCGATACGGCTAAAGCACTAAGAGCACTCAATCGCCAAGATTTAATTATCTTGCCATTATATGCCCGCCTATCGAATGCCGAACAAAATCGCATTTTCGCTAATGCTCGAGGGCGAAAAATTATTCTGGCCACTAACGTGGCGGAAACTTCCATTACTGTGCCAGGTATAGGCTACGTAATTGACCCTGGGTTTGCTCGCATCAGCCGCTATAGCCACCGCAGTAAATTGCAGCGCTTACCGATTGAAGCGATTTCAAAAGCCAGTGCTAATCAGCGTGCTGGCCGGTGTGGGCGTGTGGCAAGCGGTATTTGTATTCGTTTATACGACGAACAGGATTTCAATCAGCGTGCTGATTTTACCGACGCAGAAATTATGCGCACTAATTTAGCAGCGGTTATTTTGCAAATGCTAGCGGTGGGTGTCGGCGATATCAGGAAATTCCCGTTTGTAGACGCGCCTGATCCGCGCTTAATTAGCGACGGATTTAAATTACTTGAGGAATTAAATGCTGTATCCCCGCAAGGGCAGTTGACAACGGTTGGCCGATCTTTAGCAAAGCTGCCTATTGATCCTAAACTTGGGCGTATTTTGTTGGCAGCAAATCAGCGCGGCTGTTTAACTGAAATCTTAATTATAACTACTGCAATGGCGAATCAGGATCCACGTGAGCGGCCTGCGGATAAACAACAGGCCAGCGATGAAAAACATAGACGGTTTTGGCACGTTGACTCGGATTTTTTAACCTGGGTAAATTTATGGAGCTATGTTGAAGAGCAGCGCCAAGCGCTGAGCGCTAACCAATTTAAAAAACTATGTGAAAAAGAATTTTTATCTTGGATGCGCCTGCGCGAGTGGCGTGAATTGCACCATCAAGTGCGCCTTGCATGTAAAGAGGCAGGTTTTAAAGAAAACGCTACGCCTGCAAGTTTCGAAGCTATCCATAAAGCGCTATTGGCAGGCTTATGTGCGAATATAGGTATGAAATCGGAAGAGTCCGCCGAGCAAGATTATTTAGGTGCGCGTAACCGTAAATTTTTTATTTTTCCTGCATCCTCGCAATTTAAAAAACGCCCGAAATGGATTTTAGCGGCCAGCTTGCTGGAAACCAGTAAAGTATACGGCCATATGGTGGCCAAAATTGACCCTGAATGGCTTTTAGCAACGGCGGAACATCTACTTAAACATCATTATTATCAGCCGCATTATGCTCATCAAACTGGACAGGTAATGGCCTATGACCGCGTTACTTTGTACGGACTAATAATAAAAGACAAGCACAGGATTAATTATGCATTAATAAATCCGGCTGAAACCAGGGAAGTATTTATTCGCCAAGCGTTGGTGGAAGGCGGCTATGGACGCAACCCACCGCATAAAGTAGGCGAGTTTTATCGACATAATTTAGCGCTTATCGAGGAGGTGCATGGCCTTGAAGCTAAATCGCGCCGCAAAGATATTTTAGTTGACGATGAAGTAATATTTACCTTTTATTCAGACCGCTTACCGGATGTAATTGCCAATTTGGCGGGCTTTGAACATTGGCGTAAAACGACTGAGCGCGAGCAGCCTAAATTGTTATTCATGCTGCTTGATTTATTAAAGCAGCACGATGCGCAATTAATTACCGATGCGCAATTTCCTAAACTACTTTTAGTGGATGGCATGGAATTGCCGTTGAGTTATCACTTTGAGCCGGGTGCCGCCGATGACGGGGTTAGCGTTCAGGTGCCCGTGGATATTTTACACACTCTGCCGCAGCCTCCATTAGAGTGGCTAGTGCCAGGGCTAATCCGCGATAAACTCATCGCATTGTTAAAATGCCTGCCTAAACAATGGCGCAAGCGATTTGTTCCAATACCTGACGCGGTTGATAAAATTATGCTGCGTGTAGTAACTGGAAAGCGACCGCTGTTGGATGTGCTCGCTGAGGAATTACATCGCTTAGCGGGTGAAAAATTACCCGCTGATATTTGGGCAAATATTGATATAGACCCTTTTTATCAAATGAATATTAAGATTACGGATGATAAAAATCAGTTAATTGCGCAGGGTCGCGATCTGGCTGAATTACGGCTAAAATATCGGGCGAATGTGCAACAAAGCTTGCAAAATGTCGGCGATGATGTTGAGCGAACGGGAATTAATCGTTGGGATTTTGGTGTTCTTGAACATGAGTCCACATTGATGCGCGGTAAAGTGCGAATTCGTGCCTATCCCGCATTAATTGACCAGGGCGCTTTAGTGGATCTTAAATTGATAGATAACCCACAGGAAGCCGCTTGGCTAACTGCCAGAGGGCTCAGCCGGCTAGCTTTATTAAGCATGCCGGACGCGAGCAAATATTTATATAAAAACCTGTTTAAAAAGACCAGCATTTTGCTTACAAACATGGGAGTTGGTACTCCTCAGCAGGTAATTGACGATCTTTTATTGGCGGCGGTTTATCAAGCATATTTTAGCCAAAAGAGTCTCCCGCGAACCGAGCAAGAATTTAGTGCATTATTGGAGCCGCGCTCTTTGTTAACCCATACGGCAATCGAATATGAGCGTGTGCTTGAAACAATATTTGTTCAGGTGATCGCGTTAAAAAATCAAATGAAAGCGGTAAAAAATGCGTTGACTGTGTTTGACACTGTGGCATCCATTAATGATCAGTTAACCACTTGGTTATTCCCCGGGTTTATTTTTGCTACGCCTTTAATTCACTTGCAGCAGTTAACTCGCTACATCGGTGCTCTACAGACACGCTTTGAAAAAGCGCTTTTGAGCCCGCAAAAAGATAAACAAATTAATCAAGAAATAATGATTTATTGGAAGAAACATCAAGAGCGATGGCAACAAAAGGGGGCCGCAGCTTTTTTCAATAGTGCAGCCTGGCAGGAATATCGCTGGTTAATCGAAGAGCTTCGTGTTTCTCTGTTTGCGCAGCAATTGAAAACTCGCGTGCCCGTTTCTGCAAAGCGGCTGGCTAAAGCTTGGGAGGCGGTAAACGAGCAGGTATAAAAAACGTGTATAAAGTTATTTGGGCTCTGATATGCAGCTCTATTTGTTAATTAACTATATCTGCGGGTGTGTACGTAATTGGCAATATTTTTATTTTCTGTGTGAATTAAATTATGCCAGAATGCGGCCGCTTTTTGTGATTCTGTATAGAATTTCTTCCGAACGGCGATGTTTTTGAGCCGTGCTCGCCGAATCTCTGGATTTTGTAAACCTTTCGCTAAAGATTGGCAGTAGTAGATATATTTCGGAACTAACTGCTTTAATTTTCTGCGTAACAATAGAAGCATCGTTTTGGTGATGGGTTGACGTAGGTAATAAATAGTGCCGCAGTTAACTGTATATCTATTGGATTTAGATGGAGCCTCAGGCTTATATAGTGAGGATCGCGGTTCCTTGGCGGAAGAATTCCGAAATTTCCTGAATCTTACGGCTTTGTAACATAACAGTAACAAATAATTCATAATCTGCGCGGCAACGGCTACAACCGCACTGGCAGCCGGGTGTTTTAATCATTTTGGAGAGAGAGCATGAGTTCTAAATTGCGTTCATTGATCGCCTTATCTTGTTTGGTTCCGGTAGGTGCCATGGCCGATGCACCTACCGTTTACGGCAGGATCAATCTGTCCGCACAACAAAACTCAATCGAGAAACTTGAGTTTGATACCGCTACTAATCCCAATAAAGTCACGACGACAGAAATCACGTCGACCACTCTTGAAAACAACGTATCGCGAATTGGGTTTAAGGGTAGTGAGAAGTTCGCAGACTTGGGCCTAGAAGGGTTTTATTTAGCAGAATATGCTGTTTATGCTGATGACGGTGTAGATGGTACTGATAATTCAAGCATTAGGCAGCGCAATATTTATTTTGGCATAAAAGGCGATTTTGGTGTTGCCACGGCGGGATATTTCGACACGCCGCTTAAGTCAGTACAAAATAAAGTCGACTTGTTTAATGATATGCAGGGCGATATTAATAATTACATTACTGTAAATGACTACCGCCGCCGCAATTCAATTATGTATACCACTCCTAAAATGCAAGGATTCACGGGATACATTGATCTGATTTTGAGCGAAGGAAATCAAAAAGAGCAAGACTCAATCAATAAAGAAAAAGGCCGCGATAACGCTGCTTCTCTTGCGCTTACGTTTGATCACGGCAGTTTTTACGCAGCTGTTGCCTTTGATAAAAATGTAGCTGTAGTAGAAACCACAAAAAATATTAATGATGAAAGCCAGGTAGTTCGTGTAGTGGGCCAATACACTATAGGCGCATGGCAGTTAGGCGCTCTACTTGACCATCACGATGCCACTACCTATGCCGCAGCAAAAGATTTAAATGGCACAGATTATTTAAAGAGCACAGATAACCAGGGCAATGGCTGGATTCTTTCCTCGCAATACACACTCGGGCAATGGGCGTTAAAAGCGCAATTCGGGCAAAGCGATATATTGCGCAGTGCCGAGATCGAGCGTGATGCAAATGTTTGGAGCCTTGGTGCGGATTACAAACTCAGCAAAGCCACCCGTTTGTTTGGATTTTTCACCAACGAAGCAGCGGATATAACCTGGCAAAAAGGCGCAGCCACACCTGTAACAGCGAGTCAAAGTAACGATTATTTTGGCTTTGGTGGCGAGTTGGTTTTTTAATACCCAAATATATACTGCTTAAAATAAAAGGGTCTTCGGGCTCTTTTTTGTTTTCATGTGCCGGTTCAAGTAAAATCAACGCACATTTATATAGTTAGGTTGATTACATGCATAAGTTAGTAACCCGGGTGATTGTAGGTGCATGGGTAGCCGGTATTTTTTTTAGTGCAGCTCCTTGCTCTGCGGCCGCAGCGGATGGGCAAACACGCGATCCTTGGGAAACATACAATCGTAAGGTGTTTGCTTTTAACGATTTTCTCGATCATTGGCTGTTAAAGCCTGTCGTGAAAAGCTATAAGTTTATAGCGCCGGATCCGGTGGAAGCAGGTGTCAGCAATGCCTTTGAGAATCTTCTGGAACCTGCCAGCGTACTTAACGATATGCTGCAATGGAAATGGAAGGCTGCGGGGCGGGATCTCGGACGTTTTGTTGTAAATACTACCGCTGGGGTTGTTGGGCTTTGGGATGTAGCAGATCTTATGGGATGGAAAAAACTCGCAGGTAACGAAGACTTCGGCCAAACCCTGCGCGTTTGGGGCGTGTCCACTGGGCCTTATTTCGTTATCCCTTTTCTAGGACCTTCCACGTTAACTGAAGCGTTTATTGCTACTCCGGTAGACTACTTTACCCATCCTATTAATTATGCTGAATCGGTACGTGTCTATAACAGCTTATCCGCTCTGAAAATCATCGACAGCCGCAGCCAGTTGTTGTCGGCGGAGGAGCTCATTAGCGGTGACCGCTATATTTTTATAAGAGAGGGATTTTTACAAAACCGAGCGTTTAATGCGGCCGATGGTCAGGTAGTTGATGATTTTGGCGCGGACGCGGATTTGCAAGAGCTTTAAAAAATGTTGCTATCAACACAATAGAGCTTATCTACTGGCAATAGGTTAGTTAGATCTTTTTCGAAACGCGTACGAATAAGATCTTATAGCATCTGGCACAAACATTTAGTGGTGATCAAGTAGTTCCAATATTGAAAGCCCTGCGTGGCATTTTCCGTTGTAAGAGATTGCGCGGTTGACGCGGGTTCTTGCTTTTAGCATTGGGCCGTGGCCGAAGTGCGAGCTAATACGTACGACGCATTCACTGCCTACTTCAATAGGGTTATCCAACACTAATAGCATCCCTCCTCCACTAAGGTTGGAGCAGACGCCCGTGAAATCTTCGTCATCAGACACGGTAATTTTGGCTGGGCAATCCAGTTTCATGCGAATAAAACTGCGCTTTTCTTGATAATCCCGCGAGCTTAACTCCATAAACCCTCCACGTTTCTGTCTAGTCAACTAAATTCAAATCTGTATTGAGATGCAGGGCGCATGTTTAGCAATCCACTCTTCGTATTTGAATCGCAGGGGCTGTTACGCTGTAGGAATGAGCCTGTGTGCACCATCAGCCTTCACCATAGCTTAACTATGATTTTTTGCCAGGGCGGTGAATTAACGGGTGGTGTGATAACCCGGCTTTATTCTTTAGAGGTGCGCAACGTCACCTTTATGGAAATCGACCGCTATCACCGGGCGTTTTAACAAGTGTTTGTCGCTTGCGGCGCCAAAAGGAGAGGAGTACTGTTAGCGCCCTTCGAGAAACACCATTATTCCCGTCGTATAGGTGATTAATGATCAGCGACCTCAGAACTCTCCTCGTCATTGACCATGATGAGGGCGTTCGCCACACTATCGTTGCAATGCTGCAAGATAATGGTTATGGCGTGCATTTGGAAACGTCAAGTCAGGGTGGGTTGCAGTGGTTTATCGCTCACCGGCCTGATTTGGTTTTGGTCGATTTAACAATGCCGGATATCGACGGTATTAATCTCATGCTTGCTCTTAGAGAGCAGGATGCGTCTGTATCGGTAATTGTCACCTCTGCTGTTGGCAGTGCTCGCGATGTGGTTGAGGCTCTGCGTAAGGGCGCCACGGATTATCTTATTAAGCCTATTCAAAATATTGATTTTTTAACTCATGCGGTTAACCGGGCGCTCGTGAGTAGAGATTTACGCCAGGAAAATGAACGCTATAAGCGCGATCTTGAGCGCGCTAACCTAGAACTTAGCGATTACGTACGCAT
>DATDJI010000039.1:0-19731 GCA_036520615.1 Cellvibrionaceae bacterium | reverse complement strand
TCAACCACCAAGAGTGCTGCTTCATGCCGAAATTCGGGGCTAAATGTTGGCCTAGTTCTTTTGCTCATTGGACACCTTTCTATTGATCGACGCGAGCATATCACGTCTAATTAGGTGACCAAATTTACTATGCCACTACATACCTAATTGTTCTATATCCAATTCATTCCAATTATAGGCAGGCCAGGTGGGTATATGGCCACCAATGAAGAAACAACTGCAGAGCCTTTTGCAAATTTAGCCCGTGCAACAATTTTTCCATAAGTAATCGTATCCTTCGATCGCACTTCAGCTCCATAAAACTGTTTAGTCTCGACAGAATCTTGTGTGCCGCTCGGTGCAGGTCGCAGGCTAAGAGTCATTAGGCCATTTTTAATTTCTACAGACTGAGCAGAAAAAATTGCAATATTACCTGACCAGGAATGGGTCATTAATTGCCAGCGCGAATTATCCAACGAATTAAAACCATCGCGAAACAGTAATTGAAAATATGCATCCGACGACTGCCCACTACTTGAGCTAGACGATGAGGATGACGATGAACCCGATTTTCGACGTACAGGTCGGAAAAATCGCAGCGCCTTAGGACGTTAATTACCCGTGAATTACATCGGAAGGTGTTGCGCTCTTCCGATCTATGCAAAATTTCCCTGCATTATCGATCGGAGACGTTGAATAAAGGCATCTAACGTGTCGCGTAGATTCGCAAATTTTCAAAAACTAGCCTGTTCGATCTCCCAGACCTAAAACAAATCGCAAAAAGCTCCTTAAGCTTCCTCCTTGAAGCTAAATAACAGCCTAAATACGACGGCGGCTCAGATTGTGCGTTTAGCTCTGCAGCGGCCAAGTAACACCAACATCAATCCCGCCAAACCCCAGGGCCCAAACGCACCACCGACGGTTCCACCAGAGCTTGAGCTACTGGAAGAGGACGAGCTTGAGCTGCTGGAGGAGCTACTTGAAGAGCTGCTGGAAGAGCTACTTGAAGTGCTGCTGGATGAACTGCTGCTAGAAGAGCTACTGCTTGATGAACTACTTGACGAGCTGCTGCTGGATGAACTGCTGTTAGAGGCGGTATCCGCAGGTGGTGTACCGTTGTAACCCTCTTGGCCTTCCCGGGTCATGGCTAATACCAAATAACCATTTTTAACCACGGCGTTATTAGGTGCGAAATCGGCGCGGTTTTCAGTAAAGGTCCAGTCGGCTTTGCTCCAGCGGTTGGAATCGAAATTATTAAAGTCATCTCTCCAGGCTAGCTCAAAGCTCGAACCGTTCCAGCGGTGGAATTCGATCCAGTTTACGAACATGTACTGCGGCAATACGCTGTCGTTCCAAGATCCTACCCATTCTGGGTTATTCGGTGGCCAGAAGTTGAAGCGGAACTGGGATGGGCTTAACAGGTTGCGAGCCTGCCCTCCTTCTGTGGTGCGGATTACTTGGTTATTGACTAACCAGCGAACTTTGTTAGGGCTCCATTCAAGAGTAAGCGTGTTGTAGCCGTCGCCGAAAGAGGAAGCATTGGTGTGAACCTGTTCAGAGGTAGTGCGCGTACCTTCCCCGGTAATGATGTTGCTCTGCCAAGACGTGGCGTTATTTTTACCGAACACCTCTACATCTACCTCCTCCCAAAACATCCCGGAGAGTTCAGAGCCGTCTTTCCACAGGAAAAAGTTGGATATAACCCCGCTGGCTTTGGCAGCGCGCATACGCACAACATATTTGCCGTACAGCTGCGCCTCTGGAGTGAAAATTTCTGCCGACTTGTATGGTTTGGCCAACGCAGGCTCAGTGATACCGGCAATCAGGGCGAGCGCGGCCAAGGACTTAACGAGCCATTTTTTTGTTTTAATCATGAGAGAGATTCCTCCAAGGGACGTAAGTAAGGCCTAACCAAAAGGTTAGACACAAACCTAAGCCTGCAGGGCTGCCAAGGCGCGGTAAAGCTTCAATTTAGGTTGTGCAGATCTTGAGACGCGGAAAAATGAGGAGTTGCGATGCCGACCAGATGCAGAAACTCCTGTCGGTACACACTCGGGGTGACGCCCACTTGCTGCTTGAACAAGCGGTTAAAAGTGGCCTTGCTGTTAAATCCCGCTGCCTGGGCGATTTCCACAATTGTGCAGTGCAAATAGCCAGGATCGCGCAAGCGGTTTTTCGCCTCTTCAACACGAAAGCCGTTAATAAACTCCTGAAAATTCTGTCTAAAACAGCCGTTGATAGCGGCGGAGACTTGTCGAGGCGGCTCATCAAGCAGCGCCGCAAAGCGCTCTAGAGTTATTTGAGAATTTAGATGAGGGCGCTGCTCCTGGATTAGAGCTTGTATCCGTGTCGCCAACTCATCGACTTCCCTATTCTTGCTCTCTACAAGCACAATGGAATCAACAACAGCGCCCGAAGTACTTATCCTGTTGGCCTGCTCGTCAGCCGAAGGGTTTTTTGAGCGCTCAAGCCAGATCATCAGTAATAACGCGAGGCTCAGATAATTACCCGCCACCCCGAGTTGATCACTGAGTCTTACAGGTAGCCATTGCCCAAGCATGTGAACTATTAAACTCCACAGCCAGAGCAACACAAACCCGCTGTACAAATAGAGTATTTGGTGCAGGGCCGCCGGTTGCTGGGCCATAAACTTAGGCCCGCGGTAGATTAAGGCGAGACATTTAATACCGTATAAAACTGGGATCAGTTTTTTTAGCGTTAAAAAAGCAAAAAAATGTACGTGAGCATCGCTAAATATTGAGAGATTTAAAATTAATGCCTGCTGTTGCTCCAATGGGTGACGCAGACACGCCCAGTATAAATAGGGTAAGGCCATTAGCGCCGGCAGCAATTGCAGATAATCAGCAGGTTTTAATTTAACCTCAGGCACCTGCAACGAGCGAAAAAACCAATATAAAAATGGGCCTATGGCAAATGCGGCGAAACTAAACAACATCAAAAGCCAAGGGGAAAGCGCAAACGCTGCATAGCGCACGGCATCCCCCCAAAAAATTAGCGTGTCAAACGCCGCACAGGCGTTTAATACTAAAAATACCGTCATCAAATTGCGCGACGAAGGCGAAAAGGTTCGGCTGAGATTATTGGCGACGGCAAAAAACAAACAGAACAGGATGCAAACAGCCAATACGATATCGTGAGTGTTAAATAGGATATTGTTCATACGCCTTCGTAACCCTAACGCGTTCCAGCTAATTTAAGACGCGAAGATTCCAACTGGAAAGCGTCTTTACCCACTCGAGTGCTCCGCTACACATTTTTTTTGCTCTTCCCTGTACCGAGTTTTCGCAGGTAGGATGGCAAACCCCGCCGGAGGGTTCGTTGACGCTCGTCACAAGGGCTGTGCACTGTGCGATTTATGTGCTGCAGCTCTCAGCGGTTTTCTTTGCACTCGCTGCGGCAAAATGCGGCCGTCAAGGATTTTTGCGTTATAAACTTATGGAATGGGTTGCCCCAGAGCCTTGCGCTGCAATAACTCTTCATAACCGCCTTCATTGATAACGGTTGCATAACCCAAATTATCTAGCACGTCCTTAGCGATACCCGAGCGACGACCAGTGCGGCAATACACGCGAATATCTTCCTTCTTGGAAAAATTAAACAGGCCTATTTTGTCGGCAATTTCTTCATAGGGAATTAATATGGCACCGTTGATATGACCTGCTGCATATTCATCGGCGGCGCGTACATCAATCCATACCGTCATAATTTTCACCTCGTATTAGTTATTAGTTGTGCGTATTTTTTGCGGCTATACAAACAAACTATAGGAAAACAGCAAATTCAAATGTGCCGTTCGCCTTAATTAGCCATCGCCCGTATTTTTAATTGGGAAATAGCATCACGCAGGGCAGCGGCTTTTTCAAATTCTAAATCCTTAGCCGCTTGCTGCATGGTTTTCTCCAACTGTTCAATTTGGTGCCATAAATCCTTATAAGGATCAACTTTTTGCAAAATCTCTTCGGCGGAATTTTTAGCAGCTTTTTTACTGCGACCAGTACGCGCACCGGGAATTCGGTTAGCCTCCAAAATGTCGGCGACGTTTTTCAAAATGCCTTGCGGTGTAATGCCGTGTTTTAAGTTAAAAGCAATTTGTGTTTCGCGCCTGCGCTTAGTTTCATCCATTGCGCGCTGCATTGATGCGGTAATTTTATCCGCATAGAGAATTGCACGGCCGCGAATATTGCGCGCTGCGCGGCCAATGGTTTGAATCATCGAGCGATCAGAGCGTAAAAAGCCTTCTTTATCAGCATCTAATATAGCCACCAGCGCCACCTCAGGCATATCCAAACCTTCTCTTAAAAGGTTAATCCCCACCAACACGTCAAATTCACCCAATCTTAAATCGCGGATAATTTCCATGCGCTCAACGGTGTCTATATCCGAATGTAAATAACGCACGCGTACATTTTGTTCAATTAAATAGTCGGTTAAATCCTCAGCCATACGCTTAGTAAGTACCGTCACTAAAATGCGATCATTTTGATCGGCAGCGCGGCGGATTTCAGATAAACAATCGTCCACTTGCGTTGATGCAGGGCGTACCTCCACTTCTGGGTCGATAAGCCCGGTTGGGCGCACCAATTGTTCAACGACCTGGCCTTGATGTTCCTCCTCATATTTACCAGGCGTTGCCGAGACAAAAATCATTTGCGGCGCTAAGCGCTCCCATTCTTCAAAGCGCATCGGGCGGTTATCCATCGCTGACGGCAAGCGAAACCCATATTGCACAAGGGTTTCTTTACGTGATCTATCGCCCTTATACATAGCGCCGATTTGCGGCACGGTTACGTGGGATTCATCAATTACCAACAGTGCTTCAGCCGGCAAATAATCGAATAATGTCGGTGGCGGCAAGCCAGGTTCGCGGCCGGATAAATAACGTGAATAATTTTCGATGCCGTTGCAATAGCCTAGTTCTTGCATCATTTCCAAGTCATATTTCGTGCGCTGTTCAATGCGTTGCGCTTCTAGCAATTTATCCTCGCGACGGAAAAAACCTAAGCGATCAGCCAATTCCACTTTAATATTTTCAATTGCACCAACAATAGTATCGCGCGGCGTCACATAATGGCTTTTAGGATAAATAGTTACCCGCGCGACCTTACCTTTTTGCTCTCCTGTAAGAGGATCAAATAGCGTGATCTTCTCGATAACATCATCGAAGAGTTCCACGCGTACAGCAATGGATTCCGCATCCGCCGGGAAAATATCAATAACATCACCACGTACACGATAATTCGCGCGAAAAAATTCCAAGTCGTTGCGCGTGTATTGCAATTCCGCCAAACGGCGCAAAATACTGCGTTGATCAATTTTATCGCCGCGCACTAAATGTACGACCATTTTTAAATAGGCTTCCGGGTCGCCCAAGCCGTAAATAGCCGATACAGTTGCCACTACAATTGCGTCGCTGCGCTCCATTAAGGCTTTCGTTGCAGAAAGACGCATTTGTTCGATATGTTCATTTATCGCGGAGTCCTTTTCGATAAACGTATCCGACGAAGGAACATAGGCCTCCGGCTGATAATAATCGTAATAGGACACAAAATATTCCACGGCATTATTCGGGAAAAATTCTTTAAATTCCCCATATAATTGAGCGGCTAGAGTTTTATTGTGCGCCATGACTAACGTAGGGCGCTGAATTTTTTCGATGACATTGGCAATCGTAAATGTCTTACCCGAGCCAGTTACCCCTAACAGGGTTTGGTGCGCAAGCCCCGCTTCAATCCCTGCAACTAATTGTTTAATCGCCTCGGGTTGATCGCCCGCAGGCTTATAGCTGCTAACTAATTTAAACGGTTGCGCTTCCTCTGGATAAGCGTTAACTCTATTGCCCATGGGGCACCTCACTAATGCGATAACACTGGTGAATTTTAGGATTGCGAGCGAAATCCGGGTCTATACTCGCAGCGGTAATGTCCACGACTTTGAACGCTTTAAAAGCTTCTGTATCAAGTTTAAAACTGCGCAAGTTGGTTGAGAAAAACACCACCCCGCCAGGATTTAACAGCTCCATACAACGACTAATCAAGCTTACATGGTCGTCTTGAATATCGAGTACATCTTCCATGCGTTTGGAATTGGAAAAACTCGGCGGGTCCAATACTATTACATCAAAACCTTCTCGGCATTGAGCGAGCCATTTAAAACAGTCCGCTTGCACTAATTGATGCTGAGCACCATAGATTTTATTAAGTTCAAAATTTTTCTTCGCCCAATGTAAATAGGTATTAGACATATCGACACTTAGGCTACTTTTAGCACCGCCTAAAATTGCCTGCACGGTAATACTTGCGGTATAACAAAAAAGATTTAAAACGCGTTTTCCCTTGGCTTCGTTAGCAATTACTCGACGCAGGGGCCGGTGATCTAAAAACAAACCTGTGTCTAAATAATTAGTTAAATTGACCCAGTATTCGGCTAGGCCTTCTTGCACTGAAAAATACTCGCCATCTGTTGTCGTCTGCAATTTTTCATATTGTTGTTTGCCTTTAGTGCGCAGACGAGTTTTTATCGCCAAATGCTCAGGGCGCTGATTAAATACGTCACATACCGCCGCAATAATTTCATCAAAGCGTTTGGCTGCTGCAGCTGGGTCTATAGTTTTAGGAGCTGCATATTCTTGTACATGGATTGACTCGCCATAAATATCGATCGCTGCGGAATACTCCGGCATATCTGCATCATATAAGCGATAGGCGTCAATATGATTTTGTTCGATCCAGTTTTTGAATTGTTTAAGATTTTTACGCAGGCGATTAGCCAGCATAGTCGCGCCATTGGTTAAAGGCGGCAGCGGTTGCCCAGTATTTGGCGATTTGTTTTCCGGCCCGTCTTCACGCAATGTGGCCACTTCAGGCGGTAGCACCTGGTATAAAATTAATTCACTAGCAATGGTGCCGTTAAATAATTTGTAGCGTTTATTCGAGCGCAGACGCAGCTCTTTAGCCAAATCGCCGTTGCCAGTAAATACCCCGAGCGTCCAGCCTGTACACTGATTTTTTACCACGCGGCCTAAATCCTGATACGTGTGTTTAAGCGTTTCTATATCACCCAAACGCTCACCATAAGGTGGATTGGTTAATACCAAGCCCTGCTCCCATGACGAAGGTTTTATTAATTGTTCGATATTGGCTCTTTTTAACTGAATAAAATCATGCATCCCTGCCCGACCGATATTATTTGCCGCAGCCTCTAAAACTTTTGGAAATCCATCGCAGCCCAACATATGCGGCAAGCCATTTGTTATAGCTTCATCACGCTGTGCTTCTGCAGCCTGCAGTAATTCACCCCACGCCTGCGCATCAAAACCCAACCAATCCATAAAACCAAATTCACGCCGAAAAAGCCCCGGTGCAATATTTCCGGCTATTAATGCCGCTTCAATTAATAACGTGCCCGATCCGCACATAGGGTCGATTAAATGGCCACCAGCGGCGGCAATTTGCGGCCAGTTAGCGCGCAGTAAAATTGCGGCGGCGAGGTTTTCTTTTAAAGGCGCAACGCCCTGATCAAGCCGATAACCGCGCCGGTGTAAACTCTCTCCGGATAGATCAATACCGATATGAACTTTATTTTTAGCTAACCGCGCGTTAACACGAAAACGCGGCGAGTGGCGATCCACATTTGGGCGAATTCCCGTGTGGTCACGCAATTTATCCACAAGGGCGTCTTTGATGCGCATGGCGCCAAATTGAGTGTTTTTTATTGCTTCGTTAGTGCCGGTAAAATCCACTGCGAACGTACTATCAGGGCGCAGGTGATTTTGCCAGTCGATGGTGTAAGCGGCGGAATACAAATCGTAGTCGCTTGTGACATCTTCCACTCCTAGAGGCAAAAGAATTCGGTTGGCCAAGCGTGAATGCAGGCAGAGTTTCATTGCCTGGGTGTTATCGGCGTCGAAATAAACCCCGGCTACAGTGGCTCGCGCTTGGGACGCGCCTAGGGCAGTTAATTCATCTTGCAGGAGGTTTTCAAGCCCTTTCGGGCAGGTGGCAAATAATTGCATAAAGCACTCTCGTCATCATCTCCGCCACTGGGCAGACATGCAGGTTTATAAATATAAGGTTATGAATTTAAAGCTGTTATGCCATAACCCCGGTTTAAATATGTCATTCGTCGGAATCCATCACAAAAAGAGCGGAAATTTCCGCATTACAACAGAGGCTGTCTAGGCTAATAAAAGCAGAGTACCATGGACCTTGCTGCCGTGATCCTACCTTCTGCAGCCAACCAATGCCCGTTTATCCTAAAGGTGAATGCCTATGAAACGTCAAAAACGCAACCCTACCGATCGCGCTCAAGCGCGTGGCTATCAATCTGGCGCCGCCGGTGGCTCGTGGGATATGTGCCCATTTGCCAGTGGTGAAGCTCGCGAGAGATGGATGGCTGGTTGGCGGGAGGCGCGCGAAGATCATTGGAACGGCTTTAACAGCAAAGCTCAAGCGCAAAAAATTAGTAGTTTTTAAGAAGTAATTTCTACCTTTCAGTTAAATTAACTCCAGTTACAGGGGTTAACTTAGCTGAAAGTCACTTCAAGTTATCGTGGCAGGCTGCACAGGCCTCGGCAATTAGTCCCGGCCCGCGATAAATAAAGCCTGAATAAATCTGCACTAAACTCGCTCCGGCGCGCAATTTTTCCGCCGCATCTTCTCCTTTTAATATTCCGCCCACACCGATAATCGGCAGTTTGCCCTGAAGCTCTTGCGCCAGCACACTTATTGTATGGGTTGATTTATTTTTTACTGGTGCGCCACTTAAGCCACCTGCTTCCTCAGCGTGCTCAACGCCCTCCACCCCCTCGCGACTTAGAGTGGTATTGGTAGCGATAATACCGTCCATACCGGAGTTTACAATGCGCTGCGCAAAATCGCGGATTTCCTCATCACTCATATCCGGTGCGATTTTCACTACTAATGGAACATGGCGACCATGCTCCATGGTCAAGCGCTGCTGGCGCAGTTTTAGCCCATCAAGCAGCGCGCTTAAAGTATCACCGTACTGTAACGCTCTTAACCCCGGTGTATTAGGCGAGGAGATATTGACCGTAATGTAATCTGCGTGGGGATAAACGGCAGTTAAACAATGTTCATAATCACCTAAGGCCTGATCATCCGGTGTGTTTTTGTTTTTGCCGATATTAATGCCCAAAATTCCGGAATAGTTTCTGCCCTTTGCAACCCGGCTGACCAAATGCGCAACGCCCTTATTATTGAATCCCATGCGATTAATAACCGCTTGCCGCGCAGGTAAGCGAAATAGTCTGGGTTTGGGATTTCCCGTCTGTGCAAGCGGCGTAACCGTGCCCACTTCAACAAAGCCAAATCCCAAACTGCCCAGTGCTTCTACGTAGTCAGCATTTTTATCCAGCCCTGCGGCAAGACCAATCGGGTTAGGGAATTTAAGTCCAAACACTTCCACCGGCGCCTGCGGCATCGGCTTTACAAATAAGGGCAATAATTTCAGCCGCTGCGCTGCACCCAACCAATCCAGGGTCAACTCATGGGACGTCTCCGCGTCAAAGCGAAACAATAAATCGCGAATTAAGGCATACATGGCTAAATCCACCTACAAAAGGCGGCGATGTTAGCCTAAAGCCCCATTGCTAACCAGACCGTCTATAAGTCAAAACTTCAAAGTGAAGCTAATTAGGGGACACTTAAAGGATACCTAGCTTTTATGCATTCTTTTTTCAAAAGTGCCCGTTAGGAATCCAGCACTAAGGCGGCTTCTGATTCGATTCCATATATCTTGACTAAAATCAACCATTACTGTAATTTCAGTAATTACTGAAATTACAGTAATGGTTGATAGAAGGTATGGGCTAACGCCTTATCATGTTGTGTCGGGGCGAAGGTGCTCTCTTGGGTAGTCATCGCACAGAGGCGATAGCAGCTTTTGTGGGATAACAGCACTTTTTTTACGAGACACATACGAGTTATGGCCAGTTAAATGACAGGCCTCAACAATTGGATGTTATTTCGAAAGAATAGCTTTTATGCAACATTAATTTATGTCTCCGGTTCTATTTAAGAAACACGAGATTAACTATTTTGTGCCGGCACATGCTGGCGAATCGGAAATTAGAACGCGTGTAAATCGGATGGCCTTATTAAAAGGTAGGCAGCATCTCGAACCAATAGTTAATATAAAATATATTTTTAACCGTTAAGTGCACCAGACCGCTGATTTTTATCTGAGGGTATGACCATGCTAGTGGATACGCTACTACTTTCGCGCGTACAGTTTGCCGCAAATATTTCGTTTCATATTTTGTTTCCCGCAATATCTATAGCGCTGTGCTGGTTTTTGTTGTTATTTAAAGTGCAATACAACCGCACTCAGGATGAAGTCTGGATGCGGGTGTACCGCTTTTGGGTCAAGGTGTTTGCACTTACCTTTGCCGTGGGTGTTGTTAGCGGTATTACCATGAGCTTTCAATTCGGTACTAATTGGCCGGGGTATATGAAAACCGTCGGCAATATTGCCGGGCCATTATTAGGTTATGAGGTACTTACAGCATTTTTTCTCGAAGCAACCTTTCTAGGCATTATGCTGTATGGAATCGATCGCGTATCTAATCGCATTCATACATTAGCAACGTTTCTCGTGGCTTTTGGCACGACCTTGTCAGCATTTTGGATTATTGCGCTAAATTCCTGGATGCAAACACCTACCGGCCATGAAATGCGTGACGGCGTGGCCTACCCGGTTGATTGGCTCGCTATTATTTTTAATCCATCAATGCCCTATCGCTTATCTCATATGCTCACTGCGTCCGGATTGACAACCGGATTTTTGATCGCTGGAATTTCTGCCTACCGGATTTTAAAAGGTGACCCAAAACCTGCCCCAAGGCGCGCATTAAAAGTTGCTGTAACCGCTTGCGCACTATTAATTCCGCTGCAAATTATTTTGGGCGACTTGCATGGTTTAAATACATTGCATCATCAGCCTGCAAAAATTGCTGCAATGGAAGGCATATGGCATACCGAAAAAGGCGTGCCACTGTTGTTATTTACAATTCCGGACGAACTTACTAAAAGCAATTCTCACTCAATTGGCGTACCTAATATCGCAAGCCTAATTTTAACCCACGAAATGCACGGCGAAATAAAAGGTTTAAATGAATTTCCGAATGCGCATCCACCGGTGAAACCACTATTTTATGGATTTCGAATTATGGTCGGTATTGGCGTACTCATGCTTGGTGTCTCTTGGTTGTGCAGTTGGCAGTATTGGCGCAAACAAGAGTTGCCACCGACGTTGTTAAAAATACTGGTAGCCATGACATTTTCAGGTTGGATTGCCACTCTTGCCGGTTGGTATGTAACAGAAATTGGCCGCCAACCTTATTTAGTCACCGGGATATTAAAAACCATAGATGCGGTAACTCCGGTACCAGCAACTAATGTAGGTGTGTCCTTAACTATTTATTTAACCCTGTATGCATGCTTACTAGTTGCGTACATCCGTACATTATTTGTAATGGCTCGCAAAGCGATAGAGGTCGATAACCCAGCCAATTTAGAGTCATTGCAAGAAAAATTGCTTAGCACACAACCTACAACAGCGGAGATAAAAGTATGAACGATTTAACCTCCCTCGAAGGTGCCGCGTTTTGGCTACCGGTAATTTTCAGCGGCCTGATGGTGTTGGCGCTTTTTCTATATGCGATTTTAGACGGGTATGATTTAGGTGTCGGCATTTTATTGCCAAAAGATTCTGCTGCAGAGCGCGACATGATGATCGCTTCAATTGGCCCTTTCTGGGACGCCAACGAAACCTGGTTAGTTCTGGGCGTTGGAATTTTATTAATTGCCTTCCCCAGCGCGCACAGCTTAATTTTATTTAATGTGTATTTACCCATCACGCTTATGCTCGCAGGGTTAATTTTGCGCGGTGTTGCCTTTGATTTTAGAGCTAAGGCACCGGAGGATCACAAAGCACTTTGGGATAAGACGTTTAAAGCCGGCTCGCTTATGGCCACGTTAGCTCAGGGTTTTGTGCTTGGTATGTTTGTTATGGGGTTTGAGCAAGGCGCTGTTGCCTATCTATTCTCCTGCTTAAGTGCTGTGTGTGTTACCGCTGGCTATAGTTTTATCGGTGGCGCCTGGTTAATACTCAAAACTGAAGGAGATTTACAGACGCGCGCTGCACGGTGGACACGTATATGTGGTTATTTAACAGCTGGAGGTATTATTTCAGTGTCGATTGTCAACCCACTGATTAATGCTACTATTTTTGAAAAATGGTTTGGCAGCCCTGCTGTTATTCTATTGCTGATTATTCCTGTTGTATGTTTTGGCCTATTTTTTATCATCGATCATTATCTGAAAAAATTCCCCCATAATACAGATACCCATTCATGGGTACCACTTGCGGCAATTGTCAGTATTTTTTTGTTATGTTTTATAGGCCTTTCCTATAGCTTTTTTCCGTACATAGTGCCAAACAAAATGACTATCTGGGAAGCATCCAGCGCACCAGAATCACTAATGTTTATTTTGTACGGTACTGCACTCGTGTTACCCACCATTCTAATTTATACAATCTACTCCTACCGAGTTTTTTGGGGCAAAGCGACACAACTTAAATACTATTAGTTTATAAATCAAACCAAAAAAAACATTAAGCATTTCTCACAGACAGCCAGAAACAGATAAATACAATTAAATACATTCAGGTACATTATTATTGTGCTTATTAGCTAAAGCCGTCTTGCATTGAATATCAGCAGGCTGTTAAAGTGCGGCACCCGAATGGGGTGCCCAAAATTAATTTTAAGTAACCTGTGAAAAACATAAGCGGCAATCTTTTTCAAAAAAAATTGCAGAAAATTAATTTATACTCGTAGTAAATAAGCATTTTTGACGAATTCAAATGACCTTCGGGTAGTAAGGTTGTTTTTCAGAGGTGCATTAATTTACCGTGAGAAAATTGATGGTACTTCTACTACGCCAGAGCGGGTTTATCAATTCCCTGGCATCGCACATACTATATTCCGAGCCAAAGCTGATTCGAACCGTGTTTTTGTCGTCAACATAGGCCACAACGGCAACCAAGATAATAATTGGCAAAGTTATGGCCGCGAGAATGTTTCAGCGACTACCGATTGGACCGAATATAGTTATGAATTTCAGACGCCAATGGATGCAAATGCCTTCTTAGACTTTAATGTTGGCAACGCGGGAACTAGCGCTGTTACTATCGATAGCGTAAGTTTAATAGCGATTTAGTATCTGATTTAATGCCTGTTAAATCTTTGCGAGTGGAGGATTTAACGGGTTTTTGAACTAGAACTATAAGCCTGCAAAACAACCAATAAATAAAATGCCATAAATAAAAAGGCGAGTTTAAAGACTCGCCTTTTTTTAAGCCCTCAATAACTCTTTTTTTAAATAAGCTGCTGCGATCGACTTCTCTTAAATATTTGGTAGCAAATATCCCGTCAACTTCCTGCAGCCGATTTCTGCACCCAATTAGTTCTTAATATTTGCGGTCGCACCATATAGGCACTTATCTTCACTTCAACCAACTTAGTTTACATGCTTTAACAGGCTTTACAGTTGCTGGCCTAAAGCTTGCTGTGGTTTAATCGCAGGGCATTCTTGGCAAAGTTGAATGCGCAGGTTGTATACCTGACCTGATCAACTAATGGATGGCTAGGGTTCCGACCTTTTTAAGGGGTGCTGGTCCGAGAGCTATCGACCTTAACTAGGACGTTGCAACTTAGTTTTATTATTAAGTTAAAAGGTTACACGGCGGGACAAAAACCCGGGAGGACAAAAGTGGAAGCTGCAATTTAACTGCGGCTTTTGAAATTGTGGGCGCATGCGCCAAGCGTGCCTTTAGCCCGTTACCTCTCACTGATTGGAGTTTGTCCATGAAATTGTCTGTACTACGCATTTTTATCCTTCCTATTATGGCGCTGGTGTTATCAGGCGCGTCTTCTTCTGCCTTTGCAAAAGATAAATTTAAAGTTTGCTGGACCATTTACGTAGGCTGGATGCCTTGGGGTTATGGCGAGCAAACTGGCATCGTTAAAAAATGGGCTAAAAAATACAATCTTGATATTGATGTTGTGCAAATTAATGATTACGTCGAATCAATTAATCAATATACCGCCGGTGGTTTTGACGGCTGCACTATGACCAATATGGATGCGCTGACAATTCCCGCCGTCGGTGGCGTGGATTCGACTGCATTAATTGTGGGCGATTTTTCCAATGGTAATGACGCTGTAATTCTGAAAAATAAAAGCGATTTAAAAGATATTAAAGGTCAAAAAGTTAATTTGGTAGAACTAAGTGTCTCTCATTATTTATTAGCCCGTGCGTTAGAATCGGTGAAGCTTTCGGAAAAAGACGTAAAAGTTGTTAACACTTCTGATGCAGATATGGTGGCGACGTACAGCACAAAAGATGTAACTGCCGTAACCACATGGAACCCATTAGTGGGAGAAATTTTGGGTGTGCCGGGGGCGAAAAAAGTTTTTGACTCTTCGCAAATTCCTGGGGAAATTATGGATTTACTCGTAGTAAATACTAAAACTCTGCAGGAAAACCCCAATTTTGGTAAAGCCCTAGTCGGCGCTTGGTATGAAATTTTGGAAAAACTCGCCACGGATAAAGCCGCCAAAGAAGCTATGGCAAAGGCCTCAGCCACTAATGTAGCCGGATTTGATGCGCAACTTGCCACGACCAAATTGTTTTATAAACCTGCCGAAGCAGTGGCGTTTACACAAAGCGCTGACTTGAAAAAAACTATGGAAACCGTAGCTAAATTCAGCTTTGAGCACGGCATTTTAGGCCAGGGTGCTAAAAGCGCTGCCTATATCGGCATTCAAACACCCGCTGGTGTTTATGGCGACGAAAAAAATATCAAACTGCGTTTTGACCCGAGCTTTATGCAGATGGCCCAAGACGGCAAACTTTAAACAATTACCCAGTTGTTTAACGGGCACGGCTTAGCCTGTGCCTTACTCCTTTGCGCCAAATAAGCGATAAGTTATGAAACGCTGGATTAACTGCTGGCCGTCTCGGCCAGTTGCCACACTGTTGGGCACCCTGCCCTTTGTTGTGGTGTTTTTTGTTTATATATGGGGTTCCAACCTGCGACACCAGGAAAACCCCAACGATAAATTGCTACCCGCTTTTAGCCAAATTGGTACAGCTATGGACGAGCTGGTATTGCAGCCGAGTGCTCGCACGGGCGAATACCTATTTTGGCAAGACACTCTAAGTAGCCTGCGCCGTTTAGGGCTAGGTGTATTGGCAGCAGCAGCCTTAGGCTTGTTTGCAGGATTAGTTACTGGTGCGCTGCCAATGCTCGGCGCGGGATTTACGCCTTTAATTACGGCGATATCGCTAATTCCGCCGATGGCCGTATTGCCCATTTTATTTATTGTATTTGGCTTGGATGAATTATCCAAAGTCATGCTGATCGTCATTGGTGTGGCGCCCACTCTCGTGCGCAGCGTCTACCAAAACTGCCGGGAATTACCGCAAGAACAATGGGTGAAGGCGCAAACACTCGGCGCTAATTCCGGCCAAGTGATGCTGCGGGTTTTATTGCCGCAGCTGACGCCTCGCTTGGTCGATGCCGTGCGTTTAAGCCTCGGCAGTGCCTGGTTATTTTTAATTGCCGCTGAAGCAATCGCCTCCAACGATGGCTTAGGTTATCGAATATTTTTAGTGCGCCGCTACATGGCAATGGATGTAATTCTTCCTTATGTAGCCTGGATTACCGTACTGGCCTTTTTTACCGACTTCGCTTTAGCACGGCTTAATCGCTGGGCGTTCCCTTGGTACAACCCAGCGAGCAGGCATTGATATGACGACGACGCCTGAACCGCTATTACGTTTTAATCGAGTCGGCAAAGAATATGGCCAACATATTGTGCTGGAAGGTATTTCCACACAGGTGCAGGAAGGGGAATTTGTCTCGCTAGTCGGCACATCCGGCTGCGGTAAGAGCACGTTTCTAAAGATGCTCTTAGGCACAGAGCGCCCCACCAGTGGCGAAGCCTGGTTGGCGGGTAAACCACTGGCGACTGAGCCTGGGCCCGACAGAGGCATTGTGTTTCAAAAGTATTCGGTGTTCCCCCATCTAACCGTACAGCAGAATTTACTTGCTGGGCTGGAATTCAGCCGCAGCCCTTGGCTTGGCAAACTGTTTGGCCACGCTAAGAAATCAGCTTTAGAAGAAGTGGACGCTTGGCTGGATGTTGTCGGGCTTAGCCGCGCTAAACACCAATATCCGCACAGCTTGTCCGGCGGCATGCAGCAGCGCCTGGCCATCGCCCAAGCACTGATCAAACAACCGCGTATTTTGCTGCTGGATGAACCCTTTGGCGCATTAGACCCAGGTATTCGCAAAGACATGCACCAGCTGTTATTGCGCCTGTGGACGCAACACAAATTAACGGTATTTATGGTCACACATGATTTACACGAGGGCTTTTATTTAGGCACTCGCTTATGGGTGTTCGATAAAACCCGCCACGACCCGCAGGCGCCCGATCGTTACGGCAGTACGATTACCTACGATTTAGCACTGCATACAAACAATCAAAGAGAAGTACAAAACATCGCCGAGCAATTGGATGCTGCCGATGTGGCCACGTTAGATTTAAGCCCCCAGCCTTCTATAAACGGAGAGATATCCCATGTTTGAGGCTCGCCCCAGCACCGCTCCCACCGCAACCGGATATGCCACATTTTTATCCGGCGGCAGCCATTGGTCATTGCTACTACGACGCGGTACTCGCTTGCGCATTACCGATCCAACCGGTGGCGCCAACCTCGCCATGCTGATGTACAACCCGCTAAATCTTTGCGAAAAGTACAACGCGCCGGACACACTCAAATGCCAACACAGTTTTAAGCTCACCCAAGGCCACTGCTTGTATTCAGATATGGGGCGAATTTTTTGCTCGATTACCGAAGATAGTTTTGGCTGGCACGACACTATCGCCGGCACCTGTCATAAGAGTGATGTGGCGCGCCGCTGGGGCGAGCGGGATTACCAAACTCAGCGCAACTACTGGCTGCAAAATGGTCAGGACAGCTTTTTAGTGGAGCTGGCCAAATACGGCTTAACTCAACGAGATATGGCGGCCAACATTAATTTTTTCAGCCAGGTAAGCGCTGAGGATAACGGCCAGCTAAGCCTTAGTCGCCAGAGCACTGCAGGGGATTTTGTCTGCCTGCGGTTCGAGATGGATACGCTGGTCATTATGCACAGCTGCCCGCACCGCCTGAATATGGCGCCGGTCTATCCAAAACTCGGCCTTAACCTTGAAATGGGCCTTGCACCACCGATACAGGCGGACGATCTGTGCCTAAACCACTGCCCGGAAAACGTGCGCGGATTTAACAACAACGCGCTCTACCACTTTGGCCTGCCGGCGTTTAATCAGGAGATCCTATGATGATCGTACCCAGCCCCCGCTTACCTGAGCAGGCGCACACACGGCAAACTGTGCGCGCCGGCGACTATTATTTGGGCACTATTAGGCAGGGGGAAGTCCTGCGCGTTGTGGATTTAGAAGGCAACCAGGCTGCCGATACGTTGTTTTACAACGCCCAGGATATTGCCGAGCGCTACAGCGCGACCGATACGATCGCAAGCCAAGGCAACCTGTATTTGGGGGCTGGTTCTGTGCTCAGAAGTAATCAGATGCGCGATATGCTCACGATTATCGCCGACACCTGTGGCCGCCACGACACGATCGGCGGCGCCTGCGCGACTGAATCCAACACCGTGCGCTATGCGCTGGAAAAACGCTGTATGCACGCGTGCCGCGACAGCTGGCTGTTAGCGATGCAAGAGCATGAACAGGTCGGTCTGACCAAAGCAGATATCACTCACAACATTAACTTTTTTATGAACGTGCCTGTAACGCCCGAAGGCGGTTTGCGTTTTGCCGACGGCATCTCTGCCCCGGGCAAATACGTGGAACTGATGGCGCATATGGACGTGTTGGTGCTGATCTCCAACTGTCCGCAGCTGAATAACCCATGTAATGCCTATAACCCTACGCCGATTGAGGTGGTGGTATGGGGAAGTTGAATTCAATATAGGCCGGATGGGCAAAGCGCAGCCGGGATCTTTGTGAGCCCAGGATTACGCTGCGCTCCATCCGGGCTTCACCTGTTATTTAGCCAGGCCCTTAATCGCCTGGAGCAATTTAATACAGAAAAGCTGCCCGATGGGGCAAAGCAAGTATGGCTTTGAAATATGAAAAGTAATTCGTTGAAGGCTTCGAACGGATACTCGAAGCACGCTGTGCAATAGAACATATAAGACACCCGCTTCAGGACGACCTGGAGCCACTTCATCCCAGCGGGACGGCCCGCCCAAACACGGAACAATCCGCATGTTTGAAACAGTACTAATCGCCAACCGCGGCGCCATCGCCACTCGTATTTTGCGCAGCCTTAAGCAAATGGGCGTTAAAAGTGTGGCCGTATATCACGAGCAGGATGTCAATTCGCTGCACGTGCAGCAGGCGGACCTGGCTATAAGCCTCGGCGATGGCAGCGCTGCTGATACCTACTTGAATATCCCTAAAATTCTCCAAGCGGCAAAGGACTCCGGCGCCCAAGCTATCCACCCAGGTTACGGTTTTTTAAGCGAAAACCAAAGCTTCGTGCGCGAGTGTGAAGCGGCGGGCCTGGTGTTTATTGGCCCCACCATCGAACAAATGGCTCTATTCGGCCTGAAACATGCCGCCCGCGAGGCAGCCCAGGCGGCTGGCGTGCCGCTCGTGCCGGGCTCACCGCTGTTAGAGGACATTGCCCAAGCGCAGCAGTGGGCTGAGCAGGTAGGTTACCCGGTGATACTCAAAAGCACGGCCGGTGGCGGTGGTATTGGTATGCAGGTGTGCCACAACCTGTCCGAACTCACACAAGCCTGGGATTCTGTACGGCGCTTAGGTGGCAATTACTTCGCTAACAATGGCGTTTTTTTAGAAGCCTATATCGCCAATGCGCGGCATATCGAAGTGCAGATTTTTGGTGATGGCAGAGGCCTGGCTTGTGCATTGGGCGAGCGCGATTGTTCGGCACAAAGGCGCAATCAAAAAGTGTTAGAGGAAACCCCCGCGCCAAACCTCAGTGAAACTCAGCGCCAAGCCCTGCACGCCACCGCCGAATCTTTGATGGCCTCGGTCCAATATCGCAATGCGGGCACCGTGGAATTTATTTATGACGTAAACCGCGAGGCCTTTTACTTTTTAGAGGTAAATACGCGGCTTCAGGTGGAACATGGCGTTACTGAACAGGTATGGGGAGTGGACCTGGTCAATTGGATGGTCCGCCAGGCGGCGGGGGAATTGGATTTGGCCTTCGAACACGGCAAGCTTCAACCCCGCGGCCACGCGATTCAGGCGCGGATTTATGCCGAAGCACCGCATCTGGATTTTCGCCCCAGCAGCGGCGGCCTCACCGATGTGTCCTGGCCCCAGATGAGCGGTTTAAGAATTGATTCCTGGGTAGAGTCAGGCCTAGTCGTACCGGCTCTGTTCGACCCTATGATAGCCAAGATGATAAGCCTAGCTGACAACCGCGCGGCGGCTCTAACTCTACTCGATAGCGCGCTTAGCCAAACAGTGCTGTACGGAATTGAAACTAATCTCGCTTATGTACGCGCGATTATGCGCAGCGCCGAGGCACAAACCGGTCAATTACTGACGCGCAGCCTGGCAAGCCTTGCTTTTACGCC
>DATDJI010000038.1:0-33772 GCA_036520615.1 Cellvibrionaceae bacterium | reverse complement strand
AATTGCGTCAAGCTTAACGTAACCGCCTAAAGTTACCGTAGTACCTTCAAAAGTACCCAGAGTACCGGCCTCAGCCCCTGCTAGAGCAAACAGTCCTGCAGCAGCGATGCTCAAACGTAGAGCGTTACTTTTGGTCAACTTCATTATAATTTCCTCATGAATATAGATTCCGAAACGGACTGCTTAACAGGCTATTTCGCTGATAAATTTAGGCTTAAGGGTTACTCAACTTAAGATGCAGAATTTCGCCCGCTTAGATTTTAGTTGCGTAAATTACGCAATTTGTGAACTCATCCATTGAGGAACCCGCTAAACACTCCGCAGAACTATGCACACACAGTGTTTAAGAATTAGATCCGAATTCTAATAACACCCGGCTACGACTTCGATGGGTAAGGATTCAATTTTTGCGTACTGCATTAGTCAAACGACACAATGCAGCTGAATTATAAACACCCTTAGGATCTAAAAGCTACCAGCAGCTTTGCAGTATTTTAAAACAGCTAAAAATATTTCATGTGAATTAATCATCAGACAATCGCAGGATGAAAACATCCAAAAGTCAAAATGACACTATAAATGCACCGAAAATTAAACTTTGAGCGTTCATTAATCAAAATAACGGATTCACTAGCACAGGTTACCTGCGAAGACTGCACTTAAATCTAAATACGTGAGTAATTACAGATATTCGATGCAGCGGTACAATCGGCTTTCCAGCGCAAATTAAACAAACGCTTTATTCTGCGTACTGCGCCACATTCTTTGTTTCCACAACCAGTTACCGGAAACATCTGCAAGTTAATAGAAGGATCATCAAATGAGAGGGTCAAAAAGACTGCTATTAAGTAATAGCAATCAGCACAACTCATGAGAATGAATATAGGTATTTAAAACATCCCAACTAACATGATGGTTTAACCGTAATAGCAAGAGTATGTTGATGGGCTTTAAAAATAAATCTTCAGAATCCGAATTGCCGTTAGGGAATCGCTGAAAAATGTAAGCGGTGAAACGCTGGCTAGGGGCGGCGGACTAAGCGAATTTATCAAAAAAGCGGACAATGCAGGAAGTATTGCAGGAGCGGTTGCCGAGTTAACATATAATAAATGAGCATTTTTTTGGCAAACTCAAAGACGCCAGAGCGAGTGAGTAATTTTCAGAGCGTCCTTGGCTTTCTATATCTGCCCATTAGGACTCAGTCGTTTCGCCTTCTAAGCGACTGAATAAGATAATTCAAAACACATTAGCGCCAGGGCGTAAAGGCGTTTTATCGCCTCAAAACCCCGGCATATTAATTTATTGGTCATCCAGCCTGCGGCGAAATTCCTCCATAATTTCATCATACAGATCTAGTTCAAGGTATTGATCTTCTACTCCCGAGTCAATTGAAGGATTGTCGTTTACTTCAATGATATAAACATCTTTACCAGATTGCTTAATGTCTACGCCATACAGGCCATTGCCAATTTGTTTACACGCATTTACCGCTGCACGAATGACTTGTTTGGGCACCTCAAAAGTCGGCATCGCATCAAAGCCGCCAGTTTTAGTAGTGGTGGGGCCAGAATGGTTGTAAATCTGCCAATGATTTTTAGCCATATAGTATCGGCAGGCATAAAGAGGAGCGCCGTTTAACATGCCAATGCGCCAATCAAATTCGGTATACAAATATGTCTGTGCGATTAGAAGTGCGCTCTTCTTAAACATTACTTTTAAGTCGGTTTCAAGCTCCTCCTTTGATTTAGCTTTTTTCACACCAACCGAAAAAGAACCATCAGGCACTTTAAGAACTATAGGCAGACCTAACTCGGCAATTAAATCGTCAATCCGTGGAATATCTGTACGACTTAAAATACGCGTTTTAGGGATAGGCAATCCGTGAGTTTCCAGCAGCTGCGCCAAATATATTTTATTGGTACAACGCAGAATAGAATCTGGATCATCCATTACGATCAAACCTTCAGCTTGCGCTAAACGGGCAAATTTATAAGTGTAATGATTTACCGAGGTAGTTGCGCGGATAAATAATGCATCATATTCAGCAAGCTTGCCCAAATCTTTACGAGTAATGGTTTCCGCGCGAATATCATGCTTTTTAGCTGCGGCAATGAATTTTTTAATGGCGGGTTTATTGCTGGGAGGAAAGGGTTCGTCGTTATCGACCAATATGGCAAGATCGTATCGATAATTTTTCTTTGCCCGAGCTTTACGCCAAACAAGATGGCTATAACTATCCAACGCATTGGCAAAGTCAGTTTTTTGATCTTCAGATAGCTCCGCAATTGACCCAGCTTCAAGATTACTTAACCCCCATTTATCCTTGCGAGCAAATGTAACTTGTAAAATAGGTATGGGCGCCTGCTCAAAAATTTGCCGCGCTAACTCTTTTAATTCTGCATTGGCTGTGTAACCAAAATACACCCACATAACAAATTCTTCAGCATCCCCTGCTACGGCCGCCAGATCTTTTTCCGCATCGATATTGACGACTCCTAACCAAATGCGGCGCGATAAATCGCGAATATGTTTTACTGAAGGAATTACTTGATGCTCACGCGCTTCGGCCAATAACGAGCAGTAATAACCTGTACTTAAATAACCGTATTGATTACACAAATTAATAACGCGGTAACGCTCTTTACGAACTGGCTGTGCCAAATAATCACTAGCTAAAATAACGTCTTCTGAAGGATAAAAACTGGTCCAATCAGCAGCATTTTCTACAATAATTTTTAATTGGGTCATGAAAGACTTTTGAACTCAAGTAAGGGATAATGATACGGCGCCAAGGACCTGTTTTTCACAGATGCGGCTTGACTTAGCCAGTTTGGCAAATTATTGACGTTTAGCAAGAGACCTATGACCCTCACCTCACCGCGGCTTGCAACACTCGACGACCTTCCGGCTTTAGTAGCGCTAGAAACGACCTGTTTTGATTACGACCAACTCACTAAACGCAGTTTTCGCTATTTTATAACCAAAGCGCAAGCTCAGTTATGGGTGATTGGCGATCCTGTAGAAGCCTATGGTCTGGTTTTGTTCCACCGCGGGACATGTCTTGCGCGAATTTATTCCCTTGCCGTGTCCCCGGCGAGCCGTGGTAAAGGCTATGGCCGCCTGTTGATGGAAAAGCTTGAACAGGCTTCCGAGGAACATGGCACATTGTTTATCCGTTTGGAAGTCTCCGACAGCAATACGAACGCTATCCAATTATATGAAGCCATGCAATACCAACCCATTCGGCGCTTACCGCAATATTATGAAGATGGCCACGACGGTATCCGCATGGAAAAACGCCTTCTGCGCCATTTAACTAAGCCACCGCACCTGCCCCATTATGCACAAACGACGGATTTTACCTGCGGGCCCGCCGCCCTAATGATGGCGATGAAATACCTGCGGCCTGAAACAAGCATGACGCAGTTGGAAGAAATTAATCTCTGGCGCGAAGCCACTACGGTGTTTATGACACAGGGTCATGGCGGTACCTCGGCGCTGGGACTAGCCCTTGCTGCTAAACAGCGTGGCTTTAACTGTGCGGTATGGCTTTCGGTAACGACTGCACCCTTTTTAGCGAGTGTTCGCAGTGAAGAAAAAAAACGCATTATCGAGCTTATTCATGCTGATTTTCTCGCACGCCTGCATACGGAATCCATCCCCACACACAATTTCCCTAATAAAATCGAATTTTTGAAACAACGCCTTGAAGAAGGCTGGGCGATTATATTGCTGATAAGCACCTACCGGTTTAATCGTAGTAAAGAACCCCATTGGATTTGGCTCGTACACATAGATAACGACTACGTTTACATTAATGATCCAGATGTAGACGCCGAACATTGGCAAAGCAGCCTAGATAATATCTACGTACCCGTGCCGATAAAAGACTTTGAGCAAATGATGAAATATGGCGCTAAGCCCTATCGCAGCGCTATTTTACTGCGCAATTACTAAAAAAATCAGTGTGAAAATAACATCGCCCATAGGGCTCAAAAGTTTGGCGCTGTAAAAATCTGAATTATACCTATAGCCTAAAACAGATTGTTCCGCGCGCCTGCGGATTTATCTGTAGTGCCACCAATTAACTGAATGCGACGTACGGCAAATGCCTACTTATTGACTGTTTGCAACGCATTAGAATACAGAAGCCTCATAAGTCAATTATGCGGCAGCATTTTCTATCTGCATGCTTTACCCCATGAACATGGTCAAATAAAACTTTGAAAAAGTACTGCACACGCTTATTAACATCTAAGTGCTGTCAAATAACAAGAACGGCACTTGGCGAACTAAAAAGGTGTTACTTGGTTATGAGGTCGATTGCATTTACCATCAGGGCGCGCCCATAGATTGCTGTTTGAGGATACCGCAGTCAAAGAGATAAATATCAAATTACCTGCTAATAGATCTCTAGAACGGCTATCCTGCTCATTTATAAGCCATAATGTATAGATTAGCGTTTGGCAGCACCATCGATGCTCAGCGCTAGCTACACTGTTTAAATACAGGCGATTAAAAAGCCCAGGTGAATAGAGCCAGGCGGATTCTTGAGGGCCGAACGTGAACGTTCTTGAAACATTGTTGGTAATATACAGCCTGTTACTTATTCTCAACGGAGCCGTGGCTATTGCATTATGGTTTGTATATCGCAAACCAATCCTGCTCTCATTAATTGCTATCTGGGCATTTACTTTATTAAACTTCGCCATCCAAGCAGCTACGTTAAATTCTGCAGCCGGCAGTATTTTAGGTTTTGGCACCTATATATTCAGCTGCTGGTTTTTAAGTCGCCTTATTTCCACAGTATTACACCAAGAATTTCTATTTCGCCCGTTTTGGTTTACCTGGGCCCTTTCGCTAGCGCTGTTTACCCTTGCGCATTTTTTGGACACGGCTTTCTGGGTTCAATCTTTACCGATTGCCTGTGCGGTGGCTGCACCGCAACTATATTGGGCTTATCGAGCGCTTACTACTACCAAAGGTAAGTCTTCTGCATTAGTAAAACTATTCGCCTGTGTATTATTGGCTAATGGCCTTCATTTTCTGGATTATCCCTTTTTACGTGCAATCCCCGAAATGGCTGTACTCGGCTATAGCCTGGTCATTGCGACAACAATGCTGTTCGGCATTTTATTGCCCTGCATTATTAATAATTTTCTCGCTGAATTACTTGCAAACAAACTTCGTGAGGAAATAGAAAGCCATAAAGCCACTGAGGTGGAACTCGAATCAGCGTTAATAGCGGCTGAGCGTTCAGCAAAGGCCAAAACAATTTTTTTGGCCAATATGAGCCATGAGATCCGCACACCTATTAACGGTATTCTTGGGCTAAATGATCTTCTTTTAGAATCTTCACTTAGCAACAATCAACGCCTTTATGCGCTTCAAGTGCGCAAATCCAGCGACGAATTGCTTAATCTTATTAACAACGTGCTTACGCTCTCCAAACTTGAATCATCCGAAATACCGCTACAACTTCAGCCTTTTACTATCCGCACTCTAATTAAAGATATTGCAAATCATTACGTAGGTCAGGATATGCAGGAGTGTGTATTAATTTTTGAGAATTCACCAACGCATGACATTTGGATAGCTGCAGACGAAGGAAAAATCAAACAAATTATCTACAATCTGGTTAATAACGCGGTAAAACACAGCCAAGGTACAACCATTAATTGCTCGCTAACATATTTAGCTTTCGATGATAACCAAGGCGAGCTTCTGTTAGAGGTAAAAGATGACGGCAGAGGTGTTGAAAAAAGCAAAATAAGCCAACTTACTCGGCGCTTTGAGCAAAGTGAGTATTCGCAAAAAGGTGGTGTGGGGCTAGGACTAAGTATTGTTATTGAAATGCTCGGGGCTATGGACGGCAGTTTGTACATTGATAGCGATAAGGGAAAAGGTTTCATCGCTCGGTGCACTATTCCGGCAGAAAGGTGTGAAGCAAGCGATCAATCGACTCAAACAACACATTCGGTTGAGTACCCAAATTATGCAACAGTTTTACCCACCACCGCAGACTCCAACAACACCGAGGCCAACACCCACACTGAAGAATCGCCTGCTGAAAAAGAATCTTACAATGATTTTTTTGTATTGATCGTTGAAGATAACCCGGTCAATCAGATGGTAATTGAAGGTATGCTAAAAAAATTAGTATTGCCTTATAAACTTGCCGCCGACGGTGCACAAATGCGTGCGCTTTATCGCCAATACAAAGGAAGAATTGCCTGTGTATTAATGGACATACAGCTTCCAGATGCCAACGGCCTTGACCTAATCCGTGAAATTCGAGCAGAAAATGACCCGGTAAAGATTTTGGTCATTAGTGCCTTTGCTTTTAACGAAGATGAAGATGTAGCGAAAAAAGCTGGCGCCGATGGCTATTTGCGCAAACCCTATCATTTCGATCATTTTAAAAATGCATTGGCGGTTTTATATCAAATGCCGCTGCCTGAAAAATCTGTGGCAGCCAACCATGACGTGACAAAAAAATTCCCGCTAAACTAACTCACTAGCCCTATTAGTATCAAATAGTTACGGCATAGATACAATTAAATAAATTCAGAGCTTTAAATGCGCCGATGAACTCTGATAGAAATTGTAAATGCATATAGTTTATTTCGATCAATCCTATTCACTTTCAACAAACCATTTATAGATGCCTGCAAATGAAAACAGAAAAGGTGCTGCATCAGCACCTTTTCTACACGCGTTGTTAGTTCATGAAGTTTTTTACCATTGACACAATTTCGTCAACGGCAATATTGGAGCTTTCAGAATCTGCGCGCCCCTTATACTCAACCATGCCCTGCTCAAGCCCTCTATCACCTACTACAACGCGGTGGGGAATGCCAATTAATTCCGCATCAGCCAGCATTCCACCTAAACGTGCTTTAGCTTCATCCATAAATAACACTTCTATACCTGCCGTACTAAATGCCTGATAGAGTTTTTCGCAGGTTTCAGCTACCGCCGGTGACTTATGTAAATTAATTGGAATTAATGCCAAATGAAAGGGTGCAATCGCTGACGGCCAAATGATACCTTTATCATCGTGATTTTGTTCTATCGCAGCGGCCACAACGCGGGAAACACCAATACCATAACACCCCATAACCATTGCCTGCTCTTTTCCTTGCTCATCTAAAACGCGCGCTTTCATCGCTTCAGAATATTTAGTCCCCAACTGAAAAATATGCCCCACTTCAATACCGCGCTTAATATCCAACTGCCCTTGTCCGCAGGGACTTGGATCGCCTTTTACTACATTGCGAATATCGGCTATTTGCGCAAATAAGCTGGCGTCATGCCAGTTAGCATCCTGTAAATGATGATCGACAATATTAGCCCCACAGACAAAATTAACTGCGGCGGCAGCGGCGCGATCGGCGATAATCGGAATGGTTAAATTAAAAGGCCCAATATAACCGACAGGTAAGCCAAGTTCAGAGGAGATGCGCTGGTCACTGGCAAACGCCAAAGGCGAAGCCAGCTGAGTAAGCTTACTGGCTTTCACCTCATTTAATTGATGATCGCCACGCAGCACCAAAGCAATTAAAGGTTGTTTACCGTTTTCATCGACTGTACCTAGCACGATTAAAGTCTTGATAGTTTGATGCGCGGGTACATTTAAATAATTGCACACCTCCTCAATTGTTTTAGTAGCAGGGGTTGCAACAGTTCGTCCCGCGCGTTTTTCTTCCTGTACCACAGAAGGTGCAAGCGCTTCGGCCATTTCGATATTTGCCGCATAGTCGCTGGCATTACTAAATACTATATCGTCCTCACCGCTATCGGCTAAAACGTGAAACTCATGTGATCCGGTGCCACCGATGGACCCAGTATCCGCTAATACCGGGCGAAAATTTAAGCCAATGCGCTGAAATATCGAGCAATAGGTTTGATGCATGACTTCATATGTTTTCAGCAAACACGCATGTGAACCGTGGAACGAATAAGCGTCTTTCATAATGAATTCCCGAGCGCGCATCACACCAAAACGGGGGCGGACTTCATCGCGGAATTTGGTTTGAATTTGATAAAAATTCGCCGGTAGTTGTTTATAGCTATTAATTTCTGAACGGATTAAATCGGTAATGACTTCTTCATGCGTGGGCCCTAAGCAAAACGCATTGTTGTGGCGATCTTGAAAACGCGTAAGCTCAGAGCCGAATTCTTCCCAACGGCCGGACTCTTGCCATAATTCAGCCGGTTGCACCACGGGCATCAATACTTCTTGTGCGCCTGATTTATTCATTTCCGCCCGCACTATGGCTTCAACTTTTCTCAACACTCGCAAACCAAGCGGCAGCCAAGAATAAAGACCTGATGCTAATTTACGGATCATTCCCGCCCGCAACATTAATTGGTGGCTGATTACGCTTGCATCAGCAGGCGTTTCTTTTAAGGTGGCAATTAAATATTGACTGGTGCGCATGCTGTTCTCATTATGACGAAAAAATAGGTTTTCGAGGGCTTAACCACTGCTGATAAAATGCAAAAAACTGGTGCTTTAAACGTATTGCTAGACGTGGGAACACTCCCGACACGTTCAAGCCTCAGTTATGCCCCGCGTGATTATTCTGCTGAATAGGGCAAATTTACAGCCTACCGTATCTAAAGCCGGGAAATTATAGGCTTCAGCTGATACAGTGCAGCAGTTGAGATTCCGGCTATTGTATTTGACACTGCGCTTCGGAGTACAGAACCCATGTTTGAATTACACCCCCAATTAAAAGCTGATACCTATGTTATCGGCAGATTTACGCTCTCATGGGTACTTTTGCACAAAGACGCCACCTATCCTTGGGTACTACTGGTACCGGCCCGGGATGATCTGCGAGAAATTCATCACCTCGATAGCGACGATCAGCTAGCGCTGTTACGCGAGTCCTGCCATTTAAGTGAAGTTATGGTGGATATTTTTGCACCGAAGAAATTAAATGTTGCTGCCATCGGCAATATTGTTAGCCAACTTCACCTGCATCATGTAGCACGTTTCGAATCGGATCCCGCTTGGCCCAAACCAATTTGGGGTTTATTGCCACCTACTCCCTATTCTAATGAACTGCTTGTTCAGCGCATCAATCAATTGCGCAGTGCATTAGTGGGAGAGGGTTTTGTAGCCGAAAACGGATACTCATAAACCGCAAAATATATACAGTCCTGATGATCCGACCAATAAAGTGCGTTTAGAGAAATAGAAATTTCAATCGCAACAAATCTTAAAAACCAAAAGATTTACTGGCTCATCCAAAATCAGTACAAAATGACGAGCGTCTTTCAGAAAAGCTGCCAAGAAAGATTTGTCCCAATTCCCCAACATACAGGCAAAAAAAATGCTGCCCAGGGCAGCATTTTAAGATCATGAGCCTAAGGTTACTCAACCATAGCCTTCAGTTTTTTCAGTGGGCGGATTTTAACCGCTACACTGGCAGGTTTTGCTTTAAAGGTAGTTTCTTCGCCGGTGAACGGGTTAATACCTTTACGAGCTTTTTTAGCCGCTTTTTTAACGGTTGCAACCTTTAAAAGACCTGGCAGAACAAATTCGCCACAGCCTTTTTTGCCGATATGCGCTTCAATTACGCTGGCAAGCGCATCAATAACACCAGAGACATCTTTTTTGCTGAGACTAGTGGTTTCTGAAATGTGCGTAAGCAACTCAGCTTTTGAAAAACGCTCTTTAACGCCCGCAAGAGCTTTAGCTGGTTTAACGTCCGCTTTTTTTGCTACTTTTTTAACGGTTTCTTTAGCTGCTGCTTTTTTTGGGGCTGGTTTTTTAGCTTTCGGAGCTGCCATGGTATGAACCTCTATGGTTTTGGATAAGAAATACGAATGTCATTTAATGCAATATTTATAGAGTATTGTACACATTCAAGCAACCCCAACCGAACAAAAAGCGTAGAAAAATGCACACAATTAACAGGAATTGATCAATTTTCTGACTAAATCCTGCAGTTCTCATGATTTTCAACCTCTATGGACTCATGTTGAGCCTAATTGCTCGTGAAATTAGGCGCAAAGTTAACAGCCATTGCGACGGCAAATTCCACACACCAACTTGTTGTACGCGAGCGCAAATTTTTCCCGCCAAGCGAATTTCATTTTACAGGTCAATTTTACTACCGCCGACACAGAATTTATTGAGCGCACAGTCCACTTCATAGAATCAGCCTGCGAAAGGCATTAGCAATTGCGAAAATCTAGCTTGCAAGCAAATTTGGCGAGAAATACAACGTCGATAAGAGGTAAATATAGTTTTTGCCGGTAAATTTAACGCCGCAGTAGCAAGTAACGTCGTTTGCCGCAGCAGGTTTATTAAATATTGGGATTTCTCGTGGTTTTTCCGCTATCGCCGCCGATAGGCAGTGTTTTGTGGGGTGAGCCGCTCATGTATAATGCGCGCCCCACGCATAGCCCTAGGGCTACCTAGTGTAGTGGCCGATTTTTGTTACATCCATGAAGACCGAGGTTACGCATGCCGTTTTACGAGTATCAATGTAGCGCCTGCCGCCACGAGCTAGAAGCGCTGCAAAAATTAAGTGATGCACCGCTAAGCCTGTGTCCCGCTTGCAACACTTACAACTTGGTGAAAAAAATATCGGCTCCAGGTTTTCGCTTAAGTGGCGGAGGCTGGTATGAAACAGACTATAAATCAGGCAATAAAAAGAATTTAGTGGACGCGGGCGATAGCAGTAAACCCGCAACTAGCAGCGAAAAACCAGCCGCTGCCCCCAAAGACGCAGCTCCTGCGGCCTCATCAAGTAAAGAATAAACTTCATCGAATAGGTATCGACCATGCGCAGCGTTTATTGCGGAGCCCTTCGCTCCACCGACATAGATAAAGAAGTTCAATTGTGCGGATGGGTTGATACCCGCCGTGACCACGGTGGTGTGATTTTTATCGATCTGCGCGACCGCGACGGTATTGTGCAGGTGGTATTTGACCCTGATGCAAACGCAAGTTTCGAATTAGCTAACCGAGTGCGCAGCGAATATGTGCTACAGGTGCGCGGCAAAGTACGCGCTCGTTCACCCAATACTGTAAATAAAAATATGGGTACGGGCGAGATTGAAGTTTATGGCCTTGAATTGACTATTCTCAATACCGCTGAAACTCCACCGTTCCCCTTAGACGCCAGCAATGTAGGTGAGGATGTTCGCCTGCGTTATCGATATATTGATTTGCGCCGCACACAAATGCAAAACAACCTGCGCTTTCGCTCAAAAGTCACTAATTTGATGCGCAACTATTTAGATGCCAATGGCTTTTTAGATATTGAAACGCCGATCTTAACGCGTGCCACACCAGAAGGTGCTCGCGACTATTTAGTTCCCTCGCGCACCCATGAGGGTAAATTTTTCGCATTGCCACAATCACCTCAGTTATTTAAGCAATTGTTAATGGTCGCTGGCTACGATCGCTATTATCAAATTGCTAAGTGTTTTCGCGATGAGGATTTACGTGCGGATCGCCAGCCTGAATTTACTCAGATTGATATCGAAACCTCGTTTATGAATGAAGAGCAAATTATGGCCGTAACTGAAGGCATGATTCGTGATTTATTCTCAAGCCTTATCCAGGTGGAATTAGGTGAATTCCCCCGTATGCCGTTTTCCGAAGCGATGGAAAAATACGGTTCCGATAAACCTGATTTGCGTATCCCTCTGCAATTGGTCGAAATTAAAGACCTAATGGACGAGGTTGAATTTAAGGTGTTTGCAGGCCCTGCTCGCGATCCAAAAGGTCGCGTCACCGCATTGAACGTACCGGGAGCGGGAGAAAAACTCTCGCGCAAACAAATCGATGATTACACTAAATTTGTCGGTATTTATGGCGCTAAAGGCCTTGCCTATATCAAAGTTAACGACATCACTGATTTGGAAGAAGGGCTGCAATCCCCTATCGTTAAACATCTGCCGCCAACTGTACGTCGAGAAATTTTAAACCGTGTCAACGCGCGGAATGGCGATATTATTTTCTTCGGCGCGGACAACGGCAAGGTTGTGTCTGAAGCACTTGGCGCATTGCGCTGTAAATTAGGCGCTGATTTAAATCTGTATACCCGCGAGTGGGCACCGCTGTGGGTAGTGGATTTCCCGATGTTTGAAGTAACCGAACAGGGCTTAAGTGCTTGTCATCATCCATTTACTTCGCCGTCTTGCAGCATTGAACAATTAAAAGCTAACCCGGCTCCGGCACTTTCACGAGCCTACGATATGGTGTTGAACGGCACGGAACTCGGGGGAGGCTCCATTCGTATTCACGACCAAAATTTACAGCAGGCAGTGTTCGAGATCTTAGGCATTAGCCCTGAGCAACAGCGGGAGAAATTCGGCTTTTTATTAGATGCATTGAAGTTTGGCGCGCCCCCTCATGGCGGCCTGGCATTTGGATTGGATCGTCTTATTATGCTTATGACGCATTCAGAATCTATTCGCGATGTAATTGCGTTTCCTAAAACTCAATCGGCTGCGTGCTTAATGACCGATGCTCCAGGTCTTGTAGATACGCTTCAGCTGCGTGAATTACACATTAAGGTAAATACTAAAGAAGCAAAGCCAAGTTAGTGTAGAGGGCGTGTTAAAAGCCTGTTAATTATCCATATTAAAGCCGTCCAAATTGGGCGGCTTTTTTCTGGGCAAGAACTTATCTCTGTAAACCGCGAATCGCAGTTTTACGACTTGATGCAGAGAGTCCACAACGGTAATCTGTACATTTTCTTCAAGGACTTAAGGATGATTTCCCAGATACTAATGCTGGTTGCTCTGGTTTGGAGCCTCTGCCCTTTTTTACCTATTCTTCCCTTTAGGTTCCAATGGTTTTACGCCGCAGCCGCCCTGTGCGTAGTTTTTATTCCCTATACACAAAAAGCTATCTACGGTGTCGTTATTTTTTGTGCAGCCGCAATAGCAATTACGCAATTAAATTTTATTGGCAAAAATCAATTGCCCGCAGATTGGGACAGTAAACTCTGGCAAGGTGAAGTCAAAATACAGCAAATTCGCCTGCCTGCTAGCGGCGATTATGCCCAGGTACAAGCGCAAATAGTTTCTGCCAATAAAGAAGAATTAAATTCACCCGTGCAACTGCAAGGTAAATTAATCAGCCTAGGCTGGCCAAAAGCGCGCGGTCTGCAACAGGGTCAGCAGTGGAAAGTCAGTATAAAATTGCGTCGTTTACAGAGCTTGCTAAATCCTGCCGGAATAAATTTTACTGCATACAATCTTTCCCAAGGCATTAGCCTTAACGGCCAAGTGCAAACTCAACCCGCGCCCACTCTTGTTGCAACAACAGTAACCTCATTAGATCGCTTACAAAACCATTTTAAAGACACGCTTGCCAATACCCGAGCGCCGGAATATACGCGTTTTTATTTAGCTTTAGCGCTTGGTGATACGACGGGCTTAACTCAACAAGATTGGCAGATTTTGCAAAATACCGGCACTGTGCATTTAATGGCTATTTCGGGTTTTCAAATTGGCTTAATGGCAAGCTTGGGATTTTGGTTGGGACTCTTTTTAGCCAAGCCTATTAGCCTTCTGCTGAATCAGCAAGCGCGCATACAGCATTGGCCCAGACTATGTCTACCTGCTTTGATGTCCATTTTATTAGCCAGCTTTTACACCTATTTAGCTAATTTTTCCTTGCCAGCTGAACGAGCCTGGGTTGCGTGTATTTTATTAAATTGTGCCTGGCTGTTAGGCCTGCGCGCAAGCCTATTACAACTGTGGCTATTGTGCAGTGTTATAGCTTTATTCTGTCACCCGCTTGCACCGTTAAATACCGGCTTTTGGCTGTCGTATTGCGCTGTGGCGGCGCTGCTTTACTTCAGCTGTAAAAAAAGCCGCAGCGGGATATTTAATCAAGCTGTAGAAGCTCAATGGATAATTACTCTAGCGCTGACACTTCCTCAATTGGCGCTGAATATTCCACTTTCCACTACTGGGTTTTTCGCAAATATTATTGTTGCCCCCTGGATTTCAATCGTAATTACACCATTAGTATTTGTACTTTTAGCAGCCAGTTTAGTTAGTGATGTAACCGTCGGTTTCTTTGCGCTGGATCATGCTTATTTCATTGCTTGGTGGACGTTAGAAAAAATAAGCCAGTTACCCGCCACACTATGGTGGCCAAATCATGCGTTAGAGTGGCGCGATTATCTATTGGCAATTTTCGCAAGCCTGCTGATGTTGTTGCCGCGCAATTTAGGATTTTTCTATTTAGGTATTATTTTAATGTGGCTCAGCCTTTTCTGTCCCAGGCAAAAAACCGACAGCGCAAGCATTGAAATTTTGGACGTGGGCCAGGGTTTAGCGGTGCTTATCCAAACCGCACATCACACCATTTTATTTGACGTAGGCCCGAGTTTTTCCGCACGCTTTGATGCCGGCACGCATATTTTAACGCCCTATTTAATGGCTCAAGGCGTAAAGGATATTGATATTTTTATCAGCCGCGACAGTGCAGAACATGCAGGCGGTTTGCGCGGATTAAAACGATTTAATTGGGGAACTTTAACCACGGGTGAACCCCTAGCCGAATACCCGAGCGCGCAGTTGTGCGAACAGGGTTTACACGGCGACTGGGATTTTATTCATTGGCAGGTTATTGCACCAGTTGCAGGCAACGAAGATTATTCGCGCAGTTGCGCATTAAAATTAACCATTGGCGCGCGCTCGATATATTTATTCGGTGATATTTCGATTGCACAGCAGCGCGCATTGTTAAATCAACAGCACGACTGTTGCGCTTATATAGTGCTGGCTCCTGGGCAAGGCGCAAAAAATCAGCACCTACCGCACCTTGCCCAGCAATTAAAACCTACATATGTAGTATTTTCCAACGCCGCGTACAATCGCTATCAGCATCCCCATCGCTCAGCCCTGCAAACTTATAAACAATTGGGTAGCAAGACCCTACTTACCGCACAATTAGGTGCCCTACGTTGGTATTGGCCCTCGCAACAGGCGCAACCGCAGTTCACAAGCCTCTGGCCACAGCAACGCTATTATTGGTATCCGATCCATACCGCAGGGAACTTGGCGGCGGCTTCACTTTCAGAATAGCCCTCAAGGACTTGAATTTACCTTGCACAACCTAATTATGTTTACGCTTCTAACTTTAAGAGGAATGTACATGAAATTACCCCGCGCTTTATATGCTTTAGCTGCCAGCGTATTCCTGAGCACACAGGCTCATGCGGTATTTCCCAATACGGATAGCCAGGGCGACACTTTGCCAAGCCTTGCGCCCATGCTAGAAAAAGTTAATCCTGCTGTAGTTAATATCGCCACCTATAGCACGCGGGAAAATAACCCGTTGCTGAACGATCCTAATTTCCGGCGTTTTTTTAATATTCCAGAAAATGCCCAACGCCAGCCTAGACAACAATCGGCGGGCTCAGGCGTTATTATCGATTCGGGCGAAGGCACAGTAATTACCAATTTTCACGTTATAAAAGGTGCAGACGAAATTCAGGTAATTCTTACTGATGGACGTAATTTCAAAGCTAAATTACTCGGCTCAGACCCTGAAGCCGATATTGCTGTATTGAAAATAGAAGCCAAAAATATTAGCCAGGCGCCCTTAGCCAATAGCGATAAATTGCGTGTGGGCGATTTTGTTGTGGCCATTGGCAATCCATTTGGGTTAGGCCAAACCGTTACCACCGGAATTGTCAGCGCGCTTGGGCGCAGCGGCTTAGGTATTGAAGGCTACGAAGATTTTATTCAAACCGATGCATCTATTAACCCAGGTAATTCCGGCGGCGCTTTGGTAAATTTGCGCGGCGAGTTAATCGGTATTAACACTGCAATCTTGGCACCTACCGGAGGCAATGTCGGTATTGGTTTTGCTATTCCAATTAATATGGCGAGGTCCAGCATCGACCAGATACTCAAACACGGCGAAGTTAAACGCGGCCAGCTGGGCGTTAGCATTCAAGATATTACACCCGACTTACAAACGGCATTTAATTTAAAAAATGGCCAAAGAGGCGTGTTAATTACCGGTGTTGCCGAAGGCTCAGAGGCAGAAAAAGGCGGATTACAACCGGGCGATTTGGTCACGTCAATTGATGGTAAAGATGTATCATCTGCTGCGGCACTGCGCAATCAAATTGGCATTCGCTCCGTGGGCGATAAAATTAAAATTAATATTCTGCGCGATGGCAAAGAAAAGGAATTGGCTGTAGGCGTTGGCAAAACGCCAAGCCTTGATGCGAAAAACAATTCCGGTATGGGCCAATTATTAGCTGGCATTAAATTCGAGAAAAACCCGTCTGGGCGCGGTTTAATTATTACCAAAATCGCCCCTAATGCACCTGCTGCTCAAACCGGCCTTGAACCAGGCGATGTGATCGTAAGCGCCAACCGCCAGGCGGTAAATTCAATCAAGCAATTGGAACAAGCGATCGGCCGCGACAGTGAGAAAATTTTGTTGCAGATAGACCGTGATGGAGGTAGCTTCTTCGTTGTAATCCGATAACGCCAAGGCACTATCTCAAACGGTATTTGCCCGTTTTGTGGCAAATACCGTTTTTTTATGGTCGCAACCTGTTAGCCTTTAGCCGACTCACACAACATTGTGTTCACTCTATGCGCGCACTCTCCCTCACCCTTGTATCTTTAGTTACGGCAGGCTTGCTGTGGGCTGGGTGTTCGCACTGCCAGCAGGTACAGGCACAGCAACCCGCGATTGCGACGATCAGCCAAGATAATCTTGCACTTGCGGGCGTTTGGGTAAGCAATTGTTACGCGGTTGAGCAGGCCATTTTTAGCCAAGACACTTATACATTCTCCGCCGCTGGCAGTTTTAGTTTGGAAGTCAACCGCTTTTCTGATCCCCAATGTCAGACCTATAAAGGCGGCAGCAACTTTTACGGTACCTATCAACTGGGAGAGAAAGTTGAGACGATGGGTGGTGACAAAGCTTATAAGGTGCGCATCAGTATAGATAATGCTGATTGGCCGGAGGGCGTAGCAAGCCAGGTAGATTGGCTGTTGCAGCTGGATCAAGAAACCCTGCGCTTTGGGGCCTTTAATCCACCGTTTAACTGGATCAATAACAACGTTGTGTTCCAAAAGTTAAAAGGCCAAGGACCGATGATTTTTTAGCAATTGTCGCAACGCGAAGGTGCCTTTATTGAGATCATTGCGGCTCGTTCGTACTGCAATAACCCTCAGCAATATCGGCATACTCTGCCCAAACACCCAAACCGACAAAATATAACCCGACGCGTAAATGCTTTATTCCTGCAGCCTGTAACGCTTGGCAATAACGGGCCATTATCGGGCGATAGATACTTTTCTCATTGTCTACAAACTCCTCCATCGCTATACCCACTGTGGGTTCTGCCGTTTTATAGTCTATTAACCAGGTCTCACCCTCAGGTGAATGCCACAGTAAATCTGGCCGCACCGTTAAAAAACTCTTGCCATCGGCAGCACTATGCATCCAAGTGGTTTCCGCCTGGCATCGCTCCGGCTGATTTAGCCATAACTGCAAAAATGGATCATTTAACGCCTTTTTAATCAATGCCTGCGCCGCAGTGATTACCGTGGGAATAAGATCATGAGGCAGCCCTATACGAATCAATTGCTGAGACCATGCGGGATGCTGGCCGGGCCAGTGTTTTTGCCACTGCCGCATACCATGCTCGGCCATGCCCGATAACGCTTGATGAACCAGTGTGCCTATTGCGCGTGGTGCATCGCAGGCTGGATCAAAGGGGCTTTGCGCTTGGTTTTGATACTCATAGGGCGGAATGTAGGCTGCCAATAAATGTTCATGAGGCCAGGCTGGCAAAGTCCAGTCAGCCGCCAGGCGATTAAGCGGCGCCAACTCTTGCGCTGCGATATCACTGCTGACAACGCTCGGATCTTCTATAGCTTGCGGAGCTACCGGCCACAGAGTTTCCAGAGCTGGCCACAGGCTTCCAAGCGCTGACCCCTTAGGCGGCGCCTGGTTTTGACCTGGCTCTTGGCCTGGTTTTACTTCAGCAAATAAATACAGGTGGCGCTTCGCCCGCGTGCAGGCAACATAGGTCAAGCGTACTTGCTCTAACGCCTCCCGGTGGGACTGGGCCTTTTCTAGATGTTTGTAGATAGGATCAGTAGTTGCGGTCGCGGCGCCGAGGGCGCTAACGAGTAAATTCGCTTCACCCTCCTGGTTAACATGGCGCTGCCACAGCCACAATTGTTTATCCGCTGGCCGACGACTTTTATGTAGGCTGGGCAAAAACACTGCGTCGAATTCTAAGCCTTTGGATTTGTGGATCGTCATGATCTGCAGGCGAGTATCCGCATGAGCGCTTGGAGCCGCAAAAAGCTTGGCCAGGGCAGTTTGAATTCGGCTAAGGCTAGGTGCTTCACCCTGGGCACAGCTCGCCTCCAAACATTGCCAGTAACGCTCCAAATTATTTAAATCATCAGGCTTTGCAACACACGCAATCCCGCCAAGGGCAAGCCAGGTTGCTTCCACCCACCAGCGCAAGGGTTTGCGCGCACGCTCTTGCCAGGCCAAACCCAGCACCTGCCAAGCACGGGATAGACGCGTTTGGGCCACTGGTTCTAATTCACCGGTGGCCAAGCAATACGGGATTTGCTCCAGCACTGTGCTGCCGGGTTGGCTGCGCAACAGGTGCAGTTGCGCGAGTGTTAAGCCTACCCAAGGGCCGCGCAAAATACTCAACCAGGCGATTAGGTCGGCTGGATTTAACAGCGCTTGCGTCAGTACCCAGGCATCCTCCACCGCAGGGTATTGCGCCAGCGCTTGCATATCAACAGCCATGGGTTCAAGGCCTGCCGCTTGGGCCAGGGTAAGGAAGTACTGACCGTAGGCGCGGTTGCGCACGAGTATCGCGATGCTGTCATCCGGGCTGTTTATACGGTGGGCGATAATCTGATCCAACAGCAGTTGCGCTTCTAGATCCGGCCCCTGCCCTGCGGCAATGCTTAGATAATGCACCTGAGCATCTTGCTCTGGGCGAAACGCTTCGGCCGGGCTATAGGCAACAGCGCCGCTGGCTATATCATTGACCTCAGGAAATGCCTTGGTAAATATGCGATTAACCCAACTCACTATACTTGGCGCGCTGCGGAAATTTGCCGTTAGCTGAAGTAACTCAAGCGTTAAATCACCAAGGCCATGGGCCTTAACATGTAAGAACAGGCTCACATCCGCAGCGCGAAAACTATAGATCGATTGCATGGCATCACCCACACAGAACAGGCTGCGGCCATCGCCTGGCGTCCAACCGTAGGTGAGGCGGCGCAATAACTCCCCCTGCGTGGGGGACGTATCTTGAAACTCATCGATCAGCAGATGTTGGATTTGATAATCCAACCGCAAGGCTAAGTCGGTCGGTTCGTCATCATCGCCTAACGCCTGTTCAGCACTTAGGGCCACCTCAGTGAAATCCAGCTGGCCGGTGCGGGCGAATACCAAACGTAAATGCGCCAACAGGCGGGGCAACACATCCAACACGGCACTTAATACCGCCCACTGCTCCTGGCTGTAATGACGGCTGGGCAAATACTCAGTTGCTGCGAGCGCCTCTTGCACCCCTGGGCAAGCGGCAAGCTCCCAGATGATGTCCTTCATAGCGGTTTTATCTGCCTTAGCCTGCTCTTTTTCAGCTTTGTTAGTGCCCGCTGGAAAACCACAATTTACATCCAATTTGATGCGAAACGTCCCGCTATTGGTGAGAAAAAGCTGTTTTAAACCCAGCCAAATGATTCGAGCCTCATCGCCACGTTGCGGTGGCTCGACGTACTGATCAATCGAGTTAAGACGGGCGATTGCTGCGCCCTTAGGGTTATCCTGCAGCCGCAGCGCCGCCGCAAAGGCAATTTTGCGCAGTTGCGGCCAGAGCGGTAGCAAGTAATTGGCAAGCAACTCGAAGTGCTCGTCGCAGCGCTGCGCTAGGTGTGACTCAAGTACTTTGCGGCGCTGCTCATCGGGGAAACTGCGCAGCTCGCGCAATAGCGGCCGCCAGGCATCACGCCGCGCCAATATGCCTTGGAATAAACTGGCAAGGCGTTCGGCTCGGTTATCCAGGTGCGTAAGCAAGGTCACAAGGCTTGCCAGCGGTGCGCTTAAGGGCTCCTGGGCCTGGGCAAGGCTTGCATATAAATCATCAATCGCAGCTTTATACAGGCGCTCCGGGTCATCAGTGATATTAAGTTGATGCCCCAACTTTGCCTGCAGCGGTAGAGCCTGAGTCAGCGATGCGCACAGGCTATCAAATGTAGAAATACGCAAACGGCCAGGGTTTTGTAGCAGCTGCCAGCCTTGCTTAGCGTCCTGCTCTAATACCTGCCGAGCCAATTGCCACGTGAATGCCTGGTGCGAATTACTTGGCGCCGGGGCACATGCGGCCTTGAGGGCTTGCACCAGCCGGGCGTGCATTTCCGCGGCGGCTTTGCGGGTAAACGTAATAGCAACTATGGCTTCGGGCTGATTGACTCGTGCCAGTAACGTGAGGATACGCTGGGTGAGCAGCTCCGTTTTGCCGCTGCCAGCCGGGGCTTCAACAATAAACGATTGTTCAGGTGTAAGCGCGCGGCGACGCGCGGCAGCATCCGGCGGCAAAGCCTTGGCACCGCTATAAGCGCGATCTGTATCTGAGCTTACTGACATTCAAGACTGCCTCGGCGATGCGTAAAAGGCATTGGGCAAAAGTAAAAGTAAAAGTAAAAGCCCGAGCAATACAAAGATAGGGCAAGCCTTTGGAGCCTGGTAAATGCCCTATTCCCACATTTCCCCTTCTTTAAATTTTTTATTGGCTAAAAGGTGCAGATGCAAATGGAACACTGTCTGCCCGGCTTCTGCACCATTATTAATAACTAAACGAAACGCCTCATCCACTCCCTGTTTGCGGGCGATTTCCCCTGCAACCAACATCAAGTGTCCCAAAACAGCCTGGTCTTCAGCGGTGGCGTCAGCTAGGCGCGCGATGGGTTTGCGCGGGATAATTAATAAATGTAATGGCGCTTGCGGCGATATATCTTTAATGCAGACACACAGATCATCTTGATAGATAAATTGGCTGGGAATTTCCCCGTCGATAATACGGCTAAAAATAGATTTTTCACTCATGGCGTCACCTTTTGCGTTAAGGCTTCTTTTTCTTCCAAACTAATTTGGCGCGCTTCAGATTCCAGCATGACAGGAATTCCATCGCGCACCGGATACGCCAAGCCACTGGCTAAACAGACTAATTCATTCACATCTGCAACCCAGGTCAACGGCGCTTTACTCACGGGGCAGACCAAAATGCTCAATAATTTTTTATCGATCATGGAACACTACTCTCCAATTTTTTTAAGGAACTGATGCAAACCGCTTTTCCCTAATTTTGATAAATTGCTTTGGTATCGCATAGCCGATTAATTTTTAGCATTTTTAAAACGAGTAAAAATTTTTAATACTCGGTAAAAATTTACATGCAGTCGAGTGCCCATCGAAGCGCTACAGTAAGTTCATTATCTTCAACACAAAAATTAATGGATTTCAGGCATAGGCTTGCCGCGCACCAATGGCTCAGGGTCGATATGCTGGTTATGCCAATTCATCCGCCAGTCCAAATGGGGGCCAGTTACGCGGCCTGTGTTGCCGATTAATGCAATAACGTCGCCGCGCTTCACCCGCTGCCCGCTTTTAACCAACACTCGACTTAAATGCATGCAGGTGGAGCTAAGCCCCAGGCCGTGGTCAAGGATGACGGTTCCACCGGAATAAAACAAATCTGCCTCAGCAAGTGTTACTAGAGCGTCTTGCGGCGCACGAACTTTTGCACCTATGGGGCCTGCGATATCAATACCGTAATGCGGGCGTTTCGGCACGCCGTTAAATACACGCTGGCTGCCAAATACGCCACTGATTTGCCCTTTAGCTGGCCATGCAAAGGGCTTTAATGCGGCGTCGTTTAAATCTCGGCGGGAGCGTGCTTGGTCAATTAATTTCGCCTCTCTCGCAATGCGGGCAGTTAAGGACGCATCAGGATTAACGTATTTTTCCTCCACGCCATTAACTCGCTGCAGGTTGTATTGGCGAGGAGCGATTGGCTGCTGCAATTGCCATTTTTGGCCGTTAAGGCTCACACGTATAACTATTTGGTGGGGCGCATCGCGATCCAACCCAAATAAGAAACGGCCATCTTCTAATACCACGGGCACTTGCCCCAGCAGCTCCACGCGCGCGCTTGGTGGTGCCTTCCCAATGAGTAACTCGCCCTGTCGCCAGACACCTGTAACAACAACCGGGCCTATAGCAGTAGTGTTATTTGCATCCAGTGCGCGAGAAACCTCGGCATAGAAGTAGATGAATAACACAGCGCAGCAGACAAGTATGTTCGGAAATTTTTTCATATTAAATTGCCGCGAAGCTTGCAAATATCAACCGGAATGAAAAACTGCTTTTTAAATAAATATGCGTTTGAATATGCGCTAATGCGGGTGAACTACCCGCATCGCAAAATTCAGCTTTGCAATTATTCGCCTTTTAATTTTTCCAACTCATCCCAGCGTTGATACGCTTGCTGCAAGGTCGCTTCTTTTTGCGCGATAACTTGGCTGGCAGCGGTTATCGCATCGGCTGGGCGGTTATAAAATTCAGGCAGTGCCATTTGCGCTGATAATTCCACTAGCTCTGCTTCTAGTTGCTCAATTTGCACAGGCAGCGTATCTAACTCACGCTGCAATTTATAACTCAGTTTGCTGGTAGTTTTTTTAGCGGGTGCGAGTACGGCGGCTGATTTGGATTCTGCAGGAGCATCCAGCTTAGCTGGTGATGAAGCAGTTGGTTTTACTGCGCGTCCGGTATCGGCCCATTTGCCGCCCTGGCGCAGCCAATCCTGATAACCGCCCACATAATCAACCAATTTGCCATTGCCCTCAAAACCTAAAGTTGAGGTCACCACATTGTCGAGAAACTCCCGGTCATGGCTTACCAGTAATAAAGTGCCCTTATATTCCACCAATAAGTCTTCTAATAATTCCAGAGTTTCTGCATCCAAATCATTAGTCGGTTCGTCCATAATTAATACGTTGGCGGGTTTGCTAAATAATTTTGCCAATAAAATTCGATTGCGCTCACCGCCGGATAAAGCGCGAATAGGTGTACGCGCGCGCTCACCGGTAAACATAAAATCACTTAAATAACTGATGCAATGGCGGTTCTGGCCATTGATTTCAATAAAGTCACGCCCTTCAGAGACATTATCTATAGCGTTTTTATCCAGATCCAATTGATCACGCAGCTGATCAAAATAAGCTACAGCGCGATTTGTACCCATTTTAATTTCACCGCTCGTGGCGGTGAGTTCTTCGGTAATCAATTTTAGGAACGTACTTTTACCCACACCGTTCGGCCCAATTAAGCCAATTTTATCGCCGCGGGTAATCACCCCTGAATAATGCTCAATTAATGGTTTTTCGCCATAGGAGAAACAAACATCTTTAAACTCCGCCACTAATTTTCCGGAATTGCCCTCATTTTGCAGCGCCATTTTGACTGTACCTAATTGGGATCTACGCTCGGCGCGCTCCTGGCGCATTTCTTTTAAGGCGCGCACGCGGCCTTCGTTGCGGGTGCGGCGCGCTTTAATACCCTGGCGAATCCAAATTTCTTCTTTGGCCAGGCGTTTATCAAATTCAGAATTATGCTTTTCTTCTTCGGCTAATTGGCGCTCACGAAAGGCGAGAAAGTCCGTGTAATTACCGTCCCAAATAGATAACTTACCGCGGTCTAATTCACCAATGCGATTGGCCACCGCCCGCAAAAACGCCCGGTCATGGGTAATAAATACCACGGCGCCGGAGAATTGTTTAATCTCCGCTTCCAACCACTCAATAGCTTTAATATCCAAATGGTTCGTCGGCTCATCCAGCAGTAACACATCTGGCTGGCATACTAAGGCTCGCGCAAGCGCCGCCCGGCGCCGCCATCCGCCAGATAAATCCGCCAGCCGATCTTTAGCGGAAAGCTCCAAGCGGGTAAGCACTTGCTCAATGCGATTTTGCAAACTCCATCCGTCGGCAGCCTCAATACGGCTTTGCAACGTCGCCATTAAATCCAAATCCGCATCGGGCGATTCTATGCAGCGCTGGTACTGCGCTAAATCCTGCCCGAGCTGGGCAAGGCCTGAGGCGACATAATCAAGCACACAGTCATCGTTGGCATCGGGCAAATCCTGGCTTAAGCCCGCAACTTTAACCGATGTGTCCAGCCAACGACTGCCACCATCGCTCTCCACAGAGCCTTCGATTACTTTTAATAATGTGGACTTGCCAACGCCATTGCGTCCCACTAAACACAAGCGGTCGCCCTTGTTTAATAGGAGCTGGATAGAATCGAATAACACCTGCTGGCCATAGGCGAGCGACAGGTTATCGAGCTTGAGAAGCGGCATAGGTGGCCTTTAGAAGCGGTAAATAAGGCGCGCATCTTGCCGCAGAAGACAATCAAAGGCCAGAAATGGCGCTAAATACTTGCGCTTAAGCACTCCGTGGTCGAACCTTTTATGGCAGCATGTATTCTTATAGCTCCGCCACGTATCAATGCCCCGAGTGCGACACCGTTATGCGTTTTTCCATTTTGCTCAGTTTGTTCCTCAGCAGCCTAAGCCTCACCCTTATGGCCTTCGCGGACGATAGCGCTTTAAACGCTCAGCGCCAGCATTATCTGAAGGCCAAAGAGGCACTGGATAAAAACCAGCTGGCGGTATTTAAGCAGCATTACAGTCAGCTAGGCGGCTATCCATTGGTGCAATACCTTGATTATTTGCGTTTAAAAGACCAGCTCGTAAGCCCGTCGCTGCCGCAATTTGACGAATTTCTGTCCACCTATCGAGGCTCTTTGTTAGCCGAGCGCCTACAAGCAAATTTACTTAGCAGCCTTGCAAGCAATAAAAATTGGCCGGATTTTATGCGTTATTACAAGAGTGATTTCAACTCTGCTGAAATTCAGTGCCATCTAATCAGCGCTAAAATTGCCACCGGTCATCCCACCGCTTTAGATGAAACCGCCGCGTTGTGGGACGTAGGTAAAGAACAACCGGAGGCCTGCAACAATTTATTTAAGCGCTGGCGCGCGGCTGGAAAACTCACGCAACCGCTCGTATGGAGCCGATTCATCAAGGCGCTAAACAATAAAAAGCCTGAACTTGCCAACCAAATGCAACTGCTGATGAACGGCCCTTATATCGAATATGCCAAAGTCTTTTTAAAAGTCGACGCCAAGCCTGAATTACTTAAAACCCACGAATTGTTTTTGCAACAGTCGCTGCCGATGCAGCAAATTATCGCCAACGGTATTACCAAACTCGCCCGTAAAGACGCCAAAGACGCGCTAAAACACTGGGAATTGTATGAGGCCCAGCAGCTGTTTGGTGATGACATGACCCGCGACACTAAATTAGTAATATTGAAACAACTAGTAAAACAGGGCTTTCCGGAAGCGGCGCAACAATTTATTAACCAATCTTATGCGCTACGCGAAACCAGTTTGGTGGAAGAGCTCATTCGCGTAAGTCTTGAAAATATGGATTGGCTAAAAGTAAACGAAGGTATTTTAATGCTGCCCAGCACAGCACAAAAAACCGAGCGCTGGCAGTATTGGCGTGCACGCGCGCTGGATGAACTTAAAATCGAGCAAGCGGATTTTGGTCCGAGTATTAACGTCTATTCCACCCTGGCGGAGAAGCGTGGATTTTATGGCTTTTTAGCTGCGGATATTTTGCGCAAACACTACTCGCTTGAGGACCAGTCCAAACCGGTTGATCAGGTAAGTTTTATGCGTGTGAACCAGTTAGACGGCATTCGCCGCGCCAAAGAACTTTGGGCCATGGGCTATGAGGAGGAATCGCGCGCGGAATGGAACCACACGACCAAAAAAATGGGCGCCGATGAGCTATACGCCGCCGGAGTTTTGGCCGAGCAATGGGGCTGGTATGCCACAGGCATTCGCACTATGACCAAGGGCAATTTGTGGGATAACCTCACAAGCCGCTTTCCGCTGGCCTATGCCAGTGAAGTCAAACGCGCCGCGCAAAATAACAACTTACAGCCCACATTGGTGTTTGCCATTGCCCGCCAGGAAAGCTCGTTCGCTGCCGATGCTAAATCTCCTGTGGGCGCCTTAGGGCTTATGCAGCTGATGCCAACCACCGCTCAGGAAGTAGCAAAAAAACAAGGTTATAGCCATAAAACAGCCGATTTACTTAACCCCAGCTACAACCTTCTTTTGGGTACTTCCTTTTTAAATGATCTGCTTGAGCGTTTCTCCGGCAATCGTATTTTGGCCGCCGCCGCTTATAACGCAGGGCCCGGAAGGGTGCGCCAATGGTTAGGCGAATCCCAGCAACGGCGCCCCTTTGATGTATGGATTGAAACCATACCATTTAATGAGACGCGCCAATATGTCCAGAACGTATTAAGTTTTTCGGTTATCTACGGTTATCGGCTCGGCCAGCCTCAGACCCTAGTCAGCCAAGCTGAGGCAAAACAGCGGTTGTGATCTATGCTTAAGCATGAATCGGCACCCGCACACCTCATGCAATAGGAGCACACATGGATTCGCAGAACGAGTGCAGTAATTCAGAAACCTGGTCCCATGTGCGCGAAACAATTAACATGCTGTACCTGGCTGTCTGTCAAATTGAAACCACGATGGCAGACAGTAATATTTCCGTAAATACCCTGACTCGTGCCTTCACACTATTGGCTAACCACGCCAGTGACGTAAGTGAACAAATTCAAAACCTCTCGCAGCCTGAACAGCTCATTGCTTTTAAAAAAGACGTCGTTAATAACGCGAGCGAGATGAAAGTAAACATAAGCGCTTCTATTTGTGCGTTTCAATTTTATGACCGTGTATGCCAACGCTTGGATCACGTATCCCGCAGCTTGGAAAAAGTCACGCAAGTAATGTCATCGCAAGAAAATTTATGTAAGCTCGACGCCTGGCGCAAAATCCAAACAGATATTAAAAGCAGCTACACAATGGAGGCTGAACGATTAATGTTTGACTACATTATGCAAGGCGGGTCGGTCAGTGAAGCACTTAAAATCTATCGCCAGCAGGTGGACAACAGTGGCAACAAAAACAATGAAGATGAAATTGAATTGTTTTAATTTGACCCATGAGCCTCTCACCCTTATTTGCACGGCAGCCAATTTTTACTTCGAAGCTTGAAGTGGTTGGTTACGAACTATTATTCCGCTCATCACAAAACAATCGCGCCGAATTTATCGATGGCGATAGTGCAAGCTCGCATGTATTGCTATACGCCTTTGGCGAACATCGTATTAACGATATTATTGGCGATAAAAAAGCTTTTATTAATTTCACGCGCAACCTGCTGTTAAGTGATGCGCCACTATCGCCAAATCAGCTTGTCATCGAAATACTCGAAAATATCACATGCGATAAACCACTGCTTGACGCTTTGCAGAAAAAAAAACAATTGGGCTATGAGTTTGCCCTGGACGATTTTGTATTAAATAAAGACAGTAACGAATTATTGCCTTTTGCATCCACTATTAAAATAGATGTTCTAAATACATCAGTTGCTGAAATTGAGCGCATTCTACGTGCTGCCCGCCCGTATCGTATCCGCTTGCTGGCAGAAAAAATAGAAACATACGAGATGTTTCAACGCTGTGGAGAGATGGGCTTCGAATGGTTTCAGGGGTATTTTTTATCCAAGCCACAAATTGTGGAAGGCGTTAAAACTTCCGGCAACATGCAAACGTTAATGCAATTATTAGCATCCTTAATGGCGCCGGAAGTGAACATTGATACTGTGTGCGCGGCTATTACCTCCGATGCACGCCTCACGTACAAAATGCTAAAACTCGCCAACGGCGTAAATAAAAACATTGCCACAAAATTCAACTCTATCCAACAGGCTGTATTATTGTTAGGCCTGAATGCAGTGCGCAATTGGGCCACACTGCTATTGTTAGCGAATAACGCTACAGAGCCTCAAGAAATCTATACGCAAAGCTGCGCTCGAGCCAAGTTTTGCGAACTGCTCGGGCAACAGATCGGCGATAAGACCTTTGCAGAAAACTGCTTTACTCTTGGGCTTTTGTCAACGCTTGACATATATTTAAAAATGCCGATAAAAACTATCGCTCAACACTTAAATTTAAGTGAAGAGATGCAAACTGCGCTAATAAAACACACAGGGAGACTCGGGCACGTATTAGCCATAACACTCGCCACCGAGCGACAAGAATGGACAAAAGTGACCACCGCTGCTCAACACTATAAAATTTCAGAACATGCGCTTAGTGAGTGTTACATTCAGGCTTATCAGTGGGCAAACGAAATACAGACTTTGCGGTGAGAACCATAGTTTAGCAAAGAATATTTAATAGAAATCCTTTCAGCTCAGCCAATCACAGTGCATACACATTAAGAATAAAGGCATGTTATGAACGATGAACGTAGACTTCGTAAACGGGTAAATCTGTCGGTATACTTAGCCGCTACAGATGCTACCAGTCAAGATACAATAGGAAACCTGATTGATATAAGCGCGGCAGGGTTTTTATTGCTTACTGAGCGCACGCTAAATCAGCAAGGCACGCTAAGTATTAACATTCAATTACCCGAGCCTATAGAAACCTTAAGTGTAATTAACGTAATTGCACAGATTATTAGATCCAAATCCAGTCATAAGCCAAAATTCTATGAAACCGCATTTGAAATTACCTATGCATCGTCTCAAACTAAACGCATAATTGAAATACTGCAGGATCAGTGGCATTTGCATTTACCTAACCAATAATCCAAATGTCTCCCGATAATATTTGCTGTATACCTCTTAAGCATCTAACACATGGAAGCGCATTACCGCTTTTGAGGCGAATTTGTTCATGCAATCGCCAAAGTTAAATACGTGTTAGCTTCACGCAAAAAAACCGATTAGTTGATAGAAGCTCTTAACTATACCGAGCTGCCGATTATTAACTTTGCGGACGCAATAATAATTATTAAGCCTAATGAATATTCACTACCATCTTCTCAGGTAGATTAATAACCAATTCAAAGGGCAAGAGCTCTGCGGTTGCATGGGACTGTTCAAGAATCTTCAATTTAATATCTGCACCGTGTTGACGCAAAAATTGCCGCACTGCATCCATACCTACTCCTCGCCCAGAAATAGCCGTAACCTTATCGGCAGTCGAAACTCCCGATAAAAATAAGCAATCGGCTACTTTTTGCAGATCATCCAAATCCTGCTCAGCTAATAAGCCTGCCTCTCGGGCTTTTTCTCGAATACGCTTAATATTCAGTCCTCGGCCGTCATCAGACAGCGACAAAACCGCGTTCGCATCAAGCCATTGAGATCTAATAAAAATACTGCCCTGCATAGGTTTGCCTTTTTCTAATCGCTCGTTACTGTGTTCAAGGCCGTGGTCCAGAGCATTGCGCAATAGATGTGTACATACGTCATTTATTACTTCGCAGTATGCGTTTCGAATCATCAACCCAGGTGTTTCAAATATAACTGAAGGTGATTCCTTGCCAATTTGGCGCGCCAATGAAGGTAGTGAAGTAATTAATTCACCAATTGCTTTTTCCAATAGCTGCGCGTCCATCGCGTGCACTAACGACACCACATCAGAGCTCGCAGCACTACTTTTAGTTAGCGCATCCACAGAGGCTAATAAACGCTGAACAATTGCCCGAGATACAAGCAATTGAGTTTCATCTATGGTGCCGCTTTGAGAACCGAACGAAAGTTTTTCATTTTTAACCTGAGCGTACTTATCCAATACCCCACTTACCTTTTCGACATCCGCCAGCAACTGCTGTGGATCCCACGGATAGTCATCCTCTTTGCGCAAGCGATCATAGATATTTTCTGCCTCATGCACCGGGTCAGTAATTAACGTAAAATTATAGGTACGGGCATTCCCCTTAATTGTATGCATATTAACAAATAGCTGAGCTACCACATCGCTGCCCTTATCTACCGCAGATTCAATTAGCGCAATATTTTTCTGCACCAGCGCTTTCGCGTTTGTATAAAATGCCAAAAATTTATCAGGCGATGCCTTAAGAATTTGACCAATAATACTTAGCTCTTTCTTCTGCTTTTCAGCCTCTATTTGCATCTTTTTGATTTCAGTAACATCGCGCACTGTTACCATAATTTTATCGATGGACCCGTCAAGCACTATAGGATCCCAGTCGAGCTCTAAAATTTTGCTGCTACCTTCAAGCGTAATCGCATATTCAGTGACTAATAGATGTTTATTAAATTCAAACATCATCTCATCAGCACCTAAAAGGCAGCTAACAGCTTCTTTAACTTGGTTTTGAGTGTTGCTACCCACATCCGAATGCTCAAACAGCAGTTCCATAAAATGCCTACCCACAACGTTGCGAGTATTAAATATTTTTTCTATATACAGAGAATGTTCTTTATGCACGGTTTCCGAGGCGGTAATAGTAAATAAACCTTGATGCATATTACTCATCATACTAACTAAGTCATTAGTTTTCTCAGCGAGGCTATCCATCAGGCCGTTAAAGCTTCTAGCTAGCTGACCTATTTCATCGGTTGTATCCACGGTAATTTTTTTAGAAAAGTCACCTCCGCCTTGCGTGATTTCATCAAGGGATTGAGCAACATCATTAATATTTTTTAAAATAATCCGAGCTATCGTGTAGACCGATACCATTAATACCAAAATAGTAACGATCCAAATAACAAAGCCGGTTCGTAATAAATATTGAGACGTGTGATTAGCAGAATTAACCTTATCGGAAAAGGCAGAAGATGACTCGAGAATTAATCCGTCTAACTGCTCCGTCACACGCTTTAAAGCAGCCTCTTTCTTCTCTACAGCATCGCCAAGCTTATCAGCTTCAACACTTGCAGCAGCCATATCTGCAGCAAGCTTTCGTGCCAGCGTATAAAACTGGTCTAAATCCTTAACAATTTCCGCCACTGAACGAGTTTTACTCGGATCTACCTCTTTTATACTGGCAAGAATGGCGGATACTTTTTCCTTCCCATCATCAGCATGCTTAACATCATCCTGCTCGCCCATGATGACAAAGTTATTGAGATATTCCACGACCTTATCTAAGGTCACTCGGGCTTCTTTAGATTTTTCCAAAACCGGAAAACTTTGTGTATGCAACGTTGTTAACAGTGCCGCGTTGCGATTATTAACCAAAACATTAAAAGCTAAATAAGCACCGAAACCAATTATGCTAATGACAGCAATCAGATAGATTTTCCAGCGTACCGATAGATGGGTAAATAAGGTCACGAATTACTCCCTACACTAAAAAAAAGCCAGCGTACCTTCTTCAACTGCACCGACTAGTGATTCGTCCGGTTCGCCGGACATTGCAAATTCATCGTGAATTATCGTGTGTACAACTACATCTAAATTACCGGCGCCGGAGCTATAACTATGCGTTGCAACTACAGCCTGCGTACTACAAGAAGCAGCCAATTTTTTGCCGCTCAAATGGGTTGGCAGCCCCAACACTAATCGACACTTAAAAGCTAAAAGACGATTTTTCACCTTACCTACTAATTGGTTATTCAATTCGCCGCATAGGTCGCGAATCTGCTCAACAGAGCGGTGTTCTTTATCGCCATTAAAAATAAATTCACCTACGTCAGTTGCAAATCGAATATAACATAAGATTTTTATTCCCTCGGCTGACGCACTTAATACGGACATAAAACATTCGTCCTCCAATATCGCAGGCTCAGCTTCGGTACTACGGTCATAATGGAAGCGATAGGGGGCAAAAAGCTCCGCTCCCATATCCCTAAATAGCTGCACTACGCGAGCATGCACAGCATTGTTTGAATTATCCATTGACCACCTCAGTAGTTAATATGTAGGGACGCGCTTACCTGGCGTGATTTAAAATGCACACAGTCTTATAGCTTTGTCGAAATTAATAGCCTAAACCTCTTATAGATTTTTTTCTCAAACAAACATAGGTCAATTGACTGGACTCAGATCGCTTAACTCGATAGAGATCACCTAACAGCCGTGCCGCCTTTCGTAAACGACTGATACGATGGCAGCCCAATTTAACCTGGCTTTAGCCAATAATAGCCCAGAAATATCAAAACAAATCACCGAGCTGCTCTCTGTGATAACCCAATTAAAGGTTCTCGACATAAAATATCTTCTGCGTCGCTCTAGCAAGTTGCTTTTATAGCGATTAATTAACAATGGATAATACGTTATTAGGTTTAAATATGGACAAACCTGGCAGCCACTGCGGCAAGAAGCTAGCCTCTTCTAACTAGCTATTTATATTGCGTACTAAAAATGGAAATAGTTCTATATAGCGCATTAACGATCATCGGACTGACCTGCGCCTATTTTCTGAAAAAATGGCGACAGACGATGGTCAAATGTTCCGTGGTCAGCAGAAAATTAATGGATTCAACGGATGAAAAAGCGCATTTAGTTGGTACGATAGAGCAGCTGCAGGCCGAACTTACACATGAGAAATCCGCGGCGTTAAGAAATCAAGAAGAGTTGAGATCTGCGGATATTCAATCGAACCAGGTTATCGCAAAGTTGCAAGTAGATTGCGCCGCACAAATTGCTTCTGCGCGCAGCCTATGTGATACCGAGCTCAAAGAACTCTCGTATTCACAGAATATTTATAACACTAAGCTTTCAAAAATAGCCAAAGATATGAACAATCTTAAGGAGCTACTAAAAACATTTGAGCGCTGGAATAGCGAACTTACAGCTCTACTAGAACATAACAAAACAATGCAGTCGAAAAATATAGCGTTTAGTACGATTGTTAAGCAGACAATAATATTGGCGCTAAATGCTTCTATTGAGGCTGCACGAGCCGGTGAGCATGGGCGTGGTTTTGCCGTCGTGGCCGATGAAGTTCGCTCTTTAGCCGTACAATCGGAAACGCTCAATAACGAATATAAGGCTAACCTGTCAAAAAATGAATTAATTACCGTGGCTACGTTTCAGGACATTCAGGCCACTTGTTTGTTGATTCTTACGGCAATTAATAATATATCCGCAAGCGTTGGAGCTCGTGAAGAATGAAAGCGGTTGCAACAAATGCACATTCGGACATCATTAAATGTGTCTTAAAAGACGCATTAGAATACTGCTGTCCAAAAATCACTCTCGATACCAGAATACAAACGTCCCGACAGGAAATGGAAAGGGAATTTTCTAAAGATCTAGGTCACGTAATGCTGACTGTATCGGGTATCGAATTTTGCGCTATTACGTTCTTGCATTATCAGTGCGGGGAAAATGCCAAAAATAGCTATTTAACCTTGCATGAAGCGGATGGAGCCAATCCAACTGAAAAAGACTGGGAAGCATTTTATACTGAATTGGGTAATCACCTCTGCGGCCGCATAAAAAACTACTTCCATAAGCAATTTGATCATTTAGGAATGTCGACGCCGTGGATATTATCGCCCACTACTGAGCTAGTCGACCTTCATACTCACCAGCTATTTGCATGCGGTCAGATATTTTACACCTACAACAATATTCCAATAATTGGCGCGAGTTTACGTGTGTATTCCTCCTACGCGTTGGAATTTCCAAACCCTATTAACGATTCCAATGAACCTACAAATAGCGGCGAATTGGAATTTTTTTAAACCTAGGAGCAATTGTATGGCTGATATCCTTGTCGTTGATGACTCAGCAACCGTTCGAAATGAAGTGTCCAGTTTTTTATCCAGCAATGGCATCAGTGTTGATACAG
>DATDJI010000037.1:0-10121 GCA_036520615.1 Cellvibrionaceae bacterium | reverse complement strand
ATTTGGCGGAGGAATTAGGCAATGTATCGAAAGCCTGCAAGATAATGGGCTTTTCGCGGGATACATTTTATCGCTATCAAGAGCTTGCCCAGGAGGGCGGAGTTGACGCTCTGATTAATAAAAGTCGACGGGCTCCGAACCATAAAAATCGCGTCGATGATGCTATAGAAAAGGCCGTTTTGGATTACGCCGTTGCACAACCAGCCCATGGACAACATCGAACCAGCAATGAATTGCGAAAACAAGGCGTGTTTGTTTCGGGTAGCGGAGTGCGTTCCATATGGTTAAGGCAGGGCCTTGAAAGCTTTAAAAAGCGCTTAAGGGCTCTTGAAGACAAAGTTGCGAGAGAGGGTATTTTACTGAGCGAAAGTCAGGTTGCAGCGCTTGAGCGAAAAAAAATGGACGATGAAGCCAGTGGCGAAATTGAAACGCATCATCCGGGTTATTTGGGTTCTCAAGACACTTTTTATGTGGGTAATATGAAAGGTGTTGGGCGTATTTACCAACAAACGTTTGTTGATACCTACAGCAAGATAGCATTTGCCAAACTCTATACGAGCAAGACTCCAATTACATCAGCTGATTTATTAAATGACCGAGTTTTACCGTATTTTGAGCACTATGAACTGCCCATGTTACGGATATTAACTGACCGGGGTACCGAATATTGTGGACGAATGGATCAGCACGATTATCAGCTGTATTTAGCCATTAACAACATTGAGCACACTAAAACCAAAGCGCAATCACCGCAAACCAATGGAATCTGCGAGCGATTCCATAAAACAATTTTGCAGGAGTTTTACCAGATCACGTTCCGCAAAAAATTGTATACGGGAATGGATGATCTGCAAAAGGATTTAGATGATTGGATAGACTACTACAACAATGAGCGAACACATCAGGGTAAAATGTGCTGTGGCCGAACACCTTTAGCCACTTTACTGGATGGAAAACTAATTTGGGCTGAGAAAAATTTAGCTCAAATGTAAACTGACAGGCACCTTTTAAAAACCGGTAACTGTCAGATTAAGTCTGAGCTAGTACAACTTATTGCAGCTTGTCGAGCTGATCCGATCGAGGGCCAAAAGTAAATTTCGTCGCTTCATAATTCATTCCATCGGCAGAAGTGTCTATACCTTCAAACTCTGCCGTTGCCGCTGAATAGGTATTAATGACTGTGGTTTTCCTAAAGGTATCGTGCACAGGAGTAATCGGAAATGGTGTTTCTTCTGAAAATTTACTGGTCAAAAAGCCTTCCTTTTTTTCATCCAATGGTACTAGGTCTTTTAAAAAGCCATTTGGATTGGACGAAAAAACTTCTAATCTCTGCACCTTGGACTCAATGGCATAAACTTCGTAATAGGCAGCATTTTTTGGCGTTTCCGCCAGTCGCCCAGCGATCTTAAACGGAAATTTAGGCAGCGACTGATAAACACTTTTACCCAGCTCTAAAGATTCAGTTAAGCCCGTAGCTATTTTCGGTTGGAATTGTTCGCTTCTGACGGTAATAGAGTAAAACTCTACGATACCCGCCTCATTGGCAACGGCCTGCACGTAAAAGTGCGGATTACTGTAAAAATATTCCATGTAGGGCACATCACGAACTTTCTTTTTCGGCGTTGCATGCCACTGAATTTTGTAACTCACCACTTTAATATTTTTATTTTCTTTAAGTTTTGGCTCACCTAAGCGCTGATTAAAATAACTGATATCAACACCTAGCTTTAGTTGGTTGAGTTTTAGAGTTAGGGCTTCTACATCTTTGCCGGATAACACATTAGTTGGCATTTTATGCAGTAGTGCTGCAAGCAGGCCTATAGCAACTAGACCAACTAAACCGACCAATACCAAAAGTGGTTTTTTGGATTTTTGCACTGTATTTTCTTCACTCATAGAACTCACTCATAACTTAAAACAATTGGACGGTAGACAGACAACAAAAAACCCGGAGCTGCTGCCAGCTCCGGGTTTAATTCTACTAGCAAGAAAATTTAGGAATTATTGTGCCCAGATTTTCTTCAACAAAGTAGTTTTACGTGTATCCATCTCACCCCATTGGCTCCAAGCATCTGTGGCGCTGATTGGATCATATTTATGGGTATAGATACCGCCGGTATCACCGGATTCAGGGTTGATCGACCAGTAGCAGCCTTCGATTTTCTTCTCAACCATGTACTCGCCCAATGTTTCTTGCCATGCTTTATCTGGGTTGTTGGTTACGTGGCCCCAAAGGTCTTTTTCAGCTTGACGTACACCTTTTTGTGGCCAATCCATGTTACCGCCATACTCACCAATCAAGATAGCGTAGTTTTGGTCACGTAGGTAACCGAAGTGCTCTTGCCAACCGGCTTTGATTTTCGCCTTGTTACCAGCGATATCAAATTGACACTTTTTCTCGCCAGCTTCGTCGCCGTTTACCAGTTTGCCTTCAGCATCTACACCGCAGCTAGAATTCATAAAATGACCCTGCGCATAAACGGATGGACCATATACGTGCGGAGAAACTACCAAGCGGTCTTTAGGAATGTTCAAAGGACGCGTTTTGAAACCGTAAGCGTTCTCACCCCAGTTCGGATTGGTGTCTATATCTCCGTGGTCAACTGGTGTACCGTCTTTTATCCCTGAACCCACGCCTTCTACAACAATCAACACGTCTTGGTTAACGGAGTTAATAGTTTGATAGGCTTCTTCAGCTAAAGTCGCCCACTGATCCCAGGTATAACCCCAGGGTTCGTTAAAGATATCAATAGCTATGATGTTATCGTTAGTTTTAGCTATGGTTGCTAAGTCTTTCAGGTTTGCTAACCATTTCGCCTTGTTGTATGGCTTATCGTTAGTTGCTCCACCGCCGCAAGAGTGGTCTTCGCGGGTGTAATCGTAATCTTTACGGTCTTTATCAACATAAGGTGGGTTAGCTTCAAACACGTCTTTGCGCCAGCCCACGTAGTTGGAGCAAGAGTGAATGTCAGGCATTACTTTTAAGCCGTTGGTTTTGGCCAATTTGATAAATTCAAGCATCGCCGTGCGAGCATTTGCATAAGGGTATGCATCGGCTTTGTTTTTCAAGCGACCTTTGGGGTTTTTCGCGCTGCCATCCCAAACTCGGGTCATGCCCTGTTCGTTGTTGGTCTCTAAGGTTTGCGGAGAAACTGGCAAACGGATCATGTTGATACCGAGTGCTTTAATTTCGGTCATAGTTTGTTGAATGGTGCGCTTACCAGCGGTATCCCACCACATGTTACCTATGTACAACTCAAGTGGCGCGCCGCTAGGGTTGGAGCTTTCTGGATCTTCTTTCGCGCTGGGTTCGTGCTGACCTTCTAAACCAAACCATGCGCCACATTTCATGGGCAACGCAGTGCCGTTTTCAGTTACACGGCCTTGAGCATTTACACGGTAGCGACCGGCGGTGGCACCGGTAGAGCTGCTTGAAGAAGACGATGAAGATGAAGTGCTACCGCCGTTGCTGCCGCCAGTAGAGCTGGAAGAAGAACTAGAAGAGGAGCTGCTAGTGCTACCAGTGCTACCAGTAGAACTGGATGAAGAGGAGCTGCTGCTGGAGCTTGATGAAGAAGAACTGCTGCTGGAGCTGCTAGAAGAACTGCTGGAAGTAGTTCCACCACAAGCAGCCAGTGCCAGTGCTAACACACAGGAGCCTGACAGCTTAAATAAATTTAATTGATTGTTGGTCATAGTTATCCCACATCGGCTGGTTAAAAAATAATTATGTTTTTTTATTCATATCGTGCGGAGGCACATTAAGCGTCTGTATTTTGCGGCTTAATTTTTCACCTTATTTAATTACTGTGTACTGAGTAACTAAATAAACCACGGCGAGACATTCAAAACTAAGACAACGCAGCTACTCTTATACAGAACACTCGACAAACCACCGCAGGGGTGTACAAAGGGTAAAAACATCCATTTCCAAAGGAATCGAGGTTTTTGAGCGATAAACTGCTAACAAAAACTTCTGTTTTAGGCTCCGAAGAAAACGCTTTAGTTATCGCTTTGCGTCCACTTTACCTGCCGATTTACTACTGAGTTTGCCTCTATGGCATAAATAAAACTCCAGTAGTTTCTCGTTCAGGCGGTGCATTCCAACCCTGCTAACATCTATTAAGCCTAACAATTGGTGGGGCGTCATCCGGCAAATGATGTAACTATGATGGCCTTCGCAGTTTGTCCCCCAGCGCGGAACCTGATAGTCATTAATACTGTGAACTCCGTACGCGTTAATGAGTGATCGCGTACAAACGAGCCAAAAATGCGCATTTATCCTATAAAAAAAGGCTTTTAGTGATATCCGAGGAAAGTTTATTCAATAGCGCCTAAAGGCCAACCACCCAAAAGCTGCCACTTATTCACAATACTGCAGAACAATTCGGCAGTTTTTTGAGCATCGTAGGCGGCGCTATGAGCTTCTTTATTGGAAAATTCTATCTGGGCGAGCTGGCAGGCACGGGCCAGAACCGTATGGCCGTAGGCCAACCCGGCGAGAGTGGCCGTATCAAAACAACTAAATAAATGAAAAGGATTGCGCTTAGCCAGATCGCAGCGCCCTGCGGCGGCCTTTACAAAGCCCAAATCAAAATGAGCATTGTGGCCAACGATAACCGCGCGATTGCAGCCGTACTCTTTAACTTTGCGACGCACAGCGTGAAAGATCTCCTCCATTGCCAACTGCTCTGGAACTGCTTCGCGGGAATCCGAAGTTAGATCTATGCCAGTAAAATCCAGAGCTGATTGCTCAATATTGGCACCTTCAAACGGGTCCACATGGAATGAGTGTGTCTCATCCAGCCTTAAAAACCCCTGCTCATCCATCGTAAGTGTAACGGCGGCTATTTCCAGCAAAGCGTCGGTATGGGCGTTAAATCCACCGGTTTCAACATCAATTATGACGGGCATAAAGCCGCGAAAGCGCTCGGCAAATAGGCTTTTGGCGGATGTGTCAGTGGGCACCACGGTCGGCTCCTTACTCATCGCTGCAAACGCCACTGCAAAGTTTCACCTGCCAGCAGAGGGATTACCTGCTCACCGCCAAACGGCAAACTATCGGGTAGCTGCCACTGCTGCTTTAACAAAGTTACCTGGGAGCTGTTACGCGGCAACTGGTAAAAATCCGGGCCGTTAAAACTGGCAAAAGCCTCTAATTTATCTAGACGGCCAGCGCGTTCGAACGCCTCTGCATAGAGTTCAAGCGCACTATAGGCGGTATAGGCACCGGCACAGCCACAGGCAGTTTCTTTTTTGTATTGCGCATGGGGCGCGGAATCTGTACCTAAAAAGAATTTAGCGTTGCCGCTTGTTGCCGCTTCAATCAATGCTTGCTGATGGGTACTGCGCTTGAGGATCGGCAAACAAAAATAATGTGGGCGAATACCGCCGACAAGCATGTGGTTGCGGTTAAACAATAAATGGTGAGCGGTGATGGTGGCACCTAGGTTGGCACCTGCAGCCTGCACAAAATCTACCGCTTGAGCCGTAGTAATGTGCTCGAATACTACTTTAAGCGTCGGGAAGCGCCGTAATAACGGCTCTAGAGTGCGCTCAATAAATACTGCCTCGCGATCAAATATATCGACGCTACTGTCCGTTACCTCACCATGGATTAACAGCAACATGCCGGACTCTACCATCGCTTCAATTGCCGGATAGATTTTTTCGATTGATGTGACACCGGACGCTGAGTTGGTGGTAGCGCCAGCCGGGTAAAGTTTACAAGCTAAAACCCCTGCCGCTTTGGCCGACGTTATAACGGCGGCACTTGTCTGGTCGGTCAGATACAACACCATTAAGGGGTCAAACTCTGAGCCCTGCGGCACTTGAGCAAGGATACGCTCGCGATAGGCCACTGCTTCATCCGCATTAGTTACTGGTGGTACTAGGTTGGGCATAACGATGGCGCGGCGAAAACTGCGCGCGCAATCGGCCACGGTATTGCGCAATACATCGCCATCGCGAAGATGAATGTGCCAATCATCCGGACTGGTGAGCGTTAAGCGTTCTGACATGGCAAATTCCAACAATAAAATCCGCCGCATGCTACCGGAATTAACACCTAAAGCCCAGGCGGTGCAGGCCGATAACCCTACATAGCCTTAAGCCTGTAGGAGGCCGCTTTGTTGCGCCTTGCTCGTTTTATTATCGGAAGTACAAATTTCGGCCGGTGGTTTGCCCGATGGCAAGCGGCCTGGTTGCGGCTGGAACATCTGTGCTTCGGCCTAGTGGTGTGCGCGCTGCTGCCCCTCAATGCCCAGGCAATCACCTATTCAAATTTTATAGAAAACGGCGGCTGGAGCAACGAATCCTCATTATTAGCCTGTCGGCTCACGCATACGATTCCCTATCTAGGCAAAGCCGAGTTCGAAAAGCCTGCCGGTGAGCCCATGGCATTTCGCTTAAAAACTAATACTCCAACGCTTAAAACCGGGCAGGCTCAATTGGTTGCAGCTGCGCCTGTATGGAAATCCAGCGCTCTCAGACGCGATCTGGGTTTTGTTCCTGTACAGGAGCGCAAGCAGCAAGTCGCCATCGAAGGCTTTAAGCCTGAACGCATGTTGGCGGAATTATTTGACGGCCAGGAGCTGCTTATCAGCCGTAAACCTCGCTACGGCGGTGATGAAATCAGCCGCGTTGCTATTACACCCATTGGTTTTCGCGCCGCATACCGAGATTACACTGCTTGCCTCGCCTTGTTGCTACCGGTGAATTTTGACCAGATTCAACGCACGTCCATTTATTTCGGCTCCAATCAATCTGACCTCACCGCTAGCGAACAAAACAAACTCGATAACATAGTCGCCTATTTAAAGGCGGATCCGATTGTGCAGGAATTTTTTATCGACGGGCACACCGATTCAGTGGGCAGCCAACCTGACAACATGACGCTAGCAAAAAAACGTGCTGAAGTAGTAAGCCATTACTTAATCAAACAGGGCATGCCTAAGGATGCTTTTTGGGTGCGCTGGCATGGTGAGCGCTATCCAGTAGCAGAGAACAACGATCGATTGGGGCGCGCTAAAAACCGCCGCGTTACGGTTCGTTTGGAAACCGAAAAAACTCAAGGTGACGATAAGGGCAACGCCTCACCTGGCGGTGATACTCGTCCGGCAGAGCCCGGAGCGCCCAGCGCTCCTGCGTCCGCGCCACCTGCCACTGCACCTGAAGCGACTCAGGCAACGCTTGGAGCTGCGGTTGCAGCGCCCGTACCGGCTAGTACTACTCCAAATTCACTATCCGCCCCCTCATCTGCTCAGCCAACAGTTCCATCAACCGCCGTTCCCGCTGCCACGACGCCTACTGAGGAAAAGGCTGCCCCAGCCACAGATGCTGTCAATACCGCTCCAAGTCCGCAAACCACACCGAATGCAGTTAACCAAGCGCCTGCTACAACATCCCCATCCGCTCCTGCGCCGACGAAGATATAAACCTGTGCTGCGCTCGGACATCTAGGGCTTAACTGAAATGGCCTGAACAGGCATAATTGCGCCTTTTTCTCCGTCCTACTTTTATAGTTGAGCATACCCATGGGAAGAACCTTCGAGAACCGCAAAGAGCAAATGGCCAAAACTGCGGGCATGAAAACCAAAATCTACTCCAAGTTCGGGAAAGAAATTTACGTCTGCGCTAAGGGCGGCGGCGCTGACCCCAATGCCAACCTAACCCTGCGCCGCTTGATAGAAAAAGCCAAACGCTCGCAGGTACCCGGCCACGTTATTGAAAAGGCGCTAGATAAAGCCAAAGGTGGCGGCGGCGAAGTCTATACCACGGTGCGCTACGAAGGTTTCGGCCCGGGCAACTGCATGGTGTTAGTCGATTGTTTAACCGACAACAACAACCGCACAATCGGCGATGTGCGTACCTGTTTTAACAAATGCAAAGCCAAGCTTGGCGCCCCTGGCGCGGTTTCCCACTTGTTCGACCACCGCGCTATTTTTGCCTTTAAACATACTGATGAAGATGCAGTACTTGAAGCCTTAATGAATCACGATGTGGATGTGGCTGAAATAGAAAACGAAGACGGCATCATTACCGTACTTGCTCCGCACACAGAATTTTATAAAGCCAAAACTGCATTGGCAGAGGCCTTTGGCGATATTGCGATGGAAATAGAAGAAATTTCTTTTGTGCCGCAAACCCAAACCGATATCAGCGGCGAAGACGTACAAATGATGGAAAAATTCATCGACATGTTAAATGACTGTGATGATGTACAAGAGGTCTACCACAACGCCATCATGAATTAAGCACTTATTTGGCTTAATAAAAAAGCGGCTAAAGCCGCTTTTTTATTGTCCGCAGTAATTCTTTTGCATAACTCAAACAGGTAGTTATTTTTTCAGACTCATAGCAGTTTTTAGTAGCGCCGTTAACTCGCCACACGCAAACGCAGTTGATTTTTTAGTGGTGCAGCTTTCAACGACGCTTTTAGCTCCAGCCCAATCCCCCGCCACCAAATAAGTCCCAAACCAATTGCGATACGCATTAGTGAGATTTTTCTTCGCCGTGGGGTCGGTACTATCTTGATAGGGCTGGGCAAAGTATTCATCTAATACATCCACAACACCCGGCCAATCCTGCTGCTGCCAGCGATCAATCGACCAAAGGTTGTAAAGCAAAGCGATATTGCGCCCCCAGCCGCGATTATTTTTTAAATGCTCTTCAAGGCTGCTGGAAAATAAAATTGCCTCTTCAAATTGTTTCTCGTGAGCTAGATATTCAAATAATTGCGCACTGGAATCTAATAACGCCGCCTCAAATACACTGCGCTCTTGGCTATGGTTAGGCAGCGTCTGCAGCGTATTAATTTGCGTTTTATAGCCCTCCAATTTACCCGTGTTGGCGTAAGCAAACAGCGCGCTGGTGTGCAGCCAATAAATACTGTGCTGAATATTTTTATTATCGGCAAATAACGGTTGGATTTGCCGTAAATCCGCCAAGGTTGCAGCATACATTCGCAGCAAATCGTACCAAGCGCCGTGCTGGCTTAATGCCTCGACTTCACTGGAATAAAACTGTAAGCGCCTCGACTGCGCAATAGGGTTTGTCGGATCTAAAAATGCACTTATTTCACCGAGGCGAACGCTATCAGTGCGGCTCATATGTTGCGCGCTGGTATGCTGCGTCAACATACTTAATGCCGCCAGTTGCAGCGGAGAAATAAGCTGTCGATTTTGGTAATCCTGCAGACTAGAAGGCCGCAATCCGCGCTCTTTAAACCACCCAGCCGCCGCTTGATAAAAGGCTTCATCGTGAGAAACCCCAAAACCTGCGGGCGATGTAGTTTCAACTTCAGCGCGCCGATTTTCGCCTAAATTAATTTCCACAAATACATGCGACGGCAAAATAGCCGCACGGGACGCAAAATCCAAATGCCGCGCAAGCACTATGTACAACATAGTTGAGCTAATACAATTAAATTGTCCGGTAGAAAAAATTGCTGCAATTGCCGACTGATCATCATCATAACCACCTTTTTGGTGGGAATCGGGCGTCACAAAAAAATGCTGATGCATTAGCTGGTGCAGTCGCTCAGCCTGGCGGTATAGGTCGCTATCGCGGCGCAGATCAGAGGGCAATCCCTCAATAAAAGCTTTTACTCTGCGCTGGCTATTTTCATAATCCGCCAAATTGCGCATGCCGGAGGCGAGCATATAAAAAGCAAGTAATGCGTCAGGTTCGTTTTGTTCTGCCCTGTGACGCAGGCTTAACGTATCGTTTTCAAAATAAGATAGCTCAGACCAAATAGGAAACGGTGACTGACCATAGGTTGGCCGTAGGCTAGGCATATCTGCCCAGGTAAATACGGGAATTAAACTAAGGAGAAGACTAAGCCCATAGGCTAAAAAATTGCGCATAAATAAGCACTATAAGGGCCGACTCATTTGGGCCAATGCCAGCAGTTTAAGTTCCCGCAGGCTTTGGGTGCAAATAGATGCAAAACCTCTGGCGGTTCACATAGCGAGTAAATTTACTAGAGCTCATCTCAAAAATGCCTAAATAATATTTTAATAAATCCCAGCTGCACAAAGCCGAGAAAATTTCTGAGCTTATATTCATAGCGAACCGTTATGCGGCGGTAGTTTTGCAGCCATGCGAATACGCGTTCTATT
>DATDJI010000036.1:0-7188 GCA_036520615.1 Cellvibrionaceae bacterium | reverse complement strand
TGTGCTGTGGCCGAACACCTTTAGCCACTTTACTGGATGGAAAACTAATTTGGGCTGAGAAAAATTTAGCTCAAATGTAAACTGACAGGCACCTTTTAAAAACCGGTAACTGTCAGATTAAGTCTGAGCTAGTACAGTTTATTCCTATTTTTAGCTCGACGACTTATGTTTAGGCACTGTGATCTTCTAACTTTTATCTAATTGCATTAGATGCCCCGGCGTAGCTGGCTGAGTGGCTTCGTTTGAACCAAAAGTTTTGCATTGTTTCCGTGTCTAGGAGACTCAGTTGCACGTGACTTAAATTTTTAAGAATTTCGTCCATCAACTATCATTTTTACCGCAACGAATCGAAGCCGGATATCTATCTTTAATGCCGGTAAATTTGTAGATCGAAAATGCCGCTCGTTTTTCCTGTCTAATACCATGTACTCGCCAAACGCAGCTCACTTCTGGTTTCATTTTCTGCAAGTGGATCGAAGTGGCAACGAGAAATCTAATTCTGACGTTTGAGCCAGGTTTTTCATCTGGTAAGAATCCTTGAGTTCTGAAACATAAAGCCTTTGTAGCGCAATTTAAGGCAAGCTTAATTATTTACCTAATGACTTGAATAGGGATACCAGTTTTACACTGCAAAAACACAATGATTTTTTTCGATCTGACAGTGTATAAGCCTCTCATACAAGCCCTAGGGGAACTTCTATCCGGTTGATCGATAGACTAGTTCCTCCGCTGTTAAGCATAAAATTTTGTGCTTATATTTTCGTTATGGTTACGCATCCGTCCGCTGACATACCGCACCAATTTTGATCTGAGCTGCCCAGAAGTCTATCTAATAATTCTTCGAATTCAAGGCGCATTGCGATGATGGAAAAGTTTCACAAACAGCGGCGAAATTTATCGGTGCGGAACGTTGCGTTAAATGTGTGCAAGCGCTTTATTGTGGTGCATATATAGCTGTAATTCTCCTATTATCGGGAGTGCCTGAGGCCTCCACTCAAGGTATTTCGGCGTTTTAGCGTGTTGGCTTGCTTCCTGCTAAAGAGTTTTTACACCAGGCATACAACAACCTAAAAAAGCTTGGCATTTAAGAATCAGTTTACTGATGATTTTGCTATCACTTTGGAGGAGACATCCATGAAATTTACGAAAAACTTATTGGCAACCGCTGTTGCCGTTTTGGCAACTGCAAGTTTGTTCGCTCCTGTAGCCAATGCAGAGGTGAGCGCGTCAGTTGGCGTTGCAAATATGTATTACTGGCGTGGTTTGGATTTGGGCACCGGAGATCCTCAAGTTTCAGGAGATTTGAAATTTTCCGAAGCGGGTTTTTATGCTGGTGCTTGGGGAGGTTCTGGCGATTCTGTCGGCGGCACTGAGTATGATCTTTACTTGGGTTACGGTAGTACTATTGGTGAATTGTTTAAGTACGATTTTAGTTTGTGGACTTATGCATATCCATCTGCGCCTGAAACCGCTGAATTACCAGATGGAACAATTGTTCCCTTAGATCCTTTTAACGAACCTGGTGAATTATCCGAAGCAGTTGTAACTTTGGGAGTTGGTCCAGTATCAGTTACTTATATGGATAACATCGCTGGTGCTACAGGTTATTGGTACGGGACTATCTCTGCCACCTTCGATAAATTCACTATTCTTTACGGCATACATGAAACTGACATGGCTCACGTTGATTTGTCATACGCCTACAATGATCGCTTGAGTTTCAAAATCGGCCAAGTGGTTGATGATGTCGATGGCGCTTATGATAACGATCCTAAATTTATCGTGTCTTACAGCCTTCCTTTAGGTGATTAATTAGCATGCGGCCTTTTTAAGGCCGCATTTTTCAACTGCAGATACTCTGCATTTTATTTAGGAGCAGTCCGATGAAATTAATTACTGCCGTGATCAAACCTTTTAAGTTGGATGCAGTGCGTGAAGCCTTATCCGATATAGGTGTGCAGGGTATTACCGTCACTGAGGTAAAAGGTTTTGGTCGCCAAAAAGGCCACACCGAACTTTACCGCGGGGCTGAATATGTAGTGGATTTTTTACCGAAAACTAAATTGGAAGTTGCGGTAGCTGATGGACAGGTTGATACCGTAGTGGAAGCAATTAGCAAGGCTGCACATTCAGGAAAAATTGGCGATGGAAAAATTTTTGTGTCTTCTTTGGAGCAGGTGATTCGAATACGCACCGGTGAGACTGGCGAAGAAGCTCTTTAACCCTGTTACTTGTCTGGCTTGAGGTTTTTCCTCCAGTCGTTCGTTTAGGAGAATTCCTGTGAATAAAAATATTTCTCTCAGCTCAGTGCTTAAAGGCGCTCAGGTTTTATGGCCTGTCGCTATAGCTCTGTTGGCGCCGGGTATGGTAATGGCCGAAGAAGCTGCTGTGGCTCCACCTGTACCTAATAAAGGCGATATTGCATGGATGCTAACGAGTACATTGTTAGTGTTAATGATGGCATTGCCGGGCCTCGCTTTGTTTTATGGCGGCATGGTGCGCTCTAAAAATATGCTGTCAATTTCCATGCAGATTTTTGTAACGTTTAGTTTAATTTCTGTGCTCTGGGCAATTTACGGTTATTCATTTGCTTTTACTTCAGGCAATGCATTTATCGGCGGCACGGATCGATTATTTTTGAAAGGTATGATTGACTCGGCTGGCAATCTCGCCAATGCAGCAACCTTTAGTAAGGGTGTTTATATTCCTGAATATATGTACGCTGCGTTTCAGATGACATTTGCTGCGTTAACACCTTGTTTGATCGTAGGTGCATTTGCTGAGCGCATGAAATTTTCTGCTGTGCTCGTGTTTTGCGTTCTTTGGTTTACCTTTTCCTACCTACCGATTGCGCACATGGTGTGGTTCTGGGCCGGCCCAGATGCATACACCACTAAAGAAGCTGCCGAGGCTGCTACCGCTGGTGCAGGCTTCCTTTTCCAAAAAGGCGCTTTGGACTTTGCTGGCGGCACAGTTGTACACATCAACGCAGGTATCGCAGGCTTAGTCGGTTGCTTATTAGTAGGTAAACGTAAGGGTTATGGCAACATGTCATTAGCGCCGCACAACGTGCCGTTTACTATGATTGGTGCCGCTTTACTTTGGGTAGGTTGGTTCGGTTTTAACGTCGGCTCAAACCTAGAAGCCAATGCTTTTGCTGCACAAGTCTTTATCAATACCTTCTTAGCTACCGCCGCCGCTGTACTTGCTTGGGCATTTGGTGAGTGGGTAGTGCGTGGTAAGCCTACGATGTTAGGTGCGGCTTCAGGCGCTGTGGCAGGGCTTGTAGCTATTACACCGGCCTGTGGTTGGGTAGGCCCTATGGGTAGTATCGTTATCGGCTTGATCGGTGGCTTTGTTTGTATGATTGCGGTTCTGAAGCTTAAAGCTGCGCTTGGTTATGATGACTCGCTGGATGTATTTGGCGTGCACTGTATCGGCGGTATCATCGGTGCACTGCTGACCGGTGTATTCAACGACACAGCACTGGGCGGTACAGGAATTATTGATTATGTAACTGGAACCTGGGCATTTGCCGGTATGGGCACACAGGTTCTGTCTCAAGCTTGGGGTGTGGTGGTAACTTTGCTTTGGTCCGGCGGTGTAGCATTTGTTTGCTTCAAAGTCGTCGATATCACCATTGGCCTGCGGGTTCCTGATGATGTGGAGACTGAAGGCTTAGATACAGCTGAGCACGGTGAGCGCAGCTACCATTTCTAGGATTTTTTTACGCTAATTATCGATCTGTCGCCTTAGATAGATTTTGCCCCAGCGGGAAACCGCTGGGGCTTTTTTATTTGGGGGTTTGTGTGCCCATACTGTACATTGCAGGTTTTGTGGCCTAGGTTGAGCGTTAAGTCTAAACCTTGCCTAAACTGGTTCAGCAAATTTTCTTGTTTTGAATTATTCGCCTGCATTGTTCGTCTGTTTTCCATTAAGGGTCCTGTTATGAAACTGATTACCGCGGTCATTAAGCCATTTAAATTAGATGACGTTCGTATAGCCTTGTCTGAAGTTGGCGTGCAAGGAATGACGGTTACAGAAGTGAAAGGTTTTGGCCGCCAAAAAGGTCATACGGAGTTGTACCGGGGCGCTGAATATGTGGTTGATTTTTTACCCAAGGTGAAACTTGAGTTAGCTGTTTCTGCTGACATGGTGGATAAGGTTGTCGAGGCGATTACAAAAGCTGCGCAAACGGGAAAAATTGGTGACGGTAAAATTTTTATCCAGCCGCTTGAGCAGATCGTGCGCATTCGGACCGGCGAAACCGGTGTAGAAGCGGTATAAGCTGGCTTGGATGTTAGCGCCCTGCGGGGCGTTTTTTTTGGCCGGAATTAATGGTTGGGCTGCATAGGTTCAGCTGAGTGCAGAAGTTGCCTAATTTCTTCCTGTGCGTGCCAAATAAGCCTTGATATTTGTTTATAAATCATTAAGATGTGCGCCTCTTTTGGGTCGTTAGCTCAGTCGGTAGAGCAGTTGGCTTTTAACCAATTGGTCGCTGGTTCGAATCCAGCACGACCCACCATATTTATCAGTAACGAAGGATCGGTGCTGTTGTTGTCGGCCTTAGAAGGTTGTACTTGTTAAGTTTTAAAGGGTCGTTAGCTCAGTCGGTAGAGCAGTTGGCTTTTAACCAATTGGTCGCTGGTTCGAATCCAGCACGACCCACCATTTTATTATCAGCGTTATACTCAAAGAAAGGGGAGCTTAAAGCTCCCCTTTCTTTTGCTCGTCGCTATTGGAGGCTTGTCATGCCCACCTCGATACCCACCGTTAAAAAATCACCTCAACAAGTAGTGCAGGAGCATCTGGCCAAGATTCCTCTGCAGCAAAAGATTGAACCTGCTGATGTAGAGGAGAAGATTGAACAGATTAAGCAGCTACTGAAGGCGCACAATGCGGTGATGGTGGCCCACTATTACACCGACCCGCTGGTGCAGGCGCTGGCTGAGGCCACAGGTGGCTGTGTTTCAGACTCGCTGGAAATGGCACGCTTTGGCGCACAACATGAGGCCAGCACTCTAATTGTGGCGGGTGTTAAATTCATGGGAGAGACGGCAAAGATATTAACGCCGAACAAGCGTGTATTGATGCCGACCCTTGAGGCTACCTGCTCTTTGGACATAGGTTGTCCGATCGAAGAGTTCAGTGCATTTTGCGATCAGCATTCAGATCGCACTGTTGTTGTTTATGCCAATACCTCAGCTGCGGTGAAAGCGCGTGCGGATTGGGTGGTGACCTCAAGTATTGCATTGGATGTAGTGGAGCATTTGGATAGCTTGGGCGAAAAAATTCTCTGGGCACCGGATAAACATTTGGGAAGTTACGTGCAGGAGAAAACTGGTGCTGATGTATTGTTATGGGATGGAGCCTGTATTGTGCACGAGGAGTTCAAAGCCAAAGGTGTGAGCGATTTAAAGGTTTTATATCCGCATGCGCGGGTGCTTGTACATCCTGAGTCGCCTAAGGCGGTAGTGGCTCTGGCAGATGTTGTAGGCTCCACGTCGCAATTGATTCGCGCGGCGCAAACCCTCGATGCCGAGGAGTTTATCGTGGCTACGGATCAGGGCATTTTTTATAAAATGCAGCAGCTTTGCCCGCAGAAACATTTTTATATAGCGCCCACCGCTGGTGCAGGTGCAACCTGTCGAAGTTGTGCGAATTGCCCTTGGATGGCGATGAATTCACTCGATGCACTTTTAGCGGTGTTTGAACGCACAGATAATGAGATTTTTGTGGACGCGTTAACCGCCGAAAAAGCACTAATTCCTTTGCAGCGCATGCTCAATTTCCGCAAAACAATGTAAAACCTTGGTCCCTCCAGCGCCCCAACAGGGCGCTTGTTTTATCAATATTCGATTAGTTTTAATATTGGTTGTTGCACAAATTCCCAGCTTCTATTCATTGGTTATCATTGCGGCGCCCTCTGGCCCGTGACTAAATCCAAAAGCCCGCCATTAAATAGCGCCATAAGCGACCGTCGCAATTAAAATGAAAGCGGCTTTCAAAATCGGTAAAGCCCATCTAAGAAACTGTTTCGATCCCCGTTACATGGATTTAATGCATGTTGCACCAATTAAATGCTTTCACCAATTTTTAAGATTTTTATTGGTATCAATTGGTGCAAACAGCAATCTCATATACATCCAGTGCTCGCTGAGCATAATTAATTGCTTGCAGCTCACGCTCATGCGCGAGATCAACGGTTTTCACAAGCGGCAATACGCATGGAAAATGTCGATTACCTAGCACAGATGCAGACTGATGCACCATTTATAGCTGTGAGCAAAAACCCATCTGTGGTGTTGGCACTAATAGTGCGTAAGTGAAAAACACTAAAAAAATTAGCCCACCATCAGAGGAAAACATCATGAATCCATCTTTCCAAAATTGGTTTAAACGCACGGGTGCTGTTTTAAGTATCTCGGCGCTTTCACTGACAGCAGCGGTTACACAGGCAGCGGACACTATCAAAGTCGGTGTTTTGCATTCATTGTCGGGAACAATGGCAATTAGTGAAACTACATTAAAAGACACCGTTTTAATGATGATTGAAGAGCAAAATGCCAAAGGTGGATTGTTAGGTAAGAAACTGGAAGCGGTAGTGGTTGATCCAGCCTCGAACTGGCCGTTATTTGCAGAAAAAGCAAAACAATTATTGGAGAAGGATAAAGTTGATGTAATTTTCGGCTGCTGGACATCAGTATCGCGTAAATCAGTGCTGCCCGTACTGGAAGAAAAAAATGGATTGTTATTTTACCCAGTACAATATGAAGGTGAAGAATCGTCTAAAAACGTATTTTATACCGGTGCTGCGCCAAACCAACAAGCAATTCCCGCTGTTGATTATTTAATGAAAAATGAAAAAGTGCTGCGCTGGGTGTTGGAAGGTACTGATTATGTTTACCCACGTACGACGAATAAAATTCTCGAAGCCTATTTAAAATCTAAGGGCGTGAAAGCCGAAGATATTTCCATTAACTACACGCCATTTGGCCATTCAGATTGGACAACTCGTGTAGCTGAAATTAAAAAATTCGGCTCTTCTGGTAAAAAAACTGCGGTAGTCTCAACGATTAATGGCGACGCTAACGTACCTTTTTACAAAGAATTAGCTAACGCTGGAGTAAAGGCTGAAGATATTCCGGTGGTAGCCTTTTCTGTGGGAGAGGAAGAACTCTCAGGCTT
>DATDJI010000035.1:0-17489 GCA_036520615.1 Cellvibrionaceae bacterium | reverse complement strand
AATGTGCTGTGGCCGAACACCTTTAGCCACTTTACTGGATGGAAAACTAATTTGGGCTGAGAAAAATTTAGCTCAAATGTAAACTGACAGGCACCTTTTAAAAACCGGTAACTGTCAGATTAAGTCTGAGCTAGTACAAATCAGGGAATGTCCCCGGTAATGGCTGAGCAGCGGTTTGCTAATAATTCTTAAATCGTGGCCAAATTTACTTGACCACTACACAGAGAGGAAAAACAGCTCAATAATTTCTTTGCGAAATCCTTTGTTGGCTAAATAATATTGCTGTTGATAACGCTCCTTGCTGTTGCTGGGAATGACGTTAAATTTTCTACGCCATATACGTTCGAGCTGCTGCTGTTCTTGCTCTTTAGTGTTTTCGTTTTCCAGCGTTTCGCTAATGCGTTCCTGATCGATTCCTTTTTGTCGCAATTCTAATTTAATCCGGTTTAACCCGAAGCCTTTTTGAAGTCGACTGTATACATAGCTATCTGTAAAGCGATCATCGGACTGGTAGTTATCGGCGGCAAGGCACGACAATGTTTTGTGTATTAATTCTACCGCCTCGTTGCCAAAACGATGCGTTAGTTTCTGTCTTAGTTCCGCTTGGGAATATTCGCGGCGAGACAGTAACATGAGTGTGTATTGATATAGGGATTGAGGCGTGTACGGCTTATTCATTGACTATGCCTACATACGGTGGCAATAACCCTAGGGGTGAGGAGAGCTCTTGATGTGCGTAAACCCTAATTACAGTCTTACGTTTGCTAATTGCGCAGGCGGAATCCGCAAAACACGGTTCTGCGGATTCCGACAAATTATAAAACCTGCGAAATGACGATCATCTGTGAACTGCGATTAAAAGAAGGTGTCGGTTCTGGCCAATAATTGTAATTTTTTATTGCTTTCTTTTAATCGATTATCCTTTATAAGATTATATTTCCTCTTCAGCAAAATCTTCCGCACTAGTACTAGTCGTAGCGAGCCCGGCACCAGTACCTAGCATTTCACTTTTAATACGCTCTTCAAGGCTTTGCGCAAGTTCTGCGTGTTCGCGCAAATACTGAATTGCGTTTTGTTTGCCTTGGCCAATTTTTTCACCTTGGCAGCTATACCAGGCGCCAGCTTTGTCGATCATGCCAAGCTTAACGCCATAATCCACCACCTCGCCTAGGCGGTTAATACCTTGACCATAGAGAATTTGAAATTCAGCTTGTTTAAACGGCGGCGCGACTTTGTTTTTAACGACCTTCACACGGGTTTCAGAGCCAGTGACTTCTTCGCCTTCCTTAACTGAACCGGTGCGGCGAATATCCAAACGCACAGAGGCATAAAACTTTAATGCATTACCACCGGTAGTCGTTTCAGGGTTGCCGAACATGACGCCGATTTTCATACGAATTTGGTTAATAAAAATAACCAAGCAGTTGGCGTTTTTAATGTTGCCGGTGATTTTGCGTAACGCTTGTGACATCAGGCGTGCCTGTAAGCCCACGTGGTGATCACCCATTTCGCCTTCAATTTCTGCCTTGGGTGTAAGCGCTGCTACCGAGTCCACAACAAGTACGTCCACGGCTCCAGAGCGCACCAGCATATCGGCTACTTCTAAAGCTTGTTCACCGTTATCTGGCTGGGAGACAATCAGTTCATCGACATTTACACCGAGTTTTTCAGCATAAATAGGGTCAAGGGCGTGTTCCGCATCAATAAACGCGCAGGTGCCACCTTTGCGTTGGGCTTCGGCGATTACTTGCAACGTAAGGGTGGTTTTACCTGAGGACTCAGGGCCGTAGATTTCGACAATACGCCCTTTGGGTAGGCCGCCAATTCCGAGAGCGACATCAAGCCCGAGGGAGCCGGTAGAAATGGCTGGAATACTGACGCGCTCGCGATCGCCCATGCGCATTACCGTACCTTTGCCAAACTGACGGTCGATCTGTGAAAGGGCAGCTTGCAGGGCTTTTTCTTTGTTAGCGTCCATAAAATCCTCAATTGGCAACGTATTGATGTGGGTTGTCGCACCAGAAGGCTTAATTGAGCCTAGTTGGTTGATAGTTTTAATTTATTATAAAAATACTGTATGCGCAACCAGTTAGTGTAAATTTATACAGTTATTTTTATGTGCGCTTTTAGGTGTCGCTGATCAAACGTATCAACCGGCCTAGCGCTGCATCAACTGCTTGTTGGCGCACCTGTTGGCGGTCTCCCGGAAAATTAAAACGTTCGCTGATCACGCCCCAGGGGCCGCTCCAGGCCAGCCAAACTGTGCCGACCGGTTTTTCCGCTGTGCCGCCGTCCGGGCCTGCTATGCCGCTTGAAGCTACGGCGCATTCCGCGCCACTAACACGCTGGGCACTGACGGCCATGGCTTCTGCGGTGGCTTGAGTTACAGCTCCGGCACATAGCGCCTCGTCAGTTATCGCTAATTGTTGCTGTTTTGATCGGTTGGAATAGGTGACCCAGCTCTGCTCAAACCAGCCGGAGCTGCCGGGAATGTCCGTGATGGCGGCGGCTATTAACCCTCCCGTGCAGGATTCGGCGCAGCTGACATACCAGCCTTTTTTCTTGAGAAGTTCACCCAACGGATGTGCCAGGGCGCTAGCAGAGAGCATGGGCATATGAATTACCTGAGGGGAGGCCGGGCGCTCATCGCGCGGAGCATTTTGATCGCACTTTACGCAGTTGAGCAGTTTGCCTAAGTGGTGCTGGCGTCCTTCCGCATGAGTGACCCAGGTGCGTATAGTCCAAGGAGGATTATGGCGCAGGTGTTGATTGTGGCCACAGGCCAGCTGTGCTACCCAATAGGATTCAGCATCTTGATGGTAATCGATAATAGGTTGTTGCATTGTTTAGGCTGCGGCGGGTTTGGCCAGTACCATCGTGCTCTCCTGAGCGAGCGGTAAGCGAATGAAAAATGTTGTCCCTTCGCCGAGTACGCTTTCGACACTAATTTCTCCGCCGAGATTAGCTATGCAGTCGCGGGCTTGGTACATGCCAATCCCCATGCCTTTGCCTGTTTTTGTAGTATCAAAAGGGCGGAAAAGACGGTTTTGGATGAATTCTTCGTCCATGCCCTGGCCGTTATCTTCGATCAGCACTACGGCAAAGCCATCCTGACGAGTGATAAAAAGGTCTACGTAGCCGCTGGCAAGCGTTGCATCCTGGGCGTTTTGAATCATGTGAGCGAATACCATCGTGAGGCTTTCACGGTCGGCTTTAACCTGCAGGTTGCCGTCGTCTATGCGTAGTGTGGGGGCTGGCATTGCTTTTTGGCAGCGCTTGACCGCGTCCATTAACACCTCGGAGAGCAGTAACACGCGTATTTCCTCAACACTTGTGTGTTGCAGTTTTTGTAGAAGGTGTTGCATACGGTTGACGGAGTTGCTGATTGTTTGAATAGCGTCTTCTACGAAGGCAGGATTATCTTTGTGTTTGGCGGCGTTTTTCACGACTAAAGATTGCTGAGCGATGAGGTTTTTTAAATCGTGCATCATGTAAGCGGATAAACGATTGAAAGCCTCAAACTGGCGCGCTTCCGCTAGTTGATCCGCCTGTGCTTGGCGAGATAGATAGTGTGCTACCTGTCGGCCAAGTATCTTTAACAGATCTAAATCTTCCCAATTAAGTGTTTCCTGGTTTTGCGCAGGAGCGATTAACACCATAAAACCAATGAGTTCTGCCTTATCAATAAGCGGCAAAATCAGCCAGATATTTTGAATTTCATGAGCCCAGTCCGGTAGGCGCTCATTGGATTGATTTTGCGATATTCCGCCCAGTTGAGGGAAAAACACCCACTCCTCTCGCTCCAGCGCGCGAATAAATACACTGTCGCTTGGCTCTTGAGCCTGCTTAGAAACGATTAGATGTGGTGCTTGATAGGCGGGCACAAACGCATTACCGCGCTTAAGCCAAAGGCCACCCGCAGCACTTTTAAAGATATTGGTCACCGAGCTGAGTGCGCGTTGATGCACCTCATCCGAGTTGGAGGGCTTAGAGAGCTGGTCAATGACGTTAAGCCATTCGGTGCGGTAATCGTATTTATGGCTGAATAAATGTTTATTGACCAATACGCTTAAACGTTCGCGCAGGCGGCTTGAGCTAAATGCACTGGCTAGGAGAATCAATGTACCTACTAATAGCAAAGAATAAATAATCGTACCCCAGTCGCCACCGTAGAGGCTCATGTAATAACCGGCGAAGCTGATGGCGGACAAAAGCGTACCGGCGATAATTAAAGACGTTGAATAAAAAGCAATTGGACGCGACAAGACTAGTTGCGGGGGTTGAGCGTTCTGATGTTTAAGTACCAAGGTTGCAAGCATCATAAACGTACAGGCGGCTATAGTAACGGTTGCACGCACCTGAGCAAAAAAGTTGCTAGCGTTATCAAATATTAAATCCTGCGCATACAGATAAATGTCGTAAATAAACATCGCCGCAAGGTTCAGCGCCATCAGTTTAAGCAGCCGTACGCTGGTGATATTGCGGTATAGCTGTTCGATGGTAACTAAGCACCCAATCGATAAAACAAGTCCCTGCCACACCATAAGCGGGCGAGGGCTAAATGCTAAAGATTGCGGCCAAAGCACATTAATCCCGTTTGCGAAGACAAATATCAAACTGAGACCAAGGATAAAAAAGCGATAGAGCGTGGGTAGGGGGCGTTCACAATAGAAGGGAATAATGCGTGCGAATGTAAGCAACCAAGCGCTGTAGTGCAGACACTCAAGGCTGCTGACCCATAAATTACTTGGCCAACTGCCGGGCGCGTACCAATAGGCCAGGGTGAATAGCCACAGGCTTTGAATACCGGTTGCCACAGCTATAGAAGGGTGTAATGCACGGCTTTTACGCGTGTGCCACAGAGTGATTGTCAGAGCCAGAGAAAGGCCCGCAGCAGCTAAAAACGCCAAATGAGTTAGGGTGTTTTCCATGAATGTGCAGCCAGTCGATGATTGCGGTGCAAAAAGCTCGGCCCATGGCGCCAGTATATGGCTGTGTGACTGGTAAATCCGGCTAAGTCCACCGCTGTTTATTAGAGTTAAGGATCACAGATGTAGCGTATTTAAGAGCCGGAAGCTCCATCTTTAGCATTTTCCAGGCGATTTACAATCATTGTCATCATTCGGTCGAAAAACGGCTGGGTATTAATGACGCGCGCTTTGCCATTTTGTAAATCCAACGCTAAGCGCTTACGGCTTTTTTCCAAAACTTTAAACCCTAGGCGATTTACAAAAAGATAAGTATCGCTATCGATCTTAGTCGAAAGTTTACAGCGTTGCAGCCTGCCATTTTCGTCTGAATAGATAATCCAAGTACCCAGCGGCATTTCTTTGGCTTCTACATAATATTGATTAAATAACTCTTCATGGCGAGCCATTTGACGCTCGATAACGCTCATTTCCTGCCAGGACTTTTGCGCGCTCTCGCCGCGCCCGAGCTCTTCTTTTTGCAGCGAGGTAAGACTGTGAAATTGCCGCCCATCCAGCTGCTTTGCGCCGACGGCTTTGAGAATAAGTTCAAGCTTATCCACCAGCTGATTACGCTCAACGGCATCTAGCATGACGCCTTCAAGGCCTTGATCTAACCGATCTAGCAATTCAGGCAACATGCGCTCGCGCCGTTGTTGTGAACGCTGATCTTTGTGATCGTGGCTGAGCCATACCAGGTCAATAATACTCTGCTCGGCCGCCATCCATTGCGCACTGTCCTCGCCAAAGCGCAGATGTAAAAACACCAAAACTTGCAGCCATTGCCCGCATAAAAATTCACTGATGTCATCGGGTAGTGCTTGGTCTTTAATTTTTTCGTAAATGAGATTCTGCGCGATTAACCGCGCCTGCAGCATCCGATATTGTCCTTCTTCAGCCTGTAACGTGCGCTGCTCTACCATGCCGGATTTGCGTTTTTCTTTCTCCAGCAAGTCAACTAGCTGATTGCGGGCCTCAACAAAAATAGCCGTGTCTTGCTGGGGATGGGCGCAAATTTGTTGCACCACATCCAGCATCTTTTTGTAGGCAGGGTCTTTATCCAACGGGCGGCTGTCGTCCAGTTCAAGCCCCGCGCTGCACAGGCTGTTTACTAATAAACGCGCAGGATGGTCCGGGTTATCAAAAAAGCTACTGTCTTTGATGGCCATGCGCAAAATAGGAATTTGCAACCTGCAGATCAGCGACTGCACAACGCTGGGTAAATTGTCATCCGCTAGGATCTGATCAAAAAACATCGCCACTAGATTAATGACGTTTTCGTCGTCTTGATCAAGCGCGTGAGGCAACTCAGGGTCATTACTGGCCAATAAATCGCTTACGATGTCGCCGATAACATTTCGCGGCGCCTTAGCGATTTTTTCTTCCACAACCGGTTGGCTTTGGCTTAAGCGCGTTGCGAGTTCTTGACCGGTCATTACGGGGCCAGGATTGCTGGTAAAAATAAAACAATTAATAGAGGGGCCTGTCGCACCGCTATTTATACCGGCTGAGCTTTGGCGTACTGCTGATAGCAATAGCCCCAAAGCCTCCTGTCCCATAAAAAAAGGCGCTGACTGCGGCTGCGCGTAGGAGCTAATAGGATTGTTGTGGGCGGCTGCGGCAAAATCCTCTAGAGAAGTAGACGGCAATTGCGACGCATTTTTTTTAATGCCTCGAGATAGCTCTGGTAGTAGCCCGGCTTCAATGAGCACATTATTAGCATCGTGATAAATATGCCCGAGCTGTTTTAACACATGCTTTTCAAATAATTTAAAAACGATCAAACGTGCTTTGATATTAATTTGCAGTTGGTCTTGGCAAGCCACGACGAACGCTTTTGTCAGCTGTTCAGGATCTAGAGGATTATTAGTTTCGTCAATTTCTTGCTGAATTAACAGCTCGTCAAGACGTGCAGTGAGATGGTAAAGGTCTTCATTAAATAGCGCGCGTGCGCTGCTAATCATCGTGGTTTTAGCAAGGTCGATTTCCAGGTCATCGCCTTCCACCAAGGAGAGATTCACGTTGCCGTGATCTTTTGTAGGTACAGCTCCAAAACGATCACGATCAACCAACTGAGCAAAGCCTACGCCTACGTGATGCAAAAAGCGCTTAGCCGTACCTTCACGATTAACTCGAATTTCGCGCATCGCTTCAAAATAGAGGTTTGCCTCATTGTTACTGGAGGCTCGCTTAGAAAGATCGTAAAAAAGATCGTCAACTGCTGAAAACATATGCGCTAACAGCTGTTCGCATCCTAAAAGGGTTTGCGTGCGGATTTGCCCCAAAATTTTAGAAGGCGGTGTAGGCTCTTGGCCTTTTGGCGTAATCACATCAAACGATCCGGGCTTTGAGGTGTGCTTGAACATGGGTAGTATCTGCTAAGCGACAATAAGTCAGGGCTAACGGGAGCGTTGAGCAAATTCTATTCCTTTTTTGATATATCTCCTACCCTACGCTTCGATTAAATCTGCAGCATTAGGTATGTCCTTGCATTACAAAGGAATTGTGACGAAATTTGTTGTACGCAGGTGATGGGCTGAGCAAGTACTAACGATAAATTAAACGGTATCTGTAAACGCACTCGACGAGACCTGCGTCACATTTTTCCCGTGCAGACATCTATCGGGTTGCCTAGATCTGACCTGCGGTAGTCGCTGAGCGTTTTGTCCGTCATTATTGGGTAAACTTGTCGGCTGTGCGCGTCGCAACGTGCAGTGTTTTCGCGAGGCTGTTCTGTGGTTTTAATGCTCGATAACTATGATTCTTTCACGTACAACCTGGTGCACTATATTCAGGAATTGGGTTATAGCGTAAGGGTGGTAGCGAATGATGAGTTAACGCTTGGACAGGTTCGCGAGTTGGCCCCTAGTCACATCGTGATATCACCAGGACCCTGTACGCCAAATGAGGCTGGAATTTCACTTGACGTTATTACATCGTTAGCGGGAATTATTCCAATTTTGGGGGTTTGTCTAGGGCATCAGGCTATAGGACAGGCATTTGGGGGGAAAGTGGTACGCGCGCGCCAACCTGTACACGGTAAAGCAAGCACTATTCATCACAAAGGCAAAGGTGTATTCAGCCAGCTGCCTAATCCATTTAGGGCTGTGCGTTATCATTCTTTAGTTTTGAATTGGCATGACTTGCCTGCAGAGCTTGAAGTGACCGCCTGGGCGGATGGGCCGGGTGAAGAACCTGTAATTATGGGGGTGCGCCATCAAACCATGCCGTTGGAGGGGGTACAGTTTCATCCAGAATCCATTCTTAGCGAGCACGGACACAGGTTGTTACATAACTTTTTGCGTCTATAGACGTTGGCATAAAGCAAAGGCATTTTTTCATGCAGATAAAAGAAGCACTCGCGCAGCTTGTAGAGGGACGCTCACTAACTCAGTCCGAAATGGCCGTCGTCATGCGCCAAATAATGACCGGCGAGGTGACACCTGCGCAGATCGGCGGTTTTTTAGTGGCATTAAAAATAAAAGGCGAAACCATTGATGAAATAGCCGGGGCTGTAGAGGTAATGCGTGAGCTTGCGACACCGGTTGTGATTGCGCCTGGCCGCACGCCCTTAGTAGATACTTGCGGTACCGGCGGTGACGGGTCACCTTTATTCAATGTTTCAACCGCTGCGGCTTTTGTTGTTGCGGCTGCTGGGGGCCGTGTCGCCAAACATGGTAACCGCTCTATCACCAGTGTGTCCGGCAGTGCTGATGTGCTTGAGGCAGCGGGCGTAAGCTTAAGTCTCGCGCCCGAACAGGTAGCCCGCTGCGTAGAGCAATTGGGGGTGGGGTTCATGTTTGCTCAGTCGCATCATTCCGCTATGAAACACGCGATCGGCCCGCGCAAAGAGCTGGCTCTGCGCACAATCTTTAATATTCTCGGCCCTATGACCAACCCCGCAGGTGTTAAGCGCCAGGTATTGGGCGTATACGCTCGCTCGTTATGCGGCACGCTCGCGCAAGTTTTGGGACGCTTAGGAAGTGAGCATGTGCTTGTGGTCAACGCGGATGATGGCTTAGATGAGATCAGCCTTGCCGCGCCCACATACATTGCCCAGTGGCGCAATGGAACATTGAGCGAATTTACCCTGTGTCCGGAGGACTTTGGCATAACCAGTCAGAGCCTTGCGAGTTTAAAAGTGGCATCTGCCGAGGAATCGCTTGGCTTAATTAAAGATGCGCTGGGAAAACGCACGACAGAGCGGGGCAAGGCGGCGGCGGATATGATCGCGCTGAATGCAGGCGCGGCCATTTTTGTCTCGGGGTTGGCGGATAGTTTGGCGCAGGGGGTGGCTATGGCAGAAGATACTATAGCTACCGGGCTTGCACTGGAAAAGCTGACCGATTTGGCCGAAATGTCGAGTTTTTTGGCTAATGCAGGCTAGCCGCTGAACTATTAGTGAGGGGTGCGTATGTCAAAATGCCAAGCTCTTGCGCTGTTTTACCTATTTGTTACCTATTCATAAGAGAGCTGCCGTGACCCAACCGCCAACCATTCTTCGCAAAATTATCGACCGCAAATGGGCGGAAATTCAGGAGCGCCAGACGCGTGTCAGCCTGGCACAGTTGGAACGTCTGGCGAAAACGGCGCCTGCTGGGCGCGGCTTTGAGCGCGCAATTATCGAGCGCATTGAGCGATTGCAACCGGCGGTTATTGCCGAAATAAAAAAAGCGTCGCCAAGTAAGGGTGTCATTCGCGAGCTGTTTGACCCTGTTGAGATAGCTCAATCCTATGAGGCTGCGGGAGCTGCTTGCCTGTCGGTGTTAACCGATGTGGATTTTTTTCAAGGTGCAGATGAATACCTGCAGGCGGCGCGTAACGCAACTCAGCTGCCGGTCATTCGCAAAGATTTTATTGTGGCGCCCTATCAGATTGCTGAAGCCAAAGTACTGGGCGCGGATGCTATTTTGCTTATAGTGGCGGCCTTATCTCCCAGCCAATTAAATGAGCTGAACTCCTATGCCCACGGCTATGGATTAGATGTTTTAGTCGAAGTGCATAACGCAGCTGAACTTGCGCAGGCGCTGACACTGCCCAATGCATTGATCGGTATTAATAACCGTGATTTACATACGTTTAACGTGTCGCTTAGCACAACCTATGACTTGCTTGCGGACATCCCAAAAGGCAAATATGTCATCACCGAAAGCGGTATTTTTACGCGCGAGGACGTAGCGGCTATGAATGCGAAGGGCGTTTACGGGTTTTTAGTTGGGGAGTCGTTTATGCGCGCCCCGGATCCTGGCGAGAAATTACAACAATTGTTTTTCTAACGGTGTCATAAACAGTTAAATGCTGTTAACCCGATACTAAAAAGCCCGCTTAAGATGAAATCTAAGCGGGCTTTTTTACGCGTTCATGTGTTGGCGTTTGAACTAATTGAGTAATCGAAAAACTTATAAATTTGCCGATTGCTAACGTGTTCCGAACACCACCATGGTTTTACCTTTAACTGCCACCAACCCCTGTTCTTCCAAGGTTTTCAGCACGCGGCCTACCATTTCACGCGAGCAGCCTACAATACGGCCGATTTCCTGACGGGTAATTTTAATTTGCATACCGTCTGGATGCGTCATAGCGTCCGGCTCTTTACACAAATCTAACAGAGTGCGCGCAACGCGGCCGGTAACATCCAAAAAGGCCAAATCGCCTACTTTGCGCGTGGTGGCCCTTAAGCGGCGCGCCATTTGCGAGCCTAAAGCAAACAGGAATTCTGGATGACTTTCCGAGATTTCCTGAAATTTGGCGTAGCTAATTTCGGCAATTTCACACTCGGACTTGGCGCGAACCCAAGCGCTGCGTGCATCTTTCTCGTCGAATAAACCCATTTCACCGAAGAAATCTCCGTCGTTGAGATAGGCCACTATCATTTCCCGGCCTTCTTCGTCTTCAATTAGAACGGTAACCGAGCCTTTGATAATGTAATACAGCGAATCACTTTTATCACCTGCATAAATTAAAGTGCTTTTTGCAGGGTAGCGGCGACGATGGCAATGAGCTAAAAATGTTTCTACGTTACGAATATGCGGGGAGAGGGAGACTGAAACCAAGATGCGATCCTCGTGACTAGAAGAATTCGGTTGTTATTGTTGTGGTGGCATACGCTAAAGCTTAAGCATAAGGCCGTCTTCTATCCTTATACTGCTAAAAGTCTAACCTGCGCAACAAATAACCGAGCCAATTCATTAGTGAATTGGCTTCATTATAGACGCTGTTAAAAATTCCGGCGGTATACGAGCGGATTATGCGCTTGGCGCTTACTGCTCACCAGCTCTCCCGACACATAATGTTAGATAGTACTCATTAAAAATGCCAAATTAACCGAATTCAAATGATGCCAAGCTCAAACGCCTGTGTATCGTGACGCAGGCCTAAGGCCCTGATAATCTAATGCCTTTTCTAGATGTAAGCGAGCGAGCTATGCAGGCGACAGTTAAATGGGTTGACGGCACCCTTATGGTTGGAGAATCCGGTTCAGGCCATGCGGTAGTAATGGATGGTCCGCCGGATCACGGTGGGCGCAATATGGGGTTTCGGCCTATGGAGATGATCCTCGTCGGCGTTGGTGGCTGCGCATCATTCGATGTCATTAGTATTCTTAAAAAAGCCCGTCAGCAAATTGTAGATTGTCACTGCGAGCTCACCGCCGAGCGTGCCGAGGGCGTTCCGTCACCCTTTACCAAAATTCATATGAAATTTATTGTTACTGGGCGAGCATTAAAACCCGCCCAGGTCGAAAAAGCCGTACAGCTCTCGTCGGAAAAATATTGCTCAGCGTCGATTATGCTGCGTGCCGCTGGGGTTGAAGTTACCCATGCGTTCGAAGTGGTTGAAGCGATCTAGCCTTCGGGTGTATGACGTTAAATTCGGTAGCTAGTGTGTGTCATGACTTTCGCGGTTAATCGCATAAGCGCTTTAACGGGTAGCGGTAGGTTTATGCCGCCTGCCTGTAAAGCGCCCTGTTCGTGGTGCCGCTCATCGACCAGCATTTGATCCACTATTGCGCGGGATTTTTCATCGCTCTGGGGCAGAGATACCAAATGCGTCTCAAGGTGTTTGCACACGCTCTCCTCTGTTGCCGCTACAAACCCTAAGCTGACTTTATCGCCCACAAGACCTGCCGCAGCCCCTAAGCCAAATGAAAGCCCATACCACACTGGGTTTAACAAACTTGGGTGCGTTTTTAATTCCGTTAAACGCTCTTCACACCAAGCTAAATGATCAATTTCCTCCTGTGCTGCTGTTTGCATCGCGTGGCGTGTATCGACAAGTCGCGCCGTCAATGCTTGGCCTTGATAGAGCCCTTGGGCGCACACCTCACCGCTGTGATTTACGCGCATAAGCCCCGCAGCGTGACGCTGTTGCTCAGCGGTTAATTCTGTTTCGGGCAATTTATCTGCGGGGCTTGCGCGCAATTGTGGCTGCGTGCCGCGCGTTAAACTGCGCAGAGCGCTATCAAATTGGCCGATTAGCTGATCGCGAAGGTTCATAGGATGCTCATGGAATTCAAACTTGTCATATTGTACCTACGCACTGGTATCGAGTGTTGATCAGCCTGAATGAAAATAGTTGTGATACGTCAATTTAATCGAACAGCCCCACCAAGAATTTTTGCGAGAAGAAAATGAATACAACAATCATTAGCCCCGAAGGAAACCCGCGCTGCCGTTGGTGCTCTACAGTGCCAGAGTTTTTACCCTACCACGATAAAGAGTGGGGATTTCCAGTTGATGATGATATTCGATTGTTTGAAAAAATCTGTCTGGAGAGTTTCCAGTCGGGTTTAAGCTGGCGGACTATTTTGGCGAAGCGGGAGAATTTCCGTGCGGCATTTTGTGGGTTTGATTTTCATAAAATGGCTGCGTTCACCTTAGCTGACGTGGAGCGCTTGTTAAATAACGAAGGCATTATTCGTCATCGCGGTAAAATTGAGGCTGTAATTAATAACGCTCGCTGTGCGGTAGAGTTGGTAAATAAAGGAGGTTCTTTAGCGGCTTTTATTTGGCGGTTTGAGCCGAAGTCTGGGCATGATCGTGTGCCGCAAACGGCTTCTACTTCGCCTGAATCAATTGCACTTGCAAAAGAGTTAAAAAAACTCGGTTGGAAATTTGTGGGGCCTGCAACTGCGTTTGCATTTATGCAGGCAATGGGGCTTATTAACGATCACGTGGAAGGGTGTTATATTCGCGTTGAGGTAAATAGGGCAAGAAACGAGTTTATTCGGCCCAAATAATATTGGGATTTTTAGCGGAATTTATTTGGAGCAGGACTCTTTGCAGAAAATCTTTAATGCTTCGTCCTCATGCGCCGAAGAAATTTTGGTGTTTGAAGGGCATTTATAAACATCTGCTCATTGCTACAATCTAATTGTTCTACAATCAGTCAACAGGTCCCGTCTCGCGCGCCGATCAAGAGTTAACAATGGAAACTGCACAATTAGCCTTGGGTTTGGTTTTCAGCTCAATCGGCCTAAGTTATTTTATATACGGCAAAAAACGCAGCAATATGGTTGTCCGTTATGCCGGCGTTGCATTAATGGTTTACCCATATTTTATTCAAGGCACGATTTTTACTATCGTTGTTGGGCTGGCTTTAATGGTTTTTCCGAAACTGCACGACCGCTTTTTTAATTAAATTTACTCGCGTTCATCCTCCTGTAATTGATGTTGCCACAGCTGCCAATAGCGACCGTTTTGTTGCAGCAGTTGTTGATGCGTGCCCTGTTCAATTACGCGCCCTTGGTCCAGCACTAAAATACTGTCAGCGTCCATTACTGTGGAGAGACGGTGGGCGATTACAAGCGTTGTGTGTTTGAGCGCGAGGGAGTTAAGCGCGGCAATTATCGATTGTTCGGTGGTGGAATCCAAAGCGGAGGTGGCTTCGTCGAAAATTAAAATCGGTGGGTTTTTTAATAATAAGCGGGCGATGGCTATACGCTGTTTTTCCCCGCCGGAGACTTTTAGGCCGCGCTCTCCAACTAGAGTGTCAAAACCCTCTGGCAGGCGCGAAATAAACTCGGATAAATTCGCCATATCCGCCGCGCGTTTTACCTCTTCTTTACGAGCGCTTGGGTTGGCGTAATGAATGTTATAAAAAATACTGTCGTTAAATAACACCGTATCTTGCGGGACTACGCCGATTAATTTACGTAGAGAATCGGCATTTACCTCGTTGATCGCTTGCTCGTCGATAAATATGTGCCCGGAATCTGGGTCGTAAAAGCGAAATAATAAACGCGCAAGCGTCGATTTTCCCGAACCGCTCGCGCCGACTATGGCCAATTTTTGGCCATGCTGCAGGCTAAACGATACCTGTTGCAAAATCGGCCGAGTTTTATCGTAGCTAAAGCTTACGTTTTCAAATCGAATTTCTCCTTGCTTAAACGTTAAATCCGGTGCCCCGGAGGTGTCTTTGAGTTGAGTTTTTTCATCGAGCAGTTCAAATAATTTTTCAATATTAATTAATGATTGGCGAATTTCTCGGTATACGAAGCCTAAAAAATTCAGTGGAATAAACAGCTGAATCATATAGGCGTTTACCATGACCAAATCCCCAAGGCTCATGGTTTTAGCAGCCACTTCACCTGCGGCTAAAATCATCATAAGCGTTACGGTAGCGGCGATAATTAAGGCTTGGCCCGAGTTTAATGCAAATAAAGATAAACGGTTTTTAAGGCGGGAGGTTTCCCATTCGGCCAATTGTTTGTCGTATTCGGCTAGTTCAAATTCTTCTGCATTAAAATATTTTACTGTTTCATAATTTAATAGGCTGTCCATGGCGCGGGTGTTCGAGCGGCTATCTTGCTCGTTGGCTTGGCGAATAAAGCGGTTGCGCCATTCGGTGACGATGATTGAAAACACCGCGTAAACAATTACAGCGCCTACTACGGTGAGTAAATAACGCCAATTAAATTGGGCCAATAAAATAGCTGCCACCATGGCAATTTCCAGCAGCGTGGGGATGATATTAAACAGCATAAAACGCAGTAAAAAACTAATGCCGTTGGTGCCGCGATCTATATCCCGTGCCAGGCCGCCTGTTTTGCGCGCTAAATGAAAGGTAAGATCCAATTGATGCAGGTGTTTAAATACTTGCAGCGTCACTCTACGCATAGCGCGTTCAGCAACGCGGGCAAAAATAGCGTCGCGCAATTCGCCGAAAAACGTCGATAAAAACCGCAACGCACCGTAGGCAAATAACAACGCCACGGGCACAATAATCATCGCGTTGCTGGCGTCGAGTTGATCAATAATATGTTTAAGCGTCAAAGGCACAGTGACATTGGCGAGTTTTGCGCCGACTAACAAGGCCATAGCCAAGGCTACGCGCCAGCGAAATTCCATTAAATACGGAATTAAAACCCAGAGTACACGCCAATTTGCTTTTGAGGTGGCATCGGCGGTGGTGGAGTGAATCGCGCGCAAGGTAAGCTCCTGTAGAATTCTAAGGAAAACATACCATTGTAACGATTATGTAGCGCCGTCGCGGAAAGCCGTGCGGCAGACTGGTGAATTTAGCTTAACCTTAATCAATAGCCACAAAAACATGTCGATTATTAGAGGAGCAGTTTATGCCGCACTATCGTGCACCTTTGCGAGATTTTGAATTTCTAATGCGAGAGGTTTTTGCCTTACCTGAATTTTGGCAAAAGTTGCAGGCGCTTGCTGATATCGATTGGGATACGGCCTTCGAAATATTAAACCAAGCGGGAAAATGGTGCGAAGAAGTGTTGGCGCCGTTAAATCGCGAGGCGGATGAGCAAGGGTGCTCACTCGCCAATGGGCAGGTGAGCACACCGAAAGGCTTTAAACAAGCGTATAGCGATTACAGTGCAGGTGGCTGGGTAGGCCTGGGCGGCAACCCCCAATACGGTGGCATGGGTTTGCCAAAATCCCTTGTGGCTGCGGTGGAGGAGATGGTGCAGGGCAGCTGTATGGCATTTGGCCTTGCACCCATGCTCACGTCAGGCGCTTGCGTGGCGCTGGATACGCATGCCAGTGAGGCACTAAAAACTCTTTATTTGCCCAAGTTATACAGCGGCGAATGGGCCGGTGTAATGGATTTAACCGAGCCTCAGGCTGGCACTGACTTAGGCCTATTGCGCACGCAGGCCGTCCTGCAAACTGACGGCAGTTATCTTATTACCGGCAGCAAAATTTTTATTACCTGGGGGGAGCAGGATTTCACCGATAATATTATTCACTTAGTGTTAGCTCGAATGCCCGATGCTCCTGCTGGCGTGAAAGGAATTTCGCTATTTTTGGTACCTAAATTTCTGCTTGATGCGTCATCGAATAAATGGACGCAAAAGAATGCGCTCAGCTGCGGCGCGCTGGAAAAGAAAATGGGCATTAAAGCCTGTGCGACCTGTGTGATGAATTTTGATGGTGCCACCGGCTGGTTAATTGGCGAGGCCAACCAGGGTTTGGCTTGTATGTTCACGATGATGAATTACGAGCGATTGGTCGTAGGCATTCAGGGTTTGGGGGCTGCTCACGGCAGTTTTATACAGGCGCTTGAGTACGCCAACACTCGCCTGCAAAGCCGCAGCCCGACGGGCGTAAAAAATAAGCACGGACCCGCTGATCCGATTATCGAACACCCGGATGTGCGCCGCATGTTGCTTACGATGCGAGCATATAACGAGGCGGGGCGAGCCTTTTATGTGTATGTAGCTATGGCATTGGATGGCGCTAAATACTCGACTGATCCTACTGAGGCGCGCGCCTTTGCCGATACGGTGGCGCTGCTCACGCCGATTGCCAAGGCGTTTATTACCGATAAAGCCTTCGATACTGCGGTGCTCGGGCAGCAGGTATTTGGCGGTCACGGCTATATCCGCGAGTGGGGCCAAGAGCAATATGTGCGGGATATTCGCATTACGCAAATTTACGAAGGTACTAATGGCATCCAAGCCATGGATTTATTGGGCCGTAAAATTGTTGGCAGCCAAGGTGAATTATTAAAACCTTGGCTGGAGGAAATTCATCAATTTCTCAATGTGTGCAAACTGCCGCAATTCCCCGCATTGCGCCAGGCAGCCGCCCACTTAAGTGAAGCTACCAATTGGGTGCTTGAACACGCGCGGGTAAACCCTGCGCTCATCGGCCAAAACGCAGTAGCCTATTTGCATCTGGCTGGATTGGTGGCTTATGGCTATATGTGGCTGCGTATGAGTGCTGCAGCTGCAGGACAGGAGAGAGATTTGTATCAGGAAAAACAGCAAATGGCAGCGTTTTATTGCCAGCATTTACTGCCGCAGACGCAGACGTTGCACAGCCAGATTATTGGCACTAATGAGCCATGGGTAGCGGGATTTAGTGGGGTTTAGGCCAATTGCGGTTGAGGGTGCAAATCGCAAGTGAATAGGCTGTTTAATTGTACTAGTCGCGACCTAATCTGACACTTCGACTTGAAAGAAGAGAGTTACCGGTTTTGAATATGGGTGTCGAATCCTAAACAAAACCAAAAGGTAACTCTCATGCTACAGACTACCAATCCCATCATTAAACATAAAGC
>DATDJI010000034.1:0-42967 GCA_036520615.1 Cellvibrionaceae bacterium | reverse complement strand
AATGTGCTGTGGCCGAACACCTTTAGCCACTTTACTGGATGGAAAACTAATTTGGGCTGAGAAAAATTTAGCTCAAATGTAAACTGACAGGCACCTTTTAAAAACCGGTAACTGTCAGATTAAGTCTGAGCTAGTACAAATTAAGAGCTGATCATCCAATAAAAGGTTTTCGATTTCTGCGACTTGTAGTGTGTATATATAGCTTGCTTCCAGTGCTTCAATTCTGTTGTCAGGTTGATGATCTCGATCAACTAATCCAAATGCTTTGTTTTGGCGGTTTTCAATCTCGTTGTATGCTTTAGTGTAAGAAATGACATTGTGACAACTTCCTACTGGTTTGATTATTAAACTTGGAAGTAATATCTTATAAATTCTCTCGTCCTTTTTTCCTTGTACACTCTCGCAGAACAGTATGTCTTTGGTCTGTCCAATCAATTCAAGGTGCAATGGTTCGGGGATGTCGGTTTCTTTAATTTCTTCAATTTCGATTTCGTCTGGAAATAAAAATGATTTTATCCAAATTTTCTTTGCCTCAACTCTGCTAACTGCAAAATCTAGGTCGTGAGTAAATTATATAAATAAACAATCTCTTCTTTCTGCTTCCAAGGCGTCCCAAAGTCGCTTTGAGATGGATCTGTGCAAGTGCGTTTCTGGCTCATCTATTATAATGAATCCGTTAGATGGAGCTTGCAGAACTTGTGCTATCAAAAAGAGTATTACCTTTTCTCCATCGCTCATTCTTGTCGCAGAATAATTCCCACCTGATGGGTCTGTTAATGCGATGTTAATCCCGTCTTTAATTTCGATTTTGCGGTGCTCTATCAGCCTATTCCAAAGTTCGATGGTTGTGTCCAGTTTGGTAGGCTTAGGTGCTGAAAGTAGTTGATTTTCTTTTAATGCTTCAATTGTATCTAGTCTGTATTTGTGGTTAGCAGCGGTATTCTCGGCAAAAAGGTTTGCTAAAATTGCGCTGAATTCATGCTGCAATGTTGATATGTAATTGGGGTTTTTGTTCGTTTTGTCCTGTGTTTGATAATTCTTTACCTTTTCCGCGGTTTGTGTGGGGTCTTCCGCTGAGTTTGTTTCTGGAATTAGTAGGATTTTCTGTGCCGATATGACAACTCCATCGTTATCCATATCATTTTTTAGTTTTTCCGCAAGTGTTGACTTTCCTGAGCCGTTGGCACCTACACCGACTACATTTTTGCCGAAATCTCCCAGTTTTTTTGAGAAATTTACGAATGATTTTAATTTCTTGAGTTGAGTTTTTGCGGGATCGAGCACTCGGCTATCGACTTGTTCCCATAGGCTACTTTGGGAAGATAAAAGTAGTTGAACAACCTTTTCATAGGAGCTATTAAAAATATTTTTAAATTGAAAGAAATATTTTTCAGCTCTGGGATGAGCTTGGATTACGCTAATTGCATCATTAAGTAGATTAATATAATCCTCCCCAAGTGCAAGGCAATCGATAATGTGAGAGGTGTTATTGTTATTTGTTTTGATAGATTCAATAGTCTGAGATAGAGATTTGACCATTTCATTAAGTTGGGGCTCGTATTCGGCCATGTTTTGTCGCCCGATGTGAGGAGGTTATAGTAATTATGTCTTTCATATACTTAACTAATTTAATCCAGCATAAACAAAAAACCCCCACAAGGCCAAGCCCTGCAGGGGTTTCGAGAAACAGAAAAAACAATTAGCCGAGAGTAACTACCACATTCCCAACAGATCCAGCAGCCAACAACGGCAACACATTACCCTGTACGGCTTGCCCATCCACAGTAATAGAAGCAATTCCCTTGCTAACACCATTAGGGTTTTTCACTTCAATATTGTAAGTAGCGCCACGGTATTTACGCGTTACGTTAAAACCTTTCCAGCTTTTAGGAATACATGGGTTTACACCCAGGCCGTTGTAGTCAGGCTTCACACCCAAAATATATTGCGTGATTGCAGCGAAGTTCCAAGCTGCAGTACCAGTTAACCAAGAGTTTTTCGCTTCGCCTGGTTTGTAGGCATCTTTACCGGCGATCATTTGCGCGTATACATAAGGCTCTACGCGGTGCAGGTCGCTGATTTCTTCTAAGAAGGCTGGGGCGATTTTGCTGTAGTACTCGAATGCGCGGTCGCCATTACCGATAAGGGTTTCGGTGATCATGATCCAAGGGTTGTTGTGGCAGAAGATACCGGCGTTTTCTTTGTAACCGGCGGGGTATGTGGAGATTTCACCGTATTCAATGTAGTACTTGGTAAACGCAGGTTGGTTGAGCACTATGCCGTAAGGCGTATCCAGCCACTCTTTTACCGAGTCCATGGATTTTTGCACCATGCCGTCTTCTAAACCGATACCGGCCATTCCGCAGAAGCCTTGGCTTTCGATAAAAATTTTGCCTTCTTCGTTTTCTTTGCTGCCGATTTTTTTGCCGTAGTAGTCGTAAGCGCGCAGGTACCACTCGCCGTCCCAACCGTGCGCTTTAACCGCTTCAATCATCGCGTCGATATGGCCTTGGGCCTCGGCGGCTTCACCAGTTTTACCGATTTGGTTACACAGCTTCACAAACTCTTTGCCGTACAACACAAACAAACCGGCGATCATCAAGGACTCAGCCGTGCGGCCAACTTTATTGCCAGTGGTTTGGAAGGATTCGTTGGGCTCTTCACTGAAGCAGTTGAGGTTTAAACAGTCGTTCCAGTCCGCGCGGCCAATCAACGGCAGTTTGTGCGGGCCGAGGTTGTTGACTGTGTGATAGAACGAGCGCTTAACGTGCTCGAAGTGAGTCGTGGCTTTGCTGTCGTCGTTATCGTAGGGCACCATTTGATCGAGGATCGAGTAGTCGCCGGTTTCCTTAATGTAATCAGTGGTGGAGAGGATCAACCAGAGTGGGTCATCGTTGAAGTTGCCACCGATGGCATTATTGCCGCGTTTGGTGAGCGGCTGGTATTGGTGATACGCCGAGCCATCTTCAAACTGTGTGGAGGCGATGTCGATAATACGTTGACGGGCGCGCTCGGGGGCTTGGTGTACAAAGCCGATTAAATCCTGGTTGGAATCGCGGAAACCCATGCCGCGGCCAATGCCGGATTCAAAGAACGATGCTGAACGGCTCATGTTAAAGGTGACCATGCACTGGTATTGGTTCCAGATGTTCACCATGCGATCCAAACGCTCATCACCGGAATTAACGGTGTAAGTGGCTAACAAATTGGCCCAGTAGGTTTTGAGTTTTTCTAGCTCGGCATTTACTTTTTCGACGGTATCAAAACGGGCGATAACTTCTTTGGCAGGAGCTTTATTAATAACGCCTTTGCTTTCCCATTTTTGATCTTTAGGTACTTCGATATAACCCAATACAAAAACGAACTCACGGCTTTCACCAGGGGCTAATTCCACTTCAATGTAATGAGAAGCAATGGGTGACCAACCGTGAGCTTCGGAATTACGCGGCTTGCCTTCGAACACGGTGTCTGGGCGATCAAAGTTGTTGTACAGGCCCATAAAGGTTTCGCGGTCGGTATCGAAGCCTTGAATCGGTGTATTTACAGAGAAAAACGCGTAATGGTTGCGGCGCTCTTTAAATTCAGTTTTGTGGTAAATAACTGAATCTTGAATTTCCACTTCACCGGTGGAAAAGTTGCGCTGGAAGTTCGTCATGTCGTCTTCAGCGTTCCACAAACACCATTCAGCGAATGAGAACAGCTTGAGTTTTTTCACGCCGTTGCTGGTGTTGGTGAGTTTGATTTTTTGTACTTCAGCCCAAGTGCCAAGCGGAATAAAAAATAGGGCTTCGGCTTCAACGCCGTTACGTTGGCCGGTGATGCGGGTATAGCTTAAACCGTGGCGGCAGCTGTAGCTGTCGAGGTCCGCTTTAACCGGCTTCCAGCCTGGGTTCCAAACATCACCACCGTCGTTGATGTAAAAATATTTGCCGCCGTTGTCCACTGGCACATTGTTGTAGCGGTAGCGAGTTAAGCGGCGAAATTTGGCGTCTTTATAAAAGGTATAACCACCGGCGGTGTTGGATACCAGGCCGAAGAAATCTTCATTGCCCAGGTAGTTAATCCATGGGTAAGGGGTTTTGGGGTTGGTGATTACGTATTCACGCGCGTTGTCATCAAAGTGACCAAATTTCATGGGTCGGCTCCGCTTGGGCTGTAAGTTTAAGGCTAAAAAAAAGCGGTCAGCTCACAATCGCTGGCCGCCCGCATTTTAAGGCGCGCTAGTGTAACTGGCTTAACAAACGTTTGCAGCCGCCCTCCGTCAAATTTCTTCTATAGGTGTGCGATTGAGGTGCGATTAGCTGGTGTGAAAAATGAAGGGTTAAATTCCCGCTAATTTTGAAACGGGTTTAAGAAGCTCAAACAGTAATCTCCATGGCTATTAATGGTACGAAAAGGGTTTGTAATACAATTTTCTTGGTGCAATTTAAATCTTCTTTTTTAATCCTCAGGTTCGACATTGGTTTGTATCTAATCTATGCGCAGTTTTAGATGCACTGGCAGCGGTTTTTTAGCAAAAAAAATCATTGCGGTGCAGCAACGACAAGAGATAAATAAATAGCTGGCGAGGCCAGGTCAGATTTAATTTGCAAATCTCGCGTTAGCGCAGCGCAAAACACCGCAAAAATTGCCGTTAGCGTTCTGGAGAATCACTCTAATAATTGCCTGTTCCTATACCGGTTAGTACGACGACAGGCAAGAGTTACCACATTCGAAAAATATCTGAAGGAGAATTCCTCAACTTCCATGACCCTGACTTCGTAGCAGGGCTAGTCTCAATATTTTTCTAAAAACAGGTGCTCAATCAGTCGTTGTTACAAGCATCGATAAAACAGTTAATAAAAAGGCCAAAATATCAATGAGCATTTAAAAACACATTCAGCGCTAACATCTTCTTGCTAAAAATCATTCGTGTAACCGCAGTAGATGTGAATTTTTGCTTAATTGATGAGTATTTCTAAGTGCCGCCCAGAACGGCAGGCACGTCTACACTGTCGCTATGCAGCAATTGTGTATACTGCTCACCCTCATTTATTAGCCGTGAGACGCGCTATGCTGCGATTACAAAATGGCCTATTAACCTTGGCCGTTGACGCTGCCACGGGTGGCCGCATTACTGAATTTTCATATCAAGGGAAAAACAGTCTTTTTGCCGGTAAGCCCGCCTGGGGCTCCACCTATTGGCCGAGCCCTCAGTCATCTTGGGGTTGGCCACCTCCTGCGGTGTTGGATATAAAGCCTTATAGCGTTGAGAAACACACCTCCACGGAAATTATCCTCAAAAGCGCTGTTTGCCCGCAAACACACCTGCAAGTGCAAAAGCGCATTTACACGCACGCGCGTGGATTTGCTGTTGAATACACCCACACTAATACCAGCCAGGCCGCAATGAACCTCGCTCCCTGGGAGATAACCCGAGTGGGAGGCGGTATTACTTTTTTTCTTGGCTCCTCTACGCCACATATTCAGTCGACGCTGGCTTTGAGCCATGATGGCGCCTGCTGGTGGCATGAGTACCAGGTGGAAAAACAACACGGCGAAAACCAAAAAGCCTTTGCCAGCGGGAGTGAAGGTTGGTTGGCAAACGTATATCACGGGTTGCTCATGCTCAAACGCTTTACGAAAGTCCCGCCGCCGAACGAGGCCCCCGGTGAAGCAGAAATTGAAATTTATGCGCACGGCGAGCGCGCGCATCCTTATATAGAAGTGGAACAGCAGGGTGCCTATCAAACGCTTTCTGCTGGCCAAAGCAGTAGTTGGACCGTGCAGTGGGATTTGCTTCCGGCTCCGCTGGATTTAGTGCAGCCACCGCAGCCTGCTAAATTGGCAGCTTGGGTACAGTCCGCAATTAGTGATTTAAACCGTTAGGAGAATCTTATGCAGGCAATTTCGCGTGTTGTATTAGTCACTGGCGCTGCCTCAGGAATCGGCTTTGCCATAAGCGAACATCTGGCCCAGGAAGGCCACCAGGTTATTTTGAGTGATTTAAATTTAAATGCCGCTGAACAAGCCGCGCAACAATTGGTGGCTCAAGGTTTTAGTGCGCAGGCCTGGGCGTTAAATGTGGCGTCGCAAAGTGATATAGAGCATACGTTTGTAAAATTCCCGCAGATTGATGTGTTAATTAATAATGCTGGGTTGCAACACGTAGCAAAATTGGAAGATTTCCCTGTAGAAAAATGGCGTTTGTTAAACGATGTACTTTTAGTCGGGCCGGCTATGTTGACCCGCGGATGCTTACCTTCAATGAAGACGAATAATTTCGGTCGCATTATTAATATTGGTTCGATCCATGCGTTAATTGCTTCGCCATTTAAGAGTGCTTATGTAGCGGCAAAACACGGCATTGTGGGATTTTCAAAAGTAGTCGCACTGGAAACGGCAGAGTTTGATATCACGATTAATACCATTTGCCCGTCCTACGTCAAAACTCCTTTGGTTGAGCACCAAATCAGTCAACAGGCGGCTCAACACGGTATTTCCGAAGATCAGGTAATTAACGCCATTATGCTTGAACCCATGCCCAAAAAGGCGTTTATTAGTTTTGCTGAATTGGCCGGGACCGTCAGTTATTTATTATCGCCAGCGGCTAAAAATATGACCGGGCAAAATTTGGTGTTAGACGGCGGCTGGACAGTTCGATAAATTGTTTACACGAGTTTCCTTAAGGCCAGGCGCAAGACGCTATCAAGTAGAACCTTAGTATGAATCAAGAAGAAAAACTCGAAATCCTCGGCTATTTAACTAAATTTAGCCACGTGTTTAATGACATGATCAGCGAAGTAACTAAGCGCGTGTTATCTAGCCAGGTCAAAGCGGATATCAACCCGTTTTCACAGTCTGAGAAACTTGCCGATGCATTATCTTCCGGTGTGAAGTTAGACACTAAATTGTTTTTGCAGCAACAATTCGATTTTTTACAAAAACAACAATTGTTGTGGCAAAACGCGAGCCGAATTTTTATGGGCGAAATGCTGGAGCCCATGGTGCATGAAGAAAAATCGGACAAACGTTTCGCTGACGGCGACTGGGAGGGAAATCCGGTATTTAACTATATTAAACAAGCGTATTTGCTCAATGCAGAATATGTAAGCCAGATGGTTGAATCACTGGAATTTGAAGATAATAAAATGGGTGAGCAAGTGCGCTTTTATACGCGCCAGTTGGTCAACTCCATGGCGCCGAGTAATTATGTATTTACTAATCCCGAAGTATGCCGCGAAATTTTAAAAACCGAAGGCGAGTGTTTGGCTCGTGGCATTGATAACTTCATGCGCGATCTGGAAAACAGCCCCAGTGAAGCGTTTAAAATTACTCAGGTCGACTTAAATGCATTTACGTTGGGGCAGACACTTGCCTATACACCTGGCGAGGTAGTATTTAAAAATCGATTGATTGAATTAATTCGTTATTTTCCTACCTCAACCGAAGTTGTAGCCACACCTTTGTTAATCGTGCCGCCGTTTATCAACAAGTTTTATATTCTTGATTTAGACGAGCGCAAATCATTAGTTAAGTGGTTGGTGAGCCAAGGTTATGAGGTTTTTATGATCTCATGGGTTAACCCTGATGAAACATACGCCGATACGGAATTCAGCGATTATATGACTGAGGGTGTATTAGCCGCGTTGGATGAAATAATACGGCTGAGCGGTGCGCAGAGTGTGCAAGCAGCAGGCTACTGTGTCGGTGGCACTTTATTGGGAATTACCCAAAGTTATTTAACGGCGCTGGATGACAAACGTATTAGTTCTTGTACGTTCTTGACTACATTATTTGATTTTTCTGAACCCGGTGAAGTGGGCGCTTATATTTCTGGCACGCTCCTGCCACTTCTTGAGCAAAATGTGGCGTCTAAAGGTTATATGGATGGCCGCGTGCTGGCATTGAGTTTTAGCCTGCTACGTGAAAACAATCTTTTTTGGTCGTTTTTTATTGAGAATTATTTAAAAGGCAAGGATCCGATGCCGTTTGATATTTTATATTGGAACAGCGACTCTACTAATTTACCGGCCAAAGCCTATTTGTATTACCTTAAGAATATGTATGTAGATGACAAACTTAAAGAGGCCTGCGCATTAACCATTAGCGGCCAGTCAATTGACCTTAGCGCCATCACTACACCGAGTTATTGTTTGGCAGCGCGTGCCGATCATATCGTACTCTGGCAAGCGGCCTATAAAGGCGCGAAATTATTAGGTGGAACTGTTCGATTTGTGCTGACTGAATCTGGGCACGTAGCGGGAGTGATTAACCCTGCCAGCACTGGTAAATACCCTTATTGGGTTGCCGAGAGTTTACCTAAGCAAGCGGATCAATGGCTTGCCCAAGCTTCGGAAAAACCCGGCTCTTGGTGGAGTGATTGGAACTCATGGCTGCGCACCCAAAGCCCTGCGATGCGAACTATTCCGGCTGCCCAATCCTCAAATTTCCCTGCGGCGCCGGGGGAGTATGTCAAACGACGTTTGGAAGCTATGTAAAGCGGATGCACCGGCGGTTTAGTACCCTCGGCTATACTCATTGGACTTGAATTGAGGTAACACCATGATCACCATTAAAAAATATCCAAACCGACGGCTGTACGATACGTCTAAAAGTACATACATCAATTTGGAAGCGATAAAAGTACTTGTAATGACCGGTCAAGAGTTCCAAGTGGTGGATTCAAAAACTGACGAAAATCTTACTAAAAGTATTTTGCTGCAAATTATTACTGAGCAAGAAGGCAATGAAGGCCAAGCGTTGTTAACGCAGACAGTACTTAAGCAGTTGATCCGTTTTTACGGTAGTGATTTACAAGGATTTATGAGCCAATATCTTGAACAGAGCGTGGCAACATTTATGGATCGCCAGGAAGCAATGCAGAGTGTAATGCATGATTTGCTCGACAAGGCATCACCATTAACTGTCTTTAACCAGCTCATGGAGCAAAACATGAGTATGTGGCGCAGCTTTGCTAATCCGGTGGTTAAGCCCACTGGTGAGCCGCCTAAAGAATAATAGTGGCTGGGCTGTAACCTTTTATTTTCTAATTCTATCTATCCGTAAATGTGAATGGTGTAAGCGGATTTTAAAAAGCAATCTATTGCGCCGCAGCAAAAAAATCTTGACGCTACATCGTTGGCTGTTTAGACTTAAGATGTATTTTGCAATGCAGCACTTGTGGTATAGAAGTTCTGCTAACTATCCACTGAGGAGATGACTATGTACGAGAAATTTTTTGAGCAAGCCCAAACCGCTATGAAGCCTTTTAGCGAGTTGCTGACTTTAAACGCGAAAATTGCTGAAGAAGCTGCCGAAAAACAAAAGACGTTCATCAGCGAATTGGTCAACGACAGCGTTGCGTTTGCTAAAAACCTAAGTGCCCAGAAGGACTATTCTGGCATTTACCAAACGCAAAAATCCTACTTGGAGGGTTTGCAGTCTAAGTGGGTAGCCGCGTCTACTGAGGCGTACCAAACATTTACAAGCACGAGTGAAAATGTAAGCAATGTTATTAAAACTGCCACTGCAGTTCAGTAATCGCTAAATCGCTCAAAAAAGCCTGGCCATGCTAGGCTTTTTTTTTGTCTTTTCGCTGATCTTGGCTTATAAATTATCCCTAGGATTGCATCGGGTCAGATATGCGCGAGGGCCGACTGTAATTAACACGTCAGCGACAGAACCGTTCATCAACGAGGAGATGCTTTATGTACCAACAATTTCTGGATCAAGCTGGAACATTGTTTAAACCATTGCACGATTTGGTATCGCTAAACCAATCAGCGTTTGAGACTTTTACCAACAAACAATCGGCTTTGGCATCTGAAATTTTTAACGATAGCATCGCCTTTACACAAAAAGTGCTAGCTGAACGAGACGGAAATTACTGGGATCTACATAAAGCCTATTGGGAAGGGTTAAATCAAAAGCTCAACCAAGCAACTCAGGATACCGCCGATTATTTTGCCGTCACGCAAACTAAAATGAGCGACATGGTGCAGGAGAGCTTGCTCGGTAACGCCATAGTACAAGTCACTAAAAATATGCCTTCTGTAGATGCGGCTGTGGCTTCTGCGCTAAAGCCGATGGAAACCGCTAAAGTGGTGAAACCCGCTGCTGAAGCTGCCAAGGTGCCGGCTGTTACACCACCACAGGCACCGCCTTTATCACCTAAGGCTTCTAAATCCGCCGCAGAGAAAACTCCAGCTTCCACTCCATTGGCCAAAGCAGTTGCTAAAGTAGTGGATCCAATTGCTGCAGAGGCCAAGCCAGCCGAGAAAGCTGCAGCTGCAACTTCTGCTGCCACCAAAACAGTCGGCAGCCAAAAGACTACTGGTAAAAAAGTAAGTGGCGATGACGCTACGGTGGAAACAGTCATCCGTTCAATAATGGCTGAGCGCAACAATTAATTACCCAGGCAATTATTTAAGCCGTTGCAGTATCTATCTAAATCATTGCACCATTGCCACCGCGCCTAAAATTTAGCGGTGCATACTCAAAACGCCAAAGCGAATTCTTAGCCGTGTGTTTTAGTTTGTCAAAAACGGATGTGCAAAAATCAAAATCGCCCAATAAAGGGCGATTTACGGAGATGTTGGCAGCCTCTCTAAGGAAGCCGACACATTAGTACATATGTTGACCGCCATTGATTGAAAGTGTCGAACCGGTAATAAACCCGGATTGATCCGCCACCAAAAATTCAACACCTCGCGCAATTTCATCAGCTTCGCCCAGGCGGCCGACGGGTATTTTGGCGACGATTTTCTCCAGCACTTTCTCAGGCACGGCGCGCACCATATCGGTGGCTATATACCCAGGTGCAATAGCGTTTACAGTAATGCCTTTGTTGGCACCTTCCTGGGCCAGCGCCTTAGTAAAGCCGTGGATACCGGATTTTGCGGCGGCGTAATTCACCTGACCGTATTGCCCTGCTTGACCGTTAATCGAACCTATATTCACTATGCGGCCAAAGTTATTTTCGCGCATCTGCTCTATAACCGCATGGCATAGGTTAAAGCAAGAACTCAAATTGGTATCAATAACCGCATGCCACGCTTCTTTGCTCATTTTGTGCAGCGTGCTGTCGCGTGTGATACCGGCATTGTTAACTAAAATCTCGACAGGTCCGAAATCCCTGCTGATTTGTTCAACAGCAGCTTTACATGCGTCAAAATCGGCTACGTCAAATTTGTACACAGGAATACCGTGTTCCGCTTTAAATGCGGCGGCGGCTTCATCGTTACCGGCGTAAGCGGCTACAACGGTATAGCCGGCTTTTTTTAATCGAAGAGAAATTGCGGCGCCAATACCTCGAGTGCCACCTGTTACAAGAGCGAGTCGACCCATTTGGGGATCTCCACTAGTTAATAGAGGCGACATAATAGGATGAGGCGGGGCAGTTGGCAAAAAAGCCGTCAATCTATTTTTGCCGCAACTGCGAAGGCCGCGAGCGTTTTGATAAAAAGGGCACTTGTAATTAGCTAAATTACCCGCAACTATCGGAGGATATTTTCTTTGAGGTAGTACGATGGAAACCTGTGTCTCTATTAATGCCAATAACGCCAAACAATATTTAATTGATGAATCAATGATTCGGCCCGTGCTGGTGGATTTCTGGGCCGACTGGTGCGCGCCCTGTAAAACACTGATGCCCTTGTTGGAGCGCTTAGCTACCGAATACGGCGGCGCATTTTTACTGGCGAAAATCAACGCTGACGAACAGCGAATGATTGCCTCGCAGTTTGGTGTGCAGAGTTTACCAACGGTTATCTTGATGAAAGACGGTCAGCCGATAGACGGGTTTGTGGGCGCCAAAACTGAAATTGAAATTCGCCAATTTCTCGATCAGCACCTTCCTAAAGCTTGGGACGGCCAGTTCGCCGAAGCTCAAGCGTTAGTGGCTGAGGGGGATTACGCAACCGCTGTAACCTTATTGCGCCAAGCTCAACTGGATTCAGCCGGGCGAGCGGATATCGTCTGTGCATTGGCTGAATGCTTAATTCATTTGAAACGCTTGGATGAAGCCACGGGCTTATTAGCTCAAATAAAGCTGGTGGACCGGGACGCGCGCTATCAGCAGGTTCACGCTCAACTGGAATTAGCTAATAACGCGCAAAAGGCGCCGGAAATTACCGAACTCGAAGCTCTGTTGGCGGCTGACCCTACCATTACCTCAGTTGCGCATCAGTTAGCGCTGCAATATTCGCAACATGCTTATGAGAAAGAGGCGTTGGAGTTACTTTTTTCGGTGCTGAAGAAAAACCTTCAAGCTGAAGACGGCGCTGTGCGGAGTACTTACACGGATATTCTTGCAACGCTACCCAAAGGCGATCCGCTGGCAGTTACCTACCAGAGAAAGCTTTACTCACTCTTGTATTAATAAAAGCTTTTTTTCTATCCGGTACTCAAAGGAAAAGCTACAGCGGATCGATGTGCTGTTTTGGACGCGAGTGAAACCGCGTTCCCCATCAGTGTTTGATATATGACTATTAACGAGTGCCAAGGAGGTACACCCCCGTGAATAGGAGCTTTTCTACCTTCAACAGGGTAATTTGACCAATGTCTGCTTGTCAGGCTGGACCATGCTGGCATAATGACCGGCTTTTTTGCCCATTGCGTCAGTAATTTTTTAAACCAGTTGTTCGATCCAATGGGCATTGACCAAAGCCTTAGAGATCAAGGCCTAAATTATTTAAAAACTTCACTAGCATTAATGCCCCGCCAGCCGATGGCCAGTTATTTAGGGGCGGCCAGATCAGTGGCACTTCCAGTTTTATTTCAATAAGTGAGAACGCGCATGCAGCCAAGTGTTAAACCATCAAATCCCAATTTTTCTTCCGGCCCGTGCAGCAAGCGCCCAGGCTATTCGGTTAATCAATTAGTGATTGATACCCTGGGCCGTTCTCACCGTTCGGCATTGGGCAAAAAAGCCTTGGAAGCTGCCTGTGTAGAGACCGCTGAATTATTAGGCTTGCCCGAAGGCTATCGTGTTGGCGTTGTGCCCGGATCTGACACAGGTGCGGTGGAGATGGCTTTGTGGTCGCTTCTTGGGCCGCGCCCAGTCGATGTATTGGCTTGGGAATCCTTCGGCTCCGGTTGGGTTAGCGATATCATTCAAGAATTAAAAATCAAAGATGTACGCAAGTTTGTGGCCGATTACGGCACATTGCCGGACCTTTCGTCGGTTAACTTTCACCATGACGTTGTGTTCACATGGAATGGCACTACCTCTGGCGTTAAAGTACCCAACGGCGATTGGATCGCCGCTGACCGTCAAGGCTTAACCATCTGCGATGCCACCTCGGCGGTATTCGCCATGCAAATGCCATGGGAAAAACTTGATGTGGTTACTTTCTCCTGGCAGAAAGTGCTCGGTGGAGAAGGGGCGCACGGTATGCTGATCCTAAGCCCGCGCGCGGTTGAGCGTTTAGAATCCTACACACCGCCCTGGCCGATGCCAAAATTATTCCGTATGACTAAAGGCGGCAAACTGGTCGATGGTATTTTCCGTGGCGATACCATCAATACTCCTTCAATGTTATGCGTGGCGGATTATCTGGATGCCCTTGCCTGGGTGCGCTCTATAGGTGGACTCTCCGCCGTAATCGCTCGCTCTAACGCTAATCTTGCTGTGCTTGAAGAGTTTGTTGCCAACACTCCCTGGATTCATTTTTTAGCGCAAAACTTGCCTGAGCGTTCTAACACGAGCGTATGTTTAACGTTGGATGTTAGCGAGGCGCAGGTTAAAACCATTATTAAATTGCTTGAGCAACAAAAAGTAGCGTTTGACGTTGGGGCCTATCGCGATGCTCCTCCGGGCCTGCGAATTTGGTGTGGCGCAACTGTTGAGCAGGCCGATTTAAAAGCGCTTTTACCTTGGATCGAATGGGCTTACCAGCAGGCTATTGCCGCTTAAATCACGCTTAGGTTATACGGAGGCACGAAGGCAATTCTGCATCTTTTGTAGCGCGCCGTCGTGCCGATCCCGTCGAATTTGTTCACAACAAGCGCGCCGGTATAATGCTTAGGGCCACAAATTTCAGGCAAAAAAAAGCCCCATTACATCTGGGGCAAAAATCGAAGAAACAAGGTTTTACCAGCTAAAGCTCCGTTACCAGCGACCTTTAGTAAGGTAAGTAGCATTAGCACATATAAAGCCGATTTATAATTATTAAATAAAATCAGTTTGTTATGTTTCATTGTTGGGGATGCATGTCAATTGTTTCGACATTTTGACAAGCAATCACAACAGGCATGACGACATTAATTCGGGGATACCCATGTTCATCGTTAAAACCTATAACAAAATTTCTGACAAGGGCTTAAGCCGTTTTGCCACGGGCCCTTATGAGCTCAGTGCCGACGCTGTAGCGGCTGACGCCTATATTCTGCGCAGCCACAAATTGCACGGTGAGCCCGTGCCCGCCAGTTTGCTCGCCGTCGCCCGTGCCGGCGCTGGAGTAAATAATGTACCTGTACCTGAGTACAGCAAGCAGGGCATAGTGGTGTTTAACTCTCCTGGAGCCAACGCTAACGCTGTGAAAGAACTGGTACTGGCCGGAATGTTATTGAGCTCTCGCGATATTCTAGGCGGAAAAGCCTATGCAGACAGCCTTACGCATATGACAGACGCCGGCGAAATGTCCAAATTGTTGGAATCGGAAAAAGCGCGTTTTGCGGGCAACGAGTTATTGGGCAAAACCCTCGGTGTCGTAGGTTTGGGTGCAATAGGTTCGATGGTTGCCCATATGGCTTTGGCTCTGGGTATGGATGTAGTGGGCTTTGATCCGGCGTTGTCAGTGGAGGCCGCTTGGCGTTTACCTAGCCAAGTTCGCCGTATGGAAAACATTAACAGCTTGCTGGCCGCATCTGACTATGTGACTTTGCATGTGCCTGCCATGGATGCCACTAAACATATGATTAACGCCACTAGCATCAGGTCCATGAAGCCTACGGCAGCCTTATTGAATTTCGCTCGCGAGACTATTGTAGACTCAGAAGCCGTGCGCACTGCCCTAGATACCGGCGCCCTGCGCCAATACATTTGTGACTTCCCTGAGCCAGGTATGCTCAACCGCAAAAACGTCATAGCCCTTCCGCATATAGGGGCGAGTACCGAAGAGGCTGAAGAAAACTGCGCGATTATGGCCGCCAATCAGCTGCGCGACTTTTTGGAAAACGGCAATATCACTAATTCAGTGAACTTCCCGTCTATCGCTATGAGCCGCGTGGCAGGCCGCTGCCGTCTCACATTCAGCAACAACAATGTTTCAGGTGTACTGGGCAATGTGTTGTCGATCTTCACACAGCATAAAGTCAACGTGATTGACATGACGAACAAAAGCCGTGGCGAGCTGGCCTATAACATTTTGGATTTAGAGCAAGTGCCAAGTGATGATGTATTGACAGCGATTGCAGGAGTTGATGAGGTAATACGGGTTAGATTGATACCTGCTTGCAAAGGAGCGTAAAACTAGGGGAACCTGTAATGCGAGCGTTTAAGCTGGAATTTCAGCAGTGATTAGTTTGCGCGTCTAACGTTCACACTAGCTTTTGAATTGCTTGCATTCCCCGACAAAATAAGGATAATGCCGCCTCCGCAGCTACTTGCGCTGCGGTTTGTTATGGTGGTCCTTATCGGTCCTCCCGCAATGACTTGCCGTAAACCCCGCCAGGCCCGGAAGGGAGCAACGGTAGCGGTTTAGTTGTGTGCCGGGATGTGGCTGGTAAGGGCCCCACCAATCTGTTTCCTCTTTTACTCCCCTCCCAATTCTCCGAAACACTTATTTTCTGCGAGTTAATTAGTCCGTTCTCGTTTGCGTTTTCCAAAGCGCACATGCGCTATAATCCGCCCCCTTTTTAGCCTGTGAGACTAATGTGAGCTATCAGGTCCTGGCCCGTAAGTGGCGGCCGAAAATATTTCGTGAAATGGTGGGGCAGGAGCATGTGCTGCGGGCGTTAATTAATGCGCTTGATCACAACCGCTTACATCATGCCTATTTATTTACCGGCACCCGTGGCGTAGGTAAAACCAGCATCGCGCGGATTTTGGCCAAGTGCCTCAATTGCGAGAGAGGCGTAAGTTCCGAGCCCTGCGGAGTCTGTTCCGCCTGTAAGGAAATTGCCGAAGGGCGCTTTGTAGATCTAATCGAAGTGGACGCCGCCTCCCGCACTAAAGTAGAGGACACCCGGGATTTGCTGGATAACGTACAATATCTGCCCAGCAGAGGCCGTTATAAGGTTTATCTGATTGACGAAGTCCACATGCTCTCCAGCAGCAGTTTTAACGCATTGCTGAAAACCCTAGAAGAACCTCCTGAACACGTAAAATTTTTACTCGCCACGACCGACCCACAAAAATTGCCGGTCACGGTGCTGTCTCGCTGTTTGCAATTTAACCTTAAAAATATGAGCCCCGAGCGTATTGTCGGGCACCTAGGCTTTGTATTAGGCGAAGAAAAAATCCCCTTTGAGGATGCCGCGCTCTGGCAGCTAGCTCGCGCTGCCGACGGCAGTATGCGCGATAGCTTGAGTCTTACTGACCAAGCCATTGCCTTTGGTTGCGGCAAGGTGGCAAGCAGTGATGTGGCCGCTATGCTGGGCACGATCGACTACCAACTCATCGCCCAAGTAATGCAAGGCTTGATCGACGGCGATGGCCGTAAGCTCCTCGAAGCAGTAGCGGCGTTTGCAGAGCATGCGCCAGATTATTTCGGCGCGCTGGGAGATTTGGTAACCCTGCTGCATCGCTTGGCCATCGCTCAAGCTCTACCGGATGCGGTGGATAATAGTTTTGGTGACCGTCAGCAAATTTTGCAATTTAGTCGCGCGCTCACACCTGAAGACGTGCAATTGTTTTATCAAACTGCGCTTATTGGTCGCCGGGATCTGCATCTGAACCCTGACCCGCGCGCGGGTTTTGAGATGACGCTGTTGCGCATGCTAGCGTTTAAGCCTCAGGGTTTACTGGATTTACCGCAGGCACCTTTGCAGTTTGCCGCGGCGGCCCAGATGTCACAGCAGGCGCAGGAACCTATTGCGCAGATTCAGCAAGCAACTATCGGCACTGCTGAGGATGCGGCTAGTGCATTTACCCGAAGCCCACCTGAAGCAAGTTTTGTCGAAATCTCGGTTGATCATGTCGCTGCAGCGGAGCAAAGCGCTGCAAATACGGTGGTGGCCGATGAAATTGCGTTCTCAATAGACGAAGCACGTTCTACCGTTACAGTCGAACCCGCCCTACCTAGTGCCAACACTGAATCAACACCTGCCAGCTTGGAGGCTGGCACTGCGGCAAAAAAGTCGCTGGCCCAGGCGCTCAACTCTAAATTGGGTTCGCAGTTGAGTGCTGAATTAGGTTTAAAGCCAGCAGCGGATTTAATGTACGAACGTAAAACGCGCGACAAGCCTGCTCAAGTACAAGCGTCTGCAACGCAAATATCAGCTACGGGAGTGACCCTTGAAGAGTTAACACCTGCCCATTGGGTGAGCGTTTATCAAGCTTTGAATATTCGCGGTGTTATCCAAAGCACTGCTTCCAATGCGATTTTGTCCGGGCGTGAGGGCAATCAGTTGTACTTTTTATTGGATGAATCGCGTGCGAGTTTGTATGAGGATTCTCACCGTCAGCGTTTGGCAGATTTATTAAGCGATTATTTTTCCCAGCCGATTAAAGTGCACATTAATATTGGCGCGCTTTCAGCTGAGCATCTCACACCTGCACAAGCGGGCATCAATGATCGAGCCGAAAAGTTGGAGCAGGGCATTGCCAGCTTGCAGGCTGATCCATTTGTGCAGCAATTGATTAGCGAATTTGATGGCGTATTAAAAATTGAAACCGTAAAAGTACTTTAGAGGAGCACGTGTTATGAGCCTTGGTGATTTGATGAAACAAGCGCAAGCCATGCAAGAAAAAATGCAATCCCTGCAGGAAGACATAGCCAATCGCGAAGTGGAAGGGCAATCGGGGGCTGGCCTGGTAAAAGTAGTTATGAGCGGCCGCCATGATGTGCGCTCGGTGACGATTGATCCTTCTGTTATGACGGAAGAAAAAGAAATATTAGAAGATTTATTGGCGGCGGCGGTGAACGATGCAGTGCGCAGGATTGAAGAATTAAATAAAGCCAGCATGGGCAATTTAACGGCAGGGTTGAATTTGCCCGCTGGGTTTAAATTCCCATTTTAATTTTTTTGGTGTTAACTAAGGAAGCGCTCGGATGCTGAAACAACTGTTCGCACATTTTTTTGATGCGATTTTATATGTTCAAATCTCGTCGGAAAAATTAAATGTTGTCGATGTAAAAACCGGGCAAAAGTTCGCGCAGCCGCCCTTTATCGCAATTGAGCAAAGTCCTTCGGGTAAGCGTACGATAAAAGCTGTTGGAAGTGACGCTAAGTTGCTGACGGGGGTGGCCGGGTTTGAGGTGGAAAATCCATTTCTTCACCCTCGGCAATTAATAGCCAACTTTCAGAAGGCGGAAAAAATAATGCAACATGCATTTCGTATTGCCTGTTCAAAAGGACTTTTTACCGTTTCTCCTATGGTTGTTTTGCAGCCGATGGAGAAGTTAGACGGCGGTTTAACGGACGTGGAAATTCGCGCGTTTCGTGAGTTATGTTTAGGCGCAGGAGCGCGAGAGGTAGTTATCTATATAGGCACGGATTTATTGATTTCGAATTTCGATTTCGAGGCTATAAAGCGACAGGGTATTTAATAGCGTTTTTACTCGGTTCTTCAGACAGGATTTACGCGTTCCTACTCCCCTCGTGTGGACGCGTAGTCGATGAAAATATTGCCGCTTAGTACGTAAGCGCAAATAAAAAAGTTATCTTTGAAATACTTTGCCATGCTAGAGCAAAAACCCTTTTTTACACATCCCAAATAATCTAGGCCCAAATGTTAAGCCCCCTAATAGACCAACTAATCGCCTCGCTGCGCACCCTGCCGGGCGTAGGCCCAAAATCCGCCCAACGTATGGCGTTGCATTTACTTGAGCGTAATCGCCCAGCTGCGTTGCAATTGGCTGCCAATTTAAAAGCCGCCTGCGAGCAAGTAAAACGCTGCGATTGTTGCCGCATTCTCACCGAACAAATTCGCTGTCAGCTGTGCTCAAGCCTCAAGCGCCAAACCGATATGCTCTGTGTTGTGGAAAACCCGGCAGATGTCATGGCGCTTGAGCAGTCGGGTATTTTCCGCGGCCGCTATTTTGTACTTTATGGCAAACTCTCTCCCATCGATGGTATCGGGCCTGCTGAGTTGGGGCTGGATAGTCTGTTTGAGCGCTTGCATACGGATGGCATTAGCGAATTAATTATCGCCACTAACCCCACGATGGAAGGCGAGGCGACGGCGCATTTTATTGCACAAAAAGCCAAGCCCTTAGGTGTTAAAGTGACGCGAATTGCCCACGGCGTGCCGATTGGGGGCGAACTTGAATATATTGACGGCGGCACACTGGCTCACGCCCTCACCAGCCGCCGGGAACTCTAACAATGTCAGATGAATTTAAATTACCCATCGACTCACTGACGCCTATTTGGATAGCAAAAAATAGCGCGTTAGAGCAGTTGTGTGCGGGCTGGAACCAGCAGAGTTGGCTTGCCGTCGATACTGAATTTCTGCGCACCAACACCTATTATCCCATTGCCGCCTTGCTGCAAATCTATGACGGTGAAGGCATTTATTTTATCGATCCGAAAACCATTACCCACTGGCAGCCCCTCGCTGCCGTCATGGCTAACCCAGCTGTATGTAAAGCCCTGCATGCATGTTCTGAGGATTTGGAGATATTTGCTCTGCTGTTCGGTGGCGTGCCTGTGAATATGTTTGATACACAGGTGGCTGCGGCCATGGTTGGGCAGGGGTTTTCAGTTGGTTATGCGCGTTTAGTTGAGCAGATGCTCGGTGTGCGCTTACCCAAAGATGAAACCCGTTCTGATTGGTTGGTTCGCCCGCTAAGCCACGCGCAAACACTCTATGCCGCCTGGGACGTTTATTACTTATTGCCTATCGCCCAGCAATTGCATAGCAAATTGGTAGAGCATGGCCGCTTGACGTGGATGGAAGAAGATTGCATCTCCTTGCTCACGCACAGCCAGGATGCTCAGGACGCAAAACTTAGTCATCTGCGTTTAAAAGGCTTGCAACGTATGAGTCGGCGCGAGCAAGCCATAGCGCAGCGGCTTTGCCATTGGCGCGAAGTGGTGGCTCAAGATACTAACTTGCCGCGCAATCACGTAGTGAAAGAATCTGCGCTTTATCAACTAGCGCAGAGTAAGCCCCGCCATATTAGCCAGCTGCGCCAAATTGAAGACTTACCGGAAAAAGCCATTCGCCGCTATGGCGAGGATATTATTGAGCTGATTCAAGCTGTGCTGGATCAGTCCGACGATCAGCTGACGCTGCCCCAGCCGCGCCCTTTAACTGGTAGCCAGCAACAATTGGTTAAAGACCTGCGCCAGTGGGTGGAGCAAAAAGCACAGTCACTTGACGTGGCGCCGGAAGTGTTAGCTCGCAAGCGTGATTTTGAATTCCTCGCACGAGGTATGCCTGCTGATGAGCCGCTGCCGAGTATTTTGCACGGTTGGCGTGAGCAAGTGGTGGGCAATGCGCTGCTCGCCTTTAGTCAGCGTACTGGCGATGCTGCTCTGCCACTACCTTTTGACGTATAGATGTCTGCCTTATGACCGAATCCACAGCACCAATTACAAAACATATCTGCGACGTGTACAAAAGCGCCAAAAAAGACGAACTGTATTTATACGTGCTCAAAACGGACGGCCTTACACGCGTGCCGGAATTATTGCTCGAACATTTCGGCGCGCCTAAACATTGCTTGACGCTGGTGCTCACAGTGGAGCGCAAACTTGCGCGCACCAGCGGCCAAAAGGTTTTGGAGGCTATTGCGGAGCAGGGTTTTTATTTGCAAATGCCACCGCAAACAGATGACGAGATGAAACGTATTAATCAGCACAACAGCAAACTCTACGGATTATAAGAGACTATATGATTGGTGAAGAAGCCTGGGTGGACCTACAAATGCGCATCGCTTTTCAAGAGGATGCGCTTCAGCAAATGAGCCAGCAAATGGCGTTGCAAGGCGATGAATTAAAAAAAGCCCAGGGCCATATAATGCTATTGAACCAAAAACTCAACGACCTATTAGCTGCACTTGACGACCAAACCTCGATCGTTGATCAGCGTCCACCGCATTATTAAGGCTCCCTATGTACAGTCACGACGAATATGTAATGGGCTGGATTTATTATGCTGTTGGAGTGGGTATATTTTTATTGGCTTGGTGGTTTTTAACTCGTCCCATCGCCTTTAATGAATTGCGTCAATTACTGCGCTTTGTACCTGCGGTAATGCTTGTCGTGCCCTGGCATGCGGATCCGGACTCCATTTACCTAGCGCCAGCCTGGGTTATTGCCCTTACTGAAGGTGTTTTTGAAGGGCCTGCGGCGTTTTGGCGTGCAGGCACACCGTTGTTATTTGCCATGGTGCTGATGCTGATTATTGTAACAATTGTTAAATTAATTAGCTTTTTTGTCCGCAGCCGAGATTAGGTTTGCAGCGGCATTTTTATTTCCTGTAAAAAATCTATATCTATCAAGTTTTATAAATGTAAATAAAGCTGCGAATATTAAGGGGCTCGCTTAATGTTCATGAGTTCGCCCTATAACGTTTTTCACGCCTTGCTAATTTAATAAAGCCCGGATAATTCGCGGCCTATCAAGCGATCGCCACAAGCCGTGCATCTGCGAACGCAAATTTAATTGCCTACGCTTAAATAACTGCAAGTTAGCGCTAAAGGGTCTATTTGATCATTTTAAATTCCGCTGATCTTCTTATCTGAAGCTGTATTACCTGAAACATTCAAAGATTTTAGATATCCTAGCGAGTATCTAACCTAGTCGCTGAGAGCTGGCTATGAATTTCTTATTGGCACCCAACACACTGTTGTTTTGGTTGAGCATAACGCTGTGTGTTCCATTAATAATTATTGCCTCTATATTCGCTCCTTGGCGATTAGTAATGGCATCCCAGCAGCGCCACCATCTGTTAATGGCAAGCGTAGTTGCGCTGAGTCTCTTTTGGTTATTTGGCGTAACGGTTAAAAACGCTGTGATATTCCATCCATTATTAATGACGGTTACCACGATGGTGCTCGGCTGGAGCCTTGCTCAATTAGTCGGTTTAGCGGCGCTGGTTTTGTTGGCGGTATTTCAAACGGCGTTTCGTTCAGCGCTGGTGGGCTGGGATATGGCTTATTCACAGTTTCACCCTAGCGCTATCCCATTAGATTTTTGCTTAAATGTGGCTGTGCCGGCTACCTGGGCATGGTGTGTAATAAGCGTTGTAAATTACGGGCGATTTAAAAATCCTTTTATCTACATCCTAGGAGTGGGTTTTTTTGGTGCTATGGGCAGCTGCTTATTGGTTGATGTTGTTGCATTAGGGTTTTGCTATTTTGCTGGCAGCCAAGCGCATTGGGTTATTATTCAAGATCATTTTTGGCTCTTTTTATTAATGACATTTCCCGAAGGTTTTATTAACGGCACTATTGCCACAGCCTTTACTGTTTTTTTACCAGATTTAGTTAAAACCTATAAAGAGTCTTGGTTTGTACAAGATAAAAATTAGCCCTGTGCTGATACCTCAGCGCACTGCCAAGCACTCAGTTTCACGCCCCGCCAGTGCGTCGTTTTTGCCATAACGCTAATTTTATTAAGCGTCAGCTTGGAAATTTGACAGTTACCTCCCGTCTTAGATGAGATCCTTTAATACTGAACCTTCAGCTTATTTACGTGCGGTTACGCAAATTAATTCGCTGCGCTGCCGCATTTTTCCAGCTGTGACTCACGCATAGCTCATACGGTCATTAGAGATAAAGGGGAATTTGTCGAAATTCTTGTCAATCGCCAAGAAATAGCGTTTTAAGCTTCTACTAAATAATATTAGAAATATCGAGCCTAAATCGTAATCAACTGACGCTGGTACGAGCTTTGCTCTACTGTAACAGCAACGCTCGAGCGTTATGTAGATAACTGTCATTTCGCTTAAGCGGGACTACGATATTTTTTGGCTGCGCAGCTTAGTCTGAGCTCATCCAAATCCTGCGTGGTTGATCGCCTTTAAATTAGAGACGAGTAATAACTGTATCCATTGATCGACGATATTGGCAGTACTGATGATGCTGTTTCAGTGTGGCTAGCATTTTTCATTACAAATTTCTGAAATTTTGCTTAATCCTTTTAATTGAACAAAATTTAAATTCCAGGTTTAAAAATGAAAAGTGGTATCGAGAGTCGAAATTTTAGCTTTTCTAGACGCTCAAATGATGTGCAGGTGATTGATGAATTTACTATAAGTATTCGTGGGCGCAAATTCACTTTTGAAGAATTGGTCGATCCTGCACTGTACAGTGCGGAGCAACAAGATCAATGGGCTGTTCAACTACAAAACGCAGCACCATTTCCTTTTCTTGCGGTAAACAGTTGGTTTAATCCCGATTTTCTTGCATTAATAATGGAGGAGTTTGATTTAAACGCAACCAAAGATTGGCGCGAGGTAAAGTCCGATTATGTTAATTTCCGTCGCTCAGTTCTGGGTGACTATTTAGGGCCCGCAACCGAGCTCTATTTCACTCTAATAAATTCCAGTTGGTTTGTACTTCTGTTAAGTAAAATAACTTCTATTCCTAATTTAATTGTCGATCACACCCGATATGGGGGTGGAATGCATGAAACAGTTAATGGCGGTTATTTTAGCGTACACAGTGATTTTAACCGGCATATACAAAATGGGCTGGCCAATAAGATGGTGTTTATTACTTATCTGACACCTAATTGGCAACCTGAGTGGGGTGGTGAATTGGAGTTATGGGATGCGCAGCAGAAGACGTGCGTGAATAAAATTACACCGAAATTCGGCCAATCCTTATTAATGATTAATGGCCCTAAACACTTTCACGGCCATCCTTCTATTTGGAATTCCCCCGAGGGAATACCTAGGCGCTCTATAGCAAATTATTATTATGTCAATGAATATGCGAATTTTGATCGCAGTGAGCATTACGATTCAGTATATGTTTTGCCTAAGCGAGCCGATAAAATTGTAGCTTATGTTCGCCCGTTAATTCCTCCTTTATTGTGGCACACTATCCGCAAACTAGCAGGCAGGCCTTAGAAATACTCAAAGAACTTGCAAGAGTGTTAGAGCCCAGGCCCTTAAAAATCCCCACTAACATATGTTCCACGCCATAGTCTTTAATTAATACTTCCATTTTACGTGAGTTAATAATGATTAAAGCGAATGTGCTTATTTCTTCTCGGTAGATTTTGGCGCCTTAAAAAAGGTTTGGTCGCTTCGAGAATCGATTTGATCGGAGGGCAGATTGATTTGCTGGCCTAATAGCCTATAGATGCTAAAAAATAGCTGCAGATTTAAAAATAATAGAAACTCAACGTGAGTTATCGCACGCACTAACAGCAAGACACATATACTATATTCATGTGGCGAGCTTAGCTGCAAAGGGTGGATGTATTAGGCGTAAACGTAATGCTGTAATTGGAGGTATTCTATGAGTACTGCCGACATATGTATTTATGTAGTAATGACGTTAAGTGTTTTGACTGTGTGCGCTTCTGCTATAGATCCTGCATAGCAATGCACATGTTCTAAAGCCGGGTTGCAAACATCCAAGGCCCAACCCGGCCGTTTTGTCAGACTGTTGGCTATCTAATATAGTCCCTATTTCACAGTCATCTTATTTACAACAGATTTTACTCCGCTTATAGAGCGCGTAAGCTCAATAGCTTTTTGTATGGATTGTTTTGAACTTACAAAACCGCTCAGCTGCACAACACCTTTAAAAGTTTCTACGTTAATTTCTGTTACTTTCAGATCGTCATCCTTTAAAATTGCGGCTTTTACTTTACCGGTGATTACTGAGTCATCTAAATATTCACCAGTACCTTCTTTTTGAGGCTTAGGGGCACAAGCAGTGGTAATTAAAGAAAGACTTGCGACAACACACAGTGCGCTTAAGAATCGGAAAATAGCTTTCATAAGTAATACCTTTGTTGAATGAAGAAGGCTTACAGAATAAGAGTCAAGTTATATGAAGTCTGTACGCTGGCAGACATAGCGTAATAATGGATGGGCGCTTGCGGAAAGAGTTAAATGCTTAGTGAGCGTAAAAATTACGTGAGGTGTTAACACAATATTATTGTAGGATGAGTATTCTATTTATATTAAATGGAAAGCGACGCTGGCGGCGAAAATGGTTTAGGGCCAATGTTGGCGCATTTTTTATTATTTTTGAATCTAAACGAGTGTCAACATAGTGTTGCAAATGGGATTCTACGTTAATTCAGTATTCGGTTTGCGGTCAGCCGACGCAGTTAAAGGCGAAGTATGATTGCCTGAATTCACAAAATTTGCACAATCGCTTAAATGCCTCTTTATCACGCCGTTGCGGCCATGCCCGCAACGGCGTGATAAACCGTTCAGTTCAGCGCGGTTTTTTCGAACATCTATAAAGTTTTTAAATATTCCAATAACTCCCAGCGCTCATCTTCCGTCAATTTTCGGCCAATAATACCGGTTCCAGAGCCATCATTAAATTCATGACCTAGATTTGAATTACCCGGTAATTGAGTATTAAACGGAATAATATTCACTATAGGGCCGTATTCATAACCCACCATTTGGGTATTGAAGAGGCGATTTCCCAGGGTAAACTCGGCGGGCCGCTCGCTGACAGGTGATAATAAGTGATAAAGAGTCGGCACTGATCCATTGTGTAAAAAGGGTGGGGTTGCCCAAATTCCTGTTAGTGGCCGCGCCATGTAGGCGTGCGGAGTGCGAGAGGCTTCTGCGCCTAACTTATGCCCGTTAGAGAATTTTAATTGATCTCCTTCGGAAATATTATGATCAGTAAAATAACGTTTAGCCACCTGTTCGACTACATATGTTAAAGCTTGGCCGCCATTAATTACACCGAGACCTAAATTGGCAGTATCAATTTTGCGATTAATAAAATCCAGTGCCTGTTTAGGGTCAGTGCCTATTACGTCCAAATCCGTCATAACAGTTTTTAAAAGTGGTTGGCCCAGACTGTTGCGTGCGGTCCAATAAATGGGCGACTCTTCGATCGCGTCACGCTGTAAAACGTCTCTACTGGCGTAATGGCAGGAAATACACAATTCAGCATATAGTCTCTGGCCGTTGGCTGCTTTTTCTTTATCTATAGCGCCGAGAAGTTCTTCAGGCCAGGATGGGGCGTGCAGCCCTTGGTAGGGGGCATCGCCCGCCAGCCATTCTTCCATTAAAACTAAATTTTCTATATTTACGGATGTTTTGAACCACTTACTTTTATCGCCCGTTAATACAATCGGCGATTTCACACCTAAGGATTCGCCAATGTTGCGTACGAGTGGGTTGGGGATAGAACCATTATATTGCACGTAATCAAACCATGAAGTTTCCCAAACATGTGGAAAATTAACGGGTGCTGCAGATACAGCCCAATTTACATCACTTAATTGCTGGGCAAAAACCTGGTTACCAATATCATTTAGCGCATCAACGCGCCCGAAGCCCAGTTCAATAGGGTAGATGTGTTTGCTGTCGCGCATCTTTTGCAAATGTAGTCCGCTGCGTACAACCTGCTTCAATTGATTTTTTAACGTAGCTTTGGCTTCGGCGCTATAGTCTTTACCCAGTACTCGTTTAGCGAAGCGGTTAAATCGAGTTGGAATTTTTTCTGTTAATAAAAAGGCTTTGCCCAATTCGATTTCAAACAACGTAGGATTAGCCAGAGAGCTGCCTCCATCTATACGCACACCGATGCGTTGGTTTTGGGCATTTATTATGTCTAGCTGACCTGTGTGACATGCAGCGCACGTGAGAGAAACAACAGTTTTATGCTCATTCGTGTACGGGTCGATAAATTTGTTATCTTTGGTAAATCCGACCGGTAGTCCGTCGGGATTTAACTCTGATTTATCGGCAGGTAAAAAGCCGTAACGCCCTAAGTAGCTTGGGTCAGAAAATAGCGGAATAATATGAAAAGGATTAATCGATAATTTAGGCTGTTCTACAGCAAGAAACCATGCATAGGGAACAATTTCCGTGCCTTGCGGGGTATGATAAAAACCATCGCGCAGTTTCGGTGACCAATTCTGATCAAGCCAATGCACCTCTTTTGCGGCATGATATTCTGGCAGCTTACCTTCGCAACCAAATAATAAAATCGATAGGGTTGCTACGGCAACACGACATAATAACGGCATAAAATTTCTCGTTGGGTATAACCTGAAAAAGGTTTCTGCACTTCTAAATATGTTTAAGTAAAATTCTCAAAAAATACAATCATTCTAAAATCGTTACCTTTTCTTCTGGTGAATTCAACATAATCGATTTATTAATTTCACTGCATAAAGGCTTTTTTAAAAAATTTGTGGATCGCAGCTGCGTGTCAGTATTTTAAGGTTGCCCGAGTCAACGCCAAAGTCAAAATTTCAATGCATCTAGATTGCGCTCAGGCTGCCATTTCCCGTCGCCATCAATAATGCCGTTTTTATTCAGCATGTCCCAAGTTAGACGATAGCCCAATTCGCGATAAGCTTCTATTTGTACTTCACTATAAAACTGATCAGCTGTGGGTTCGTGTGGAAAAGCAAGGTTTGATTTTTTGTAATTGTACACATCGGCAGGCAGCCCTTCAATCAATGTGGCTTTTATGTAAATTAAACGGCCAGGACTTGCGTCAGGATATTCAATAGCGGCTACGGCAAAGCTGTGTTTGGCTAAATCCATTGCAATACCACAGGTTTTTTGTGCGGAGCCCGGTTGGAGATTATCCAAACTGTATTCATCGCTAAATCGGATATTCACACCGAAATCCACACGAACTTTTTCTACCGCATTGCCCAAGTCATCAAAAAAATAGCAAGGGTCGGCGCCAGCGTCAGAGAGAATAATGAGTTTTACTTTGCGGCGGATGAGTTCGTACAGCCCTAAATTGTCGAAATGCCCGCCGTCACTTAACTGCACTATGTTTTGGTTTTCGTGGAGGCCTGGGCCCAACAGGCTGCCGTTTAAACCCGGGTAAATTAAATTCGGTTTAAACCAGCGCTCGTAGACGCACTTAGGGTTTACTGCCCAATAACCGAGACGAATATTTAAAAGTGAGAGTAACGTGGAGATTAATTTTGAACGAGTGGGTCCGCGGCCAGAATTACCAGCATTGGGGTTTACCGACGCACCTGACACCGCCATGGCGGAGCCAAGACTAATGCCAGAATTTGTAGTTGTATCGCCGGGTTTGCGCTGCCAGGCGTGAGTTTTAACCCAGCCGGTCGCTTCAGAACCGGAGAAAAGTGGAGATAAAACAAAACTATCTCCTCCTCGTGAATAATATTTAGATACTTGCGAGCCACTTAAAACTAAATTGGTATTAATAAGATGGTAGGGACGCTCATGAGGTGTTTGGCAAAACTGATCTAACGAAGTGATATCTGCAGTGCGCGCTTTTTGCCATTTATTGAACTCGACTGCTTCTAGGTCTGGTAAATAGGCTTCAATTAAACGATCTCGATACATACGGTGTAGGCCGAGATAATTGGTATTTACAAATAAGCCGAGAGTAATTGCCAATAATCCGCCGCCGAAAAATACCCAGCGCCCGGTGGGAAATTCAGCGATCGATATATTAAATACGAAGGCTGCAAAACCAAGACCATAGAGTATGAGTAAACAGGCAAGGTAAAAAATAACAGAATTATCGTTTCCTACGCCTCTGCGTGTTCGTATGTACTGAATAAATCCCATTAATGAACCCACAGCAGTTGATACTGCAGCGCCAAGTCCTTGTAAGCGATGAGACTTGTCAGTAAGGTCGGAATTTTTTTCGCTTGCATTCGTTTTCCATACTTCGTAACCATCGTTCATATGTAACGATAATATTAATTCTAGGCTTAATTGATGCAGCCAAGGAATTGTGCCGATAATAAAACTTAATATTATAATGGCCAGTAGCGCACCTAGGCGGTGTTGAGCATTTGTGCGCACTTCGTAACTTAATGTGGTGGATTTAATGCCGATGCCGGAGAAAATCGCAAACCATAGACATTGAATCGCAAATGCTGTCATTGCAAGCAGCGTGATTAGCCAACAATAATTATGTAAAAAGAACTGCAGTGGAGTGCCATTTAATTGCGGTAACCAAGTGACAGGTTTAAATACGCCAAGCCACATGGGAAGTAGCATCAGCGTTGAAAGCAGGGTGAAATAAGCAACTAGGGACACAACACTAGTACGTAATAACAGTCCGATTAATGAAGATCTATTAAGTTTTGGCGTGGGAATCAAATAATTTCCGTGCATACGGATAAAATTTAATGCCCAGTTTTGCGGGTGGTCCGATGAGGCGCGTGCTCGACCTAACGGAAAATTCTCTGGTTCAACACCTGCGGGCCTGTCTTTGTTAATTCCTTGCCGCAAAAACCAGGTTAAAGCCGATCCAATGTAGCCTCCGCCGGAGGAAGTGGACAGGTAATCGATTTTTTTTAATATATTTGCTGATACTAACGCTTGCATTACACCCAGCGCGAACGAAGCAGATCGAATACCACCCCCTGAAATGGCAAAGGCTGTGTAGATTCCGTCGGGCATTTGAACTCGATCGCGACTGGCTTGTATGTGCTGATGTTCGATGTCAATAACATCTTGAAAATTACGTGTATGGTGTTCGCTCATACTTTAGCTCCAAGGCTAACTTAAATTTACTTAAATGGTTTTCGCCGGTGCTAAACGAAAGGCCCATTAGGCTCAACACTTCGGATAATTTTTATTGTTGAAAGTGTTTTACATTAAATCAATATATCTATTTTGCAAAAAATATAAGCCGTTGCTTATGGTCAGATTTTTATAAGGCGATCTATCGCTTTTAATATCCACTCAAGAGACACTTCTAAAAACGGCTTGCTCAATTATCCTGCTCGCTAAACCTGATGTTCAGCTATTCTGATTCGTTTTTTAAAATAACTTCTGCAGCTTTTTCGCTAATCATGTACACACATGAAACAATAAAAAATCCAGGTATTTTTGGGAAAACAGACGCGTCAACAACGCGCAGATTGTTTACCCCACGCACTCTAAACTGACTATCGAGCACTGCCATAGGATCGCTATCTGCACCAATTTTACAGGTGCAAGATGCGTGGTGGCCCCAAGCGTTGTCTTTGATCCATTGGCCTATCTCTTCCCGACTTGCAATGGCTGAGCCTGGCACAATTTCCTCTTTTATTACACCGCTTGCAGCAGCGGTCATCGTGCGAACAAACTCAACTCCGTTAATTACAGACTCTAAATCTTCACCAGCGGTATCTGTGCCTTCATCAAAATAATGAAAATTAATGTCCGGCACATCGCGCGGATTATTACTGCGCAGCGCTACGCGGCCGCCGGTATTATTGGTGTGAGCTTTTAATATGGCCCAGGTAAAATATTTGTGCCCTTCAGTGATTATTTTTGAATACCCAGGAAAGTAGCCGTAGAAATTGCCCGCTAGAGCAAAGACAAATAAATCCGGCTCTGCACGGCTTGGTGCAGAGCGCAACACCGCGGCTAAAACAGCACCGTTTGTGGTATACACACCTTTGCCTGTCAGCCATTGGGTAAATTGTGGATCATGAGGATCCCCTGGTTCTGGAGCTCGGAAAGTCGAACCGTCCAGTAATGAAAAGGGTTTGGACATTTCATTAACGACGCCAACTTCATAACGATCTTGCAGATTACGACCTACACCGGGCGAGTTGACACGAACTTTTATCTGGTGACGAGTCAGTTCCTCTGCAGGTCCAATACCCGATAGCATTAGTAGTTGCGGTGTATTAAAAGCGCCGCCGCAGAGAATAACTTCTTTGTGCACAAATACCTGCTCAAAGCCGTCGGGCGCCTGTCCTGTTGCGCGGGGATCCGCGGCGTATAAATGTCGACCATTTTGGTATTCCACACCAATAGCGGTGTTGCTCTCGTCGAATAATACCCGCGTTACCAACGAATGCGTGCGCACAATTAGGCGATCGGGAAATTCCTCTGCAACGGCGCGGATAAAATCCCGCGCACCCATGCGCTTACCGTGTTTTGTCGCCAACGGAGTATAGCGAAGTCCTTCTGCACTACGTTTTACTAAGCGCCAGTCGTTAGGATCTAAAAGGCCCTTTATGCCACGACCAAAAGATTCAATAGGGCGCCCGAAGGCTTTAAATGCTGCAAGCGCCGAATATTTTAATAATTCTAATAGCTGAGAATCTTTTAAAATGTCGGAGCCGGGGTTTGGCATACTTGAATTTAGCCAACCATTAAAACCAAAGCGTGCAGGATTAAATCCTAGCATTGCCCAAAAGCGTTTAAATGGATGAGCGCGGTTATTTTCAAAGCGTTGAAAATACGTGCGCATATTATCGCTGTGCCAGGAATTATCGCCGGTAATCTCGGCGATATAATCCCAATCACTGTTATGAGGATATACGGTAATCATCGCGTTGTGAGCGGTGCACCCGCCGAGTGTCCCAGAGCGCGGATATAACACGCCCTTCTGTTCCGGTGTCATTTTGCTGTCGCGCTGTTGCTGTTCATCGTTTGCATAGTGACGTACAAAAAAATCCCAACGCAGACTTTCATCTTCTGAAGCATTTGGGTGAAATACGGGAACTTGGTAATTATAAGGTTCGTCATCGCCGCCCGCTTCTAAAAGCAATACTTTTTTTCCCGCTTTGGCTAAATTTGCAGCAAGGGGGCCGCCGCCGGCTCCGGATCCTACAACAACGTAATCAAATTGCGCGCGCGTGTCGGGCATGGAACTTCTCCAAATAAATAGTCAAGTCTGCAGACTCTACAGCTGCAATTAATTAAATAGGTAGTCTGCGATATCGGTTTGGCTGTAGTGACGATGTATGAAAGCACTTATTCGCCAGCGCCGAGTTACCGTTTTTCGTGCAGTTTATGCTCGGAAATAGCGGGTGTGCCTGGGGTTTAAATATAGTCAACGAAAGATCCAGTGCGAATTTGCATAAAACTTCTTGAGGAATTTTTATTTTTTACAATCCCTTTTAACGTGTGCGCTACGTTTACAGCGTAATTAATGCGGCCTACATGTGGGCCGCTAATATTCAACCAATCTTATATAGCCTATTGTTTTAGATGTTCTTTTTGTCGTATTCGCTTACTGTTGATAGTTGCCACGTCCTTGTGCGTATATATTAAAAGAATTTTAAATATTCAATTAAGGCGTGTTTGTCGCTGGCTGAGAGCTCAGAGCCATAATAGTGGCCGCGGTCTGTCACATAGTCGGGGCATTTGCTGATAGAAATTAAATCATCAGCCAGTGGCTTTAATGCTGCGGTGGCCGCATCGCCGGTTAGGTTATTTTTGTGAATTTCCTTAAGCGCTTTTTTCACTTTTAAAAGCACTTTGATATTAGCTTTGATCTTTTCAATATCCTCCAAAGACATATCAATATTCACCAATAAGTTTACCGGTGTGCCTTTTGGAATCGGGCCTAGTGCAATATTGCCATCACTGTCTTTTAGCTCGCCAAGTAAGGGCTGCAATAGTTTAGGTATAAATGTAGGGTTTATACGCAACCAGCTCTCCTCAGTTGTGCGGTATACGGATGCAAGCCCCAGGCGCTTTTCTGGGTTAAGTAATTTGTCGATGGCATCTTCAAATGCTTGCATGCGGCCCTTAACCGAGGGATCCTGTACGTAAATACCCACTGAGTTGTTATGCAAGAAAGGTGCGCTCGCCCAGGTAGCAACCAAGCTTGCAACTCGGGTATAGCCCGGCCCACCCGCTGAAGGTGTATATTTAAATGTGGCACCCGTTAACGGGTGTTGAACTTCAATGGGCCCTACGGCTGGAAGATTTTTATAGGTTTCTGACGAGAAATTATCCCAAACGTGGCCTTTCATTGCGTTCGTGGCCAAAGCGCTACAGGCATTAGTTTTTAGTTCAACAACCGAAATTCGCTCGTCAGTAGAAAGATAATTGTTCTCCAAAAAGTCCTCTTCCAACACGAGGGCCTGCATTTGTGTTTTGTAATCTTCCGAACCTTTAGCGGCTTTTGGTTGTTTGCTGGAGTGACAGCTGGCGCAATTATCAGCAAAAACTAGTTTGCCTTGTTTTAGCGTATCCTCATCTTCGGTTAAAAATGTTTTTCCCTCTGCTGTCGTTTTGAGCGGCATAGGGCCTGCTGCTTTAAGGAAAAAGGCTGCCAGTGGGCCTACGCGCTCAGCTGTAGACTGCCAATAAACTGAGTTTTTCTGCGCTTTTTCGACTGGGAATGGCGTTTGCGGTTTGCCACCCAAAATTGGATTGTGATTTTCAAACCACTGCTGGTGGAACTGTCCGATGTTGACATAAACACGGCTTAGAGCGCCTAAGATACCGACTGAGTCCGAACCATCTTTTAAAATATGCGGTACAGGCATCTCGCTTTTTTGCCCTTCAAAATGCATATTCTGCGGACCTTGTTTTTCAATCTGCCCGGCACCCAAACGCGCACCTACATTATAAATAGCGTTCATGGTGCGTGGGTTATTTATGTTATCTGTGGCGATAAAAGACGTATCGATGGCACCTGGTTGCATCGTATTAAAAATTTGCCAAATGAAATTATCGGGTTTTAGGTCGTAGCCGAATAATCGACTAATCCGAAGATATTGCGCACCTATATTATTCGATAAATTTGCCCAACTAGGTTCGGCTGGATTTTCCGGCGCGTGATTGGGGTGAAATGAAACGTGGCAAAAGCCGCAGCTCATACCAACCATATACGGGCGCACCAAAGCGGGGTTGTAGTAATAATCTTGATCGTTGTAGTAGCGCTGCGCATCCCAAGCGGCTTTTGCTTTTTCATCAAAGGCGGGATTGGGATATAAACGCAGGCCCACTATGCCTGAAGGCGCGCCATAAACTTTTGGATCGACGTCTTTGGGTAAATCCCCCTTGGGAGTGTCTAGCCAAAGCCCGTATGCATCCGGTGTAGAGGATTTTTGCATATCTGGGTCATTTATTAACCCATACCACTCGAAGCGTTCGGTGCGTTTGCGTGTATCGAGAATTTTTAACAGGTCAACGGTGCCAAAACTGTGGCCCGCCATGTGGTTCCAAAATTCTTGGTTACCTCCTGTCCAAATTAACCAGGTATTTCGCCCTTTACGCTCTTCATCATTTAATGCAATGCCACCATCCATTGCGTCATACCAATTAGATGCAGTTTGGGGAAAGTCAGCAGTAGTTTTGCCTTGTGCTTTAGGCGTATCTACAGGATCTTGTTCATGGTTTTTCCACCAAATAACAAGGCTAATTATAGCTAGCCCAGCAAATATAAGGCTGTTTTTTTTGCTCATGTCACACTCCACGCGTGCAGTAATTTATTTTATTTTGTGTATTGTTTTGTTGTTAGTACGGAAGAGGGGCGAGCGTACAACGACATAAGGGCGAGAAAATTTAGCACTATGATATAGCGCTTAACCGATTAATTCAAAACGATCATTTTACACGTGCCTTAATCTGCAGAAACATTAGCTCATATACATGCAAATACCAGTAAAAATATGGTTTTTGCCAGCTTTTCTGCTAGGTGCGCTAATTCCATTTGTGTGCACATTTGTCATGGTAGAAATAAGCAGCAGCTCAATGGCTTGTAAACTGTAAGGCTACTAATGAGCGATTTATAACTAGCCTGGCCAGCAAGCGCTTTAGTCAGCAGAATATATTAAACAGGGTAGATGTAGCCTGACAGTCTTGTAATTACCGTGCGCACGCCTACTGGATAACACAGGTGCCGGGCAGTATTTATCGAAGGTCTTGCTCAATTTGAGCCAACTTCGAGCTTCCTATTGCTAGGTCCGCCTTACACTTGTTTTTGCTATTTTAACGTTGTAATAACTGATAACGGGAATCGCTCGCCCTGCCTATAGCGGTCGATATCAAGCTTCACGAGAGGGCTGCGTAATTGATCTTGTTTAGAGTTGATATCTGCATAAGTTAACCAAACTGCTTCGAGAATATCACTATCCAACTGTGCATTGGGTATTGATTTAATTGCTTGAGCGACAAAGCTTATTCTTAAGTAAGTAAAGCCATTTACAGGTGATACATAGTGGCTAATTCCCAATAAATGGGTAAGTTCCACTTCCCAGCCGGTTTCCTCTCGGGTTTCTCGCAGCGCTGCTTCAAATAAGGTTTCATGTTCTTCCCAGTGTCCCGCAGGTTGGTTGTATACGCGTTGTCCATCAGAGAGTTCATGGACTAACAAAAACTTTCCATGTTGTTCAATTAGCGTTGCGACGGTTACGTGTGGTGCCCATTGCATGATTAATGTTTCCGATTGCGGTGAGAAGAATGTGGAGAAGCGTTGCGCCGCGGATGCGCCATGTGAGATTTATGGCTTTTAATCGCAATTGGATCATCGACATCCAGAATTTTATATTCCCCGGGCAACAGCGCTCCTAATTCATAAGGGCCAATTTGCGCTCGAATTAAACGCAAAGTTGGGTAGCCGACAGCTGCTGTCATACGGCGCACTTGACGATTGCGTCCTTCGGTGATTTGCAGGCTTATCCAAGATGTTGGGATGGACATACGCTCGCGTATGGGTGGGGTGCGTATCCAGATATCCGGTTCTGGCATAACCCATGCTCTGGCTGGACGCGTTTTGCCATCATTTAATTGCACGCCCTGACATAACATCTCTAAGGCTGGTTCGGATATTTCGCCCTCCACCTGAACCCAATAGGTCTTGCACCATTTTTGGGACGGATGCGCAATTTGATGTTGTAATTGCCCGTTATCGGTTAGTAATAAAAGCCCTTCAGAATCGAAGTCCAGGCGACCAGCCGGATAAACATCAGGCAGGGGGATAAATTTGGCTAAGGTTAATTTATCGCCATCTTGGCTAAATTGTGAGAGCACTTCGAAGGGCTTGTTTAATAGAATTAGTTTGGCCATGGGTGCAGGGGTTATTTCAGCTCTGGGCTCGATGCTATACTCGCGCGGTTTTTTAACCGTTTCACAAGCACAGGCTATTAGCCGTTAAATAGGAAGACTCATGAATAAGATCAAAGTAGCCAATCCGGTAGTTGAGTTAGATGGCGACGAGATGACGCGAATCATCTGGAGCTTCATCAAAAACAAACTGATTCTGCCCTACCTCGATTTAGACATCAAATATTACGATTTAGGTATGGAAAGCCGCGACGCCACCGATGATCAAATCACCATCGATGCTGCAGAAGCGATCAAAAAATATAACGTCGGCATCAAGTGCGCCACCATTACCCCTGATGAAGCTCGCGTTGAGGAATTTAACCTCAAGCAAATGTGGAAATCTCCTAATGGGACGATCCGCAATATTCTCGATGGTACGGTGTTTCGCGAGCCGATAATTTGCAGCAATGTTCCGCGTCTTGTGCCCGGCTGGACTCAGCCTATCTGTATCGGCCGCCATGCCTTCGGTGACCAATACCGCGCCACTGATTTTGTTACCAAAGGTAAGGGTAAATTAACCATTACGTTTCAAGGTGACGATGGCAACACTATTTCCCACGAAGTTTATAACTTCAAAGGCGACGGTATTGCGCTTGCGATGTATAACACTGATGAATCTATCCGCGGGTTTGCTCGCTCGTGTTTCAACATGGCACTTACCAAAAAATGGCCTTTATATCTCTCAACAAAAAACACCATTTTGAAAAAATATGACGGTCGTTTTAAAGATATTTTTGCTGAAATTTACGAGCAAGAATTTATTGCTTCGTTTAAAGCAGCGGGAATTACTTATGAACACCGTTTAATCGATGACATGGTTGCGGCCTGTTTGAAATGGAACGGAGCGTTTGTATGGGCCTGTAAAAATTATGATGGCGACGTGCAGTCCGATACGGTTGCCCAAGGTTTTGGATCCTTAGGTTTGATGACTTCAGTGTTGGTTACCCCCGATGGTCAAACGATGGAAGCTGAAGCGGCACATGGTACGGTTACTCGCCATTACCGCCAACACCAGCAAGGCAAACCTACGTCGACTAATCCAATTGCCTCCATTTTCGCTTGGACTCGCGGCCTTGCTCATCGCGCGAAGCTCGATAGCAATGCAGAACTTGCGCATTTCTGTCGCGCATTAGAAGAGGTATGTGTTGAGACAGTAGAATCAGGCAAGATGACGAAAGATCTTGCTGCATGTATCTACGGTGATGCTGTGACCAGCGAGCAATATTTAACCACTGAAGGCTTTTTGGATGCATTAGATGCGAACTTAAAAGCGAAATTATCCGCATAGGTTCGTTGTAGCCTCAGCAGTAAGGGCCAATTCGCATCGCGCGGATTGGCCCTTTTTTATCACTCCACAAAAATTGCCTGAACATTTTGCTGGAATGCTCCCTTCACTACGTATACATCATCATTTTTGTTTTTTAAGCAAATGCCTAATCATCAGTAATTATTCGCTCTCTACAACCCCAATCCAAATAGTTACTAAAATCGGCACATTCTCCCTTTTTTGGTCTAAGAATCTGAGGCTTTTACTTTTTTCGTTCTCATTGTCTGTATTTTTATTGCCAGGCGCCGCTCAAAACTAATTACCGACAGATGTTTCTTTTAACGCATATGGTTTTTAGAGAAATAAGCCCCACTAAGGTTAAATTGCCATGTAATGGATAAGTATTCTTAACCCTAAACCGTGTATCACGCGTATAAAAGCGGCAATCACACTTGTTTTCATAGATGTGGCCCCAATTGTTTTGCTTTGAAAAAGCTCTTTTTATTCAATTTATTTTGCACCTTTGATGTAGGTCGGTGTTTCATGTATAGCGACGCGCTCTTAAACTTGAGAAATCCCTTTCAATTCGTGCATAAAATGGTTGTTTTATCATCAATTGCGGGTTGAAGTGACGGAGTTCTGACTGTTTTATGCACATTTTTGCGGATGTTTTGCTGCTAGTGCGATAGAATCAGAACTCGTTTGCTTAGCTAATACACACGGGTTCTCATGGGTAATCTCGAAATTCTTCAACTACCATTAGTTGGAAGCCATCGTTCAAATGTACCGTTAGACGATGATGCCGGCCTAGCAGTGGAAAGCCAAAAGCCGAAGCTAAAAAGGCCGCCTTTGTACAAGGTGATTATGCTTAACGACGATTACACACCAATGGAGTTTGTCGTAGAAGTATTGGAAGTATTTTTTGGTATGGATCGTGAAAAGGCTACTAGCGTTATGCTAGCGGTACACACACAAGGAAAGGCTGTCTGCGGCATCTATTCTCGAGATGTTGCCGAAACCAAGGCGGCTCAAGTTAATCAGTGCGCTCGAGATCATGAACATCCTTTACTGTGTGAAATCGAATCAGTGGAGGAAGAGGATCCCTAGGTTAAAAAAAGGTTAGGTGTTGCGATGTTGAGTAAAGAACTTGAAGTTACCTTAAATACTGCATTTAAAGGTGCGCGCTCCAAACGTCATGAATTCATGACAGTAGAGCATTTATTATTGGCGTTAGTCGACAACGAGTCAGCGGCTAATGTGCTGCGGGCTTGCGGCGCCAATCTCAGCGCGCTTCGTCAAGATTTAATCGAGTTTGTCGATTCTACTACACCGCTAATCCCCGAGTCCGACAGCGAACGCGAGACGCAACCTACATTAGGATTTCAGCGTGTATTACAGCGTGCAGTGTTTCACGTGCAGTCTTCCGGTAAAAGCGAAGTTACTGGCGCGAACGTCCTTGTGGCCATCTTCAGCGAGCAGGAGAGCCAAGCGGTTTATTATCTGAAACAACAAAGTATTGCTCGCATTGATATTGTAAATTTTATTACCCATGGCATTACAAAAGTGTCAGGGTCTTCCGGTAATTCACATCCTGAAAATAATCACCCGCAAGAACATCATGAAGATGAATCTTCGGTGACAGGTGAATCATTGGGTACAAATCCATTAGATAGTTTTGCTACTAATTTAAATGAATTAGCAGCGCAGGGCCGCATTGATCCGCTTGTGGGCCGCGACTACGAAGTGGAACGCGTAGTACAAATATTATCGCGCCGCCGCAAAAATAATCCGTTGTTAGTGGGTGAGAGTGGCGTAGGTAAAACTGCTATCGCTGAAGGACTTGCGAAAAAAATTATTGATAATGAAGTGCCTGATATTTTGCATGGTAGTGTCGTGTACTCGCTCGATTTGGGTTCGTTACTGGCCGGAACAAAATACCGCGGCGATTTCGAAAAACGCTTTAAAGGTTTATTAGCCGAACTTAAAAAACGCAAAAACGCCATTTTATTTATTGATGAAATTCATACAATTATCGGTGCAGGTGCGGCATCTGGTGGTGTGATGGATGCGTCTAACCTGTTAAAACCGTTGCTGTCATCAGGTGAATTGCGCTGCATCGGCTCAACTACGTTCCAGGAATATCGTGGCGTATTTGATAAAGACCGCGCTTTGAGTCGTCGTTTTCAAAAAATAGATGTAGTTGAGCCAACAGTTGAAGATACATACAAAATTTTGAAAGGCTTGAAAAGCCGCTTTGAGCAGCATTTTAATTTGAAATATGCTGATGGCGCTTTACGGGCAGCGGCTGAATTGTCGGCAAAATATATTACAGATCGTTTCTTGCCTGATAAAGCTATAGATGTAATTGATGAGGCAGGCGCTTATCAATTGTTATTGCCGGCCAGCAAACGTAAAAAGCAAATTACAATTAAAGATGTGGAAGATGTGGTGGCTAAGATTGCACGCATTCCTGCGAAAACTATTTCATCCAGCGACAAAGAGCAGTTGTCGAAACTGGAAGACGTGTTGCGCATGACGGTGTTTGGTCAGCCTGAAGCTATAGATGCAGTAGGATCAGCGATTAAATTATCTCGCGCTGGACTTACCACTGGTGAAAAACCGATTGGATCATTTCTATTTGCAGGCCCTACGGGCGTAGGTAAAACCGAGCTGTGCCGTCAATTGGCTAAAGCTATGGGTGTAGAGTTGATTCGTTTTGATATGTCCGAATATATGGAGCGTCATACGGTATCGCGCCTGATTGGTGCACCTCCGGGCTATGTGGGTTTTGACCAAGGTGGTTTGTTAACAGATGCGGTGACCAAACATCCTCACTCAGTGGTTTTATTGGACGAAATTGAAAAAGCCCATCCAGATGTATTTAACTTGCTTTTACAGGTGATGGACCACGGTAAATTAACCGACAATAATGGCCGAGCGGCAGATTTTCGTAATGTTATTTTAATTATGACAACTAATGCGGGTGCTGAAGCTGGTGGTAGAGCTTCAATCGGCTTTACTAAACAAAACCACACTACGGATGCCTTAGAAGTCATTAAGAAAACATTCTCGCCTGAATTTAGAAACCGTTTGGATTCTATTATCCAATTCGGCGCCTTAAGCAAAGATGTGATTAAAACCGTGGTTGAGAAATTCTTAATGGAATTACAATCTCAGTTGGATCACAAAAAGGTTACGCTGGATATTTCTGAAGAAGCTAAACAGTGGCTGGCGGTAAATGGTTATGATGAAAAAATGGGTGCTCGCCCAATGGCGCGAATCATTCAAGAAAAAATCAAAAAGCCTTTGGCTGAGTTGGTTTTATTCGGAGCCTTATCGTCCAACGGCGGCGTCGTTGATATTGACGTCGACCCTACCAATGATACGCTGGTACTAACGGCTGAGCCTGCATAGAGTTGTTATTGATGTGGTTAAAAGCGAGCCTGGCTCGCTTTTTTTTCGCCTTTTAAATTAGGCTTTTTAATTAAAGACCAAAGTTTTGAGTGGTAGCCGTTTTCAAGGAAGTCGCGGGAGGCAGCCTGCACCAAAGCTTCATAAACGTATTCGTACATTGATGAAAATATCTAAAATCAAACTCTCGTTAAAATGGTGCTTTTTAACAGTCAACGAGAATTAGATTTGCGGTCCGGGGAGGATGGTTTTTTCTTTCACGGATGGCGCCGCTTTTTGGCTTATTTGATAAGCGAATGCAATGATGTGGGCCACAGCAATATACAGCTCCTGAGGAATTTCATCACCGAGCTCTAGCCGGGATAATAAATCCACTAAAGGGGCATTTTCGCATAGCGGAACGCCAGCTTTTTGGGCTAGTTCAATAATTGCTTGTGCTTCGTCGCCTAAACCTTTCGCGCTGACTTGAGGCGCGCCTTTACCGTCATAAATTAATGCAACAGCTTTCTGTAGGGTTTTTGTTTCCATTAGGTTTGGATGTCAACTAAAGGGTGGTTAATAGGTGGCGATGGTTTAGTAATGGGCTCATCGCTTATGTGTAATTGCTCTGCATCAATACCGCCCTGTTGCAGGGATTCTTTTAATTGTTTTAATTGCTCTTTAAGACTTTGTTTAAGTTTGGGTTGGTTCGCCCAGACTTTTCCACGCAACATGCCCGGTTGCCATAAAAATTGTACAGCTAAGAGCCCATTCTGCGGCAAATTAAATTCTAGTAATAATCGCCAACTTGCAGCCATAGCACGAGCTTGCTGTTCGGATGAGGAGTCCTCATCAACTGCAGTATTGTGCATGGGAATTAATTGTGCGGATAAATTAATCCAACCTTCAGCGCTGGGTAAGGGCAAATCAAAATGCATTGCACCTGTATTTTTAGCTTGTTCGGCCAAACTATGGGTTTGCTGTAATTGAATGCCCGCTAAGGTTTTTTGCAAGCTGGGTAGTAGTGTTTCGAGTAACAGCCAATTGCCATTTTTGGCTGTAGTTGTAGATGCTCCTTCTTTATTGCCTAAGAATAAATGCCATAAATTATCTGGCCATTCTTCTTCGCTTGGTACTGAATCTGGAGTGAGCTGATTTATAGCAAACAAAGCTTTTAATATTTGCGCCTTAAAATCATGAGTAATAATTTCACTTAATGACTCAACTAGTCGCCCTTCTGGCGGATTAATAATGGTCCGCAATTTTCCTTCTAAAAATACACCACTGTTAGCGATTAATTGCGTCACCAATTGGCTTGTGCGGCTTTTTTGTAGTTCGCTCGGTGGCGACTGAGCCAGATTTAACAATGAATTTACGTTTTGGCCTTGCCTCAGCATAAATTGCTGAATGTGCTGTACAGGATGGCTGGAATTAGACGGAAGATTGCTCAATGGTTTTACCAACGGCGCCATTAGTTGCATAAGCTGCTTTGGTGATTGTGCAATCGGCAGATATTTCCGCCAGAGTTCGGGCAGCGCTGGCCCGACGGATTTCGCAGAATTATCTACGGGCGGTTGCCACAATAGTTGCCCATCTTTGCTGGTTTTTAATTCTATAAGCGATTTTGCAGGCAGCTGCGCCAAAGTCGTTTCGAACCAGCTTCGCAAAGCGGCCGCCCATATTTTTTGCCCGGAAGGCAATTTTAATTCTAATAATTCCAGCGGTGCCTCAGTTAATAAGGGTTGCCAGCTGGGCAAAGGAGCTATTTTTTGATTGGCAAGCAGGTTGAGGTTTGCCTGCGTGCTGGTAGCTAGCGGTAGGTGGGAAATCAGCTCAACCAAAAGGCTTTTCTCGGGCGCAAGTGCAACCTGGTTATTCATCAGGCCTTTTAACAACAAAACACCTTCGCGCAGGCTATTCGCTGGCGCCGGGGAAACTGGAGGTGAGCTGATTGGGGGAATGTCCATTGAGGCGTTCCGAAATTGATCCTCTTAGCCTAGCAGGATTGAATTAACTTTCCCGGTTAAACCGATGACTCATGCGCAAGCGACAGAGCTAGGCTGCAGATTTGGAAACCAAATGAGGATTATTTGTTAGTTTTAGAAAAATGTATTGGGCAATTCACTAGAGCTCATCTCAAAAATGCCTAAATAATATTTTAATAAATCCCAGCTGCACAAAGCCGAGAAAATTTCTGAGCTTATATTCATAGCGAACCGTTATGCGGCGGTAGTTTTGCAGCCATGCGAATACGCGTTCTA
>DATDJI010000033.1:0-68483 GCA_036520615.1 Cellvibrionaceae bacterium | reverse complement strand
ATTTGGCGGAGGAATTAGGCAATGTATCGAAAGCCTGCAAGATAATGGGCTTTTCGCGGGATACATTTTATCGCTATCAAGAGCTTGCCCAGGAGGGCGGAGTTGACGCTCTGATTAATAAAAGTCGACGGGCTCCGAACCCTAAAAATCGCGTCGATGATGCTATAGAAAAGGCCGTTTTGGATTACGCCGTTGCACAACCGGCCCATGGACAACATCGAACAAGCAATGAATTGCGTAAACAAGGCGTATTTGTTTCGGGCAGTGGAGTGCGTTCTATTTGGTTAAGGCACGGCCTTGAAAGCTTTAAAAAACGCTTAAAAGCCCTGGAAGCTAAAGTGGCCAGAGACGGTATTGTCCTGAGTGAAAGCCAGGTTGCAGCGCTCGAACGGAAAAAGATGGACGATGAGGTCAGTGGAGAAATTGAAACATACCATCCTGGTTATTTGGGTTCCCAAGACACGTTTTATGTGGGCAACATGAAAGGTGTTGGACGCATTTATCAACAAACTTTTGTCGATACCTATAGCAAAGTAGCGTTTGCCAAGTTGTATACCAGCAACACTCCAATCACGTCAGCGGATTTATTCAATGACCGAGTTTTGCCTTATTTTGAGCAGCATGTACTGCCTATGTTACGCATATTAACTGACCTGGGTACTGAATATTGTGGGCGAATGGATCAGCACGATTATCAGCTGTATTTAGCCATTAACGGTATTGACCATACCAAAACCAAAGCGCAATCACCGCAAACAAATGGAATCTGCGAGCGGTTCCATAAAACAATTTTGCAGGAGTTTTATCAGATCACTTTCCGCAAAAAACTGTACGCTGGAATGGATGATCTACAGGAGGATTTAGATGATTGGATAAACTACTACAACAATGAGCGAACCCATCAGGGTAAAATGTGCTGTGGCCGAACACCTTTAGCCACTTTACTTGATGGCAAACACATTTGGGCTGAGAAAAATTTAGCTCAAATGTAAACTGACAGACACTGTTGAAAAATCGGTAACTGTCAGATTAAGTCTGAGCTAGTACAAAGCTTTGGAGGTGCGAATCACAAGACAGATTTATTGGCTATTTATAATGCGGCGAAATCGGTCGTGGATGTTGAAAGCTCGTAGGTCAATCGGGGTCACGCGTTATCACAACCTGCGTCAACACTGAGTTGGCCGCAGTTAAGTAAGGGAAAAATAATCACTTTATGCCGGGGATTATTTAGCTAGGCCCCGGATTTATCGGCTTGAAAGGGTGGTTGTCTTCCTAAGCTCTCTAAAAGCAAAAAAAGGGTGTATTTAGCACCCTTACCCGTTAATGGAACGCGCCCTACCTGTTTTTAACCACCAAAATACTCCCCACACCAATTTCATCGGAAGGAAAGTCAAAGGTAATTTCTAAAAAACCATCGTCAACCAACACATACCGTGGCACCAGTATTTGTTCAGCATAACCGCTATTAATGCTATCAAAGGTAAATGTGCGCGGGCCTTGATTTTCGATATTCACCTGGTAATCCATCCTGAGCTCTTTGCTGCCCTTGGTGGGCACCAAACGTATTTCCGCCCTTACTTCACCGGTGGCGGGTATTTTATAGCTAAATTTACCGGTTCTAACTGTGCCAGAAGTAGGCAAAGTTGTGGCCAGTAATTCTTTATTGGTAAGCGTAACTGCCTTGCCACCGGTAAAAAATTGATCTTCGGTAAATGCCAGTGGTGCAGGGGCTTGGATATCGCCAAGATTTAGCGGCGCTGCGCCGTAAAATGCGGTTTCAGTGGAGCCCGTATTAATCGCCGCCACCAAAGTATCGAATTGACGGTTTTGATAGGTAAGGCTCGCACGAAATTGGCACTCGAGGATTGAACTTTCAGAACAGCCGCGCGGATTATTTTCATTCGCAGTATTCACCATTGCGCTGTAAAAAAATGCTCCGCCGGACGATGATGAGCTGGATGATGAGCCAGTACTAAAGCTGCCACTGGACGAGGTGCTGGAGCTAGATGGCGAGCCAGTTTCGATGTAATAACTACAGTTCGACCCCGTGCAGTTGATCCAACCGGGCTGGCCGTAAACGCCTCGCTCAAAATCGCAACGGGTTGTTGAGGTATCACAGTTTATCCAAAAGTTTTTTCCAGAGGCTCTGCAGGGCCGATTGGGCGAATATTCGCTACAGCTGGTTTGGCCCCAAACTAAGTTCGGATCAACTGCATTATTCTTCGCGGCACAGCCACAAGTGCCCGCACTACAGCCGCAAACGCTCAATTCATTGCTGTATTGGCAGGGGTGGTTTTCTGGCTTGTCTAATGTGCAACTGGTGGCGTTCCAATCACCGGGTTTAAATACCACTGTACCGGAGGACGAATTACTGGTGCTGGTACTTGAGGAAGTGCTTGACGCAGACGTGCCGCTCCAAACGCAATAGCCGCCAATATCGCAGCGGGCCCAATCGCCTTGATTAGTCTTCCATTCACAGGGGGCCACATTACTACTGCAATTGGCCGTCCAATGCGGGGTGGTACATTGGTTGTTGTAATCACACACTTGGGTAAATTGCCCGCTGGCATCCACTGGGAAGGTGGCGCAACCACAGGTCGCTTTACCCTTGATAACGGCACAGCCACAGATCTGATTACCTTGGCGGGCATTGCAGGAATTGCCAGTGGGGTTTTTCTCTAGGTTGCAATTAGAGGGATTATCGAAATAGCCTGAGCTGGACGTAGACGATGTACTGCTTGATACAGTCGCACCGGAGGAGGATGAGCTTGAGGATGAGATTTTGGGTGGATTAGTTGTTTCGTTTCCTTGAGCTTGTTTATCTTGGGCTACACAACCTGCGAATAAAAAAGCCACGGCCAAAAGAAGAAATTTTAAGTATGTACGCATAGTAGCGTCTCCCTATTGAGGTCAAAAATCACACGGTGGTTGGTTTATTTTGATCAGCAAAAGATACGTACCTTACGGCCAAGTGTCACAAGTTCATTTTTTTATTTTTATAAAATACGATCCAATACCCTAAGCCGCGTGATAGCCGTCTGGTTTTGCACGCTCAGGGCCGGAAAACATATCGCATCGTATGGCATTTAATTTGATAGATAGCACGCACAATGGGTGAGTTTATTTTTTGCGGGACTCGAAGCCATTTACACAATTTAACAAGCTCTGATTCAAATCCAAATTGCATAACTCAAGAGACTTGAAAAAAGAGGCCAGTTGACCTACGAACAAAGATGCTAAATTTAAGCGATAAAAGAAATAAAAAATGCCAAACTAAAATAGCCAATATCATCACCAATTCGCGATTTCAAGAGAACTTAAACGCAATATGTGTGATCGAGGGTATGGGTACAAGTAAGTGCAGGAAAAAGCACCGGTTATACAATCATTTAATTGGTTCAGTAACGTCGGGGGTTTAGCCAAAAAGTCACCGGCAAAACCAACCTAAACCCTTTAAATGTCCTCCTCCATAAGTCGATCCACCACAACCACGAAGACCTTGGGGCCTAAAAAGCCTTAAACCGATTCCCCGCCACCGAGCGTGTTGGCTAAACCTCGGATTTACTGGCGTCATAATATGGTTGTCCATCTATCTTGAAATGATTGGATTCTTCTCCATAGTGAAGTGCGTTAAATCAAACGCGCTGATTGTTTTTGATCCTGTAGCTTGGCGTATACATGGTTACGAGTTCTTCTGCGGCTGAAGGATGAACGGCCATAGTGCGATCAAAATCTTCTTTGGTGACGCCTGCCTTCAGCGAAATTCCAAGGAGCTGTACCATCTCGCAAGCGTCATGACCAAGAATATGGGCCCCAACAACTTTGCGGCTTTCTGCATCAACAATCAGTTTCATGATCATCTTTTCAATGCGGCCGGAAAGTGTTGCCTTCATGGGGCGGAATTCGGCGCGATACACTTCAAGTTCGCTATAGCGCTTGGCGGCATCTTCTTCAGACAAGCCAACTGTACCTATTTCCGGCTGTGAAAATACGGCTGTCGCAATCAATTCATGATCAGGCGCCGTTGGATTATTTTTATATTCGGTTTCTATGAAACACATGGCCTCATGGATTGCTACTGGCGTCAGCTGTACCCTGTCGGTGACATCTCCCAGCGCGTAAATATTGGGTACGTTGGTGCGTGAATATTCATCGACGATGATAGCGCCGCGTTTATTAATATCGACACCAGCCGCTTCAAGACCGAGACCCTTAGTGTTTGGATCGCGACCTAGCGCCAACATAACCGTATCAACGGCAATGGTTTCACCAGTCATCGTCTTGGCCAGTAGCCCAGCTGCGGCCGTCTTTTCTACGTTTTCTATGACGTTAGTAAGAATGATACGAATTCCTTTGGCTTCCATCGCTGCGTGAAGGCCTAGCCGCATATCTTTGTCAAAACGCGACAGTATTTCTTTCCCACGATAAATGAGTGTCACATCCACGCCGAGCCCATGAAAAATATTGGCAAATTCAACCGCAATATAACCTCCACCTGCAATCAGAATTGAACGTGGCAATTCAGGAAGATCGAAAGCATCATTGGAAGAGATACAAAGTTCGTGACCCGGCAGAGCCATATGTAGATTGGGCGCACCGCCAGTGGCGATAACAATCTTTTCCGCCGTGATAGTCCTGCCTGTTTTAACCAAGCGGATGGTGTGCGCATTAACCAACTCAGCGCGGCTTTCGATGATCTCGGCTCCGTTGTTTGCAAGACCACTGCGATAAAGCCCTTCAAGTCGAGCAATTTCCTTGTCCTTTGCAGCAACCAACTTCTTCCAATCAAAAGTATTTTTGCCAAGGTCCCAACCGTAGCCAGCGGCATCTTCAAAATGTTCATGATATTGAGATGCGTAAACGAAAAGCTTCTTCGGTACGCAACCGCGAATGACGCATGTGCCCCCGAATCGATATTCTTCAGCAATCGCAACCCGTTTACCGATTGACGCAGCAACGCGAGCTGCTCTTACTCCACCCGATCCTCCACCGATGACGAACAGATCATAGTCGTATGCGCTCATGTGATTCTCCCGAAGAATTGACTTGCTGACTTTTGGATCAAAGATTAATTTTAAAGTTGTTATGAATCAGGATTCGATCAATATCGCTTTTGGCAATGCTTGCATCGCGGTATCAACAACCCTCACTAACGTTTTCAGCGACGCTCCAATTTCCCGAGAGCGTGCACTTTCATGGGGGGGCGGTCGTTCTGGAATTACGTCAACCTTAATAGGTGTGAGTAGGGTGGACCAACTGATTGATAATATTGCATCTCTCAATATCGTGTTGTCAGCAGAACATCGCGCGGCATTGGATTCAGTCAGCGCTACAGGGGTTCGGGCGCTCAACACCTGGGCGCGTCATCTTTATGCGATTGCATCGTCAGGCCGATTAAGCGGGCAACCACGCCAGCGAGGTAAAGCAGGCCGACAAACATTTCGATACTGGCCACCGCGCGTGCATGCTGGGTTAGCGGTATAACATCACCAATCCCGGTACTCGACAGCAGCGCAAAGCTAAGATAATTAAGTTCGGTCCAGGTACGCATGTCATGGGGGTTGATGGCGGCGGCATAGGTACCCGGCTGAAGAGTCTGGATCATCATGAACAAGTGGGTAAAGCCCCACGCCAGCAAGGTAAAAGTCGCGCCAGCTGCAAACAGTTCGTCGGTTGTGGCTCGCAGGTCTTCCATCATGTAGGCGATCAGACTGCCCGCAGCATAAAAATAAAAAATCGCTTCCAGCCCCGAGCTCCAGGGCAGCAAGTAGGTCATTGAAAAAAACGTTTGCAGCACTAATAACACGATAATTACCGATGCCAGGCTGCCACTAATCCAAGTTAGCCCCGGTGTGCGCTGCACCATGCGCGTGGTGAGCGTAAGCACCGTCACACCAAACGCGTTGAAAATCACCAGCCCCGCGTGCGTTCCTTCAAGAAAGGGATACAGTAGCATTCCCATCAGTTGAACCAGCAGCAAAATTGCCGACGGATGGCGCTTGGTAAGGTGGAGAATAGGAAGATGTGCCATCGAATGCGCCATGTTAATGTTGAAACAAAATGAAGGGATTGGTTATTCGCAACCCTCGATCATATAAAGTATTAAGTGAAAGGCGAAGGCTACTTTATATTTCGCCACATCACGCACTCGAGCCTCATGCTTGAATTAATCCTGTTTGATAGAATTTAACGCTGAAACTAAAACCACCTGATTTTATAATATTTTCGATTTTCAATGCAGGTAAAACAGCACATCGTTTTTATAAGCTGCGCGCATTCGTTGCAAACCGTCCTCCGAAATTTCTGACTGAGGCATGATTCTGAACCACATTTGAAATAATTCGTGATATTCATGTGAGTCAACATCGCCTGAAAAATTGGAGCTGGCTAGGCAGCTACCGGGAAGAAGCTTAATTGCAATTTCTTTAAAAAATTCCGAACGAGCGTTCTGATCCAAAATGAATTGTGATACCAGAAAGGATATCGCTGCATTAAATGTTGCGTTTATACGGACAACCAGTTTATGAGGTTAGTAAATTCGGGAGGCTAACCAAAGAGCCACCGGCAAAACCAGCCTCAACCTTTAAATTTCCTCCCCATAACCCCAACCACCAAGACCTTGTGCCTAAAAAGCCTGAAACCGATTCCCGCCGTCGAGAGCGTGTTGGCTAAACCCTGGATTTACTGGCTTCATAGCATGGTTATCCATCTATCTTTCTGCCTAAACCCTTTAAATTTCCTCTCACAATTCAAATCCACCCCAACCACTAAGCCATTTATACTATGACTCCAGAGAGTTTCGGCGCTGAGTGTATAAATGGCTTGCGCTGATCAAAGCGGCGGTTTATTCAGCGGGCGTTTTAAAAACTTTAGGCGAGGAAGTTATGTGGATTCGACCCTTCACCGTAAGGGCATCACTATTTTTAGCTGCATGCGGTGGCGAGGCTGAAGCTTCATATCAGGCCACTCAAGTTACTGTGTAGGATATGGAGCACAAAATGTGGGCAGAGCTTACTTCGACTTCTCAATTGAAGGCTTTTAATAGGCTTTGGCTGATGAAGCAACAGAATAAGGGAAAAAGGAAAAGCCGCAGTGATTTTCAATTTTCTATTGTTATTAAAGGCCCAGTCCCTAGGTAGAATTTGGCTTTATGCGCGCGATGGCGATATCAATAAACTTGATCACCTATCACATCCTGTGTACGGCGTGAATGATGTGCCGGAATTTAATCGGCTGATGGGTGTTGCCCAATAGCGGGTTTATTTTTTATCGGTTTAGCTATAAATCCGGCAGAGGGGGTGGTGCCTGATTAATTATATAATTCATGTGCGCAGATTAACCCATTATCAAGCCGCACGCCGTTGGTGTGTAAACTAGGCCAAGGATAATCACCTGGGTATATCATAACTTTTGCGTGGGTCGATTAAGTCTAATATAGCGGCTGACTTAAAAAATAAATCATACGAAGCTTCTAGCGAAGATTTATACAGCCATTTCACACAGAGTAGCGATAGATAATTTAGCTCGGTTTTAAAAATTGTCGCTTAAAACCGGCACAATATTTACACATTTATATATGGTCACTTTAATGCATATACGCTTTTTCTTTTCCAATGGGTTGTCATTTAGATATGTACTCAACGACTCCTCCGTGGCTAGAATCTGGCTCTATATGATGAATAGGGTTCGCCCGGAACATATGTCGCGTGTGAGCGAGAACCATCGCCATGGGTTTGCCGCGCAAGATGAAATAAATAAAAACATAAGCAGGCTTACCGAAGCTTGTAAAATTGTCGGCATGCCAAACATCGATTTGGCGGCTAATAATTGGCAGCAATGGCAACAAAATCTTAATGATGTTCACGCCAAATTTCCCGACATGGTTATGACTGGCGTTAACACTCAATTAACTCATACGGTGAACTTACTTATTCACTGGCTTGAATATGAGCTGTATAACCGTTTTCAGGGGGCTGAGCAGTATTTATTTAATTTGGATTTTAACCATCAGCCGTCTATTTATCGCCAAAGCCAAGTCATTCCCGCAAACGAATTCGAGCTCTTTAGCACGAATAATAAATTTGGTGATTTAAATCTGCATTATATTTATATCGGACGTCATTTTTTAGAGATGGTTAATGCCAATGATCTTGTCTGTCCAAAAGAGCACTTTAGGCCACAGTGGCATTTTAATCCTACCTGCGCTGTTAACTTTTCCGAGGCGAAACCGGCGGACTATCTAGAGGAAAAAATGCTAGCGTATTACGGCGCGCGCGGCGGACATGAATTTTTCGGGTTTGACTATTCAGACCCTAAGATGGCGAAAGGCTTTTTTAGCCTGGGAGAATTAGAAAACCTAGCGCAATATAGCTTTGAGGATCGGGAGGCTATTCGTAGCTCCTTAGCAACAGCCTATGTAACCGATTGGGATTTTGATTAAAGATATAGGCTTTGCTTGGCGCTTTTGGTGAATTAAAGGGGTAGAGTGAAATAAAAATTATTTAAAGAATCTACTAAAAAATGTAGCGAGCGCTGCGACGCCTACATTTTTCAAAGCTTCATTATCAAACTGTTGTGTTGCCGCGTTATTACTTGGAGCTTAGGGCGAACAGTGGCGACCTGGCATTTTTGCAGTTAAAGATCAAACAACCTCACCAAGCTTTCGTGTTCTTGCCCATCAAAGTTGCTATCTAAACGTTCCCAGCTAATGCTTTTAACTAATTGAAAAAATTCGCTCAGGGAGTCTGCTTTAGCGATACGTAGTATTTTTAATGCGGCTTGTTCCTCTTCATCTTCAGCCACACCGGTTAAACAAAGGTGAATAAGTTGGTTTTTAATTAAATAAGGCAAAACGACCAATTGTGCATCGCTAAATACATTGATGAGATTAAATGCCTTATCATCGCTGGCGGTATCCATTAATTGGCTAAATCCGAAATTGGAAACTTGTCTCGCTGCCGCTAGGGCCGCATCGCGCACCTGCTGCAATCCGCCAATCACACCATTAATCGCCGAAAGAATTGCTTGGAACGCCTGTGAAAATACTCCAGGCGGGGCATTAGCTGGCGGTACATTATTTATAAAAGCCAAACGCAGCGTTTGAAAAGTTTGCGCGTCTTGACGATTTTTATCATCACCGAGTGTGCTTGCAAACAATTCCATCGCTTCGAAAAACAATTTTAATAAATCCACAATATGCGCCAGTGCAAGCCGCTGGGCGGTGGGTAAATTGGGGTTGACGAGGTCGGGGAGCAGGCTAATTAATAAGCTGTATTGTCCGCGGCTCCATTGATCCACTATCTGGTTGGCGTAAGACGCTTCCCATCGCAGAGCATTCAATTCGGCTTGTCGGTAGGTGCCCAACACTAAAAAATCCAACGTGCGTTGCAATAGTGAATAATAGCTTTCCAGCCCGCGCCTTAATGAATGAATAAGGCTGGATAGTAATACATCGCGCGCGGTTAACAAATCATCTATCAATTCACGTTGCCGCCAAATAGGCATACGAGCTAAGTCGGCTAAAAAATCTTGCTGGCGCAGCTTTAATAATTCATCCGGAATTCCCAGGTAGCGCCAGAATATTGCATAGAGTGGATGGTTTTCTTGCTGGAGCAATAAACTAAGTTTTTCCGCAATGGCATCCATATCGGGTTCGTCTAACTCATCATCCATTTCCGACCAAGAAATTTGCTGAATATAAAATATTAAATCGGCGGATGAAGCAGCGCTGAGAAATAGATTCAAGCCGGTATCTTCGTCACCTTCGGATGTGCCACCGCCAAATAAATCACGCAGACGCTCAAGAGTGGCTTGGCGAACTTGCTCTGCAGCGATGTCCCGTTGTAATTGAAGGTTGTTATGCAAATCCAAAATGGCATTGTGCAGAGACGTTCCGGTGGTATCGCTCATTAAATTGAGCACGGAAGGAAAAGCATTTGGCTTTAAATTAAAAAATGCACTGCGCAGGCTAGTCATGTTGGATTCCTTTGAAAGTGTTATTGCAAACAAACTAACAGCGGCACCAGTGCGCAGCCCTCGGTATGCGACTGCAGCGCTTTACCCAAAACCGATCCAAAGGAATTAATGGCATCGGCCGCCAGCATGGCGTGCCCAAATGTGGGGGAGGTGGTCAACATATCGCCGGCGCTAATGGCCCCATAACTGGCATCCACCCAACAGTAAACTTTCCCCATCAGGGCTACCGGTTTGCGCTCAGGGCGCGGGCCTTGGTTATCCAAAATCAAGCCAGGTTTGTAGGACCCAGCGCCGGAGACAACGCCTACAACTCTGCGGCAGTAGGCCTCCTCACAAGGTTCAAGCAATCCGCTGGCGCCAATTACCATTACATAACCGGGCTTTACTGATGCGCTACAGGCAACTGTAAAGTCCTCGGCACAGTCAGCATTAGCGAGGCGGATATCGCCGGTAACTTCAACATCTCCTTCAAATCGACCTGCCAGTCGCCCGCCAATACCAAGTACTGCAATGCCTTCGCCAAAACACTGCCCTTTTAAAGCCGCGCCCTGTTCACTCTCACCTCTTACTCCCGCGCCCTCAACCGTATTTTCGTCAATCCTTTTACCCAGGGTGTGACCGTACACACCTGTACCCGATGCATCCTTTGCATGTCCAAACACACCCTGGTTTGGGCTTTCACCATACACTCCAGCTGGCTGGCCAAACACCGCGTCAGTGCCACCTAAAACGCCCCGACTTTTTTTTTCATGATTAACACCAGTTACGCCTGCTTTTGATCCGGAATTGACGCCGCGCAAAGGAGGATTTTTTGCTCCGTCGAGTGCAGGTGCTTGTATTGATATTTCATCGTTTGGCATGGCGTTACTCCTGTGTAGTTCGACTGGTAGCCAGTTATGGTTGACTAAATCCATGGTGAACTACTGCGAAATATGAAACGAGGTAATAAGTCACGTCTATTTTGTGCGAAATTACTGCGGTGTTTGATCTTTCAGCAGTTCTCAAAAAAATAAAATGAAGAGCCTGTAATTTTATGTTTTGCATAATTTATGGCGCATATCAGGCTCACAAATCACTGTGCTACACAGAGTTGTGACAGAGTTTAGTTTGCCTTATCAGTCGAAGGCTTTTAATAAGCTCTGATGACGAAGGAAAAGAAAAAGAGGGGAGAAATTTTAGTCCTGGCGGAATCTGCCTCTACGCGAGCTTAGCGATATCATTAAACTAAACTACAAGGCGTTTCTTGCTTATTGCGTCCAGGATGTGCCTAAATTTAGACGACTTATGAGTATCGTCTAATACGGCTATTTTATGAGCCTAGGTAGAGATAATACACGGAGATTAAACCGCCAATTACCGTTTAATTGTCTACACGGTATTGGGAAAAACCTCAGGATGTCGCTTGCTCAGCAAATTTTTTAGGTTCTATACGCGACCCGCATTTTCTAGCATACACCTGAGTGAATTCAGCTCCGAGCAAAAATATTTGCGCGGAGTAATATACCCAGACCAATATAAGCACTATTGAACCCGGCGCACCGTAGATTGAACTAATATCGCTGTTGCCCAGGTAAAGTCCGATTAGAAGCTTGCCAATATTAAATAATATCGATGTAAGCAATGCTCCCGAAAATACGCCCTTCCATGAAATATCTGCATCAGGAAGATATTTAAACATTAACGCAAATAGCCCTGAAATTAAAATAACCGATACCGAAAAATCTATTCCAGGCCAAACAACCTCTAAGCCTGGAACGAGCTTGCCCAGATGATCACTAAAAGCTGCAAGCCCAGCGCTAACAACCAGCGAAACCAACAGTAAAAAACCGATTCCTAAAATCATCCCAAAAGAAAGAATGCGATTTAAAATAAACAATTTAACAAAATTTCCGGGCTTGGTTTTAACTTCCCATATAGTGTTCAAAGCGTCTTGTAATTGAATTACCACTCCAGTAGCACCGAATACTAAAGTTAATGCACTCAAAATTGAGGTCCAGCTACTTTTCGTATCGGCATTGGATGCACTAGCTATCATAGCCTGTACTGACTCTGCACCTTTTTGCCCAAGTAAAGACTTAAGCTGTAAAGCCACATGTCCGCGAGCAGAATCCTCTCCCAATATTGTGCCTGCTAAATCTATTATTAAGATAACCAGTGCAGGTAGAGAAATAATCGTGTAATAGGCCAAAGCTGCCGCCAAGCGGCTAGCTTTATCGTCATTCCATTCCTTGAATGTCTGACTGATGAGCGATTTTATATCGTTGGCTTTCATTTAAATTCTAGCCTTCGCAGGTTGCATTGGAGAAATATGCAAATCTGATGTTCATGGTTATATCCCCCAGCACAGGTTAGTTAATTAATGGCTAAAAATCTTTGACGATGGGAATGCCAATCAATAAGCCATATTCGCTGTGTAAAGCGCAGTATTGACCGCAAATTTCTATTATACAGTCGCCTACGCTTCTTAAAATGTACGCTCGGACACAGACAGGAAAAACCGCAGCGCAATTGGCGTTAGAGATTGGCCTTAGTGTTTTAATAAATATTCGCAGGGATGTCAGCTGGCTGGAAAATGAAGTCAACGCCAAAAGCCAACAGGGTGTTAACGATAAACGACAAGCTGACTAGACACTAATGGCTATAGCTTTGCAGATTTTTATGAGCGGTTTTATTTGCAGACACATGCGAAAAGTATTAATCAGAGTTTTTTAGATCGGCTTTTACAATTGAATTTAACGGCACTTAAAATTGTTTTCATCGCAAAATAACCTATGAATTAAGTGATGCCCCATGTTGGAACATCGGCTCCTGCCTTGTAGCATAAAAATTTCCCTCTACGCTGCTGCATATATAGAAATATAAGCAAAAGAGCTACTGGCTATTTCGGTGAGAACTGAACATCTCCTATTCGTTGTTTTATTCTGTAGATTTAATCCTCATTTTAGTCCCGGGTATTTTGACAGAAGCAGCTCAGAGCACTATACCTTTGCAGTAGGGATCTAAAGAGGTAAATGAGTAGCGCGGTACTACCTGTATCTTCCCGAATTGCAACTATCGCCCGTCAATCAATGCAGTAAGTAACTTATTCCGTGCATTCGGAATAAGACAATCTTACAACGCATACAAAGGGAATATAGACTCAACCATGACATCCTTTAAAACAAATGAGTCTGTCCAAGACGATTTTTTAAGAACTTATAAGACGGCCTATTTGGCACTGGTGGCTTCAAGTGCAGTTCTCGCGATAATAGCCGCTTATTCGGCATTGCTTCTGTCAGTTTCCATAGTCATACAAACAGCGCTCTTATCGTTAATTGTACTTGCTACGGTTAGCGGCTTTTATTGCAGCAATCAATTTAAACGCTTCTGCTTAAAAGGTTTGGCAACATCGCCGGTGTCGAACACCAAATCTATGGAATTCGATAACCTTTCGATGCTTACGCTTAATTACCATCAATTGATGAAAGAGGTGTTGCCGGTATGGCAGCGCCAAACGGATTTAGCAAAAACTCAGGTCGATCAAAGTATTACTGAATTAACTGCTCGCTTTTCTGGCATCTATGATCGATTGCAAAATTCCGTGGCTGCTTCTAAATCGACGGCAAGCGGTATGAGCAGCGAAAGCGGTATCCATGGAGTGATCGAATTTGCAGATATGGCGTTAAACCAATTAGTAAAAACCTTACGACATGCAATGGGCCAGCGGGACGAGCTATTAGCTGAAATTATCGAATTATCTAAAATCACGGCTGAGTTGAGCACAATGGGCGCTGAGGTCGCAGCTATCGCATCACAAACCAATTTACTGGCGCTTAATGCCGCTATCGAAGCCGCACGAGCGGGAGAATATGGACGCGGGTTTGCGGTAGTGGCTGATGAGGTGCGCACTTTATCGAGCCGTTCCGGTGAAACCGGTTCGCGAATTGGCAAACGTATTGAGCAAGCCAACTGCGCTCTGCAAAAAACGTTGGAACGTACGACTATCTACGCTCACGAAGACGATAGACGCATGGGCGAATCAGAAGCTTCTATTTGTGAAGTGCTTGCTAGATTCCAGCAATCGGGTGTTGGAATTTTAAATTCGGCCCAGCAACTTGAGCGCGAAAGTACTCAAGTTCAAGCCGATATTGGTGAAGTATTGGTAAGCCTTCAATTTCAAGACCGCGTAAGTCAAATGCTTGGGCATGTAATTAACGATATTCATAAATTTAGCGATTTCGTTGAGAAACAAAAAGTAAGTCTAAATAGCGGTACTAAGATCGAATCGGTTAGCCCAGAGGATTGGATGCGGGAACTTAACAAAACCTATACAACACTTGAGCAAGCTGCTGTTCACCTCAACAAAACTAATAGCCAAAAATTCTCTGGTTCAGAAGTGACTTTTTTTTAGGAACGAAGTATGTCGAAAGTAATATTAATTATTGACGATTCTGCAAGTGTCAGACAGTTGGTAAGCATCGCCCTGCGTGGAGCCGGTTACAGTGTGATTGAGGCTGCAGACGGTAAAGAGGGATTAAAACAGTTGAATGGCCAAAAAATACATCTGATTATTTCCGACGTGAATATGCCGAATATGGATGGAATTAGCTTTGTGAAAGAAATGAAAAAAAATCCAAGCTATAAATTTATGCCAGTAATTATGCTAACAACTGAAGGAGCTGATGCAAAAAAACAAGAGGGTAAAGATGCAGGTGCCAAAGCCTGGATTGTCAAGCCTTTTAGATCCGAACAATTGTTGCAAGCTGTATCAATGCTGATTATGTAGAGCATTACAAATGCGCGAATTTATCTGGATAAGCATATCGAACGTCAATAGCAGGACTGTAATTAATAACACTTGCTCACTCCGTCGGAGTATGAGGTTATGAAAATATCTAGGAAAAAACACAAAACGCTGCAAATTTTAGCTTGTAGTGGCGAACTAACAATTTACACAGTTGCAACTACTAAAAATGACATTCTTAATAATCTTGATGATGCTATAGAGACGGTAGCGCTTGATTTGAGAGATGTGAGTAAATTAGATACTGCAGGATTGCAACTGCTCTTGTTTGCAAAACATAGTATGGCAGACAGTAATAAGCGGCTTTATGTTAAGACTAGCAATGATCATGTTGATAATGTGTTTAAAATATTCGGTGTAGCCGACCAGTTTATTTTGGAAAAGTGAAATGGATACCGACCGCTTTTTACAAACATTTTTTTCCGAAGCCGATGAACTGCTGACCTCAATGGAAGCATCCTTATTGCACATGGACGAAGGCTATCAGAATTCAGAAATCATTAATGAATTATTTCGCGCAGTACATACCATTAAGGGATCGGCCGGAATGTTTGGCCTTGTGGAAATCGTAGGTTTTACCCATGTCGTCGAAAATGTACTCGATATGGCTCGCGATGGAAAATTAATTATCGCTAATGAACTACTCAGTATTTTATTGTCTTGCCGAGATCATATCGCAAGCTTGGTTAATAATGCGAAAAAAAATATTACAGGGGATGCTGACTGTTTGGCTAAAAGCGAACGTCTTATAAGCTCACTTGGACCATGGGTATTGGAGGGTAATAACTCAAGCGATATTAATTCTACGAGCTCGTTGCAAAACACAGCTGTTGCAGAGGTCTCTGGTCAAAACCATTCTTTAAAGTCCGTATCACAAAGCGACTTAGCTCAGGATCTGTGGTTAATATCAGTACATTTTGGTGCGGATTTGTTGCGCAACGGAATGGATCCTTTATCCATTTTGCGGTTTTTAAACACGTTTGGAGAAATAACAAGAATAAATACATATACGGACAGCTTTCCTAGCGCTGAGGATTTTGATCCGGAGACGCTTTATTTAAAATTCGATATTTATTTTTGCAGTAATACTTCGCTTGAAGAGATTGAGCAGGCATTTGTGTTTGTACGCGAAGAATCCTTAATCAAAATTATTCCTCCTCGCAGCGATACTGCCGCGCTGAGCGATCTTATCAAGTCACTGCCAAAAAGCAATCAACGCTTGGGTGAAATTTTAGTTTCTACGCATGCTATCTCTGTCGAGGATTTAGAATTTGCAATTGATACTCAAAAACAACAGGCTAAAGAACAAGCGCCGGTGGCATTGCTTGGCGATATTTTAGTTAATGCGGATGCAACTGCGCCGGAAGTCATAAATGCGGCTCTTAGCAGACAGCAATCGGCTGTACCTGAAAGCCGCACATCGCTTCCAGAGCAGCGTTATATTCGTGTCGAAGCAGAGCGTTTGGACAAATTGATTAACTTAATTGGTGAGTTGGTTACCAATCGTCAGCGTGTGGATTTACTGGCATCTCAAATTGGCAATAGTCAATTAAACGAAGCGGTAACTTCTATAGGTAATTTTACCGAGCAAATTCGCGATGCGGCGTTGACACTGCGCATGGTGGCTATCGGCGATACTTTTTTACGTTTTAAGCGCGTTGTACGGGACACCGCAAAAGAGCTTGGAAAGGAAATTGAGCTAGAAATTCAAGGTGCGGAAACTGAATTAGATAGGGCTATGGTAGAAAAGCTTAATGACCCGCTTATGCATATCGTCCGCAACGCTATTGATCATGGAATCGAATCAATCGGTGTGCGGCGTGCACGTAATAAATCAGATGCTGGCACTATTACATTAAAAGCAAGCCATGGGGCAGGCAATATTGTAATTGAAATTTCCGATGATGGAGGCGGTTTAGATCTGGAGCGAATTCGTAAAAAAGCGATCAATAACGGCTTGCTGGATGAAGATTCACAAATTAGTCAACAAGATCTGTGTCAGCTTATTTTCCATCCCGGCTTATCCACGGCAGAAAAAATCACTAATTTGTCGGGGCGAGGCGTAGGGATGGACGTTGTAAAGCGCAATATTGAATCTTTGCGCGGGACAATCGAAATCGAAACGGAACTGGGTGTCGGCACCAGTATGCGCATATTTTTACCGCTTACACTTGCCATCATTGACGGTTTCCACGTGGCGGCCGGAAATATAGATTTTATTATTCCCAGGAATACCATTTTAGAATGTATTGATTTAAATACCTTTAGCCGCAGCCAGGAGCAAAACTGCGTCGATTTACGAGGAGAACAAGTCCCGTTCATTCGTTTACAAGAACTATTTCAGCTAGAAAAACAGCAAAACACACGCGAAAAATTGGTGGTAGTGCAATTTGGTGAAAAACGGGCCGGTATTGTTGTGGATTATTTATACGGTGAAACTCAAACGGTAGTGAAGCCAATGGGACCGATATTTCATGCACTAAAAGGCATTGGTGGGTCCAGTTTGCTAGGTGCTGGTACCGTAGCACTTATTTTGGATGTGCCGCAATTAATTCAGTTTGCAATATTAAAGGAGTATGAGCGCAACACTTCATCCATTGCCGGAATGCAGGAATAAAAAATATGAGCGTGCAAAGTAAACAGAAAAAAGCAGTTGTGCAGGTGGCGGTAAAAAAACAATTTTTAACATTTCGTATTGGTAACGAACAATACGCTTTAGAGCTTTCACAAACTCGCGAAATTATTGAATATGGCGGCATAACCAGTGTGCCTTTAATGCCTAACTTTTTGCGTGGCGTTATTAACTTGCGCGGCGAAGTGGTGCCGGTTATTGATTTAGCTGTTCGCTTAGGCCGCAATCCTATTGATGTGCAAAAGCGCACTTGCATTATCGTAGTTGAGCTCGCAAGCAGCGATCAAAATCACGTACTTGGCCTTTTGGCCGATGCGGTGAGTGAGGTAATTGAATTAAGTGAGGATAATATAGAGGACGCGCCTTCGTTCGGTTCTAATATTCGCGCTGAGTTTATTCAAGGTATTGCCAAATTCGATTCGCAATTTGTGGTGATACTTGACGCTAATAAAGCCTTATCAATTCGTGAATTGGCTCATTTGGTGGAAGCACAAATGCAGTAGCGGACTGTTTAATGGCGGTTTTTAATTATATATTTAATCAAGACGGAATAAAGAGGGTTTAGATATGACCGTATTTCAAAAGATGCTAGCGCTAATATTATCGGCTTTGTTGGGTATCATACTGCTAGCCGGTATTGCACAATTTCAAATGAATAAGGTTTTCGAGGCCGCTAATTTTAGTACCGTTAACACGGTTCCAGCGCTAAAAGCCCTTGGTAATATACAACGCTACATGCTATCGATACGCGTAGAAGTAGATAACTATGCTCTTTCTTCTGACGCTAACAGGCGGGCAAATTTAGAAGAGTTAATTGCTTCTTTTAACGACGACGCTGTATCTGCTTTAAAAGAATACGAAACGACATTAGCGGATGAGAAAGATTCCAAAATGTTTCATGAAGAACGCGAGCTTTATCATAGCTATATGAAAACCTTGCCGAACATTTTTGAATTGTTTCGCGGCAATAAAATTGAGGAGGGTCGTAAACAGTTAGATGCCTCGGCTGTTATCGCTAAAAATACCGCAGCAGCCATTAGCAGTCATGTAAGTTACAACATTGTGATGGGGCAAAAGGGTGTAAGTCAGGCGGAAAAAACTAAACAAACCGCCATGTGGAGTTCAATTATTATTGCCTCTATTACTCTGCTTGCTGTAGCTATTATTGGATTTTTAATTGGCCGCAGTTTATTAAAACAGCTGGGTGGAGAGCCTGCCTATGCGATGGCAATTGTTGGAAAAATTGCCAGCGGGGATTTAAACGTACAGGTAGCCGTAAAACCCGGTGATAGCTCTAGTATGTTGGCTGCCATTAAAAATATGAGCGAGCGTTTAGTGGAGGTTATCAGTGACGTACGCGGGTCCGCCGATGCGCTCGCCTCTGCTTCTGAAGAGGTTAATGCAACCGCGCAATCTCTAGCTAAAGGTGCTTCCATTCAAGCCGCGAGCGTTGAAGAAACTTCAGCCTCGATGGAGCAGATGTCCGCTTCAATTTTGCAAAATAATGAAAATGCCAGCGTGACTGATGGTATGGCTCAAAAATCTGCACGCGATGCTGTAAGTGGTGGCGAAGCTGTGTCGGCAACTGTTATGGCGATGCAAAAGATTGCTGAACGCATTGGTGTTATTGATGACATTGCTTATCAAACCAATTTGCTTGCATTAAATGCGGCGATAGAAGCAGGCCGTGCCGGTGAGCATGGTCGCGGTTTTGCCGTGGTTGCATCCGAGGTGCGAAAACTTGCGGAGCGTAGCCAAGTGGCCTCGCAAGAAATAGGTCAGTTGGCCACAGATAGCGTCAAACGCGCTGAACTTGCAGGGATATTGCTTCAAGACATTGTGCCTTCTATTCGTAAAACAGCCGATTTAGTTCAGGAAATTGCAGCTGCATCAGCAGAGCAAACAACTGGGGTAAATCAAATTAATGCGGCTATCGGTCAGGTTAACCAAACCATGCAGCAAAATGCGGCAGCTTCCGAAGAGCTAAGTTCTACCTCTGAGGAAATGACGGCGCAGGCAATGCGCTTACAAGAAGCAATGTCCTATTTTAAGCTGGCAAATGAACGTTCTGGCGAATCAGCCTATGGGCCACGCGTAGGCAAAAACAGATCAGTAGAGCGAAAATCAACTAATAAAAAAATGGCGGTAGCTCTTGATGATGAAGCGGACAGACATTTTAGCCGTTTTGATTAATGCGGATTTTTGGCGATTTCTGCTAAATTTAAGATGTGATTATTTGGCAGCATTGCCTCGTATTGATTTCAACGCTTCTAAGTGGAACCTATAGTCTGCTGAGATAGATTTATCGGTGCAGTAAACTGATGAAATAATTGCCGCTTGGAATATTGGCATCCGCGAACCATCCGCACGGAAACTAAAAAAGAAAGCTTGAAATTCATTGTAAAAAATTAAGCTTTACGAATTTGATTGGAGGGCATTGCTCTTGATAATGAACAATACGATGCCAGAAAAAGCCCAGATACTACCTTCTGATCAAGAGTTTATCGCATTTCAAAAGCTCATTTTGGATAAAATAGGTATATTTTTACCTTTGTCTAAAAAAGCACTATTAATGAATCGCCTTTGGAAGCGGCTGTGCGCGCACCAGCTTAATAACTATCACGATTATTACTGTTTTATTGTGAGTAAAAAAGGTGGCCATGAATTGAATCTTGCGCTTGAGCTTATCACTACGAATGAGACATATTTTTTTCGCGAGCAGAAGCATTTTGATTATTTGGCTAACGATATTTTGCCACAAATAAAATCGCGCGATATGTTTAGAGTTTGGAGTGCAGCTGCATCAACGGGGGAGGAGCCTTATAGTATTGCCATGTTATTGGCCGAGCGCTGTGTTGCGAGCTGGGACTTATTGTGTTCGGATGTAAACAGTCAGGTAATAGAGCAGGCAAAAATAGGTATTTATCCGCAACTGCGTGCTAAAAATATCCCGCAAAATTATTTGCGCCGCTTTTGCCGCAAGGGCAATGGGCCACAAGAGGGGTTTATCCGAGTGGTAGCTGAGCTGCGTGAACGGGTCGAATTTTTTACGTTGAACTTAAATTCCCCCATCGCTCGCGACATGGGATTGTTTGATGTGGTATTTCTGCGGAATATTTTAATTTATTTTGAAAATGATACTAAGGAGCAAGTATTAAGCCGCGTCGCTAAGACGTTAAAGCCAAATGGTATTTTATTTATTGGGCATTCTGAAAGTCTGCACGGTGTGACCAATAAGTTTTTACCTGTTAAGCCTGCAATTTACAGGCTTGCCTAATAAGGATGTACCCTATGGGCGTACCGCAAAATTTTGTTCGGCTAGATATTCACCCTGGCGAATGGTATGTGGGAGCTAGGTATCATAGTTTATATACCGTGCTTGGCTCTTGTGTATCGCTGACCGCATGGCATCCGCAATTAAAAATCGGCGGAATGTGTCATTTTATTTTGCCAAAATTACCCGGTGGGTTGAAAGATAAAAAAATTAATGCAGGCCGTTATGCTAATACCGCGCTAGAGCTAATTAAAAAAGCGCTCTTAGTACATGCACCGTTAAGCGAATTTAAATTTGGCGTTTATGGCGGAAGCGATACGATTTCTCACTTTGGTGTCGGCAGAAAAAACAGCGATTTTGCGCAGCGTTGGCTAATACAAGAAAATCTCCACGCCAGCCGAGTTGATGTGGGCGGAAACATATCCCGCACATTAACTTTTACGATAAATTCAGGTGTTATAGTCGTTAAACACCACAACATGCCGATTACTGATGCCTTCCCTGTCAGCATTAACGCCAAGAGACTTTAAAGTATGGGCATAGAAGTACTGGTTGTAGATGACTCCGCGGTTATGCGTCAAGTAATGCGTGAGGTGCTTAATGAAGCGCCCGACATTAATGTGTATGCAGCGGCGGCTGATCCGATTTTGGCTTTGCAAAAGATGCACGTTAAATGGCCTGACGTAATCATGCTCGATATCGAAATGCCTCGTATGGATGGTTTAACGTTCTTACGTAAAATAATGGCGGAGCGCCCTACACCTATTATTATCTGTTCTTCGCTGGCGGAAAAAGGCACAGAATTATCACTCCAAGCATTGTCTGCAGGTGCATTTGATGTAATAACCAAGCCGCAACTAGGCGTAAAAGATTTTTTACTTACGGCGAAGCAGTTGTTATGGACTACAGTGCGCGGGGCCGCAACAGCGCGTTTGGCGCGACATAAAATTGAAATTCAAAGTGTGCCTAGCGCGGCGTTAAGCGCGGCCGCTGATTTAATAACTCTTGCGAGTACTACTGATCGTATAACTGTTATTGGGACTTCTACTGGCGGTACACAGGCCCTTGAACAAATATTGGTGAATGTACCGCGCACTTGTCCTGGTATTGCAGTGGTGCAACATATGCCTGAATTATTTACCGCTGCATTTGCGCAGCGGCTTAATAGTTTATGTCAGGTGGAAGTAAAAGAAGCTGTCTCTGGCGACCGACTCATTCCTGGGCGGGTACTAATTGCGCCAGGCGGTCATCATTTAGAAATTCAACGCTCTGGAGCGCAATATATTGCAAAAGTATTTCGCGGCCCAGCGGTTAATCGTCATTGTCCTTCAGTGGATGTTTTGTTTCGTTCAGCTGCAGTTGCGGCGGGGCGCAGCGCTACAGGAATTATTATGACGGGAATGGGGGATGACGGCGCACGGGGTTTATTGGATATGCGTCAGGCTGGCGCGCGAACGATTGCTCAAGACGAAGCTTCTTGTGTGGTTTTTGGAATGCCAAGAGAAGCCATTGGTATCGGAGCTGCCAAAGAAACATTATCGCTTTCACACATAGCCAAAGTGTTAGAGAGCTAATTATGAAAACATCCTTAGCTGAATTGCATATTCTAATTGCGGACGATAGCAAAACGCAGCGACAAGTTGCTCAGATGCATTGTAATAATTTAGGAATCGAAAATGTTTTCTATGCCAATGATGGTGTGGAGTCTTTAGAGGTTTTAAAAACACAATCTATTGACGCAATTTTAATCGATTTAGAAATGCCTATCATGGATGGCGTTGAGCTAATTCATTCTATTGCCCAACGTAAATTATCGCCGCATATTATTATTGTTAGCGCTAAAGACCCCGTGTTGATTTCAAGTGTAGGCACTATGGCTGAAGCAGAAGGCCTAACCGTAATCGGCACGTTTAAAAAGCCACTACAAGCGGAAATGCTGCAGTGTAGCTTTTTACATTTATTGACGTGCTTACAAACCCAGCAAATTGAAAAAGATATTCAAGCAAGTACACCGACGCCCGCTGCAATTACTGGCCTTGAGTTAAGCCACGCTATTAGCAATGACCAAATTTTTTTGGCTTATCAGCCCAAGCTTACCGTTCGAGGGCTGTTATTAAGTGGCGTAGAAGCGCTTGCGCGATGGCAACATCCGGAAAAGGGGTTTATTCCGCCAGTTACTTTTATACCTTTGGCTGAGCGATTAGGTTTGATCAATGTACTTACGCAAAAGCTTTTTATTATGGCGCTTAATGAAAAAAGAAAATGGCAAAGAATGGGTCTGCATTTTCATCTCGCTTTTAACTTATCGCCATATTCAGTATCCGATGAAGGCCTGACCGATTGGATAGTCTCGATTACCAAGCAATACGATGTATTACCTGAAGAAATAACTTTTGAAATTACTGAAAATGCGCTGTTAAATGAATTGGCGAGCGCCATACGTACGCTTGCGCGGTTGCGTTTAAAAGGCTTTAACATAGCCATAGATGACTATGGTACTGGCTTTGCCAATGCACAACAATTATCTCGCGTGCCTGCAACCGAATTAAAATTGGATAGGTCGTTGGTGCACAACGTCTCCAAACGGCCACAACAGCGAACAATTTTAACCAGTTCGATTGAGCTGGGAAAAAAATTAAATTTGACTCTAGTGGCTGAGGGCGCTGAAACACGTGATGATTACAATGTTTTAGTGGAGCTGGGCGTGGATCAAGTTCAGGGATATTATTTTTCTAGACCTTTGTTTCCGGAAGATTTGTTAAAGTTTATTAAAACCGGGCTTAGTGAAATTCGCCGCGCTACGAAGTGATATCTATTTGTTGAAATTAGCCAATTCGACAATTGTAAAATGAGTCTGAGATTGGTTGATATCTTATTTTTATAACATGCATAACCGAATGTAACTCTGGAGTCTCTTATGAGCAAGGTAAAACGTATTGTTTTTTTAACCAGTTTGTTTTCTTTAATGGCAACACATGTGTATGCAGGTACCTGTGAAATAAAAACTACCCGTACTTCTTGCCCTGGAAAGGAGGACCTCAGCTTTAAAAAGTGTGATGGTATTGCATCCTGTTCTGAGTTCGTAGAGGTGCCTAGCGCTGCCGATTGTACAAGCGCAGCTCTGGCAGCATGTGAAAACAAACGATCAGACGTTACCAAACTAAAGGTGATTGCAGTGACCTTTGACGAGAAGCCATTAAAAGGCCCATCCGGTAGCGATGATGTATGCATTGACTACAAAAACAAATCGACGGAATTTAATAACTGCACCAAGTAAGCGGTATCTGGCGGTATTCTGCTAATTTTACACTTAGCTTCGCGAGCGCATTCAATGTAATTATTATTGCCGGTGGCTTTATATTGATGAATGTGCGGCGGACCTAAATTTGTTTTCCCAGTGAGCTATGTTCACCTAAATTCGTTGGTTGGCATGCATACGCAGTTATTTTGATAATACGCTGGCTGAAATTGTTGATTGATTAGGTTATTAATACTCTTGTATTTCCAAACAATATTTCACTGGAGGTCATCGGTGTCTCCAATGGCCAGTAAGTCCGTATGCTTTTGGGTAAATCTACGATTTAAATGCAGAAGTGCGGCTGTGAGTTTTTATAAATAAAAAATTAGTTTTATTCTAGCAGTGCAAGGGAACATTTTTCGTGCAGTAGCGCGCTAAAAAAATAGGCAACTGTGTCTGCCTAAAAATGTCGCCTCGCCAAGAATCTTGCATCGCCAACATATTAAATTCTGGTTTAGGAATATAGGTTTGACAGCTTGTTTTTCCTTGTTCGCTAAGCGCTTCAATAGTAATGCGTTGATAAATTTCTCCCTCAAACCAATCGAGCCGCGCGATATCGGTCTCGGTTAAGTCGTAATAGATTTTACCTAATATTCCGGTGCTCGCAGTATCAGCAATTAACAGTGGGTACGTATCTAAAAAAATTAAACGGCGGCTAAATCCTGGCAAAAAAGCGCAGGAGGAGAAACCGGGCGTGGGAACGAGTTGTTGCCAAACGGCGGGGAACATTAGTGAGCCGTAGGTGAATAAATTATGCATGAGCACATAGTTGCCCAGTTAGTATCCGGCGCTGAAGTATAAACGGATTACGTTGGCATTAAAATGATAGAGCGGCTCCTCACCGGGTTTGTACGGGGCGTCTTTGCCTTCTTCTGGCGTCTTGCTTAATAGCGCGTTGCGGAAATTATCGTAATTAAATTGGAATCCATCCCAATAGAAGTTAAGAGTGCAATTATTTAAAAATGCCAGCGGTGGTTTTGGCAGTTTGTAGGTGACGCCGAGGCCAAAATTGGTGGAGCTGAATTGGCTGAGTTCTTTATCGCGCGCTAAAAATGTCTGGAAGTTTTTGTAGGGGTAAATGTCGGCATAAAAATCCGCTTGGCTTTGCGAATAACTGCGCACTTTGGCTTCAAAAATCCAACTGCGCGTCCATGGGTGCACGTATTTTAGTTCATAAGTGGTGGCATCTACGCCCCAGCTGTCTTGAAAGAATTTAACTTCCCCTTTTACCGAGGCGCGGTAGGGTAAGTAATAAATACTGCGCAAGGCTATAGCGTCGCTATTGCGCGTTTGCGGATAACGCTCGGTTTGGTAACTGACTTTGCCGTCATCCAAGTATCGTACGGAGCGATAGGGATTGTTTAGATAGCCGTCGTCAATGACCGATTCGATATTTGCAACGGCCAGCCAATTTTTAGTGATTACTTGGCTGAGCCCAAGGCTGAAACGGTGATGTTTTTGATTGGCTTCGAATTGAATAGGATCCGATTCATCGCCGTTTAACTTCACGGTATCATCGCCAACGCTATAACCCATAGTTACAGTGGTGAGATCGCCAAAAAATTCCTGTGCTACACCAAAATTAACGGTATTAGCGACGTAGTCGTTTTCTGAGGAGTTGGTGTAGCCCAAACTATAAATAGTTGTATCGTTTAAATAATCAACGCCAGTGGAATATTCCGTGCGTTGTTCTGAATATTTACTGCCAGCGGTTAACACATCAATAGACGCGCTGGAAACCATATCGGTGTAGTAGTTAGCGTGAACTGACGCGGTGTCTTTGAAATTTTTGCGAACAAGTACAGAAGGGCCGGTAACGGTAACTCCACCGCCGTCATAGGCGTGAAACAACAAATCAGCGCTTTCTTCTGGAAGGATCGCAGCGTTAACAATGGTAGCAAGGCTGGTGCAGAACACAGTTGCGATAAGGTATTTAGCTATTCTGTAAACAGCGAGTTTACCCGCGCGCTCGATGTTAAAAAAATATTCAGGTACAGACGTAAAGCCGCGCGTTTTCTTAAATGCGCGTGTTGTTTTCCGGAAAATTTGCCTAACTAGGGGATCGCTGCCTAGGTCGTTCAACATCTCCCTAGTTACAGCCACAGCCACCTCCAGCGCTGCCATCGGCGCCACGGGCTGCTTCGCGAGCCTCGTACACATGGCTTATATATTTGCCCGCCACTGCGCTGCGTTCTAACTGCATTACAGGGTCGGCCAAATGGCCGCGCTCATAAGCTTTAACCCAGGGTTGCGGCTGTAAGTGGCTGCAACCACACAGGCTTAGGCTTAGGATGAGCGCGGCGGGCGTACGCATATTATTTAGCTAACAACTCTTTAACAGTGGCTGCATAGACAGCGTCATCACCAGCTTTAAAGCCTTCATGTACGTGTACTAAGTTGCCAGCACGGTCTACAAAATAGCTGGAAGGTTGAGTTTTGCTTTTCAGCAAGCCCGCTACAACGTGTTTGCTATCGTCAAGAATTGGGAAGGATACCGCGTTATCTTTCAAGAAAGCGTCGCGTTCTGAGGCTTCTTCATCCTGGTTTACGCCCAATACTACAAGGCCATCTTTGTTGTCTTTGGCAAGTTTATCGAGGATAGGCATTTCTTGACGGCAAGGGCCGCACCAGGAAGCCCACATATTAATTAAAACCACCTTGCCTTTGAGGTCAGAGAGTTTAACGTTTTGGCCCGCGGTGGATTTCAATGTGAAATCGGGGGCTGGACCTTTGGCTACATCAGCGGCGTTTACACTTGCAGCAAGAAAAGCAGCGGCAAGAGTCAAAAACAGGTTTTTCATTTAATTCCTCCAGGGACATTTAATAAGCAAAGCGTAAATAGTTAAAAAAACAAGGTGGCGCCTAGGGTTGTTTCGAGGTTTTGCACTTTTTTATCCTCCCCAAACAAGTTATGAGTAAAGATGTAATTGCGAACATCGACATGCAGCGCCAACCAGTCCGTGGCAAAAAATCGCAGTCCTCCACCGAAGTTGTAAGTGAAGTACTCTTCATCGGCAAACAGGGTGCTTCCAGCGCCCGCGACTATATAGAAATTGGTGTTGAATGCCCACCGGCCTAAATAGTGTTCTCCTGGCAATAGGTTGTAGCCGAAGTTCAGTGAATAATAACTTAACTCCCGTTGGTCATCGGTGAGGAGTTCTAACCGGTCGAGGGTTTCGGCAGTGGTTTTTTGCGTTTGTGTGATGCCGTATGCGCCTTCGATAAACATGGATTCGGTGATGTGGTAGGCCAAGCGCAGGCCATAGACATCATTGCTGCCGAAATCCTCAACGCTCATCACCCCTGCATAAAAACCCAGTTCAAAATCTTCAGTGTCAATTTTGGCATCATCAATAGTGCGGCGTTGAATATCAGGTTTTACGATGTCGTCGATCACCTGGTCGTTGCTCTTCGACTCCGCAGCCATGGCGCCGGGCGTGAGCGCCGTAAGTGTGAACAGGGCGGCCGTTAAAATAACAGGCTGAAGCCAGCTTTCCATTCTTCGATGTCCTCGTTGGATTCTCGTGTGGTCAATATCGTGCTTTTACTGTATTCGGCGCGCAGGTCAATGCGCGTATTCAAGTGGTACATGATGCCACCACCCACGGCGACAAACGAATCCTGCCGATCTTCCGGCTCCGCAACCACTGCGTTGGGGGAGACTTTTACGCTGCCGCTGCCCAGGCTGAAGTACGGTGATAAACGCCACTGCGGGAACGGATGGTGTAACAGGTGAAGGCTCGCGATTTTAGTGGTAGAAAAATCGCCAAATGCCTGCGTGTATTTAACTTCCGTCGATAAATGATTGGTGAAACGATAATTAATATACGTGGTATAGCTAATCGCCCCAGAGGTGCGCCCAACTAACAGGCCCAATTGAGCAGTGTTTTGTGCTTCTTTCCAGTTGGGGTTAGGGAAATCGACGAGTTGGTCTTGGGTGTCGGTCATGTTGTTCAAGTGGACACGGTGTACCCAGCCTTGTAAACCACTGGCAGTTTCCACCTTGTACCAATCGCCGCGCCGTTTAAATATACGTAACACCTCACCATTTTCAACTGCGTGAAATAACGGGTAGCCGCTACCGGGCGCGGTGTGGAGTTCTAAAACCTGGCCTTTAAAGGTCAGAAATTCCCCGTCGGTATCATGCCATTGGGGCGAAGCCGCCTCGACACAATACGAGCAGCAGAAAAGGCTAATGGCCCAGAGGGCGGAGAGTAAGCGCATAGTGAACTGATTAATTTTCTTCGCGGGCCTTGGAGGGTTCATTGTAGTACTGCGCACCTAGATCCAGCCACTCGCCAATGAGGAACTGTTCATCAACGCTGAGCCCCTGATAGTGATTGGCGTCGGCGGCATTATTAAAACGGGCTAAGAAACGCGTTGCACGGGTGGAGCGCGCGCCGGACGTATCCAGGCGCGCAGCTATGGCCCGCGGCAGCATTTGAATTTCCGTTACCTGCGTGCCGTCCTCTTGAGTAATCGTAACCGGCGTGGGGTAGAGCTTTTCCTGGGATATAAAACTGCCGTCATCCTGCTGCACGTATTCCTCTTCATTTACCGAAGTAAACATCTGCGTATAGGAGATTACATAGCGATCGTTATCGGCTTTTTTATTGGCCCGCAAATCTAATTGCACATTGAGAGCGGCAAAATCCGCCAGGATTTGAGCATCCGCGCCAGCGGCTTGCATGCGCGCAGGGGCCGTGCGGTCGTGACAGTTGGTGCAGGTTAGGTCGCGGGTTATCGCGTGCTGCGCATCGCAGGTGCGGCGGTCGGCCAACCAGAGAGGCTGAATGTGCTCTAAATAATTAATTGTGCTTGCGCAGCTCGGTGCCCATTGCGTAAGGCAGGCGATTTTGTTCGCCGGTTGCAGCCAGGTTATTGGCGTTTCAGGAGGAGGGCAATTTGCCGGTAGAGCATTAATAGCTTTGTCGATATTAAGATAACTCAGCGCGCCTACTCCCAACGTAGGAATACGCTCCGGCAGACTTGAGGCAATGCTAGGCGTGGAGGGTAGGGGCTCTGCCGCTAAGCGGCCATGGGGTGAGTTGGCGTTATTAGCCACATGGCAGCCTTTACAGTCACGGATCTCTCCGTTGCCCAGGCTCAGCCAATTTTGATGGCGCGGGCCGATGCGGCGGCCATTAGCGTCAACTAATTCAAGGGTAAAAGGTACCTGAGCAGGCAATTTCAACTTAACCGAGCCATCGGTTTCCAGCGGTGCGTAAGCGAGAATATCGAACATACCGGCTGCGCGCCCGCCCACGCCAAAGGCACCATCAATTAATTCCAAGTCGTCGTTTTTGGGTAGCGGCACATGGCCTAATACCCGCAGATACTTAGCGCCCTGATAAGCCGTAAGCCCTAAATCATTAACTTGGTGGATATGCAGAATGCCTGCATTCTCTTTACTGAGCACCGTGCTGGTGTTGCCCGCAGCTAAAGGCAACAGCGGTTTTTCAGCCAAGATGACTGGGTTGAACAAATTCATGATGGAATCGGCGGGTGGAATGCTTACAGGCAATTGTGTTTGGGTCGCGCCGTTGTACATCCACAGGGAATATAAAGGCTCTGCTTCGACCAGCTCCACCGGTTGATTCTTGCAGGGAATCCGCGCTTTTGTAATCGGGTCCAGCACGCGGCACGCACTCCAGCTCACTAAGTAACGTTGCTCTTTGTCGTTAAGCGGATAAGCCGCTTGAAAATATCCGGCAGGAGAAGGCGCAACAGGTTCTTCGGCGGTGCCTAAGGGTTCGCTATAGGCGGCGCCTTGTGTGATAGAAACCTGCGCGCTGCCGGAGGCGGCATTGAGCCCTTGATCGCGCTCATAATAGTTTTCGGTATCCAGAGTAATTAGATCGCCTCCATATTGGGTGTTACTACGCGGCCTGAGAGACGCGAGAATCTTTCCGTCGTCCTGTACCTGAGGGTTGAAATAGGTAGCAGGCTTGTCTTGGCTGCCGATATTTTTGCTGTGGTAGCCGTAATAAAAACTCAGCTCAGTGCCGTCCGGTTTGATTGTGTAGAAGCTAATACTGTCGTTGCCGCCTAAGCGATCCCGGCGCATAAATACAATCTCTCCGCCGTTTAGCACACGAGGATTCAAATCCATCGCCGGGTTAAACGTCAGTTGCTGCAGATTCGAACCATCCGCGTCGACTACATGCAGGTTGAAGCTGTATTCGTTAGTGCCTTCCGCCGAGGCGCGGTAGGCGGCGCCGTTACGGTCGAGAATCTGCTTGCGCGTGAGAGTTTGGCGGTTCGAGCTAAATACAATGCGTCCGTCGGGTAAATACGCAGGTTGTACATCTTGGCCTTGGTCGTCATCTTCGCCAGATAAGATGCGACGGGCTTTATCGGTGGCGCGGTCGTACTCCCAAATATCCCAAGTAGGTTGCAATTCCTCAGGCGTATTGGCCAGCTGGGGTGCCCGCAGGGCAAAAAGGAGTTTTTTACCATCTCGCGAGGGGCTGGGGTCTTTAACATCATAGAGCTGCGGCACCAGCACGCCCGCAGCACCCTTCACAGGCGGGAATATTGTGTCGCTGACGTTAATTTGCGGCGCTGACGCCTGGGCGCGGGCTTTGAGAATCAGGTGTGCACCAGCGTTAAATTCCGCTGGGCTTAAAACGGCATCAGGTTTGGTAACCAATTTATTTTTTGGCAAGGGCCTTTCTATATAGGCCACTGCCGAGTCCACAAATACTGGGTCAGGCTCTTGCGAGCCTTGAGTTGCAGAAGTTCCCGCGCCTTTGCTTACATCGCAGCCTATCAGGAGGATGACCCCGCAGCAGGCAATTAAGAAGTGAATTAAAAATCGCATGGTGGATAAACTCAACGCCATTTAGGTGGGGTAGCAGCAGGCTCGCCCAGCACGGGCAAAAAGTGACTCAAACTGTCGCCTGGTCGCAGCTTGTGGGCTTTAACACTATAGAAAATCTTTGCCTAGCTCACAGGATAATTACCTAATCCGCAAAGCTCGTCACGGCTAAGCTTAGAAAACCAGGACTTTGCGAGCGTTTAACCTGTTGTGGGACGCTAATGTTGGCCTAAAAGCAGTAATCAAGCCAGCTTGTTTATCCATTCGGATGAGTACGAGTTATTCGGGCTGCTCCTAGGTGCGGCTCTTACATCTGGTTTTCAGGTGACCGCTCGATCAATTTTATTTTCAATAGCTTTTATCAAACGAGAGTTTGGGTGTGAAGTGATTTTCGTTTAGCCGATTTATTTACTACTTAGCTATTTTAAATCGAGGATAGGAGCTAACCGAGGGGAAGGGAGTTCCTCGTTCGTGCTGTGCGATTTAGTTGCGCCTCTTAAGGCACATGCACAGTCAAACAAATAGCCAAAATAGTTATTTTGAACATAGTTGCGTTGTATACATTAAACGCGCAGATCAAAATATTCTCTTTTTGATCTGCGCGTTTAATTTGTGGTGCATGAAATGCGGCTGTCTAAAATTATCTCAACTGAAATGCCGCTATTTCACCACTAATTAAATCGATAACGATATCGCCAGAAAAACATCTTTGATTGGCGAAGTCACATGACAAATTGTCGACGGACATTCTAGCGCCGCTTAAAAATGAGTTTGGTAATAGAGTTCTGTTGCCGTTTAGCATATCCACTTGTATAAGCCCGGAGAGCTGATCAACTATAAATGCCTTTGTGGCGTTTTTATTAGTAATGGCAACCGACGGATTAGTATTTAGTGCTGGGCCGGTACCTGTATTGCCGTCAGAAATAATAGTTCTTGCTCCGTTGGTAGGATTAATTTTAATAATTGCGCCACTACCACCTGTGGCTAAAACTTGATTATTTACGCTATCGTACGACAGTGCTCGCACGCTGCTTAAGCTTGCGCCGCTGCCAACATTCGTATCCTGGTCACTGATAACCACGCGATCCCCTGTAGACAAATCAACTTGAATTAATGCCCTAAGGTTACCGATAAAAGCGCGTCTATTTGCTGTATCTAATGTCAGTAAATGATCACAATTATTAAAAGCCGGCCCCGTACCACGTACCTCTCCAGAGATCAGAGTGCGGTCGCCGCTGGCTAAATCCACGTACACTAATGAGCATGCACTCAGCGAGCTTTTATCCAGTACGAACGCACCATTACGATAAATATCCACTTGCATCGCTTGAATACCACCAAACTTTAGGCCTGCGCCAATAGTGGCATTTGAGATCAGCGTTCTTTTACCCGATGATAAATCGATTGAAAATAATGCTGACAGCGAGTCCAAACTTTCCACACCAATAACTCGATTGCGCGGTGTATCTACATCTAAATAACGGCCATATAGTACCGGGCCTTCGTAGACGTTATTGCCAGCTACAACGCTGCGCGCATTAGTGGCTAAATTAATTGCATAAATCGCCGATGTGCTTTGTTTGGTAACTAATACACGATTGTTGCTGCTATCAAATGCTAGTGATAATGGATCGGCTATCACTGGGCCAGATCCTGCAGCAAAATCAGAAATTATCGAATGCACACCGGTAGTGGCGTTAACTGCATAGAGGCTATACGCAGAATTAAATGTAGAGGTAGTGGGTGCCACCATCAATATTCGATTATTGGCTTTATCAAAAGCGAAAACTTTTTTGCCGCTGGTTAAATTAGCCGGGTTGAGGTCGACTCTATTGCCGGTCGTGATATCAACGCTTATGAATTTGCCACGATTTGATTCAAGTACAATTAACCGGTTGTTATCGGCATCATAAATAACGCCATCGTGGCCATTTAATTGAGAGAATTTTGTGCCTGTGCCTATGGTGTCATTTGAAATAGGAGTCACGACGCCTGTGCTGACATTTATTTGTGCGACCGATTTACTATAAACAGCGAATAATCGGTTATTTGCCGCATCAAATATCAACCCGTCGGGAACGCCATTGCCATATGGAACTATTACCGTGCGGTTTCCAGTGGCTATATCAATGGCTAACACGCTGCTGGATGAGGACTGGCTTGATACAAATAAGCGTTTATTAATAGGATCCAATGCAAGGGCAAACGGATTAGCAAGGTTGGGCCCTGTGCCTCGTCCCGACGCGTAATTACCGGATATAAGTGTTCTTGAACCATCAATAATATTCGCGGCAAGCACCTTTTCGCCATCAATTACATAGGCAAAATTACCGTCTAGCGCTAGCGCCGATGGATTCGTTAACAGTTGGTTATTTGCTACTGATTGTTGTACCGCGCTGATCACACCATTTGCAGCCTTAACCTCTGCGCGAATAGTGCTGTAACCTTTGGCAATGGGAATTACTGCAGACCATCGCGATGGCACCATAGCGTCGATGGCAACCGCAGTACCATTTACCGTCATCGAACTAATGTCCCGCGCACTGACGATGCCGTCTTCAGTATCGATTAAATTACCCGATACGGTAATTTGCGTTTTTGCTTCCAGCAAATCTGCGCCAGCGGTAGGAAAGGTTATTTGCGGCTGAAGAATTGCTACATCAGTTACGGAAATTTCTACATCGCGTGTTGCCGCTCCGCCTTTGCCATCGCTTACAACAACTGTAAAGCGGTAAATATTATTAGCGTCGGCATCTGCTGGGGCTTCAAAATTTGGCGGGTTTCTAACGTAAACCGCACCCGTGGAGCTATCAATGGTAAATAGGTTCTGGTCTTCGCCTGCGCTGATCGAATAACTCAACACGTCGTTATCTGGGTCCGTAGCTACAGCTGTATAGACAACACCGGTTTTATTCTCAGGAATATTCGCAGCTGTGGCAGAGATGAATACCGGGCTGCCGCCGCTCACCACCGCTTCAGCTGACCGAGTCGCAACACCTACTAGATTGCCTGTTAAGGCTTTGGGCGTCACTTCAAACATAATTTTTTTGCCGATATCCGAATCCTTTACGACGTAGGTAAGCGCTGTTGCCCCGCTGATTGCAGTGTCGTTAAGAATCCAGCGGTATTGGCTGGCTCCTTCAATATCGTTTTCAGCATCTAAATAGAAATATGAGCCCGTAAGGGTATCGCCTGCGACTACAGAGCCGCCATTGTTATCGACCAGGCTTATCTGGAGCAAAATAGGTACAGCATTCATACCCGAGGAGCTACTACTGGAACTAGACGAAGAGCTTGAGCTTGAAGATGAGCTACTTGAGCTGGACGAAGAACTGGAGCTTGAAGATGAGCTACTTGAGCTAGACGACGAGCTGGAGCTTGAGGATGAACTGCTTGAGCTAGACGACGAGCTGGAGCTTGAAGAAGAACTGCTCGAACTGGATGTGCTTGAACTTGAAGATGATGAACTACTACCGGAGCTAGAACTTGATGAGCTGGAGCTGGATTTACCCGACGAACTCGAGCTAGAGGATGAACTACTTGAACTGCTCGAACTGGAAGAGGAGCTACTAGACGATGAGGAACTACTGCTTGAGCTTGACGAACTGGAGCTCGATGACGATGAGCTACTGCTAGAGCTTGAAGAGCTACTAGTGGAACTAGAGCTGGAACTGGATTTACCTGAAGAGCTCGAGCTAGAAGACGAGCCGCTTGAACTAGAGGAGCTAGAGCTGCTGCTAGAGCTTGATGAACTGCTACTGGAGCTTGAGGATGTTGAACTTGACGAACTTGAACTGGTTTTCCCAGAGGAGCTGGAACTAGAAGACGAGCTGCTCGAACTAGAGCTAGAGGAACCGCTTGAACTAGAGCTTGAAGAGCTTGAACTAGAGCTTGAAGAGCTGGAACTGGATTGACCCGAAGAACTGGACGAACTAGTGGAACTTGAGCTGGACGAGCTAGAACTAGAGGAGCTAGTTGAGCTAGACGAACTGTTAGAACTGGAAGATGAGCTACTCGATGAAGATGAACTGTTAGTTGAACTGGATGAACTGCTAGAGCTAGACGAACTGCTTGATGAACTGCTACTTGAACTAGAAGAACTGTTAGAGCTAGAGGAACTAGAGCTTGCAGCGCTGCTAGAACTGGACGAGTTAGACGAGCTACTCACCTGCGAGGCCGTCACGGCCAGCACCTGTGTTTGATCGCCAATTTTCACCTTAACCAGAGTTTGTTGCCCAGGAACATCCGCCGCTTTAGCCTTTAATTGCACCGTTTGTCCTGGTTCCACATTGCCTGCAACATCGGTAAACGGCCCATCATTAATTGAATAAAGCCCGCCTTCAATGGAGATTGGGCTGGGGGCGTTGGTGTTTTTAATTTCATTCGGCGCTGTAGTGCCCTCCGCACCAGGGGCGGCATTGATGGCGCTCCACACGATAGGCGCAGGTGTAGTAACCAGCGTTGCCGGTAAGGGTTTACCGCTGACCGCCTGATACACGTCCAGCAGCGGTTTACCGTCCAGGCGAGCATCGGTGGTTTGCTGGTGCTCATCAGTGCTGGTGAGGCTTAAGCGGTTGGCATTCTGCAAAATGCGCTCGCGCACTTGAGCTGCGGTCAGTTGCGGATGCGCGGCCCACACTAAGGCGGCGGCGCCCGCCACTAAAGGCGTGGCATAGCTTGTCCCGGTTTTTAAGCTCCAGGTGTTATTGGCGCTCAGGCCGAGAATATCTTTACCGGGTGCATAGATATTGCTGTACAGGGAATTACTGCACTGGGTGATACCGCCGGTTTGCCATTGGGCCAGTCTGTTTTCTTGGTCAGTAGCACCTACGACCAGCAGACTGTTTTTGAGGTTGGCGCCATTGGGGCAGGTGCTTTCTTGTATAAACCTTGCCGGGTAAATATTCACCGTCTCACAAACGCCGTTTTTCGCCTGCGGGTTACCTGAGGCGACGACGGCCAAGCGGCCCTGTGCGGTTGCTTGGCAGAGGGAATCACGGAACAGATTATTGCTATCAATAACGGTAATCGCGCTGATATTAATTACACGCACTTCAGGTTGGCTGAGGCTCTGCGCGATTAATTCGCTGATTTGATACTGGCTGCCATCGCCTTTTAGCAGGTTGTAGGGGTAGAGACTGGTGTTCCAGGCAATGCCGGATGTGCCTGTATTAATGTCGGGTTTGCCGCCGATAAACGCGGCTACACCTGTGCCGTGGTCAATCGTGTCCGCTTGACTGCTAGCGCAACCTAATACACTGAGCGCGCAATTTACGCCGAAGTCGATAACGGCAACGCCGCGTGCTTTGTCGCCACCGCCGGCAATTTTCCAGGCCTGCTCGGCGCGTACGCGCTGTAAATACCACTGGCAATTAGTGCCAGTGGTGCACGGCAGGTCAGCGTTCGGGGCGAAGTCTAGTGGCGGGGCCGTTTGTGCACTTAAAGAGGCATCGGTGATACCCGGCTGCTGCCGCAATGTAGCCAGGTGTTGATTAAGTCCCACCAGCGTGTTCGGTGCTACTTCGACTAAACAGCGGCCGAGGCTTGGAATACACCCTAAAATTTTACCCCCTACAGTTGCAACCAGCTTATCGAGTGCCGCCTGCGTGGGGTTAACGTCTTTGCCTAGCTGAATAACGAGTTCATTGGCGAATACCTTTTGCTGGCTTTGTGTGTCTACCACGGTCACCAATGGGTCCGGCGCACGGGTGCTCGTGGCTACATCACTGATCCATACCGGCAGCGTGCTGGATTGCACTTCTTTACCATTAAAAAGGGTGCGGATACGAAAGAAGCGTTTACCGGCAGTGGTGGTATCAAGGTGCGTACTCAGGCTGTACAAGCCATCGCCGCGGCGCTCATCACCTTCATCGCCATCATCGGCGAGGCTGCCAAGCGTTGCGATATGTTGGTTATCCGCATCCACCTCTTCCAGCTCCAGCGGCATCGGCAACTGCTGCAGGTTTTGGCCGACCTGGGTGAAAAATACTATAGCCGTCGTAGCGTTTGGGGTGAGGCTAGCGGGATGACTGGACGGTGCCGAAAAGGCTAATTGAGGCTCGGGTTTGTTGATAGTGCCTGACGATGAACTGCTCGATGAACTGGATGAGCTACTGCTACTGGGAACCTGCGGTGTGGGGCTCGGCGATGATGAACCACCGCCCTTTCCGCAGCCGCTCATGCCCAAAAGGGTAAGTGCGAAAAATGAATAATGCAGGGTGTTACGCAACCGGGCGGCGAGGGTGTTCAAACGTGCTGGCATACAGCGTCCTTAACAAATAGATCGGCAAAGGCGCGGATTCTACAAGGAAAATCCAATAGGGAAAGAGCGCGATTTAAGATTTGAGGACGAGTGAATAAAAAATAACCAACTTGGCTGAATTTAACTGCGCGATAACGAAAACGATGCAGTCAGGTATGGCAGACTAATTGATGAGTCGCGGCCTAATCGAACGCTTCGACTTGAAAGAGAAAATTACTGGTCGTGAATACGCGGAGATTTTTTACGCCTCCTTCCGTTTAGTGAGCTTGGTGCACAGGCTGAGCGGCTCTGTAGTATTAGAATTTCTTCCTCTCGAATTTTGTTTATCACCCTATCTGCTGGAGTAGATTTTGAAAAAACTAGTTGCCTGTTTATTTACCGCGCTTATTTGTAATTTCGTGCAGGCCCAGGAATTTGCTATTCCACCAAACTCAGAATTATTGGCGCATCAGCAGGAAGTTAATATTAAAGAATTGCGCAGAATTGTAGAGCAGTCGGTTCAGCCCACGCAGGCACTGATTACTGGCTTTACGCTTACACCGCCAGATCAATTTATTATTATTCGCCTATATAGAAGTACTTTAGCTCTTGCACGCTGGGGCGAACGCTATGCCTATATAAATATGTGGAATACCCCGGTAGGAGGTACTTTCAGGGAAGTACCTGCAGCGCAATGGCAAACTGCTTTTAAAGCCATTGCCGAGCATAAACAGCAACCGGCGGCAAAACCCAGAAGAGACCCGAATCGGTGGAGTCCGGGGTACGCAGGAGTTGTTCACGTACGTGGCCAGGGTAAAGAGCGGGATTATTTGTTATCAACAGACGATTTATATGAGTATCACAATCGTAATCCCGTTGACGCCTTCGTGTGCCGGAACCTCGGCAATCATTGCAGCACGGCCGATTGGACGAGTGATGAATGGGTACTCAAGTTTGATGAGCAATTGAAAAAAGCACCAAAGCCCATGACATTCGCGCGCGACAGAGAATTATGTGAAAACGTAACGCTTGAGAATTTCGCTTTGGCTGAGCAAATGCTTGCCGATGGAGCGGATATCAATGGCTGGCAGGGCAATGGCAGCACGTGTTATAGCAATTTATATGGGCCTAAATATATAAAACAACGCGCTTGGCTAGTCGCACACAAGGCGTTAATCAATAAGCCCAATTTCCTTGGTTATGTATCGAAACAAAACATATAAGTGCGGCGCAATCGGCTACCAATTAATTGAATTTGATTATTTATAGCTAATTCGCTTACTTGGGAATTATTTCCCCGCTTGACCAATTAACGCTCTGCAATCTGCGTTTTTAGCATCGCCTTTTTCAATAAAAGGAATAATTGCTGCGAGCGGTGTTAATAGGCTCCCCAGTAGCACCGCAGCGGCGCCTTTTTTGCCAGCTTTATCTTTGTCTAGGCCGATGGAAGGCGTTTTAAGTTGTCCAGACACGGTTATAGGTATTTGTGCTGAAAATATACTGGAATCTTTAGGTTTTGCATCGAGCTTCACATTGATTACTTCTCGCTTCATATCCACACCAACATCGCCCATCAGCAGAGAGTCGTTGGTATCAAGCACGACGGTTTTTGATTTGAGAAAACCATCTTTAACATCAAAATCTAAAACTCCACAGCGAATCCCAGTAGATTTATCTTTACCCAATAACCGGGGCAATAACTGCGCTATATCCAGATCAGATGCCTCCACCAGCAGAAGGCTAATTTTTCCACCCGACATAATAAGGGTTAATTCACCGTTGCTAGTTGCAAGCACATCAGCTAGAGATGCTCCTGAGCCACTAAGATTTGCCCTCCCGCCAAAAAAACCTGCCGTTGTTTCTGCAAAACGTGTATTGGTAAAAAATTGCCCAAGACTTAATTTGCGAAAATTAAGATTCATTTTCATCGGCGGAATATCTTTGTTCGCATTTATTTCCACCATTCCGTCTATGGTTCCATCTGCCAATACAACATTTATTAAATTAAGTTTTAGCAACCCATCGCGCAAATCAAAACGTACGTTCATACCTTTAAACGGCAACGTCGGCGCATCGATCTTTTCTGCTTTTAATGAGACATCCAAATCAGTTGCGCGCAAGCGCTCGAGTTTTAAAGGTACATCGGGAATTAGCTTTGGACTGTTTTTCTTCTCAGCAGCGGCTTGTTTCTGTTCGGGCGCCGCATTTTCGCCAGCAGGGCTAAGGCCTATAAACCCACCGAGGTCGCGGCTATCCATAACTTTAGAAACCAATTCTGCCTTTAAAAATCCCCGCTCGTGACTGGTGTCATAGGATAGATTTCCTGACAGATCGCTTCCGCCCACTTTGCCTTGGAATTTTTCATATCCCCACACGCCATTGGTTTTTGTTAATTGGCCTTTCAGCGTATAAGGCGGTGTTGGCGGTAACGGGATTGCAGTCAGATAAAAAATGTCAGACATGCTATGGCCAGTAATATTCAACGATGCATCAATTCCCGTTAATTTAATCGGATCTTTAAATGTGCCCTCAACGCGAACTTGCGTTGGCCCCATAGCTAGCTTTAATGCGAGTGGAAATGGCTTGGTTGAATCACGCAACGTATCAAGGGAGCCTCCAGAGGCCTCTATTTTAAATTTTTGCTTTTGCATAGTGCCCGTGCCCGCCACTTTAAATTCGTGTGCGGATGTTTGTGCATTTTTATCTTCGCCTTCTCCGTGGACTGAATCCAAATTCAAATCAAGATTCATTCCCTTAAGTGCATCGCGATATATAACATGGCCCTCTTTTAATACTAACTTCTGGATAATGGGGAAGTCATGGCGGCTATCAGCAAGCGCTGTTTCAGTTGCAACATTTTCTTTTGAGAAAACAGGAAAAATCCAATTGGCTTCTGTAGCCGACTTTCTATCAAGAATAAGATGAGGTTTATTAATTGTAATATCACCAAACTCTAACTTGCCCACAAAAAGCTTCAGAGGTTTAAATGTGAAATCCAATGCATCGATCGTCAGCATATTCTCTTCTGGATATCCGGAAGCATTGCTTAAGCGAATTTTTTCAACATGCACCTGCGTATAACCCCAACGCCAACGAATATCTAAATCACCGTCAATAGCTAATTGACGTTCGAGTTTTTCGCTGCCTTTATCGTTTGTCAGTGATTTAATAATGGGCTCTGCAAACACAATAGCCAAAAACGCGGCTAAAAATAACATTAAAAGAATAACGCCAATAGCGGTTAGGAATTTATGCTTACGAATAGCTTTTAGCGTCATAAAATAACCCGTAAATTTGGTTGCCTACATGCTTGCTTCGCTGAACGGTTTCTTGCGAATCGGTGTTTTTTATACCCGCAAGACAATAATGAAATATGTAGGTGCATGACCAAATAATATTACACGAGGGTGCTGTTTTTTCTGTACGGCAACTAACGCAGGGTTTATTGGCTTTGGCTTTGCCGCGTAACGCTTCTGGGCGCACAGGCGGAAAGTAGGGACGCGTAAGCTCATCACTAGCCTATTATATTATTCGCCGGGTCTAGAGTCGTGTGAAACGGAGATCCAGTGTAATACCTCAAGAGTTAGGAGGTTGGTTGGTCGAGGTATGCAGTAGGATGGGCAACTTGTTGCCCACTTGAGTTCCCACTCGGGAGCGTGCAAACGAGTGAATGTAATGCGATGAGAATGAGTAGGGCATGAGGCTGGTCGAGAGTGCAAAATGGTAGCGGCTTTTTCAGGTATATGAATTACCAATTCTGCTTATCTTCTAGCATTTTAAGAAATTGTATATCTTGCTCCAAGCGGTTTATTTTGTAACTCAACTTCCCTTTGATGGACATTTGCTCAATGCTGTAGCCAATTATCCAAAAATGGCGCGCCATAACTAATAACGGTATCGCAGATAAATCCAATATGCATAATTCGTTTATTGATCTATACCCGTCAATAAAATCCCGCCAAAGCTGTTCATCTTTTTGGCAGAGAAGGACTGACCAATAAAAAATTGACAAATCATAAGCCAGCCATCCATAGCCAAAACAATCAAAATCAAAAAATATGTACTCGTTGTTGTTGGATAAGCAAGCGTTTCCACCAGTAACGTCGCCATGAATATAAGACTTGGTTAGCTTCTGTAGATCAAGGTTGGATAGCTTTTCACTTACATTTTTCGCAACTGCATAGATGTGAGATATGTCTACGTCCGGAAAATATTTCTCAATTAACGAAATCGGTTTCCATATCAGACGATTAACATCAATTTCGTTGACAGAATGTTGGGGATTAAAACCAGCGGAATGCTTGTGTATTTTTGCAATGGACTGCCCATATGCATGTGAGGCTCCTGTTAAAATACAATGGCTCTCAACTTCTGTATTTGCAGCGCATTGCATTAGGAATCCGTACCTTTTGCCTTCAGGACAATCAAACGCTATTAAAACCTCGCCGTGCTTATTTGAAATCAATCCAGCGACTAACGAAGATTTGCTATCTAAGTATGATACGTATTGAATCTCTGAATTTATTGCGTCAAGTGTTCGTCTTCCATATCGGTAGATCCGGAAAATATATTTATAGCCATTTGATTGAATGAGATACGAATCATTTAGGCCCTGTAGCAGATATGTGCACTCGACTGTATCTCCCAACGAGTACCGCTTTTCAACCAGTTCACGCAGGTATGATTCAGAAACGATTGAGTGTGATATTTGCATAATGCTTTTACCCTAGTTAGATAATGACGACTACCAAAAAATATTATGTTGATGGTAAGTGCGGCTTTTCTTGTGCCTGCGCTGTCGCGGGGGAAACATAACCGCCACATTTTACATGCACAAATTGATATGGACACAGCATTAGTAGCTAACAACAATGCGCGGTCCTATCTAAGTAACCGTACTATGGTAGATATCTATTTTTTCTCAGTGCCCATTTTAAATCCCTGCGCCTGCTTAGCCTATCGAAGCGGTAGAGTACGGCCTGTTTTGTGGTGCTTTTTACATACGAAGCGAGTGAAGTGGTAGCGGCTTCATGCTGCGGTCTGGCTTTTTTTAATGTGTGTAGTAAAGAGGACAGGCTATTTGTCGTGGCTGATTTTTTCTCTTAGCGCGTAGGGTGGGTAGGTTGTTGCCCACACTACGCGCTATTCGCCAAATTCTTGGGAATTTTTCAGCGGCTTCCTAAACATTTTTTGAGCGCCAGCCCTGATTGCAAGTAGATCAAGATTTTTAATAGTTTGGTCGAAACTTATCTGCTCGTCGTCTCTTGCATACGACATTGTATCAACAAATTTTTTATATTCAGTTTTGTATAGGTTATCTGATCTCAGTTTATCGACGATAAAAGCCATAGCTTCTAGCGCCTCAAAGCCGGTCTGTCTTGCTGGAGTTTTTTGATCGACTGCGTAACTTGCTTTAAATAGCGAGTAAAACTTTTCAGGGGTGTGATTAATGTGATCACTGAGAGCGTAAAGGTCGTGCAGATGGCGAACAAAAGTTGGGTCGTCCTCCTCCTCATTATTTCTATCGCGTTTTAATATCCTCCAGCACAATGCACTTAATTTATCGGCAGCAATTTCCACAGGTGATAGACATGGTATAGAGACTTCATTTGCTAGACCGCTAAAATAATGTACAAATGAGGTGACATTTTTGACGGTTGGCTCTAGCTGAGGCTGCGTAAAGCTGAACTCAATTTGCAGATGACCTCTCAACGAATCATGCAGCTCGAACAGGCTTTCATAGAATAGCTCGCATTTAATATAGTAGCTGGCGGCCTCCAGCGGGCCCACCTTAAATAAATCCAGGCTTTCGATGCCGCCAACTACTTGCTCTTTAAATTTCCGACGGGCATTCTTTTGTTGATTCCCAGACATTTCCTTGTTGTATTGACATCGAAAATCCAGATCCTCGGAAAACCGCTGAATTAAGCTATGAGCTTTTGAGAGAGAAGTTCCTCCAGAAAAAATGACAGTGAAATCATCACTTTTAATAGATGCAACTGCTTTGAGTGCTTGACAGGTATACCAGTCTTTTTCAATAAACGCTACCTGAACACCGAGCTCGGAAGCAATTTCGTTAAGTGTGGTTTTATCAAGAGATATATTGGTACTTAATTGATTTGCCATCAAAAGACATTTTGCGTGAAACGCGACCTTTAACAGCAATAACTCGACCGGTAGGAATTTGCGTGGACTTACCGGAGTTGTATGCTTTTGCTTCGCCCGCGGTCACCACTTTCACTTTAAGTTTTTCTATGAGCGCTTCTTTTGCTAACTCTGGCAAGGGTTTAACAGGAATAATTTTTCCAGTTAATTTGGACGGCTTCGCCTTGGCGTATAGCCCCTGACCAAACTTAATCAGCTCACCTGCCGCGACCATTTGTCGCAGCACTCGCCCGACCTGATCCCTATCCGATAGATCAAAGAAGTCTTTGGGTGTAAATACAGTGCCTTGCGAGCGGTTGATTCTATATTTAACTTTACTTTTCAACGTTTTGGAAGTCATTCTTTGCTCGCAAAAATACGACAGTCTCAGCTTCAAATATACGACACATCTCAGTAAAGATCAAACTATGAAACTTTATAAAAACAACAAGTTGCAAATAAGTTTTTTCGCTCTCTCGCTCCGACGTAGCGTGAGAGCGAGAGGGCTCGATGGATTAAACCACTTCGTCCCCACTAAGCTTACTTAGCGACTGCTGCCCAAACGCCACCAAAGCCGACTGAATACTCGCAAGAGTTTGGCTTTGCTCGACTAAATTGGTTTTCATATCAGCATAAGCGTCCAATCCCGTATTAATGGTATTGGCCAATATCTGCTGGGGTGAAGTGGCTTCGCTTAATTGGCTTGTATAGGATTGGCCGTCTTTTGTAACTGTATTTAATAGGCTTTGCAGTTTTGCAGACACTTCGCTCGTGGCAGCTTTTTGAATTTCAGCGAGGCCGCTAAAATAATTAAAATAACTGCTAGGGTTTAAAGAATTTTGTAAAATTTTGGCCCAGTCTAAGCTTGAGTAAAACGCCATGGAGGCGCTGCTGATTTGCTGCAGGCTTTGCGATGGATTAAAGCTATTTATCAATAATTGCACGTCATTATTCGCAGCGGTTAAAACTTCCTGATAGCGATCCAGTGCTTTTTTAAGTTCTGGTTCTATTTGTAGTGATGCTGTAAATGTATCGGTCATCGTGGTTACTCCTAAATTAGTATTAAAAAATTAGCTATCTATTGGGCTGGCTGGCTTAAACGAGTCACCATGGCACGCACTGCGCGTATTTGCGGAGCCTGTTTGGAAAAATAATCGTGTCGCGCTGAAATAGGATCTGAATAACCCCAAAAATCCCAACAGCCCTGCGGGTTAAACGGGGTGGTTGTTGAGGGCTGCACTTGTGGATACAGCACAATAAAATTATTGGCATCTGCAATTGGGTTATAGCCTGTTTTAGCGTAGTAGTGATCGCCAATTACAGCGGCGCCCTGCAAACAGCCGTGAAATACAATATGCAGTTTACAGCCGCCTGCTCTGCATTGGTCCGGTACATAGACAAATGCTGAGGCGCTCATGCTGCTATAGGGGGAATCGATAAATTCCGTTTGGTTAAATTCAATAATTTTACCCTTGGCTTCACCCTGGCCCGGTGCCGTTAAATTAGCGTAAATAAAATTTAAAATATCCCAGGCCTGGTTAAAACCACAATTATTAATAAAAGGCGGCTGCGTAATATTACAGGTGCTATCAGTTTTATCAGCTGTAATGAGCGCATGTCCGGCGTCCACGTTTGTTACATAGCGTAAAGATTGTGCTGGCACGCCTAAGTCTTTATAAAATTTTTGCGTTTGATTTACTACGTTGGTTGAAACGACTTGGTCGGCGTGGCCGCTGAATAAGTAAATTTTATCGTTCGCCAAATTAACCAGCGGATCAATTAGATTTTCAGCATCGAGCTTTTTCGTGAGCTTTTCCAGCAACGGTGTATTTGGAGCAGACATGGGCGTAAGCGGCTTCATGCAGGCTGTAGTGGCATTGGTTAAATAATCCTGGCCCACCCAGGATTGCGCACATAAATATGGTCCTCCGGCCACAATGCCTGCCCCAACCATTATGTCGGAATATGACAGATAAAATTGCGATGTCATAAACGCCCCGGAGGATAATCCTGAAACGGAGGTTTCGTTTACGTTGATGGCCAATTTGGGTAGGGGTATGGCGGCCCATGCGGCCGCTAGGCTAAGCGTAAAAAACAGCTCTAAACAGATGAATATATACAGAAATCTCTTCATGTATGAGTCCTCAGCCAGATGTAGTTAACAGGCTACGATAACATCAATTGGCGTTTTAGGGCGCTGTTCGATTGCGTGGGTTATCTGTGTTTTCCCTGCATCTAACCAGTTGACACCGAGTGTCCTGGCTTTTCCTGTAAAAAGTGCAATGCGCAGGCTTATTGGGGCGGGCGAGGTGCGTAAAGTTTTGCTCCTCGTTATTTCTGGTGGAAGCTGGAGCGATTGGCGCAGATTCCTAAAGAATCTCGGCGTGGCAGGAGTATGATTTTTATTGGCTATTAAACGGAAGCGCTACATTTTTAGGGGCAGTTTTTATAAAAGCCTTTCGTTAGTCATCTGTTAAACAGGTCGCCGGATGCTGAAAACTTTATGAGTATTTTCATGGCCTTCGTCCGCCCTTTACAAACACGTAAAACTGCAAAGTGAAAAACCAAATTCGAGATCGGAAAATCACAATACATGTGCCGAATTGATAATTCGTAAAGCTCAACTCTGGCAGAAAGTGACTAAAACTGTCGCCTATTTACCGCCAGTCTTTTAGTACGCAAAAAATTCTTGCTCTGCGTCACATTAGAGTTAGTGTGCATTAGCGCTTACCAACTATCAAAATCTTATTGCCGCAATAAGCGAAACAGTGCGCAAGAGCAGTGTGTTTAGCGCAGTTAATTCATGCATGTATTTAACACTGGACGTAAAGTGCAGCAGAGCGTCAAACGGTGTGCATTTTTTAGCATTGAATTTTCACACTTGCCCGATAGGCGTTAATACTTTTTTCCGCTTATTGGGCGCGCCTTATTCCATTGCAGTAAAAAATTAAAATAGTGCAGTTTCTTAGGTGGAAGCGAGTCACAAGTTGAGCAGTTAAATTGCTGCTGTCGATTAGCTGGAACAGAACCTGCTCCTAGGCGCTAGATTCGAGTGCCGTTCGCGATGCCGTTAACAACTCTGATGCGGAGGCGGCGTTATGGCGAGGATTCAACCATACTTGTTTGATGAATGATTCATCACGGAGATTTTATGTTGCATTTACCTTTGCGCTTACGCTTCTGGCTTGGGTTTTTATTGGGGGTTACCAGTAGTCTGGGCTCTGCGCTTTGCCAGGCAGACAGTTGGGAACAGGCCAAGCGCATGCACGATCGCTTAACTGGAATTCCCGCTTCGGAAGCGGTGCTCAAGGACATGAAAGCGCTGATTGAGCAAAAGCAGTATAAGGATGCGGCCTATATGGCCATGGATAACGACGCCTTTTACCGCGTTACATTAAAAAATTGGGTGGCGCCCTGGACTAATCGGGAGCAAAACCAATTTATTCCGCTGAACGATTACATCGCCACGGTTATGGGCTATGCCCTGAAGGATAAGGACTTTCGCGGTATTTTGTCGGACGATGTGCTGTTTGTAGGGCAGGGCGTTTCTCCTGCCTATTCGTTATCGAGCAATGCTCATTATGAAGCCTTGGAAAACAGTAACCTGAATTTTAAAAACGTATTAACGGAAGTTAGCCAGTCTTCGTTAACCGGCTACACAGGTGCGGCGGCAGGTGTGATGACCAGCCGAGCAGCAGCGAAAAGCTTTTTTATCGCGGGTACGAACCGCGCTATGTTGCGTTTTACGTTAATGAACCACCTCTGCCACGACCTTGAGCAGCTGCACGATGTCACTCGTGTGCCTGATCGCATTCGCCAGGATGTGTCGCGCTCACCCGGCGGTGATTCGCGCTTGTTTCTCACCGGCTGCATGGGTTGCCACAACGGCATGGATCCATTAGCCCAGGCCTTTGCTTACTTCAATTACGAATTTGACGCCGATGCCGATACCACCGGAGAGAACGGTCGCATTCGCTACAACGCCGAAGGAGTTACCGACCCTAAAACTAAAATGCGCGTAGTGGCTAAGTACCACATTAATAACACCACATTCCCTTACGGTTACGTAACCACTAACGACACCTGGGATAACTATTGGCGCCAGGGGCAAAATGCCAGTTTGGGCTGGGGCGCCGGTAATGGGCACGGCACTGGTGCTGCGGACTTGGGTAAGGAGCTTGCGAACTCAGAAGCATTTAGCCAATGCCAAGCGAAAAAAGTCTTTCAACAGGTATGCCTACGGGGGCCTGAAAGCAAAGACGATTTAGCGGCTTTAGGCGATATGGTGAGTTCATTTAAGGCCGAGCAATATCACCTTAAAACCTTGTTTGCCACAGCCGCTGTTTATTGCAAAGGTGATTGATATGGCCCTTTACGCTTCACTATTTAAACGAATTACTTTTTGCACCGGGCTCACCTTAGTAATGGTGTTAACCGAGGCTTGCAGCGGCGGTAGCGGCAAACGCACACAGCGCATTGCACCTGCACCGGTTATTAAAGATGAGGCGACAATTGCCCAGTACAACGGCAAGGTTCCCAATCAACAAGTGCAGCGCTACATCGATAATTTTTGGTCGCACTTGGCTAATCGCACCTGCGGTAACTGCCATGGAGCAGTGGGCACAGCGCCACGTAAATTTTTGGACGGGCAGAATATTCAAAGCTCGTACGATGCCACATTGGCCGTAGTGGACTTAACCTCGCCGAGTAAATCCGCATTGGTCGCAAAAATGACTGCCACTCCAGCTGGGCACAATTGCTGGTCCGCTAGCAGCCAGGTGTGCGCGGATGCTATTAAACTGCTAATTGAAAACTGGGCAGCGGCGGAAAAAGGTGCGCCTAGCTCCGCCACCGAAATTGTTCTGCAGGTGCCCAAAACTCTGGCCAAGCTTGACAGCCTGCAATTTCCTTCCAGTACTGACAGCTTCGCACCGCTCTACAACGGCATCCTGCGCAAATACTGCATTGGCTGCCATACGCCGGAAGCTCTGCAAGCTCAGCAACAACAACCTTATTTTGCCTCGCCGGATATAGCTGTGGCCTATGCTGCTGCCAAGCCGAAAATCAATTTGGACAACCCCGAACTCTCAGGCTTCTATCAAAAAATTACCGGCATGAAACATAACTGTTGGTATAACAGCGACTGCGTTAAAAGTGGCGATGAATTGTTGGCAGCTCTTAAGGCGATGGCGGAGGCTATTAAAGCTCAGGTTCCTGATACCAACCCAAATGCAGGCCCACCAGCCAGCGGCGTTGTGGATTTTGCCAATGCGCAAATTGTAAGTACTGGCGGGCGCTTTGATGCCAATGTCATCGCTTTGTATACCTTTAAAGAAGGCAAGGGCGATATTGCCTATGACTCCAGCGGTGTGGCGCCGGATCTGAACCTGCGGCTCTCCGGCGACTACCAATGGGAAGCGGCTTGGGGCGTTCGGTTTAATGCTGGCCTGAACGGCGTTAAACCTGATGGTCGTGCTCAGGGCAGTGTGGAGGCGAGCAGTAAAATTGCTAAACAGTTGCGTGCTTCCGGTGAATTTGCCATTGAGGCTTGGGTGGTTCCTGGCAACGTAACGCAGGAAGGCCCGGCGCGGATTGTCAGCTTCGCAGGCGATGATAACCATCGCAACTTTATGCTCGGCCAGCACATTTATAACTACGTGTTTGATAACCATAGCGAAGGTAGTAAAGCCACTGGCGAGCGCCTGCAAACACTGGATGCGTCCAAGGTACTCCAAGCAACTCAGCAACATGTTGTAGTGAACTATTCTGCTACCGATGGCACGACGCTCTATGTAAATGGTGAGAAAGTAGCCTCTGCAAAGGCTCCTGAAACTCCTAGCCTCAACCCCTACGACGATAGTTTTGCCCTCGTGTTAGGCCGCGAGGTCTCGGGTAATTATGGTTGGGCGGGTACTCTGCGGATGCTTGCCATCCATAAACGCCCACTGACGGCTCAGCAGGCTAAAACTCATTATGAAGTGGGTGTCGGCCAGAAGTTTTTTATGCTGTTTGCCGTATCCGAATTGCTGGGCAATTCGATTTCCAATGCCTTTGTAGTGTTTGAGGTGCAGCAGTTTGATAGCTACTCGTACCTGTTTAATAAGCCCTTTTTCATTAGTCTCGATCCTGCCGCCGCACCCAGCAACATTCATATTAAGGGCGTGCGCATAGGTGTAAACGGGCGCGAATCTATGATCGGCCAATCGTTCGCGAACTTGGACACGACGATTTCTGCATCTAACTACAACGCCAAATCCGGTACACCGCTCTCAACCATCGGCACCTTAGTGGCGCTGGAAAAAGGCCAAGGGTTTGATCAGTTCTATTTAACCTTTGATGTCATCGGCGATAAAACCAGCCAGCGCACGCCAGAAACTCCGCTTATCGCCATAGCGCCTGAGGCGCCAGCCATTCCTACGAAATCTGACATAGGCGTGCGTACGTTCGGACAAATTAATGCCGCACTCGCTTTAATGACCGGGGTGCCAGAGGCCGATGTGCGGACTACCTATGAGCAAGTTAAACAACAGCTACCCAGCCAAACCACCGCCGATGGCTTTGTCGCCGCCCAGCAAATGGGTATCACGCAACTGGCGGTGAAATACTGCAATGTCATGGCGAGCAATGCTGCTTATCGCAGCGCTTTGTTCCCAGGCTTGGATATGAACCAAAGCCACTTCGATACCCCGTCCAAAACACTTATTAAACAGCGTTTGATGAAAGCGCTACTTGCCCATGGCGTGAAAGAGGACTCAAGCCAGCTGGTTAATCAACCCAGCCCGACTGAAGTTGACACCGCCTTAGATAAGCTATTTGTGACGATGGACAGTTGCACCAGCGACTGTGCGAAAAAAACCCTTACCGCCGTCTGCGCCGCAAGTCTTGGCAGCGCCGTTATGCTGTTACATTGATCGGGAGCCTGTATGAAATCCAAACCCCCCGTTGGCTTAAACCAACCTTTAAAACTGGCCGATCACCCCAAACCCCGCACCCGACGCGAACTGATCAGCCAGGGCTTTCAAATGGGCATGGGCACTTTATTGGGCGGCTCTATGTTGAGTTTGCTCGGTGCCAACTCGGCCCACGCTCAGCTCTCCACAGATTTGCTTGATGCGTTAAAAATTAAAGGCTGTGGCGTCAATGCCGGGGCCTCCGGCTCCATTCCGTTTATTTGTTTTGATTTAGCAGGCGGCGCCAATATTGCTGGCTCCAATGTGTTGGTGGGCGGGCGCGGCGGCCAATTGGATTTTCTAAGTACGGCGGGATACCGCAAATTAGGTCTGCCGGGGGACCAACTACCAGGGCAATCTAATCCGTTGAGCACTACCGGATTCTTCTACGACGATAGCTTGGGTCTTGCTTTCCACAGCGATAGCGCTCTACTCCGGGGAATTAAAAAGCGCTCCACGATGGCAACCTGGGGCAACATTGACGGCTGCAGCATTGCCGCGCGTTCAGAAAACGACACAGGTAATAATCCGCATAATCCTATGTACGGCATTAACCGGGCGGGTGCTAATGGTTCTTTGCTAGCGTTGGTCGGGTCACGGGCTACAGATTCCGGCGGCAATTCCATGGCGCCTGCGATGATGATCAACAATACTGTGCGCCCAACAAAAATTGACCGACCATCCGACGCGCGCGGATTGGTCGATGTGGGTGACCTTGTGGGACTGCTCGCTAAAGATGAGACGGTTTCAGTTATGGAAACCATGTATCGCTTAAGTCTTGCCAAGCTCAATCGCAGCTCCACGAAGCTGGATCTCACCACCGATCAAGCCATCAAAAAAGGCCTGGAATGCGGCTACTTAAAAAGCGCGTATTTGACGTCAGAATTCGGCGACCCTAATAGCCTTGATCCACTGCTCGATGACAATCTCAAAACCATCTTCAGCGCGGCAGAACTTAATTCCAATGGTGAATACGCCAAAACTGCTTCGGTTATGAAGCTTGTTTCCAGCGGCTACGCTGGGGCAGGCACAATAACCATGGGTGGGTTTGATTATCACACGGGCGATCGCACCACCGGTGAAATGCGCGACTTCCAGGCGGGCGAATGCATCGGCGCCTGCCTTGAATATGCTCGCCTTAAACAAACTCCGTTGATGATTTATGTATTTAGCGATGGCTCAGTATTCAGCAATGGCGACGTTGACAATGGCGCGAACGGCAAACTGGTGTGGACCGGCGATAACCAACAGGGCGCCGCCTCGTTCTTTTTAGTTTATAACCCCGGCGGTAAACCAACACTTTCTCGGCCTGACGTAAACGGCACCTATGCCAATCGACAAATTGGTTACATGGCCGCTAGTGGCGATGTAGACACTAGTTCCAGCTCAGCCGCTAACAACGTCAATTTATTAGTCGAAACTGTCATCCTCAATTACATGGCTCTGCACGGTAAACAAGGCATGTTCGCCGACCCGAATTACTTCCCGCGCCATGGCCTGGGCAGCACAACAAACTGGGGCAGGCTCACGGTATTTAACCCAATTATTTAGTTATTGGGACTTGGATTCGTCTAGGCATAAAATCCTACCCAAGCCCTTCCGGCATAAACCACTTCTGCAATTTGGAAAAATGGAAGGAAGCAAAATGCTGGTTTAAAGCCTTTTCTTCTCTTCTTTCACATGGGGGAAGTCTGGGAAAAGGCTCTTTACCCTCCTTTTTTAGGAGGAGGTTGGGGGGTTAAAGTGCCGGCAAAATTTCACGGAAATAGTTGCGGCTTATTAATTGAAATGTTTGAAAGGTTTTTTCTTATTCGTCGGTGAAAAACTTCGTTCCAAATACGAACCCTGTGAATACATGTGCGAACCACCAAACTTTTTACGCGAGAAACCGATCCCCTTATACTGCAGCCCTCGTAACGCAATACACAATTAGCCCGTTTGCGGATTTACTAACCTGCGATGGCAGGTTACTCTTCTCGCCCTCTGGGCTTGCTTTGCCGCAGATACAACCCCGATTTATCCCAAGGATTAAGTATGCAGAATATTTTTATCTTTCCCGATGGCCGTAAATTCGCGCTCTGTTACGCTCAAAACGCTTTAGGTGCCGCGCAACGCCAAGACACTCCACTGCGCTCACCGCAAGATATCGACCAATTAATGGCTTACCTAGGCGGGGCCAAATTAGCTGGGATTTGGCAGGATTATTATGTCAACCAAGCCCGCATCAAAATCGCCGCATCCACCACACCTTTAAGTGAAATAAGCCTGCGTATTAAAACGGATTTATGGCAAGGCAATTTATATTTTATTCCTCGCGATGATCCGGAAGATAAACCGGAAAATATCGACGAAGCAATCCGCACCGCGCGCACGAATTTACAAATGCACCTGCGTGCAATTATCCAAGCCGAACAAAAAGAAAAGGCCGCGTTAGAGCAAGAATATAAAAAGCTCAACATGGCGGAAAAAGCCGCTGTTTCTGCCGGTGCAGCTATGACGGGTTTAGGAAAAGCCGGAAAAGATTTTCTAATCTGGGCGGATAACATTGTTGATGTAGTCGATATCAACCGCCGCGCTGTACGCGTCGTTACCGCCGCCAAAAAAACCTATTGGGAGCAAAATAAAAAAACTTGGGGACAAAACCTCGCCGAAGCCGAATATAAAGAATTAATTGAGGCGCTAGGTTTTGATCCAGCAAAAATTACCCGTGCGCAAATTACTGAAGCGCTAGAGCTCGCCCAATTAATCTGGGACGATGCAGAAACCCGCAACCTACTCAAATTATTCGCCATAGATTACGCCAAAGCCCAACACCATACCGAATGGACAGAAACGGCGGGAAGTTTAGGCTTTGAAATAATTCTCACGCTGATTTTGGCTGCCCTTACCGGCGGTGCTGCAGGTGTAGCTGCGGCGGCGAAAAACATGCTTTTAATAGGGAAATTGGAGAAAGCTGGCCAAGCGTTATTAACAATCGGTAAAAAACTCAAAAATCTTAAAGTGCGCGCAAAGCGCAAATTAATTAGCGTTAAAAATTCACTCACATCCTCAGGACCGCCGCCTAAGTCCAAGCACGATACGGTGGATGAGGTGATGCATAAGGCGAGCGAGAAGCCCAATCCACTTGTCCCTGAAACACCACCGGTATCAAAACCACAATATTTACCAGGCAGAAATGAAAGTGATATTCTGGCCATGCCTAAAGGCAGTAGACCCGACCCGAAAACCTACCTCGAACAAAAATATATAGACTCCCATTTACAAGGCTTTCAACAAGAAGGCGGTGGTTTTTTATTTACAGGGGATGATATCGGTAACCCTTCATATCAATCATTTAATCCAAAAAAATTCGTTATGCGCGGCGACGATTTAAGCGCAGTTATTGATGAGTACAAAAAAACAGGAGATGTTTCTATTTTAGAAACAGCTTTAGGGTATGACCCAGGATCATTAGCAGGCAAAGATATTTATATGGTGAAACTAAAAGATCCCAAAGTAGTTATGCCAACAGGCAACGAAGGGGGTGCCAATTCTCTGTGGCGTCCGGGCGGCTTAACCGATCCAGGCGGAAAGCGAGAAGCGGTCCTAGATAACATATCGATCAACCACAATAACGATATAAATAAAATGATGACTGATTTTGGCGCGGAAAGAATACAATGACCTCACTAGTTATTTTAGAAAATGCATTAAATCATGACGAATTGCATCAATTCATTTTAGGGATTCCCCCTTATTTTATTGAGGCCAAAACAGATAACGAAGAGCCTCAAAATGTAGCGGCAGCGTTCGATAAATACATATACCCTTACTGGATCGCCACCTACGATCCCTCATTCCCACAACATTTTTCGGATGCTCTTAAAAATGCAGTAACGCAATGTGCCGACAAAAACAAAGCCACATACACCGTATTAAACTGGATATGGTTTTATCTATTTTGCTTCGATAAAAGCCAAAAAAGCGCTGCTTACCCTGGTTTGTTTTCCTTAGATCTTACTGAACTGCAAGCCTTGTTATACACTCAATTGCAGCAACAAGAGCTTTCCCTCAAGCTAGATAGTAGGTGGGCAGGGGCTGCTTGGAATAGCCCTAACGGCCTGTGGCAACCGATTACAAAACTCTGCCAGGCTATTGAAAGACTAAATGGACCTATATTTTTACCTCTGGCTAATACGCCCTAATTAATCGAACCTACGCTAGGAACGCATTTTATTATTAGAATACTGCTGTAGCCTGGTGGCCTATTGAAAATGGCTGTCGGAATGCAGCGAAAATATTTACACGACTGCATCATTTATATCAATAAAAAAATCCCTGAGCAGGAGAAATAACTTTGGAGCGTGAAGCCAGCTCTATGTAGGGCGAAAGCGAGCAAGCTTCGAGTGACATAATATATCTAAGGAACCTCTGAGCCTAGCTATTTGAAGATGCCAATGGAAGTCAAATTTAAATTCCATAACTATTAATTAAAGTGGGCGAGTTTGTTGTGAATCCCTGTTTGAAGCGATTTATCAGACTTGTTTATTGCTTAAGTGGTTTCGATTAGACAATTAATCACAGGGGCTAACTAGATTGGCGTTGAAATGCATGGCTTCAACAAATTCCTCTTTCCAGTTTTTCTTGCAGTTTGTGCATTCATATATTCTGGTTGACGCCCATGTTGGCCGATTACCGTCGTCGCTCACTAGAGTGAAAATACACCCACCGTCTTGTAGATGGCTTAGTTGTGTGTAATTTGGTTTTCTTGATTTATAGATGCACATACATTTACAGCTCATTTAAACCTCTTGGGGGCTAACCGGGCACATTGTCGAAATAGAAGAAAATAATACTGCGTTAAGCTCAATGAAGAGGAAATTAGATTGGTATCCACAAGTCAGAAAGCAGTTGAGGAATTAATGGCACGGTTTAAAGCCGATAGGTCATTAGTAGGCGGGAGAAAATTTGTTACGTCGGTAATCGGAAAATAAATCCGATCTGAGGGTGCACTCAATAAATTCTCTGGATCTGTAATAATGAATATTGAACTCAGGAAAGTTAAATCTACAACCGACTATGATGCTGCCGAATGGGAATATAATGGGGCGAGATTTTCACTGGCTTTTCCCTATGAATTATATGCGCTGTATACGGATAAAATAGTGTTGTAATTGAAAAATATTCCGTCGATAAAATAGGTTTTTATCAGGTTGGTGGAGAGCTTGATCTCGATGTGAATATCCCATTTTTGAACGGATACACGTTTCGTGGCATTAACCGAAATTCGACATCCAGATCGGGCATATCCCGGCGCTGGAAATCAATGGAAAGATATCGAGCGATACGAATTAAAATATGCGCCCAATTGTTTGGGGAATTTTTTAGATATATATAGGTAGCTGATGTATAACGCGTAACTCAGATTAAATGCACGCCTGGGTGGCGTACGGAGAGCTATGTAATGTGGTTAGCTATTGTCTGCTGGTAAAGAGTTAGATTCCGTCAGTTTTATAATATCTGGCGGTCTTGAGTTAGGATCAGTCATGGAAGTCGATATATATTCTTGCATTCCCAGACTTTTCTGATGCCATATGACAGGTAGTGATTTTTAAGATCTAAGCTTAACAAAGGGCGGTATGTGGAGATAATAGAGCAAAATAACAATTGGATTTTGTATAAGGATGCCAATGGCTATTACTTAAACTCTCGATGTAGCTGGGGCGCAGTAGAGCCAACGGCGGAATTCAAATTATTGCCATCCGATATTGAACAATATATGAAAAATGGCAATGGCAATGGCATTATCAATGAATTATCTAAGCGAGCAGATTCTCCATCGGGCAGAGAGTTTTTTTGAGCAGCAACGGCCTGTTTCAAGTGAAAAGCGATTAGAAATGAATGGATGTCATAAGGTGTAACGATTTCACAGTATGTGTATTGTCGAGGTAAAAATCGGTAGCTTTAAGAACAGTTAAAGCAGTTCCGGAGTAGGAAAGCTGAGACGATGATGAATATTATCAGTGGCATAACAACAGCGGGGAAATTTAATTTCTAACTGTACTAGTCGCGACCTAATCTGACACTTCTACTTGAAAGAAGAGAGTTACCGGTTTTGAATATGGGTGTCGAATCCTAAACAAAACCCAAAGGTAACTCTCATGCTACAGACTACCAATCCCATCATTAAGCATAAAGCCGGGTTGTTAAATTTGGCGGAAGAATTAGGCAATGTATCGAAAGCCTGCAAGATAATGGGCTTTTCGCGGGATACATTTTATCGTTATCAAGAGCTGGCTTCGGAGGGTGGCGTTGACGTCTTGATTAATAAAAGCCGACGAGCACCCAATCATAAAAATCGCGTCGACGATGCGATAGAAAAAGCGGTGTTGGATTATGCCATTGCACAGCCAGCCCATGGACAACATCGCACCAGTAATGAACTGCGTAAACAAGTCGTGTTTGTCTCGGTCAGTAGAGTGCGTTCCATCTGGTTAAGGCAAGGCCTTGAAAGCTTTAAAAAGCGCTTAAAAGCCTTGGAAGGCAAGGTTGCGAGAGACGGTATTGTACTGAGTGAAAGCCAGGTTGCAGCGCTTGAGCGGAAAAAAATGGACGATGAAGCCTGTGGTGAAATTGAAACTCATCATCCGGGTTATTTAGGTTTTCAAGACACTTTTTATGTGGGCAATATGAAAGGTGTTGGACGTATTTATCAACAAACATTTGTCGATACGTACAGCAAGGTAGCGTTTGCTAAACTCTATACCAGCAAGACCCCCATCACCTCCGCTGATTTATTAAATGGCCGGGTTTTACCCTATTTTGAGCAGTATGAATTGCCCATGTTGCGCATATTAACGGATCGGGGCACTGAATATTGTGGGCGAATGGATCAGCATGATTATTAGCTGTATTTAGCAATTAACAATATAGAGCACACTAAAACCAAAGCGCAGTCACCGCAAACCAATGGGATCTGTTAGCGGTTCTATAAAACAATTTTGCAGGAGTTTTACCAGATCATGTTCCGCAAAAAATTATACACAGGAATGGATGATCTGCAGAAGGATTTAGATGATTGGATAAACTACTACAACAATGAGCGAACCCATCAAGGTAAAATGTGTTGTGGCCGAACGCCCTTAGCTACTTTGCTTGATGGAAAACGAATTTGGGCTGAGAAAAATTTAGCTCAAATATAAACTGACAGATACCTTAAAAAAAACCGGTAACTGTCAGATTAAGTCTGAGCTAGTACACCCAGCGTGGTTCAAGCATGGAAAGACATTTCGGCGGAATATGCTAAGGGTTGCTCAGGTACGGTAAGGGCCGTAATCGGGAAAAATTTAAGGCCAGGTAACGTCTGGGAGACAGCGGAACTGCCAGCTCTCAAAAACAATCCAAACGTAACAAAAATAATCGTGATAGATCCAAAAACTCAAATAGAAACTCAAATTTTTGAAAGGGCGCCCAAATGATTTTAGAAGTAACTCGCGGACATATTTTGTTTAAACATAAAAATAACATCGTGAGTATTCCTGGAGAGATGTTTTTTCCTCCGGGAAATAAGATGGGTTTTGCTGTATTTAAGGGCGAAATAAAAAATTGGTGTGCACCTAATGATGCAATTCTGTTGACTAGCTTTGAGATAGATGAAGTAGTGGCTGCTGTCAAAAAAGAATTTGATGCGGGCGGAAATTCTTTGGAGATTGAATGATCATTGTGAATGTGGGCGAGATCTATTCAGATTATATAACTTGTTTTTCAAGTGGCTCGGCAACAGATATTTGTGATTCGAAGTCGTACGAATGGCGCTGAGCTTGTAGGGCTAATGATCACATTGAAGATGCGGATGCCGACCCTGGAATTATTTCTGAAAAACTGGTCCTGGATTACGACCCAAATAACTGAAAAAATTGCATTTATATGTATTTTGGAATATAAAAATAGGAACCCGCTTGCAGATGGTTTTAGTGATCGTGAGTCGAATATTTTAAAAAAAAATTACTCAGGGTCGAGAGGAAGATAGGGCTGGTGCAGTCAGCGAGGTTGAAAGCCTTCTTCGGCTGAATGATTAGTTTATCGCTTACGCCCCGAGCACCAGTATTTGCTGAGGCATTGCAATCCATTAACAATGCGGATCGCCAGCAAATCCTCGGAGAGCTAGATAGAATTATGAATACCTGAGTTGAGTTTTTGCCGATAGTGCTATACCTGTCGATTTCTTTACTGTTCGGTAGCGATAATATTTACGTGGCTAAGGCCAACTGATTTTTTCCGATTACAGCTTAGTTAAAATTATTTAATTGAACATCAAATATGAAAATAATAGAGCAAAATGATAGCGGGACTTTATACGCAGATGCAGATGGCTACTATTTAAATTCTTGATGTAGCTGGGGAGCGGTGGAGCCCACAGCAAAATTCAAATTACTTTTATCTGAAATAGAACATTATATCGAACACGGCAATAGTATGATTGATGAATTATCTAGGCTGGAGGATTCCCCGGCAAGCAAGGATTTATTTGGGAAGTAACGTCCTATTTCAAATGAAAAGCGGTCAGACATTTATAAGTGTCATCAAATGTAAATTTTTTCGTTTGGCAGCGATACGTCTGCCAATTAAAGTATTATCAGGTTTTTATGACACTTACTTTTACCAGGTTTTTAGCGCAATTCAATTCAACAGGCAATGACAAAGCCCAGGGTTATGATAAATCCCATTTTGTAGGCCTCAGCGACGACGAGAAAATAAAAGTATTTGGACTTCTTGAAGAGGAGCTAATTGCGCCGGGTGTGATAGGGTGGTTATTTTTTCTTGACACGAATAAAACAGAGGCTGCTTTGTTAAATTATTTAGTTTCAAGCAAGAAACCAGCGGCGGGATCGCATAGAATTTTAATCGCGCTATATCACTATACTCAAAACGAGCGCTATCTGAACGATTTTGAGGACGATTTTCATCAATTAGACGAGTGGGAAAAGGAGGAGGCTATTCAGATTTACGTGGAATATGTCCATGAGGAAGAACGGAGGAGCCGGTTTTTTAAAAAAATATTTGGATGAAAAATATGAGGTTCTAATACCTAAATACCCGAAAGCCAAGCTTACCTTCGTTATACCAGTGACAGCTACCGCCAGTGGATATGGATCTAGGCTAGAGTTAAAAGCCATACCGAAGATATATCGGTATGGCTTTTAGTTCGTCAGAAAGTAGGGGCTAGCTGCGAAGAGCTTTTCTTTTTGCGCTCATATGCCTGAATGCAAATGCTAACAACCCGATTGCGAACATTATAAAAGTGCTCGGCTCTGGCACGCTGGCGACGGCTATATCAAACGCTAGGATTTGGTGAGCATCCGTACCGGCTCCGATACGAATCTTGCCCACGTCAAAATTAAAGCTCATATATCCCTCTCTTAATTCAGACACGCTGGGCCCTGGGGATCTGTACGTGCTTGAAAGGTATGATTCCCCCAAGTAATTATCAAATGCATCGTAATAAAACATCAACAGGCCCACATCAGTCGCCGACGTGCTCTGCACGCCAAAACTACGAATGGGGTTTGCGAAGTCAAGCTCTAGCAGTTGAATAGAAGCGGACGGAAAGGGATCTGTTATTTGATCTTCTCCCTGATAAAAACCTGCATTGCGCGTAGAGGCAAATACAAAATTATTATTCTGTGTGCTTACGACTGCTGCGTGACTTCCTGTGGAATTCAAACAACTTAAGGTTACGTTATCGATGAGATGGCTCACATCTTGCCCAGAAGTAAAACTATTGGCATTGATTAAACCGGCGTGAGCGGATATCGAACTGGTAACGAATAATACGGCGGCGTAGAAAAAAGTTTTCATCGCTCTTCCTTTGGGTTAGGGTCGGGGGAGAGCTAATAGTGGTAGCTAACTTGCTCGGAGTCAAATCACATATTCTGTGTAAGTTTTTTCGACCCGGAGCTTATGTTCACAGATCTGAGGCTAAGCCCTTGATTAATACAGAATAGAACGTGTTCACCACGATAACACTATTAGTTATAGATGAAATGGTAGTGCATATTTCCCGAAGCAATTAGATATTTTGTGATGATAATCACCATTTTTGGGGCCCATTCGAGAAATGTACGCAACTGCTCTGCATTGCTTAATTCGAGCATGGAAATGAATTTATACCCTATTTTTATAGTGTATTTCTTCTATATTCTGAAGGGAGCGCCACCAGTAACCCTCGATGTATTGCTAAATCCGCAGCAAAACGTTCGAATATTTCCATTTTTCTAGCGTTTAAATAGTGTCTGGAGCCTGTGAAAACCGGATGCCGCTAGCGCAATCCACGCGCTGCGCGGCTTCATTAGGGAAAGCTGTGCTCTACTCATAGGCTGAGGATGCTTCGCAATAGCAACCGCTCACTGACGACTAACTTTACACAGCGCTAGCAGGCCAAACCTCCACTAACCGAGAGGCGTTCATTAAGTCGTTTTTCTTCACAGCACGATTTAAATTTGTTGAATTTTTACCAGAAGTTGAAAAGCACAGGCAGGTACAAAACGTTTGAAGTCGTTGCAGCGTACAGTAAAAATTAAACAACCAGGGCGCGCTTATGGGTTGTTCACAACTCACTATGGGCTAAATAAGCGGCATGCTAATGAACGTGGAGTTTCGCCTTAACATACTGCGGAACCGCCCGTAACAGAGCGAGTCGGACCTTCCTGATGATTGGCGGTAATTGGTTATCGATGCCGTACAGCAGCGCTTTGGTTGCTATCAACTAGCACATCTGTTATCAAGTCTGCCGCTAACTTAAGGCTTTGCCTGCCGGGCGCGCGTTATAAATGCTCAATTAACCCTGCGGCCCGAGAGTACTGCAACTCGTCGAGCGCACTTATTTTTTAACTAACCGGAGTATGACCCTATGAGTTTTTTTGATTCGATTAAAAAAATGAGTAAAGATGCCAGCACAAAAATTTCCAATGAGGTGAGCAAATTTAAAAATAAGGATTTCTTAAATGCCGTAGTGGCCGGTTGTGCGTTAGTAGCTTCTGCTGATGGTTCTATATCTTCCGCTGAAAAGCAAAAAATGTTAGGTTTTATTAACAGCTCAGATGAATTAAAGGTATTTAGCGCCGATGAGGTAATAGCGGCTTTTAATAACATTACGAGTAAATTTGATTTTGATTTTGAAATTGGCAAAGCGGAAGCGCTCAAAGTAATATCCAAAATTAAATCCGATGTGGCTGCCAGTAAATTAATGATTCGCGTATGCTGTATTATCGGCGCGTCGGACGGTGATTTTGATGCTGCAGAGAAAGCCGTTGTATCGTTAATTTGCCGTGAATTGGGTATTAGCGAAGCAGAGTTTGATTTAAAGTAAGTGTGTAATCTAGTGCAAATACAGGTTCGACCATTACGCTTGTAAGTACTGAGCGGATCGGTTAACCAAAAAAAGGGTAACTCGTCGAGTTACCCTTTTTTATTGCATATAAACTATTTAGCTGCAGCGGTACTTAGGCTTGGGTAAAACTCGATTACCCGCACACTAAATACCTAACTGGGCCGCAATTAAAACCCTTTAGATTTAGCTGTCCAAGGTGATTTACAGAGGCGGCAGTTATTGCCGAAGAACATGCCTTTGCCGGTCGCGCCCATGTCGTCTTTCAACATGAAATTCAACCAACCCACGGCAACAATACCAAATTCGCCGCCGTTATCTTGGAAGTAAGCATCTCCGTGGCCCTGCGGGTAATTGGCGTGGTACACCGGCACATTAGTAACTTCACTATATTCTTGCATACCAGGGTTATAGGCTACATCGCCGGAATTACCGTTAAAAATTGCCAAAGGCGAATGAAAGCGCGGGTAATAACTTTGGCGGTCGCCGTAAATTCCCAAGCCGCTATTTAACGCCACGGCGGTATCCACACGGGGGTCAACCGCTGCAAAGTGGGCCATACCGCCGCCGCAGGACCAGCCCATAGTCGCCACTTTTTCCACATTAATTTTGCCGTAATAAGGGCTGCATTTACGGCTGTTTTCCGCTACGGCCCAGTTAATGGCTTTAACTAATTCGGTTTCGTGTTGATCATTGCTGCCTGAGCCAAATGGGCCGCCGTTGGCAATAACTAAATAACCATTGGAGGCAATTTGCAGTAAGAAATCAGCCTGCTCGGTACCCACGTTTGAACAAGCACCGTTGCCCCAAGCCACAATGGGGATACTGGTTACTTTGGATAAATCAGGGCGATAAATCGTGTGGTTGGGCAGGGTTTGTGTGGCGTGTTCAATGGCATAACCGTAGGCACCGGATGGCGGATTTTTCTGTTCGGTGCGTGTTACCGCGCGGTTGTAGTCGATCGCGGTTGGCGTCTGGCGCTCAGCCGTCGTGCATTCAGGTTCTGGCGGTTCTTCAAAAACGCCGCCGTTGCTGGAGTAAATGGCAATACCGCTGATCGTGGCGTTATCGATCGTAGAGGTTAGATCGATCGTGAGTTTTTTATCCGTCACCACAACGTTAGGTACTGTGTATTTGTAAGCGCTATTGCTGCCCGCCAAAGAGAACAAATCAACATTGGTAAGTTTACTTTGCCCTTCCACCGCCACATCAAATGCGCGGGCGCCGGCGGTAGTGTGGTACAGCTCGGCAAAATGCATAACTACTGTATAGGTAGCGTTCGTTACTGGGACGTCGTAATGGAACGTACCGTAACGCTCTGACTGGTACAGCGTGCCATCGCTGACGCCGGTAATTGCAGTGGAGACCGTCTGAGTGGTACCAGCGGAGGCGAAGCGATCAGCGCGGTACTGCACGCCATCTAAGGTTGCAGGTGTAGTACTGCCGGCGTTAATTGCATAAACCAAAACGTCTTGAGTAGAAATCCCGCTGGAGCTTGAGCTGCTGGAACTAGACGTTGAGGAACTGGAAGACGAGCTTGAGCTGGTCGAGTTGCTTGAGCTTGATGAACTGCTGGAGCTTGAACTACTGCTAGAGCTGGATGAGCTACTGCTGGAAGAAGAAGTGCCAGTTCCGCCGCAGCCAGTAAGAGTAGCGACGAGTAAAGAGGTGAATACCGCCGCTCGCCCCCAGCCTTTTGAATCGCGTGTTAAGTCTAAAAAGTACATAGGTATCGCCTTTATCGTGAGGTGTTAACGTGTGCTCAATATTATTTTGCTTCACCGAAGCAGTTGGAGCATCATTAGAACATATCATATGACTAAATGAGATTTTCGTTTGTGCGGTGTTTCAAAACTGCCGTCGGATGCGTGATCTTGCTGGCGCTGCTTATCAGCCAAGCGGGCAGGAGGCATGCATTCGCCCAGTGCTTTTTGCTGTTACATAAATAATTAATAAATAACAGGAGGGTGAAATGATCGAAACAAAACTGGGTTTATCCCGTAGAACGTTACTGGCGGGCTCAACGGCCTTGGCCACCAGCTGGAGTCTTCCTGCGTTTTCCGCAGCGGCAGGTATTCAAGCGACTATTAATGCAACTATTAATGCAGCTGTGAAAGGGGCTGCGCTATCGCCGCTGTTGTATGGCGGGTTTATTGAGCACATCGGCAACTTAATTAATCACAGCTTGTGGAGCGAATTACTTGATGATCGCAAATTTTATTACGGCGTAATCGACAAACCGGAAGTAAAACCCGATCACCCATTGGCAGCGTTGAGTTTTAATAGAAAGTGGTTAGCCGTAGGCTCAATGGCCGCCATCGAGTTGGATAAATCGCACGCGTATGTCGGCGAGCACAGCCCAGTAATTCGTGTCGACGGTACCGAAATGCGCGGCATAGCGCAGGGTGGCATCACCTTGAAATCTTCCGTGGCATACAACGGCCGTGTGGTTATCTGGGCGGATTCTGGTGTAAAAGTGCAGGTAAAATTAATTTGGGGCGAGCAGCCGGAACAAAGTATTTCCCAAAAAATTGCCACGTCGAAAAAATGGCAAACCCAAACATTTACACTCAAGCCCGCCGTTGATAGTTCTTCTGCGCGTTTAGAAATTCTCGCCAGCGGCAATGGCCGCTTCGGCGTAGGCGCGGTGTCGCTAATGCCTGCGGATAATGTGCAGGGCTTTCGCGCTGATACGCTTGCATTAATGAAAGAAATGAACTGCCCAATTTTACGTATGCCCGGCGGCAATTTTGTGTCCTCCTACGATTGGAAACACACCATTGGCGATGCGGACTTGCGCCCACCAATTTACGACCCTGTCTGGCACGCTGCCCAATCTAATGATGTTGGCGTTGATGAGCTACTGCAGTTGTGTGCGCTCATTGGCAGCGAACCTTTTTGGTGTGTAAGCACGGGTTTTGCCGAGCCGCGCTCCGGCGCAGAGTTGGTGGAATATGTTAATGGCACAGCGGACAGCACCTGGGGCAAGCTGCGCGCAGCCAAAGGCCATAAAAAGCCCTACGGCGTTAAATATTTTGCCATCGGTAATGAAATGTACGGCCATTGGCAAATGGGCCATATGGCGCGGGAGCAATACACGGTTAAACACAACCTATTTGCCGATGCTATGCGCGCGGTGGACCCGAATATTTATATTGTGGCCCCAGGCGGATTTGTCGACGAAATGACCACGGGCCAAGGCATATTTATTGAAGGCCAGCCCGAGGTAAAAGTTGGCTCTGAGCGGGATTGGGCTTACGGCATGTTCAAAGGCAGTTGGGGTAAATTCGATGCCTTGGGCACACATGCATATCCGCCACAAAATAAACGCTTTGATTTAAAAACCGGCAAATTATTTGACGTAAAAATGCCGCTGAATGAATGGGCGCGACAACCGGCCAATCGCGTTAGAACAATGGTGGATGCTTGGGAAGAATATAAAAAACATTTCCCTAAATTAAATGAAGGAAACGTTAAAGTATTTTTTGATGAATGGGCCTATGGATTTGAAGACAGCTTAAAAAATGCTTTAGCCATTGCATTAACTTTTCACGAGTTTTTCCGCCACAGCGATTTTATCGCCATGGCCGGTTTCACGATGGCTACTGCATGGTTAGATGTTAGCCCCACGGCCTCTACAATCAGTGCTAAAGGCCGTATTTTTCAGCTCTATCGTCAGCATTTCGGCTCTATTCCCATAGAGGTAGGTGGAAGCGCGCCGCCGCCTCAACCGCAATATCCGGTAGGCGGTGACCAGCCGAAAGTTAACGCGGGAAGCGCAAACTGGCCGCTGGATGTTTCCGCATCTTTAACGGAAGACGGAAAATCACTTGTGGTAGCTGTAGTTAATGCCACCGAGCAAGCGCACTTATTAACGCTGGATTTGCAAGGGTTTGTACATGTTGCCAAGGGCCGCTGCTGGAAATTCACTGGCACAGGCGCGGATGCGCGCAATGCTGTAGATAAACCTGCTGGAGTATCTACGCTGGAAACAGAATTTGATGCAACGGCAAAACAGTTTCAAATTGCGCCACTGAGCGTGCACATGTATCGCTTTAACCAGGCGTAAATTCTGAGTTTTCGCGCTTAACAGGCTTTCGGCATATTGTAAAAAATAATCTATGCCGAAAGCCCGTTAAAAGACCGAGCCAATTTATTTGGAAAATCAAATGCTTTGTTTAAATACCCTTGCGGGGCAAGCTTTGGTTTGCCTCCTAATAACCTTTATCGGCATTAAAAAAGCTCATTGCGAAGGCCAAAAACTTTGGTACACGCAGCCTGCGCACACCTGGGAGGAAGCCTTACCGCTTGGCAATGGTCGAATAGGTGCAATGGTTTACGGCGGCGCAGAAAGAGAAACCATTCAATTAAATGAAGACACATTTTGGGCGGGTGGCCCGCACAACAATCTAAATCCTGCAGCTGCATCTGCGCTGCCGCAAATTCGCACATTAATTAATAAAGGCAACTATCGCGAGGCCTCTGCTCTTGCCGAAAAAAGTATTACTAGCCCAGGCCCGCAGGGAATGCCGTATCAATCCGCTGGAATTTTGGATATTCAATTTGCTGGACATGAAAGATTTACAGATTATTATCGCGAGCTGGATTTGGATCAGGCCGTAGCGCGCACGCGCTATAGCGTAAACGGGGTAATTTTTCAGCGCGAAATATTTACATCCTTTGTTGACCAGGTAGTGGTAATTAGGCTGCAGGCCAGCCGTAAAACAGCGTTGAATTTTTCCGTTGGCTTGTCTCATCCCGATGGCATGGACGTAACTGCCGCAGCCGATTTAAGCCTGCTGATGCAAGGCGTGTCTGCCGATCATGAGGGTATTAAAGGGCAAGTGAAGCTTGCCAATGTCGCGCGAGTACTGCATTTGGATGGCGAGGTGCGCCTGCAGAGCAAGCGGTTATCAATTACAAATGCTAGCGAAGCGGTAATTGTTATTGCCATGGCCACGAATTTTGTTAATTACCATGATTTAACCGGCAATGCGCAGGCACGCGCGCAACAAACAATGGAAAATGCGGTTACTAAATTTGGCCGCTCTGCAGCAGATTATGGAAATCGCCTGCTTGCACATAAAGAGTTTTATCGCCGTTATTTCAGCCGGGTGGAATTAAATTTAGGCAGTAATGCTTTTGCAAACGAGCCGACGGATAAACGCATTCGCGATTTCGCCCAGCGCCAGGATCCTTCGCTCGTGGCGCTTTATTTTCAATTCGGCCGCTACTTATTAATTGCATCATCGCAACCTGGTACGCAGCCTGCAAATTTGCAAGGAATCTGGAACGCGCACACAAAACCCGCCTGGGACAGCAAATACACACTGAACATTAATGCCGAAATGAATTACTGGCCGAGCGAAGTTACCAATTTAACGGAGCTGCACGCGCCGTTTATTGAGTTAATTCGCGACATGGCGCAAACCGGGCAACAGGCTGCGCAAACAATGTACGGCGCACGCGGTTGGATGAGTCACCACAATACAGATATTTGGCGCACCAGCGGTGGAGTAGATGGCAGTTGGGGCGCCTGGCCCACCGGCAGCGCATGGCTGGTGCAGCACCTTTGGCAAAAATATCTGTATACAGGGGATAAAGAATTTCTGCGCAGCGTGTACCCGATTTTTAAATCCGCATGTATATTTTTTGAGGATTTTCTAATTAAGGACAACCAAACCGGTTGGTTAATTGTTTCCCCATCAATGTCGCCAGAAAATGAACCTGTTGCCACAGGCGTAAAAATAGCCGCAGGCGTAACCTTAGATAATCAATTACTGTTTGATTTATTTAGCGAAAGTATTGCAGCTGCAAAAATCCTGCAGTTGGATAAAGCAGAAACTAAACGCTGGCAAAATATTATCGAACAGCTCCCACCGATGCAGATTGGCCAATATCACCAATTGCAGGAATGGATGCATGATTGGGATAACCCACTCGATCAGCACCGCCATATTTCCCATTTGTACAGTTTGTTTCCCAGCAATCAGATCTCCCCAATTCGAACTCCAGAACTCTTTAATGCTGCTCGCGTAACTATGGAACAACGCGGCGACCCTTCCACCGGTTGGTCAATGAACTGGAAAATTAATTTATGGGCGCGCCTGCTCGACGGCGACCGCGCTTTAAAATTAATTCGCGACCAAATAAAACTCGCCACGGGAACCGGTTTTTCAGAAGCGGGCGGCACTTACCCCAATATGTTCGATGCCCATCCGCCGTTTCAAATTGATGGCAATTTCGGTTTCACCGCAGGCGTTGCCGAAATGCTGGCGCAAAGCCACGATGGCGCAGTGCATCTTTTACCTGCATTACCGCATGCCTGGCCTAAAGGCGAGATAAAAGGCTTGGTGATGCGCGGCGGGTTTGTAATTGATATGCGCTGGGATAAGGGTGAGATTATCTATTTGAAAGTAGTATCCCGCCTCGGTGGCAATCTGCGCATGCGCACTTATTCGCCTTTGCCTGAACCGTTAAATTTTCGTGTAAAACTTGCTCGCGGGGATAATCGCAATCCTTTTTATGCAACGACAAAAATTAAAAAACCACTGAAACATACACAAAAGAATTTGCCTCGAGTTTCGCTGGAAAATAGTTTTTTGGTGGATGTGGGAACTGCGGTGGGTGGGGAGTATATCTGGCAAATGCCCCATGATTGATTGATTGATTGATTGATTGATTGATGGGTGGGTGGCTGTTCTGCGCTTGTTGGTGCCATCTATTTCGAGTATAACGGCAATGAATTCCTTCTATCTTCTTAATTCCTCTGCACCGGTCCATGTACTGGTCAAGCAAAACCGGACACTCTATTTTGAGCATTTTCAAAGTTAATTGGTGATACATCACCGTTAGTAGAATGTAACCTTTCCTGGTTGTAATACTTAATGTAATCCGCTACATCAGACTTCATATGATCACGCGTCGGTTGAGCTATTTTAAATATCCAATCGTGTTTAAGGCTTCCAAAAAAGCGTTCAACAACCGCATTATCCCAACAG
>DATDJI010000032.1:0-8889 GCA_036520615.1 Cellvibrionaceae bacterium | reverse complement strand
GACGATTGCGTCGTCCACAACAAAACCTGTGGCGATCGTCAGAGCCATTAGCGTTAAGTTGTTCAAACTGAAGCCCGCCAGATACATGACGCCAAATGTACCTACGAGCGATAAGGGCACGGCAAGGCTTGGGATAAACGTGGCTGCGGCACTGCGCAGAAACACAAAAATCACCATGACCACTAGGCCTACCGCCAGGCACAGCTCGAATTTCACATCGTGCAGGGCTGCGCGAATACTCCGCGTGCGATCGCTCAGTACCTCGATTTTCACTGCGGCGGGTAGGCTCGCCTGCAGTTCGGGCAGCAGGCTGAGAATCTCATCCGCCACACCAATTACATTCGCCCCCGGTTGGCGGCGCACATTGACCAATATGGCAGGCGTCTGCCCCGCCCAGGCAGCCAGTTGGGTATTTTCCGCACCCCAACTTACCTCAGCTACATCGCCAAGGCGCAAGCTGGTGTCGCTGCTGCTATTAATGACCAGCGCCGCATAGTCCTCAGGTTTTTGCAGCTGGCTGTTGGCATCTAGCGCGAAGCTCTGTTCGAGGCTATCGAAATTACCTTTGGCCTGATTGGAATTGGCTCCGACAATGGCTGCACGCAGTTGCTCTAGCCCCACCCCGTGAGATGCCAATGCTTGCGGATTTACCTTAATGCGTACAGCCGGGCGCTGGCCGCCGCTTAAGGCCACCTGGCCGACACCGGATATTTGCGCAATTTTTAAGGCCAGATATGTATCGGCCCAATCTTGCACCTGCGTAGTGGGCAGCGTGGCCGAGGTAATGGCGAGTGTAAGTACTGGTAAGTCCGCCGGGTTGATTTTGCTGTACACAGGTGGAGACGGGAGATCGCGCGGTAAAAAATTCAGCGCGGAATTAATCGCCGCCTGCACCGATTGCTCCGCTATGTCTAAGCGCAGCGCCAGTTCAAATTGCAATGTCACTTGGCTTACGCCGCTGGCGCTGGCGGAAGACATTTGTTTGAGCCCTGCGATAGCCCCAAATTGCCGCTCTAACGGCGCTGTTACCACGCGCGTCATCAACTCGGGGCTGGCACCAGGATAAAAGGTGGTCACTTGGATACTCGGATAATCCACCTGCGGTAGTGCAGCCTGTGGCAAAAGCTGATAGGCCAAAATACCCGCGAGCAAAATGGCCACCATTAACAAAGAGGTGGCCACTGGCCGCTCGATAAAGACTTGTGAAGGATTGGGCGCGGCGCTCATGTTAGAACGCTCGTAAGCTCGGTTGCGGTGGGGTCTCGGTCTGTGCTTCCGTTAATGCAGCGGCGGCAGGATTGGTTACGCGTACCTGAACACCCTCGCGCAGTCTATCCGCACCGCTAACCACAACCTCATCCCCAGGCTCCAGGCCCGTGGCAATTTGTGTGAATTCTCCCTGGGTAACCCCCAATGTCACCGGCTTAACCGCAGCTACAAGGGCAGGACTCGCCTGTTTTGCAGCGGGCTGTTTTGACGTGGTTGAGTCCTGTGCTACATCCTGGCTGAAGGCTTTCGGATTGGGACTTGTGGGTGCGTCCGCCTGCGTAAGCGCATACACAAAAGGCCCATCGCTACCGCGCACGATAGCTTTGGAGGGAACTACTAATACTTGCGGCAACTGCTGGGTCTGCACACGGACATTGACAAATTGATTGGCAAATAATTGGCCACCCTCGTTGTTAAAACGTGCTTTGAGTTTAATTGCGCCAGTGCCAGCGTCTATTTGATTATCAAGGCTGAGTAGTTCACCCGCTCCTAAACGCACTTTGTTGGCTTTGTCCCAAGCCTCAACGCTTAGGCTGCGTTTATCGCTGCGAGCGGATTGCAATTGTGCGGAAAGCTCGCTCGCCTGCTCGCCGGGTAAGGCAAATACTACGTCTATAGGATTAACTTGAGTAATTAACGCCAGCGGTTGCGGATCCTGTGGGCTGATGTTGTTGCCCGGATCTAGCTGTCGCAAGCCTATACGGCCGGCAATAGGCGCGCGGATTTGTGTAAATTCCAGCTGTAAGCGCGCTTTTTCCACCGCGCCAACATCTGCTTGCACCAAGCCTTTGTACTGCTCCACCAGTGATGTTTGCGCATCAATCTGCTGGGCAGAAATAGCCGTTTGCTGCCCAAGAGACGTAAAGCGACGCAAGTCCGCCTGGGTATTTGCAAGTAGCGCCCGATTGCGCGCAGCTTGGCCTTCAACTTGAGCTAAATCGGCCGCAAAGGGGCGCGCATCCAGCTCCGCTAATAATTCGCCTTTTTGCACCCATTGCCCTTCGGTGAACAAAATTTTCTCCAAGCGCCCGGACACCCGTGCGCGCACCGAGACTTCTGCAGCGGGCACAACTGTGCCGAGGCCCGATTGCACAATCGCTAAGTCGCGGTTAATGGCAAAGCCGGTTTGTACAATTACCGCCGCATTGGCTCTGGGATTTTCAGAGTTACGCGGATTTTTTTTATTAGGTGGTGCCGTGGCCGCTGTACTCGCCGCAGCAGGCGAATGACTAAGTCTTGTGAGATGCCATACGAGAGCAGCTGCTGCACACAACAGCAAAGCCGCTGCGAAGAGGAAAAAAGATTTGTAAAAGGTATTGGCAGATAATTTAAACATTCAACACACTCAGAGGTATTCGTACATAATCACCTTAAAAAAACCGCTGACCAATAGCCGTATGCATGTGTTTAATGCAAAAATTCATCTCGCCACCTGTACTGAATTTTTCAAAAATCACAGCTGCAAATATTCGTACTATGGATTTGCCAATGTTTTAAGGGTAATCGGCGGCCATAGCAATTAATGAACCAACCGATAAATATCTATGGCGTAGTCCCGATTGGTGAATTTAGTTGATGAAATCGGCACACAACGCTGTTGAGGAGTGAAAAATTTTGTTGATTTTTAAACAGGTGGGCGCCGAGTGAACCTGAGCCATTATTTAATAAGTAGTGAAGGTGTGTAATCTCAATAGAACATATATGAAAAAACACGAAGTATAGGGCAGGCGATTTTGTGTTTAATAAAGGTAAAAAACTTTAACTTCCACAGGCTCATTTGCACCCGAAGTACGGCTCACAATAATTAACCACGCAGTGAATTTAATATGGCAACAAGTGCGCAGCTCGCGTCACCGCTAAATACAACAAACAGTTTTGTACGGCGACAAATTATTTATTATGTGCTTGCAATGCAAGCTGCAGCCTTGACTTTAATGGCAGGTATAGCGGCAGTGGCTAATTGGTCTACAGCTGCGCATTGGTATATCCAGGCGCAAATATTATTTATCGCATTGGCCTTACTTGCATGGCAACTTATCCAAAATGAAAACCTTTTAGCGCCGTTAAAAAGCCTGGGGCTCGCCAATTGGGCTAGCCTGTTAAGAAGTGTATTAATTATTTTTTGTGGCGGATTTATAGGCCTAGCCGCTTTACCCGATGCATTGCGCTGGATGCCCGGTATTTTATATACCGTAGCCGTGATTTTAGATGGTGTTGATGGCTGGCTTGCGCGGCGATTTAAACAAGAAACTGTTTTAGGCGCGCGGTTGGATACCTGTTTTGATGCGTTTGGGCTTTTGGTGGCGCCTATCGTCGCCTGTTGGTTAGGCGCATTACATCCTAGTTATTTACTCGTAAGCGCAGCCTATTATGTTTTTCAATGTGCGCTGCAATGGCGCCGCCGCCGAGGATTAATATGTCATGCGCTACCTGCGAGCAAAAGCCGCCGTATATGGGCGGGCTTGCAAATGATATTAGTGGCAATTGCATTATTGCCGATGTTTACAGCACAATTTACTTCCCACCTGGGTTTTGCGTTTATGTTGCCTCTATTAGCGGGCTTTTTGCGCGACTGGTACGTAGTTGCGGGAATTAATTCTGGCCGCTCGGTAAATAGAATATTAAAAAACTGGCCGAGTGTTTATCCATTAGTGTTATTAGCTCTGCGAGGTTTAGTAGTTGTCAGTATTATTTATGGATTTAGCAATTTAAACCACAATGGTGTTTTTCAGTTGATTATTGGGATAATGGGATTGCTGGTACTTATCGGCTGTGCAAGCCGCTCAGCCGCAGGCACAGTTTTATTAATATTAGCTGCGTTTACGGCATCATCCTCAATACCTTTAAGCGCCGCGCAACTGATTTTATTGTACAGCGCTGCAGGTGTAGTGTTGTTAGGCTCGGGGCCATTGAGCCTGTGGCGGTAAAATATGCATAAGCTGCATTAATTTAAGGGCCAAATCCCGCCCAGCAGCTGGTGTTTTCCCAGAGTTTTACCTGCAGACTAGTGCCTTCCGGCAGTGTTATTTTTTCTGTAAGCTCGTGCCAGAGGATTTTGGCAAACCGCTCAAGACTAGGATTTATATCAGCGAATTCAACGTGGTAATTAAGCGTGGTATTTTGAAAGCGCGCTATGATTGTCTCCATTGCATTTTCAATATCCACTATGTCCACTACATAGCCGTGTTTATCCAAATGTGTGCCGCTTATTATTACTTGCCATTGGTATTCATGTGTGTGCGGCTGATTCTCATGTCCCCAATCACCACCGATTAAATAATGGTTAGCAAAAAAAGCGCGCTTTACCGCAAGTGTGTACATAGATTTTGCTCGGTTTAATAAATAAAAATAGGTTGTAAGGATTCTTCTGGTCGCTCGTCTAACTGGCGGTAAATATCTGCAGCCGAATCAAGGCTCAAGCGTTTATCGATAAAACGCTGTGGCTGTATTAAACGAATCATGTCCCAGCTAGTACCAAATCGGCGCTGTTTATCCCAGCGTCCGGTCAGTGCAGGCGCAATGCGGCTTACTTGGCTAGTGATTAATTGGATATGATTGCGATGTACCGCGCCGCCTAAATTCACCTGGCAGGGTTTATCACCATACCAGCTGCCCATAATAATTCTGCTTGAAAAACCCGTCAGCTCAAAGGCGAGGTTTAATGCAGCAGGGTTGCCGCTTATCTCATAAATTAAATCAGCGCCCTGCGGTGCTAACTGCGCTTTTAAATTGCGCCACTGAGTTTGATCCGAAGAATCAATTAAATCATCAATGCCTGCGGCTTCAGCAATTGCGCGCCTTGAACTTAATTTGTCTAGTGCGACAAGCCTATTGCAGGGAAATTGTTTTAATAATTGAGCTAATAATAATCCAACAACACCCAGACCAATAACGGCAATTTTCTCACCAATATTAGGCGCCCCCTGTTGAACAAGGCTGACAGCGGTTTCCATATTGGCGAGAAAAACTCCTTGTTCCGCCGTAATATCGGCAGGCACGCTAATAACCTGATCCGCCCGCGCAATAAAATGGCTACAGTGCGGTTCAAATGCAAATATACGCTTGCCTAAGCAGTTGTCATTTACATCTGCACCTTTAGCGGTAATCAGCCCTACGCAGGCGTAACCGTAGCGCAGCGGAAATTCTACAGAGTGATTTAAATGAGCGATTTGACTATCTAAGCAGATGTCTGTGGGTAGTTGATTGCGGTAGGCGAGTAATTCAGTTCCGACACTAATTGCCGAACACTCGGTGGTTACTAAAATTTCCCCCGGCTGCAGTGGCGCTAATTGTGTCGCGCGCACCTCTATCTGTTTAGCGCGGTGAAACCATAATTGCTTAGAGTGCATGGGGTTTAGGCTTTTTATAGCAGATGGATTATTAGTTATCAAAATTTATTGCAGCGCAACCCGCAGTGAATTTTGTATTGATTCTTCAGCAAAATGGGCTGCACCCCAAACTATGATATCACTGCCTAAACACTGGCTGTGTAAAGGGGCTATTTTGGGTAGTTGTTCGGCTGGTAAATCAAGATTATTAAGCGATTTGTAGCCGCCGAGATAAGTTGGTGAAATAGTGATAATAACTGCATCAACCAATTTAGCACGCAAAAAAGCGCGAATTACTTCGGCTCCTCCTTCTACCATCAGCCTGCGAATACCCTTGGCGTGCAGGCTCGCTAATAGACTGGGTAAACACACCTGGCCTTCGCTATTGTGGGGCGTATGAATTAATTCCACACCATTTAAATCGGCATCAAATGCGGGAGCTCGGCAACTTGCCACCCAGCATTTTTTTTTGTTTTGCCGCAAACGGGCGCGCGGCGGAATACGAAAATGGCTATCAAGTACAATTGGCTGCGGGTTTTTACCCAAACAGTGGCGAACATTTAATTGCGGATCGTCGCTAAGTACTGTGCCTATTCCTACTAATATTCCATCGTGCCACGAGCGCAATTGGTGGGTGAGGACGGCGGCTTGCTGGCCGCTGATTGTACATTTTGTTCCTACTCGCAACGCGATGCTGCCATCTAAACTCTGCGCATAACTGAGCGTTACAAATGGCCGCGCGGCTAATAGTGGTTGTGACTGCTGGTTGAGCCAGGCAGTTAAATTAACGTCGAGATTCATGGCGCTAGGTCACCGGCAAAATCAGTTAATAGGTGTTCCATGCGTTCAGCCTTTGTGGACAAATAATGAATATTTTCCGGGTTGGCAGAAACTTCCAGTGGAACCCGTTCAATGACATTTATTCCTGCGCTCACCAATGCCCGAATTTTAGCTGGATTATTAGTTAGTAGGCGCACTGAGCCAATAGTCAGATCATCGAGAATTTTCGCAGCAATTGAGTATTCGCGCTCATCAGCACCGTGGCCTAAGATTAAATTAGCATCCAGCGTGTCGAATCCGGCGTCTTGTAAATTATACGCGCGTAATTTTTCTAATAGGCCTATACCGCGTCCTTCCTGGCGTAAATACAATACAACGCCTTTGCCCTCTCTAGCGATTGTAGCTAGCGCGCGATCTAATTGTTCTCCGCAGTCACAGCGCAAAGAACCGAGTACATCGCCGGTAAAGCATTCAGAATGTACGCGCACTAGCATTGCCTCGGATTGATTAATATCTCCTAAGCAAAACGCTAAATGTTCTTTTGTGTCAACAGAGTTGCCATAATAATAAAGCAAAAAATCGCCGTGTCGCGTAGGGATTCTGGCACAGGCCAGGCGGGTAATACGAGTGGAATGCATGGTGGTAATTGACCGCAATTAAATTACTCATGGATAAGAGAGTAAAAACGTAGGAACCATAACGCGAGGCTGGCCATTAGGCAAGACGACTGTTAGTCTTTTTTACGCGTTGTTCATTTGCGTGGCTCAGCGTATATCCAGCGGCTAATGGGCTGGTCAAATTTAAGCATGTAGTGATTAGATTTAATCAGCGCCGAGTTCCATCCTAGAGTCAATTAAATGAAAAATACGCTGTATTTTCTAGTCCCCGGCGATATTCGTACGCACAGTGGAGGCTATGCCTACAATAGGCGCATTATAAAACGCTTGATTGAAAATAACGTCCAGGTAATTTTGATTGAATTAAGCGCTCTGTTTCCATTTCCTGATCGCGCAGCGATGGCTGATGCCGATGCGAAGCTTACGGGAATACCTGCACATGAAATTGTATTAGTCGATGGCTTAGCATTAGGTGCCATGCCGCAATTAGCGCAAAAACATGCGGCGCGTTTATACTTGCTCGCTTTATGTCACCATCCGCTGGCAATGGAAACTGGATTATCGAGCGATCAGGTCGATTATTTTCAACGTGCAGAACAGCAAGCCCTTTTTGCTGCCCGCAGCGTATTAGTTACTAGCAATACAACCGCGAATTATTTAACTCAATTTTATGCAGTTCCTAATAGCAAAATTAAAATAGCGCTCCCTGGCACGCAACCACATGGTTTTGCCGCGCGTCGCGGTGCACCACCTATTTTATTAACTGTTGCAAGTGTAATTCCTCGCAAGGGGCATGATTTATTATTACAGGCATTAGAGCGAATTGAGGATATTGCTTGGCGCGCACGTTGGGTAGGTAATACACAATTAAATCCTGGCTGGTCGGCATGGATACACCAACAATTAAATGTATCTAAAGTGGCTGATCGTATTGCCTGGTTAGAGGATATTGTCGATACAACTGAAGAATATCTAGCAGCGGACTTTTTTGTATTGCCATCTGCTTACGAAGGCTACGGAATGGCGTTTGCCGAAGCGCTCTCAAGCGGCTTGCCGATTATTGCATTCGAAACAGGCGCGCAAGCGCAATGGTTGCCACAGCAGACGTGCTTGTTAGTACCACCTGGTGATGTGAATGCGTTAGCCGAGGCACTGCGAGTGCTACTGTTAAATTCCCCGCGATCCGAGGATATGGCAGCCGCAGCGCGCATTGCTGCGCAATCATTGCCTAGCTGGGAGAATGCTGCGGAGATAGTCCACATGTGGCTAAATGAATTTTTCAGCTTGCCAAAATAAAACGTTTTTTATTAAAAAATGTAATTAAATTTTCTTGTCGGCGTACATCTTGTATCGCCCTAAATACTATTTAAAGCGGCGTGGAAAATGCCTGTATCCAGCGATCGCGGAATGTATCCATGCGCCAAGCAGGTTGGTTTTTGGCCGCATACCCTCAGTCCATTGCCAGCTATCAAGCACCTGCATAATTTGGCGATCTTTACTAATAATATGTATGGGGACATCTTGATTGCCATCCGATTCGGTAATTAAAGGTGCAGGTTGATGGTCACCGACAACCACCATGACTAATTTATCATCGCCATATTGCTCTAAATAAGATGTAAGGGAGCTGAGTACATATTTAATTGAGCGCTCATAATGGTCGCGAATCCTCGATACATCTTGCCACACCCATTCTGGGCTTGCGCCTTCTCGCACCATTTGATCAAAAGCCTGGGCGTTATTAAGCGATTGCCAGGGAACGATTTCGGGCACGGGCGTCCAGGGAGCATGAGAAGAAATAAGTACTATTTCGGCAAAAATATTGCCGCTATTTTTACGGCTACGTTCGAGTTGTTCAAAAGCAAAAAGCGTATATTGATCTGGCATAGTAATCC
>DATDJI010000031.1:0-37385 GCA_036520615.1 Cellvibrionaceae bacterium | reverse complement strand
CTTCTAACCAACTGATTAAAAAGACTTTTTTAAGAAACCTTCCGGCTTCCACAACCGCTTTTTTTCACCACCTCGTCCGAAGTGGCGCGCATTATCTACACCCATCCCCTACCGGTCAACTCTTTTTTAGCGTTTTTTATTCCCGGGCTTTATACGGTAGGCGCACATCAGAAACTCTTGCCTATTGAGTTATCTGGCTTTCCTTGTTCTTGCGCGACACAGCCACTTATACTGGAGCGCTATTTTGAGGGTTTATCTATGCGGGTTCTGCAGGTGGCGGCTATCGCGTTTTTTGTTTTTGTAACGCTAGAGGTAATGGGGTGCGGGCAGAAAGGCCCGTTAAAACTTCCTAACAAACCAACTTCGTCTTCAATTGGTGTTAACTTTTTAGATAATAGGTATGCGCATGTCTAACTTATCTGCCCGTGCTGGCGGCCTTTATTTTGAAGATGTCAGCCTCGCCGAGCTGGCTGAGCGTTTTGGTACGCCGACATATGTATACAGTCGTAAAGCCATAACCGAGGCTTATAGGCAATACGCTGATGCGCTCGGCGATTGGCCTGGACGAATCTGCTACGCGATTAAAGCAAACTCAAATATTGGTGTACTAAATGTTTTGGCGCGACTAGGGGCAGGGTTCGACATAGTATCTGCTGGCGAATTAGAGCGTGTGCTAGCAGCTGGCGGTGACCCGGCGAAAATTGTCTTTTCAGGCGTCGGGAAAAACTCGGCGGAAATTGCGCGCGGACTTGAGGTCGGGGTTGGCTGTTTTAATATTGAATCAGAAAGTGAATTAGAGGCAGTATCACAAGTTTCGGTTGCACAAAATAAAGTTGCATCAATTTCGATTCGCGTAAACCCCGACGTAAATCCACAAACACATCCTTATATATCCACCGGTCTTAAAGAAAACAAGTTCGGCATAGGGATTGATCGCGCAATTTCCGTATATAGACGCGCTGCAAGCTTACCTGGCATTCGCATTCAAGGTGTAGATTGTCACATAGGTTCGCAGTTGACCAAACTCGATCCATTTTTGGACGCGCTGGATCGACTGTTATTGCTCGTTGATGAATTAGCGGGCCACGGAATTACCATTCATCACCTGGATTTGGGCGGCGGCCTAGGAGTTACCTACCGCGATGAAACACCACCCTCCGCTCAAGATTATATTGACGCGGTTAAAGCCAAGTTAGGTAGCCGTAAAATTGCTTTGATGTTCGAACCGGGGCGCTCAATCGTGGCAAATGCCGGGCTTTTGTTAACTCGCGTCGAATATTTAAAGCCTACAGAGCATAAAAACTTTGCCATTGTCGACGCTGCCATGAACGACAATATTCGCCCAGCGCTTTACCAGGCATGGCAAAACATTGTTCCAGTAGTCCCCAGATCAGGCAACGCCTTAGCCTATGACATCGTCGGCCCCGTATGCGAAACCGGAGATTTTTTGGGTAAAGATCGCAGCTTATGTATAGAGCCTGGCGATTTACTGGCCATGCTGTCGGCTGGCGCTTATGGTTTTGTCATGAGCTCGAACTATAATTCACGCCCGCGGGCAGCTGAAATTATCGTTGACGGTGATCAGGCCTATACCGTGCGCCACAGGGAGACAATTGCTGATCTGTTAGCCCATGAACAGTTATTGCCGGATTGAGTACGATGAGAATTAAATTCACCAAAATGCACGGGCTGGGTAACGATTTCGTCATGATTGACGCGATAAGCCAAGCAGTGTCCATGACATCAGAGCGCGCCCGCAAGCTTGCCGATCGCCATTTCGGTGTGGGCTGCGATCAGGTACTAGTGGTGGAACCGCCTTCGCAACCGGAGAATGATTTTAAATATCGTATTTTTAATTGCGACGGTAGCGAAGTTGAAAATTGCGGCAACGGTGCTCGCTGCTTCGCAGTCTTTGTGCGTCTGCGCCGACTTACGTATAAAACAGAAATTCGCGCTGAAACGGCCGGGGGTCTGTTAGTGCTCAAAATAACTACGCGCGGAGAAGTGTGTGTGGATATGGGATGCCCGATTCTAGAACCTGCGCGCATCCCCTTTTTAGCTGATGCCCAAGCGAGTGAATACGCACTACAGGTCAACGATCAGACTCTATATTGTGGAGCGGTCGGAATGGGTAACCCTCACGCGGTGATCTTGGTAGACAACACTGCCACAGCCCCCGTAGAGCAAATTGGGCCGCTAGTTGAAAGCCATCCTCGCTTTCCCAAGCGGGTGAATGTCGGGTTTATGCAGAAAGTCAACCCGCATGAAATTAGACTGCGAGTCTTTGAACGCGGATCGGGTGAGACGCTTGCTTGCGGTACAGGGGCTTGCGCAGCCGTGGTGTCTGGAATACAACGAGGTTTACTCGTATCACCAGTAAAAGTGCACTTACCCGGAGGGGAGCTGAATATAAATTGGGCGGGTGGAACAAATTCTGTAGAAATGACTGGACCTGCAACGGTCGTATTCCATGGTCAAATCCGTATCTAAATAAATAACGCCAACGAACATTACAAAGCTTTAATTTGAAACCGCAAAAAAGCCGCAGTTTCCTGCAGCTTTTTTATTTGAGTTAGTTCGCTAGATAGGCTGGCCACCGTAGTTGGATTCTGGTTTGCGCGGAGGGTCCGAGACTACGTTGGGCGGGATCACGCTTATAGTGCCGCCGCGAGCCAGAAAGGCCTCTACATCCGACTCAATCTGTTTACGCATAGCATTGCGCACCGCCATATTTGCGTCGTCCTCTTCAAGGATGTCCGCCGCTACGGTTCGTACAGTTTCTTCGTCAGCACCTTCTTCAAGGGGCTCACCTTCGACTTCCTCATCATCGAGTTCTTCGGGTTCGTCACTCATATATCGCTCTCACAAGTTGCTTGGGTGAAATAGCCAGGTTGTGGATAGTTATAGAACAAGGTTTAAGACCCGTCACGTCGGAACGGCTCGGTAGACTTAGTTTATTTTGCTCTAGCAATCAATACACACAAACTGTTCGGCTATGTTACTAAAATCTACAGATTGAGTGATCTGTAGCTTGGCACGCTCAGTCATGCAAACGGTATTCCGCTGAACGCGCATGCGCTTCAAGGGATTCCGCGCGCGCCAATACTGAAGCTATGCGTCCCAATGTTTGCGCGCCCTGTGCGGAACAACCAATAACCGAGCTACGTTTTTGAAAATCGTACACGCCCAAAGGAGATGAAAACCGCGCTGTACCTGAAGTAGGCAAAACATGACTCGGGCCTGCACAGTAGTCACCTAACGCCTCTGAGGTATAGGAACCTAAGAATATTGCACCTGCATGACGAATTTGGTCGATATAGGCCTCAGAATCAGCCAAGGCTAGCTCTAAGTGCTCCGGTGCAATCCGATTGGCAAGTCCAATAGCTTCTGCCATGTCCGCTACTTTGATCAACGCACCGCGCTTACTGAGGGATTGACTGGCAATAGCGGCTCTACTCAGACTTGGCAATAGCCGCTGAATGCTATCGGCCACAGCTTCCAAATAGGCAGCATCTGGGCAAATCAAAATAGCTTGCGCGTCTTCATCGTGCTCCGCCTGAGAAAATAAATCCATGGCCATCCAATCAGGTGGAGCGCTGCCATCTGCCAGGATCAAAATCTCGGAAGGTCCTGCAATCATGTCAATATCGACCAGGCCAAATACCGCTCGCTTGGCTGTGGCAACGTAGATGTTGCCAGGGCCAACAATTTTATCAACTTTAGGAATCGTAGCCGTTCCATACGCCAAGGCACCAACTGCTTGTGCGCCACCGACGGTGTACACCCGCTCAATGCCTGCAATAGCGGCAGCCGCCAATACCATACCGTTTACCTGCCCATCCGGAGCAGGAGTTACCATTACAACTTCCTGCACACCTGCGACTTTTGCAGGTATGGCCGACATCAGCACCGATGACGGGTACGCCGCTTTGCCGCCAGGAACGTAAAGTCCTACTCGATCCAATGGGGTGACTTTTTGGCCAAGTAAATTCCCTTCTTCATCCGTGTAGCTCCACGAGGGCTGCTGCTGGCGAGTATGATAGCTGCGCACACGCTCTGCAGCTTGATACAAGGCATCGGCCTGAGCGGTGGGAATGCGTTCAAGAGCCGCTTGCAAAGCAGATTTTTCGATGACTATTGCCGAGATATCAGAAAGAGTTCGCCGGTCAAATTGACATGTGTATTCCAGTAACGCTGCGTCACCACGAGTTCGAATACCCGCCAGGATAGTTTTTACTCGTCCCTCGACGGCTTCTTCATGGCTGGCTTCAAACTGCAGTAGCTGACCGAGTTGTTGAGAGAATTCTGGGTCCGCACTGGATAAGCGGCGCAACGTTAATGGATACATAGGACACCTGTTACACAATGGTTCACAGATTAAAGGGACAATTCACTTACGGCAGATTCCACCGCATCGATTAAAGCTTCGATCTGATGGTGCTTTAGTTTCATCGAAGCCTTATTAACAATTAAGCGCGAACTTATCTGCGCAATCGTCTCACGAGGCTCAAGGCCGTTGGCGCGCAAGGTATTTCCGGTATCGACTATATCGACAATTTCATCGGCCAAGCCAAGCACCGGTGCAAGCTCCATTGCACCATAGAGTTTAATGATATCCACTTGCCGGCCCTGCGCGGCGTAATAGCGCTTAGCTACATTCACATATTTGGTGGCAATGCGGATCCGACCATGTTTACTAGGTGCGCCTGCGAGAGCAGCCGTCATCAATGTACAGCGGGCGATTTTAAGGTCGAGCAACTCGTAAAAGCTATTGCCAACATGCTCAAGCAACGTGTCTTTGCCGGATACGCCCACGTCGGCCGCGCCAAATTCGACATAGGTAGGCACATCGCTGCCACGCAGAATTAGCAAACGCACCTCTGGCGAACTAGTTTCAAACGTCAGCTTGCGGCTTTTACTGATATCTTCTAACGGCTCAATTCCTGCGGCTGCCAGCAGCGGTAGGGTCTCTTGCAAAATGCGCCCTTTGGTAAGCGCGATAGTCAATTGCGACATAGACACCCCTTAACCCGGCACGCGGCGAATATCAACACCTAAGGCCTGTAATTTCTCCTCGATACATTCGTAACCACGGTCGATATGGTAAATACGGTCAACCAGTGTCTCGCCCTCAGCCGCCATACCGGCGATGACTAAACTCGCCGACGCGCGCAAATCGCTAGCCATTACCGGAGCGCCCTTAAGCTTTGCCACGCCAGTGATAATGGCCGTGTTGCCTTCGAGACTGATGTTGGCACCCATGCGGTTTAATTCATGCACCTGGATTAAACGGTTCTCGAATATGGTTTCGGTCACTCGAGAAACACCTTCTGCCACAGCATTTAACGCAGTAAATTGTGATTGCATGTCAGTGGGAAACGCCGGATACGGGGCCGTGCGTAAGTTCACGGCTTTAGGGCGACGCCCTTGCATGTCAAGGGCGATCCAATCGGGGCCGGTGGTAATCTGGGCGCCGGCTTCTTCAAGCTTCAACAACACCGCTTCGAGGATATCAGCGCGAGTATCGCGCAACATTACCCGACCGCCGGTTGCTGCAGCGGCAGTAAGATAAGTGCCAGTCTCGATACGATCCGGCATAACTCTATGCGTGCAACCAGTGAGGCGTGGTACGCCATGTACGGTGATGTGATCGGAGCCAATGCCTTCAATTTGCGCGCCCATACTGACTAGGCATTCAGCTAGATCAATGATCTCGGGCTCACGGGCGGCGTTTTCCAAGACAGTTTTACCCTTCGCAAGGGTTGCCGCCATGAGTAGGTTTTCCGTACCGCCGACAGTAACTGTATCCATAAAAATATGTGCGCCCTTAAGTCCATCCGGAGCGCGAGCACGAATATAGCCGCCGTCAATTTCAAAATGCGCGCCCATGGCCTCAAGCCCTTTAAGGTGAATATCCACTGGACGCGAACCTATGGCACAACCGCCGGGGAATGACACATCCGCCTGACCGAACCGCGCCAATAAAGGCCCGAGCACTAGAATGGACGCGCGCATTGTGCGCACTAAATCGTAGGGGGCGGCATATTCCGTAATATTGCTCGCGTCCACCTCTACACCCATGCGCTCATCAATAGTGATGCCCACACCCATACAGCGCAGTAGCGCAAGCATTGTCGTGATATCGTTTAAATGCGGTAAATTTTGCAGCAATACTGGAGTTTCGGCCAACAAGGTGGCAGCAAGAATCGGCAGGCCGGAATTTTTCGACCCAGAAATACGGATCTCGCCACTGATTTGGCAAGGGCCTTTAATTAACAATTTATCCATGAGATGTTGTAGCTGCACGTTCGGAGGTAAAAGCTATTGCGCTTGGGCGGCCCATTCTTCGGGCGTAAGGGTCTGCATGTGAACGGCATGAATAGCGCCGGAGGCTATGGCGTCTTTTAAGGTGCCATAGACGAGTTGTTGTTTTTTAACGGCACTTAAGCCATTGAAAGCAGGGCTGATCACCCGCAGGTGAACATGGCTACCTTCAAACCGCACCTGAACTTGGGCATCGGCTATAGCAGCGCTTACTGCGGCGATTATTTGATTTTCTTGCATAGCTCATCTTCTTGCATGAGAGTGCCTGTGCGGCGGGGGCCAAAAAAAGGGCGCTAGTGTAATGCAAATGCACCTGCGACAACATCAAAATCATCTAGAGCTTAAGCACCATTGCAGGAGAGATGACGAAACAGAAATGTCCGATCCGGACGAATTGCTGGGCGCGCACTTTTGGCAGAAGGGAACCGCGATGGCGACTAATGAAACGGGGCAAATAGTGCTATACCGGCCGAACCGCCGGCAATCGCCTTGGCAACTAAGCAGTTAATTAAAAAGCCCCTGGCAGATGTTATCCGAAGAGGCTTGCAAACATTTTAACGAACTACTTGGCAGCCTCATTCCAGCCCTTAGTAACCGCATCAATATTATTGTTATTTTGCTTCAATGCCTGGGTAAATTGATCGCGAAAACTTTTACCTAGGTTAACGCCATTTAATACCACGTTAACCAGCTTCCAATCGTTGTTTTTATCCAGCGCCATGCTATAGGAGATTTGGTGAGTTTTGTCGGCGCCGGTCACTTCCTGCTGCACATCGACCCGCTTCTGACCATTTATCTCTCCCTTGGGTGGCAGCACGCGAATATTTAAATCCTGATAATTACCCATGCCCTTCGCTAAGGTTTTTACCATGCCAGCGCGGAAGACTTGCGTAAACTCGCTACGTTGTGCCACGGTTGCCTGGTCCCAGGTGGCGCCCATGACGTTCTTGGCGATAAATTCAAAACTTACTACGCTATCGAGCACTTTGCCGACCTTCTCATAGTATTGTTCCGGATTGGCTTTGAGAGCCTGATCACCACCTTTTACCACCGCCATCATCTGCTGGGTGACCTGCTCGACAGCCTGGTGGGGGCCAGAAGCCGCAGCCTGGCTCATTGAGCTCAGCGCACAAGCGACGAAAAACACTACACATCCACGCCATAATCGACTCGACATATATTTAGTCTCTGTTAAATGAAAAAGTAAAAAACGGCCTTTTACAAAACAGCCGCACACAAGGCGAGCCAAATTAACCTGGTTGGCCTAAACAGCTGCTGAACACGTCAGCCAGTGCCAGCAAGAATTCACCATAATCAGCGTAGCTGCGCGACTGAGCCAAAGGATCCGCAACGAATACCGGTAGCTGCAACAATTCGTGCAATTTCTGCTGATTGCCCTCACTAAAATCCGTCACGACGCAGCGGGCGCCGACAAGCTTTTGTTGCACGTCCATCAAGTGCTTAGCGCCCAGATGCTGCTCGGGTAACACCGAAAGCGCAGCCACCTGATTTAGCCCCAAATAATTCACCCAGTGACCGTAACCATCATGGCCTACACCGAAGGGCACGGTATGCACTGGCGCCAAACGAGTTTTGATCCGCGCGGAAACATCATCAATGCGCACTATTAATGCGTCCAAACGTTGCTGAATCAATGGGGCAGATGTAGGCAAACGGGCACTTAAGTGAGCGGCAATAGCCCGAGCGATAATCTTCGCGTTGGCAGGGTTCAACCACAGGTGCATATCTTTGCCCTCGCGACCCGCAGGCCATACTAACCCCGGCAATTCGCCTATCTCTAAGGTGCGTGATTCGGGCAGAGCCTTAATTAAAAAGCGCTCAAGATTAGGCCCAAGCCAGATCACTAGATCAGCCTTATCCAGAAGCTTGCGATCTGACAACCGCAGCGAGACCTCGTGAGGATCAGCGGAAGCGTTTAGCAGTGTTCGCGCCTGAACTTCCGGGCCTGCAAGGGCAGTTACCAGCAGATTCACCGGCGCGATGCTGCTTACCACTTGAAAAGGTTCTATCGCTTGCGCTGTGCGAGCCGCAACTAGCACCAGCAAAAAAACCATTATCGCCCTTCGCATACGCACTCACATGGCTGAAAAACCGCCTATGTTATACCATTGCGTTTTTTCGTACATCGAGACTCTTTTATGAGTGGTGCACACTCGCACAATCATCAACACTGTATCGATGCTGCTTTGGCTCGCGCCGCTGCTATTTGCACCGATGCAGGAGCAAAGCTTACGGCCCAGCGCCAGGCGGTTTTACAGCTGGTGTGGCAGAGCCACAAGCCATTGGGCGCCTACCCGCTGATGAATCAGCTGCAGCAACTCACCGGCAAAATAGTCGCTCCGCCCACCGTGTATCGTGCGTTGGAGTTTCTATTGGAACACGGCTTGATCCATCGGGTGCATAGCTTGAATGCGTTTATAGGCTGTGATCATCCGGGCGAGCCTCACTCTGGCCAATTGCTTATTTGCCGAGCCTGCGGCGACGCTCAGGAACTCGATAGCGAAACGATCAATACTTCTATAGCGCAGCTGCTGCCTGCTAACGGCTTTAGCGCTGAGCGCATCATGTTGGAAATTACCGGCTTGTGTCGCAACTGCCAAGGCGCAAAGCATGAATGAGCTAATTCGGCTTGAAAATGTAAGCCTCGAATTTGGTAAAAAATTACTGCTGCAAAAGGTAAATTTGCGGGTGGTGAGCGGGGAAATAGTGACGTTAATTGGCCCGAATGGCGCGGGCAAAACCAGTTTGGTTAAACTTGTTTGCGGCCTATTAACCCCTTCGCTCGGTCAAATAGTGCGCTCACCCGGTCTGCGCATAGGCTATGTGCCACAGCGTATGGCGTTCGACGCCACACTACCCATTAGCGTGCGACAATTTTTAGCCCTCACAAATAACGATGGCAAAGCCATCGCCCAAGCAATGGAACGGCTGCAAATTACTGATTTAAGCAAAAATCTGCTGCATTCACTCTCCGGCGGAGAGCTACAACGGGCACTTTTGGCCAGGGCGTTCTTGCGAAGACCAGAATTGTTAATTCTCGATGAGCCCGCCCAGGGTGTAGATATCAACGGTCAGTTAGAACTGTACCAAACCATCGCAGCGCTCAGAGATGAACTTAATTGCGGCGTACTCATGGTGTCTCATGATTTGCATTGGGTGATGGCTAAAACCGACACCGTGTACTGCCTTAACCGGCACATCTGCTGCCAAGGCGCTCCCGAACTTGTCAGCCAACATCCCGAATATCTGCAACTGTTTGGCCAGAACGCACCAGCCATCGCCTTTTACACTCACCATCACGATCACGATCACAATCTACACGGAGACGTAGTGCCCCATCAATCGTGCGGTCATGATCACGCACCAGGCAGCGCGCAGGACAAGCACTCCCACAACGCGGACGGACGCCAGCACCATGCCTGATTTTTTACTCAACGCAATTTTGGCAGGCTCGGCGCTTGCACTCATTAGCGGACCATTGGGCAGTTTTGTGGTTTGGCGGCGCATGGCTTATTTCGGCGATACGCTCGCGCATGCCAGCCTACTAGGTGTGGCCTTAGGGTTATTTCTACACGTCAACCCATGGCTTGCGGTCATTGTCGGCAGTGCTTTATTAGGTGGCCTATTGGTGCTGTTACAAAAGCAAAAGAAGCTCGCAAGCGATACGCTATTAGGTATTTTGTCTCACGGCGCGTTGGCCGCGGGCCTGGTTTGCGTAAGTCTAATGGCCGACCAACGGCTGGATTTATTCAGCTTTTTACTCGGTGACCTGCTTACAGCCAGCCGCACGGAAGCGCTAACGATGGCAGCGGCAAGCCTTTTAATGTTAGGACTGCTTAAATTTAGCTGGCGCCCATGGATGCGCATTGCGCTTGACGAAGACCTAGCCCGAGCCGAAGGGCTACATGTGGATGCCTGGCAACTGTTATTTATGCTGATGTTAGCGTTGGTTATCGCTCTGGCAATGAAGGTCGTCGGCGTTTTGTTGATAACGGCACTGTTAGTTATCCCCGCCGCTGCCGCTCGACAACTCTGCCATAGCCCGGGCCTTATGGCGTTGGGGGCGGGCGTGATTGGTGTAGTGGCGGTGAACGCAGGCCTTGGCGCCTCGTATTTATGGGACACCCCAGCCGGACCTTCGGCGGTGTTGGTAGCGGTGGTGATTTTTGCGTTAGGGTTGGTATTGAGGCGAGGCAATAATTAACGAGCATCGGTATAGCAGCGCGAAACATTTTAATAGCATCCAAAAAGTCAAAAAAACCGGACTGCAGAATCATACCTAGGCAAATTATTCTAAATCTCACCGCCATGTTTCTCACAAAATACTTTAGTTGATCTTACTGTCGCAGAATTTTTGCCATAACCTTTCCCTTAGCCAGCTCATCAATGAGCTTATCCAGCATCCGTATTTTTTGCATCAACGGGTCTGCGACCTCTTCTACGCGCAAACCGCAGACAATCCCTTTAATAAGTAGACTATTGGGATTAAACGCTGGTGCTGCAGCAAAAAACGTTTCTACGTCGCATGCTGATTTTATTTGCTCACGCAGTTCATCCGGGCTATAGCCGGTTAACCAACAAATAATTTGATCGACCTCCGCTTGTGTACGGTTTTTTCGTGCCGCTTTTTGCACATAAAGCGGATATAGGTTAGCAAAGGGCATAGCAAATACCGGGTGCACTGACATTTAATTCTCTCGCATGCAAATGGTCCGAATGAAAAGTACAGCGGGCACAGCAGTTCCTTCATTAATAAAAAAGTACTCGTTTTCCGACTGGCATGACTTTACGACAAGTGCGATGATTTCACCAATTCTTTAAAATCACTCAGATTGCAGAGCAGATACGATGGACCAATTAATCAAAAAATGCATATCCGCCACAAAGAAAAAGCTCGGCATCAACCCCTCACCCAAAAACCTTGTACATGCAATTTCTTCGCTAGAAGAAAATACCGACTTAATCACCAGGCAGCAAATCGCCACCGAGTGCATCAATTTCGCTTGCAAAAAAGGCTGTGCTCATTGTTGCAATTTACGCGTTGAAGTTTTACCGCCAGAGGCCTTTTATATTGCTAGTTATATAAAAGCCTTACCGGATTCACAGCGACAAGTACATTTAAAAAAGCTCGCGACACATACTGTTTATTCTAAAGGTAGAACTTTTGTTAATTACAACAAACCCTGCCCTTTTTTATCGGAAAACAATACCTGTAGCATATATTCCGTTCGCCCACACAAATGCCGCTCCAACCTTTCAAAAAGCGAGGAAAGCTGCAAGTTAAATCGCGACCCAGAAGAAAATTACGCATTAAAGGTTGCCCATAACCAACTGGCGCTGGAAACCATCAATTTGTATAAAAACAAAAATTGCATTATGCACCCCACAGAACTGGGGTTAGGAGTTTTGGCAGCGCTTAATGACGAAAATTTAGAAGCTAACTGGCACAAAGGGGAACAGGTTTTTGCTCTTTTACCTGAAAATATTAGGCTTTAAATCGGCCGCATTTAAAGCGATATTTCTACTCCCGCAGCAACAATAGTACCGCTCACCTAAATAACTCCTTGACAGCATACCTTGACGCGCAACGCAGATTAAAACTTTCGTAAATTCTCCGCCAATATGGCGCTTTAAAAAATATCCCGATTAAAGCGCCGATTGATTCGTGATTTAAAAATTAATCGCTTACGTTACTCCAAATCCGCGCAGGCAATTTTAACGCCTGAGCCTGGCTCGTGAATTACGATACTGCGCGCGTCTGGACGCACAACTTTATTAGCCGTGAGCGTGTAGCGCACTTGGCCAGACGTATCGGTGGTAAATACGGGGAACATGCCGTTTGCCGCATTATCGCTGCCACTAATTTCATGCAGATAATGGTCACCGCCTGCGTTTGCGCAGGTGCCATTGTGGACGTGGTTGGAATAGGTGGTATTGGCTTTTAGGCCGGTCATTATAACGCTCGCCGTAGTTGCGCCTTCTTTGCTGGTTTCCAATATAGCGCGGCCAGCTAAGGTGCCGTACAGTGCGACCCCGGCGTCAGTGGGCTTAAAGCTGCCACTGCGGAACATAAGTATTTTTGTGGTTAAATCAATGCAGGGAAAGGCACGAAATAGATCACTGGGCACGTCAATCGCCAGGCTTTTTATTTCGTTCAGGCGCACTTTAAATGGGTTGCTGGCCCAGGCGGCGCCCGCAAGAAAATCTGAATTAATCTGCAGGGTATTCGCAGCGATATCCGCGCCCGTTGCGTCTTGCAGATAATGCGCTGGCGTTTCATTACAGCTGGTTTTACTTGCAGTGGCTTTAAGCGGCTCAGACATAGAAGGCCAACTCGAAGGAACAATTTCTGCAATGGAGCGCCCTTTATCATTGGCGCTCACATAGCCCACCCAATTATAAAAATAGGATTTTCCGTAACCATTAACACCTTTAAATCCCTGACTCGAGTTTAAATCTGCGCAGGCGATGGTGTTATCGCTGCCGACTTCTTTAATAGCCAAGCTCAGGCTCGTATCTCGCACAGCAAAAGGCGCGATAACATGCCCCATACCCATGCCATAACTGTCTATATTAATTTCCGGCTCTACGCTGGCTTTGGACTGATAAAAAATGGAAGGGTTAGCCGAAGCACAGGTGCCTTCATTTAATACAGATTTATAGCTGGCATCGGCGGTGAGCCCCCACACATGCACCTCTAGCTCCGATGCATTTTGGCTAATCACTAAATTGCCGTGGCCGCGCAGGCTGGGATAAAGGCTGGTGCCGCGTGTGGTCTGCGCTAAAAATCCGCCTTTAACATTAATAAGAGCTACGGCCGCCCCACTTGAGCTGCTTGAACTGGAGCTAGAACTAGAACTAGAACTAGAACTTGCCCTGCCACTACTAGAACTTGCAGAACTTGAACTACCACTGGAACTTGAGCTACTGGTTGAGCCATTTTCACCTGCTGGCATGCAGCCAGAAGTAAATGCCGCTATGATGGCAAGTGACAATATATTGAGAGTTATCTTCATTATTTTAATACCTAAAATTCCTATAGTTGATAAAACCCCTCTGCTTACAATTACGTTCACAAATGCCTAGTCCGCAGCGCAAAAATAAGCCATTTGGAATAAACCCTCAAAAAGGGTAGCGCCACGCAGCCTTAAACCGCACACAAGATCAGGAGGGAGTTGCGGGGATGACACAGGACCCCTCAATCACCTCCAAAAATAATCAGCATTTACGTAATCAGTTGGTAGAACGTTAACAAGTGCACACTTTTACGAGTGTGGTGAGGGGAGCAGCGATATAAAACATTTGCGCTAGGGAACATTTGAAAAATGAAGTTGTGAAGCTCTACTGGGAATCTACCAGAGAAGCAGATGATCAAATGTGGAGGGAGATAGAGCAACGCAGGGCCGACTACCGAATTTACACGTAGGTAAATACACTACATTTAAAAGAGCAAGCTAAAGCGTTTTTTTATAGTGCACAGCGTCTGCAGAAATAAACTGCATACTTAATTGTTAAGATATTCATAGGAAACTTTTTATGCAAAAGCATAAAAAAATCGAGATGCGATAAACGCCAGGCGAGGATATAAGCAATTATACGAGCGGCCGAAGTCGCCGCGCTAATGATTAGTTAATTAAGCTTAAGTTGATTTAAACCTGAAGGGGCAGCCGATTGACTGCCCCTTCAGAAATGACAAATTAAAAGGTGTAGGTTGCGCCCACCGAAAACATCGATAAGTTATCGACATCATCCATCTCGAATTTTTCATATTCAGCACGGATGGCCACAGCGTCCAACTGAAATTGAGCACCTATCCCGTAGGCCGTGCCAGACTCAGAGGATTTATCAGTAATTCCTAAAAATTTCCTTTCAAGATCAGCGTCAAAATAACCTACTTTTGCAAATACGCTACCAGGGCCAACATTAACACCCACAACGCCAAATAAATCTATAGACGTGATGCTAGAGGTAAATCCGCTATATTCTTCTTCAAACTCGCCAAAATCGCGATAATCGACTTCAACGGCTAGATTTAGAGCTGGCACCCAACCAAAATTGATTCCACCTAATATTTTATAAGCGGTATTTTCGTCTTCAAAATCGGTGTCAAGCAGATCCACTTCTACCGAACTCTGCCCGATACTTCCACCGATATAAATACCACTTTCACCACCAGCCCATGCTCCGACTGAGAAACAAGAAGCGGCTAGTAATACACTGCCTACAATTGATTTTTTCATGGTAAATGCTCCGAGGTTTAAATTAGCTTGCACATCAGATGACCGAGAATATCAATAGTGTCGATATTTTGCTACCATCCACTTTCAATTGCATTATTACACACGAAAACTAATTTTGCATATTTTCTCATTTATTTTTATAAAAATATTAACTATTTTAATTAAATTAAAGTGGGCCAACGAACATACAGATAGAAAATATTTTGATAATTAACCACCAAAATTTAGCCTTCGTCGACCACGCGCAAACCTAGGAAATAGGGAATATTATAGGCAAATCTTAATGTAGATTAAACCAGCGAAATATTAAGGAAAGCAGATCGACAGCAATCGCCCAAACGAGATTTACGCTTCGCGAAACCGCTCTCGCTTATTAAGTATTTATCAAATTGAAAATTTAAAAACAAGGAGTATTCGCCTCACAAAAAGTAACGCAAGAGTTATACATTTCGACGATCAAGAAGATTAAATGACGAGGTTAAAACTAAGTAACGCACCATGCCAGCAGTGCACAGCGCCCTATAACCTTATAATTGGATGCGAAATTAGAGTGCTGAGCGAATAAAAGTGAAAACTGTTTATCAAAGCTCAGGCGGAAACTGGAAAGAACGCAGCCTTTGGTTAAATCAATTTGTCCTCTTCACTGACGCCACTGGCCACTGCATAGGTCTCATCCTCAACGAGATCGTCCAACCATTGTTCGCGATCGGATGCGACGACAAGTGCCTCTAAATAAGCGCTAAAGGTTGGCGCGCAGCATTCACAGCTAGGACTGTCGGTGAGGAAATTAAGGCGATAAACCGGCGGGTCTTCGCTACCGTCGCAAAATAGATAGTCGAATACGTCGTCCGCCTGCGCAAAGACCAGCGCGTTACCAGGGACTTCAAAAGGATCCGCTAAGGCCGCTAGACGCTCGTCGAATTCATCGCGAATTTCTATAAGATCGTCAAAATAAAATGCCACCCAGGGCGATAACAAACCCGCAGAGCGACCACAGATTTGTAAAAACTGGCTATAGCTGGCGGGAAATACCACGCCTAAACGCTGCTGTAAACCCTGGATTTCCTGTGCGCATATCCCTACCAAATCACGCGGGACAGCGACCTGGTGCTCCTGCATTAATTGCATAAAATGATGGATATCTAGCACGCGTTACCTCTCAAATTACCGGCGTATAAAGTTAAAGTCTATCGAACCTGGCAATGGTTTAAAAAGACATAGTAGAAGCTATGCCAACTTAAAACCAATAGGATTTAGCGATTACCAGCCACTAGGAAATAACATCGTGCTCCGCAGTACCGGTAAATGTATTTGCGAGAGAGTTGCGAGGCGCTTAGCGCGAATTTAAAACGCCTGCTGTGTGGTGACCACCCATTGATAACTATCAATTCCTGAGCGAGCGGCCGTAGGCATAGCAAGGTCAATGTGCACAACCGAACCGATACGGGCTTTAGAAGAGCTAATACGCAAGCCGAAGCCTACGTCTGAAAGCGTCTCTTGCCCCTGTTGCATCTGGCTATCCCAAACCTTACCTGTTTCGGCAAATACCACACCACCGAGCCGCAATAAATTAAATAAATGCACATCGGAAAAATAGCGATATTCTGTGACTAGTAAAAAACGGCGCTGCCCGCGCTGAAAATCAATCGGATAACCTCGCAGTCCGCTAATGCCACCCAATGTAAATTCATCGTGTGGCAATAACCGCTCACCAAAATCAATTTTTCCCTCTGCGTACCAGCGGCTGTGATCGCTAATAAAATGGTTATAGGTTAAATGCTGGCTTAGGCTAAAGCGCTCGGCTTCGCCAGCATAATCCTTCGCTTCTAAAACACTTTTCCATTGCAGCAAGTGATTATCGCCATTGGTAAGCACATCAGAATAAGATGCCTGCAAAAGTGTCGCGTCGCGCTCATTATTAAATGCCTCTGCTGCGTACCCTAGCCGCAGATAAAAATCACTGCCGAGGGCGACGTCCTCCACGCGCTGGATTTGCTGCAAATTTTTAAATGCACCGAACTGATTCTCAATCCTGCGCACGCCAATCCACGGATACCGATTAGCTTCCGCTGTTGGAAGCGGTGTCCGCGTGGTAGCAATCGCGCGATACTCGTCTTCTTCGTGTGCGTACCCACCTAGCAACCGAGTGGTAGAACTGGGTGTAATTAACAGCGCTTTACCAGCAAAAATTTCGTAGTCTTCTTCGCTATGAATAAATCTGGATCGCTCCAGGCCACCATAGCGAATAATTTCCGCCTCAGTTATAGATTTGCCACTAAACCCATAACCATAAAGCGTTTGCAGAGAATAAAAAGGTTTAGAAAAATCGAGAATTTCGTCTTTTCCATCACTTTTATCTGCATAGGCGATGTGCGTGTAATAACGTGAATTAAAAATATGTGGGCTGGTGAATTCATAATTCACAGCCGTGCGATCGCCGATTTTTTCATACCCCACGGCTAATTCATTGCCCTGGCCAAATAAATTGCTTTCGCTAATACCAAAACCCGATTTATTTTCGCCCCCATCGCGACTAAGACTAGTATCCGGCTCCGTAGACCAGGTGTCGCGGGTAAACACCACAAGGTCGATCTCATCTCCACACACGGCCTCGGGCATAATATAGGCACTGGCCAAATAGCCGCGGGTACGCAGAATACGGGCTGATTCTAGAATTTTATCTTCATCTAACAAATCCCCAGTGCGAAATAACAGCTGATGCTCAATAACTCGAGGTTTAGTATTAGCGTGTAATGCATCTAAATGACGGTAGAGCCAATTATTTTCTTTTGGATTATTCGCATCAAAAACTCGGCCGGTTTCCACGCGTACGGCGCGAATTTTTTTGCCCGCATATGGCCTGTAAAAATCAGCTGGAAATTGGCTTTTTTTAAATTCGGCCATGTCATCCAAGGTCCACTCAAATTTTTGACATTCAGCTGAGGCGCTGTCGGCACCATAAGCCTTATTAAAAAAAGGCAGACTCAATAGTGTCAGAAATACGATTCGCAATAGGTTCATTATTGTTATTTTGCCGGGGAGTGAAGGTGAAGACGCAAGTGAGAGAAAAACAAAATGGCCTAGCATAGCTCAAATCCTCTTCGTTAACTTGCAACTGACCTCCCTAAACAATGCAAGAGCGCGCTTAAGGGGCCTTGAGAATGCACTATTACGTCAAGGAGTTTCAGTTCGCAGGCGCACACCCGCAATTCCTGTAAAGAGTTACTTAAGCTTAAAAAATAAAATCCATCCTCCAAAACAACAAATTCTTCTGCAGGCTGCTGCATAGGCTGCAGCCACGCCATCTGCCCTTCAGACCCTAAGTGCCCGGCGAGCACTGCGTAGTGTCGGGGCGTGGATAAAAAATCCCGCGGCAGCTCATAGGCCACCCAAAACTCACCTTCCGGACTGGTAAGTAGGGAAAAATCTGCCTGCTCGGAGGGGGCGGGAAAACTCATACGGAAGGCCGCATGCGGCTGAACGTACTGTCTTTAAGGATATGGTGATGATACAAAGCTGCCATCGTATGCAGCGTCATGAGCGCGATAAAAATATTGCCGAGGGTTTCGTGTATTTCCTCAAGCGTTTCGCTCAGCGCGTCATCCTTGGCTACCCAATGGCCCAGGCTCAGGCCACCGAGGGATAAATCAAAGCCCTTGGAATTTATAAGCAAGTACCCCAAAACAGGCATAACTAGCAAAATCCCGTAAAATGCCCAATGCACAACCGTGGCTGAGCGCGTTTGCCAGAGCTCGGGTGCAGGTGTAATCGGCACGGGGGGCTGGCCAAAGCGTACGGCGATGCGCACAAGAGTGAGCAAGCCAACACTTAATCCCAGCCAAAAATGTGTTTGCATAAATAAACTACGCAGAATGCTGTGCTTCGGGAAGATTTCGTGCAACTCAACACTGGCAATTAAGGTCAGCACCATGGCCGCGACCGCCCAGTGCAAGATAATAAGCGGGCGGCTAAAACTAACAGCGGTAAAACTATTCATATACTTGTCATCCTAATCGCGGGGTGCTTAAGTCTAATTATATAGGCCAGGGCTCCGCCCAAACCTAATCAAATATTCACCACAATGGCGAGATGCCATTACGAGATTACACATGACCTCTATTTTTTTGCGCGCGCTTGGCCTACTTACACTCATCGGGATTAGTGGGCACAGCCAGGCATTAACTGATCAACAAATTGATGATCTCATTAAACAAATGACACCGGAGGAAAAAGCCGGGCAACTAAACATTATCGCAGGCACGCAAAACGCAACCGATGTAATACCTGGGTTGCCAAGCCCAGAACGTCATATGGAGATGATTAAGGCTGGCCATGTAGCCGGTTTTTTTAATATCAATAACTCCGATTATATCCGCCAGTTGCAACACATCGCTGTTGAGCAATCGCGCTTAAAAATACCTATTATCATCGCCGCCGACGTTATTCACGGCTATCGCACCACCACACCTCTACCCCTTGCCGAAGCCGCCAGCTGGGATTTGGACCTGATTCGCCGCTCCGCACGTATGGCCGCAGAAGAAGCAGCCGTCTCCGGGGTAAATTGGACGTTCGCCCCGATGGTGGATATTTCCCGCAATCCGCGTTGGGGTCGCATTATTGAAGGCGCAGGAGAGGATCCATTTTTAGGCTCGGCCATCGCGCGCGCTCGTGTTAAAGGTTTTCAGGGCGATGATTTATCCGCACCGGATACGATTGCTGCCACCGTTAAACACTTTGCTGCCTACGGTGCGCCCGAAGCGGGCCGAGAATATAACTCTGTGGACATGAGCGAGCGCAGCCTAAGGGAAGTTTACCTCCCGCCTTACAAAGCAGCTTTAGATGCCGGCGCCGCCACAGTAATGAGCGCATTTAATACGCTCAATGGCGTTCCTGCCGTTATGGACCCCTTTTTAATGCGGCAAATATTACGCACGGAATGGCAATTTAATGGGCCTGTGGTAACTGATTACGAAGCAATAAAAGAATTAATCGCCCACGGCGTAGCCAAGGATTTAAAAGATGCGGCATTAAAAGCCTTCACCGCTACTACCGATATGGACATGATGGCCAACGCTTACACCGGAAGCCTACCTGAGTTATTGGCAGAGAAAAAAATTACCGAAGCGCAATTAAACGACGCAGTTAGGCGTATTTTAACGCTAAAAAATCGCCTAGGTTTATTTGAAGATCCCTACAAATATTTACCAGAAGCTAAGGTGCGTGATGCCGTTGTATTTTCGGACAAACACCGAGCGCTCGCCCGCGATATTTCCAAGCGCTCAATTGTGCTGTTAAAAAACGAGAAAAACCTGCTACCGCTACCGAAAAAAATCCGCACACTGGCTGTTATAGGCCCTATGGCTGATAGCAAAGAAGACCAAAATTCTACCTGGGCTTTATTTTCTCGGCGCGAAGATCCGGTATCTATTTTAGAAGGCATTAAAAACGCGGTTGATCCTAAAACCAAAATTATCTCCGCAACTGGGTGCAGTTTTTTATCTGCTTGTGACGCCAAAGATATCGCTAAAGCGGTGAATCTTTCTCTACAAGCCGATTATATTATTATGGCTTTGGGCGAGCCTACCTCGTTAGTGGGTGAAGATGGCGCACGTACTTCTTTAGACTTCCCCGGCCACCAAAGTAATTTACTACGTGCTATAGCTGACACTAATAAACCGGTTATTTTATTGGTAAGCTCTGGCCGCCCTTTAACACTTATGAATGCTGAGAAAAAAGCTGAAGCCATTTTACAAACCTGGCATTTAGGCACCGAAGCGGGGAATGCAATTGCCGATGTTTTATTTGGCGATTACAACCCGAGCGGAAAATTACCCATGAGCTTTCCACGCAGCATAGGTCAGGTGCCGCTGTTTTATAACCACTTACCCACTGGGCGGCCCACTGACAATAAAGCGCAGCCAGAAGCCAATACGCGCACCTATAAAAGCCGCTATGTGGATGTCGCTAATTCGGCACTGTACCCCTTCGGCTATGGGTTAAGTTATACAGATTTTACGTATAGTAATTTACGTTTAAGCCACGCAAACCTCAGCATAGGGATGGGTATTACGGCCAGCGTTACGCTTGCCAATACAGGCAAATTTGCCGGTGAAGAAGTAGTACAGCTGTATATTAGCGATCCACTTGCCAGCGTATCGCGCCCTGTAAAAGAATTAAAAGGTTTTCAAAAAATCTTATTGCAGCCGGGCGAAAGCCGTGACATCACGTTTGAAATCACACCGGACATGCTGGCATTTTATAAACTTGATATGAGCTACGGTGTTGAAACGGGAGAATTTGACGTTTTTATCGGCGGCAGTTCTGACACAGAAAAATCCGTGCGCTTTACTTTGCTGGAACCTGAAGCACCTCCAACCCCTGCGAAAAAAACCAACAAAAAAACGGCCAAACCCGCCGCCACTAAAAAGCCTAGCGCAGGTTAACAAAATTTTTTTAAAAGCTGGCAAGGAAGCCAGCTTCAAATAATTCCACCGAACAAGCGGCCGTTTACCTATCGAGCAATTCCCCTCCACTTTCCCAGTCAGCTTTTAAAAACCTCGATTGGCACGACAAAACGCTTGGCATTTGCTCAACAGCGTGTAAATTCAACCGTTGGCAAACATCAGCTATCTACTGAAAAGAAGAATTTCGCAAAAAACACATAGAGTTTTTTGTACACAAAACTCATGAAAAGCTTACATTCGGGTCTATTAAAAAAGGCCTTAATCGACTGTGTTTTTCGCAAAATTGTTTTTATCTGCGTCAAGTTTCCACCCCGTGGGGCTGCGCATAAGTCAACCTGGGTTTTATCAGACAACCATCAATATCTGTGAATTTACAGCGATTGTTTGGCTGAGCATGCGTAACCTCTTTCGTTGGCGATCGGTTAATTTTACAACTAGACTAATAAGGTACAATTTTGTGTGTTGCACCAAGGGAAACGATCATGCCATTAAAGCGCTTACGTCCATTTACGATTTACCTTAAGCCGGAATGGATTTTAGGTATTGCCGCTATTGTTTCTTTATTATTAATTGTCATCCCTAAAAACCTTCTAACTCACTCATATACGCTGGATCCTACCGAGCACCGCGCGCAGTTATTTGATGATAAGTACTCAGGCGGCAATAGTGTCGCGACATGGAAAAATGAATCTCAAAAACATTGGCTGTGTACGCTTGGCCAGAATTATAAAAATCCCTACTGCAGCATGCGCCTTGCGCTGACCGATGAGAAAGGCAATGGTTTAGACTTAAGCCGTGCCGTCACTATGACAATCTGGATGAAATATCAGGGCTCGGGAAGCCATCTGCGCATTTATTTACGCAATCGGGGCATTAAATACTATATCCCCGGCGATGATTTAAGTGAAAAATACAATATGGCCGAAATACCGGTCGATGATATTGAACACGGCTTAACACTTAATATGGATGAAATAAGCGTCGCTGACTGGTGGGTAAGCCAGCGCAATATTCCGCTTAAAGATACACGGGCCGAATTTAACAATATCTCTGACATGGAAATTCAGACTGGCTCTGCCACTTATACAGGTGACCATGACATTGAGCTTAAAAAAATCACCTGGGAAACACCACTTATTTCTGAATTACAGCTTTACAGGTTCATTACAATTTTTTGGACCGGGCTGATCATTGCCTATTTGTTATACCGCATTACTTCGATGAATATTGCACTCAACAAACAACAAGCGCGCCAACAGGAGTTAATTGCCATCAATGGTATTTTGAGCACGCAAAACCGCCGGTTTGAAGACCTTGCCAAAACCGACCAACTCACCGGCTTAAACAATCGAGTTGCTATGCAAGAGGCTTTGTATCACGGATTAAACAACTGGAAAAAAGATCACACGTCTTTCTCAATGGTATTGTTAGATATTGATCACTTTAAAAAAATAAACGACTCATTGGGCCATGACGCAGGTGATGAAGTACTTAAAATTGTTGCGGAGCTGCTTAAAAATAATGTACGCAAAGCAGATTTTCTCGCTCGCTGGGGTGGTGAAGAATTCGTCTTGTTATGCCCAAATACCAATCAGATAGAAGCTATGGCGGCGGCTGAATCATTGCGACAGAAAATTGCCTCCGCTATCAACCCTTGGGGAACAGTTATTACTGCAAGCTTTGGTGTAGCAACCTTAGTTTCTGGCGATTTAGATTTACTATTTAAATCTGCTGACGAGGCATTATATCGCGCTAAAAACAGTGGTAGAAACTGCGTGATGGGGGATTTACGGCTAGGCAATTACCAGGCAAAAATTGCAGATGTTTAAAATATTGTGCGGCCTGTAATGGGCCGGCATTAGAACCCACTTAAAAGCTTGTAAAAAGTTTACAGTACGCCCTTTGAAGAAGTTGATTTAGATCTCTAATTTGGCAACGTATAAACCCTAAATCCAAATCCACTTTAATCAGCACTTGACCCACGCAAAAGACGATTGATAAATCGTTCAGGCGGGTGGTGAATAATGGGTTGACATCGGATCGCAGCAATCAATCAAATACCAACTCTTCAATATTGGCGCAATTCTCGTCAAAGAGTGGTCGAGAGCTAGGTAGTGCATCGCTTTGTTGTGCATTTGAATTCAATATTTAACTCAACTAGCAACGAAGAATTGAGCATTTCAAATTGCAAGCCGCTTTAATAATCAATTAGCAAGCTCTGGCCGGGGGTGTTTTCAAAAACGTACGAATACTCTTATTTGGCCGCAGGGTGGGCTTGCTACTCGCGAAGGTATTGAAAATAGCTTTTAATCGCGGTCCCCTTAGAGCGCGCGTAATTTTACGAACGTTAAACTAGTGTATGTTACGAAGGATTATTATAAGGCTCAAAGCCTTAAAGACTGTTCGCAAGAGGCAAAAAAAGCGCGCATAGAGCGCGCTTTAATCTGTTTCACTACAACAAATTTTTGCAAATTTTTCACAAGATTAACGCGATTTTCAATCGTCGAGCATCGAATCCATAGCAGATGAAAAGCCGTTAAAGTCAGTTAATGCTGCAAATAATTGATCTGTATTAATATCACATGCATCACTGACTGCGCTAGGAAAGTGCTCAATTAAATCACTCATTGGCACACCCGCTTGCAAACAACAATGCATATATTTTGCTAAATTTAAATAAGCGCCCAGCAGCGAAAATGGGGTGGCAGCTAAAGGCGCATTTTGATGTAGTAAAGCTTCACAAATAACCGCAGGGAATCTCCAGCGTTTAGCCAGTTCTGCACCTACAACACAGTAGGTATAGCCAAAAACAGCTTGTTCCGCTTCTAGTCGCGATTGACCAGCGGCCATAGCATGCTTCACTTTGGCCGCCATTTCCGGATAAACCGAATACATCAGCAACTGCCCTACTCTGTGTACGAGGCCCGCCGTAGCCAATGTATTAGCATCAACTTTTGCGCCAAATTTTCCTAACCATTTGGCGCCTTCGGCCACAGCAAAAGCGTCGGTCCAAAATTGTTTTTTATCTAACGCAGGTGGCATTTGCAGGCTAGTGACTAACCCAGACGCCATAACCAATGTACGCACAGCAGAAAACCCCAACACAATAACTGCATCCTGAACGGAGGCTACCTTGCGCGGTAAGCCGTAGTGCGATGCGTTAGCAGTCCGCAATAATTTCGCGGTGAGCACTGGCTCAAGCGCTATTTTATTCGCAATTTGTTTCATATCCACGTCGGGATTATCAAACGTTTGCAATAACTCTTGTACAACTTTTGGAATTGAAGGTAAGCGGGTAGCATTTTCGAATAATTGATCAAAGCTCATAAGGGCGAATCTCCTGGCACTCTAATCAATGATAGGACACAGCTGTGGATTCGCGAAAAATACGCAAAAAAAAGGCGCCTTCCGGCGCCAAAACACACATAACTAATTCTTCAATTCAATTAATGGTCTACGAGCACCAATTGATCAAATACCACAGGCGCTGAGGCGCTATTTTCGCATTGGTCACAATTGCGTTTTGCCATGACCGCCGCCAATGCGAAGGTTATGGCGATCTGAAAAAATAATAGCGCAAAAAAATCCATTCGATTGATCATTTTTACTCACTCTGTAACTAAGACCCCGTTAGCGGCAATAGAGCAGCAAATAGGTCTGTGCGGAGGCTATAGGCAAATCAAGAAGGAATCGGCGGCCCGATATGGATTCAACTGTGCGTCTGCATGAGAAGGAGTATGCGGGAAGCTCAGTTTTTCCTCAGTAATCGAGCACTCGGCCCCCCTTGTTTACCCCGTATAAACAAGACGTGCGTTGCGCTTGATCACTGGGAAAAACTGAGCTTCCCACAGCCCCCTCCAGACAGTCTCGATGGACTACCCATTGACAGCGTCCAGCGCGAGTAAATACCACACTGGTAAATTTTTAATAGCAAAATAGACTCCAATATAATTTTTATATTAAAAATCAACAAGTTATTAAAAATACAGGCGGCCACGGCGTCGACAAAACGAGCCTTATCTGTTGCCGTTTAGCAACAACCCATCGCAACAAATTAAAAAAGCAATTAAAAACAATAGCTTATATTGTCGCTTATTTGCCACTGGGAAAAATGCTAGAATTTTTTCCCTTTTAATGGAGAGCAAACCGTGCTGAGAAAGTGCCTGAATCGGCTCCGACTCACCCAACAGTGGGTCGGCGCTACACTGCTGGCACTTTTGCCTTTGAGCACAGCAGTGCTGTATGGTGGCTGGTCTATCAGCACGCAATCGCAAAACCAGCGCCTACTGGTAGCCCATTTGCAACGGGTTGGCCGCATTGAAGCCAATATTTTGGAGAGAGTGACAGGGGTTGAGCGCTCGGCGCGGCAATATAATTTACTGCGCAATCCCAAATTTCTAACCTTTCTTCAAAATGATCTCAGCCTGCTCGATGAAGATGTTGCCAAATTGCAACAAACCCTTCCGCAAGCAACAAAACAGCTCGAGCAATTTTTGGCTGCTGGACAAAAGTTGCTTACGGCGGCGGAAGCCGATGCAATAACTCTTGCCAGCCAATTGCAAGTGCTAAAAGATGAGCGCGATCAACTAGTTGTGTATTGGGATTCGTACACAGTCGATCAACTCAATCAGGCTGAAGCACGCTTTAACGACGCCCTCAAACGCCTGTGGATAATAGGTTTCTTGGCTCTGCCGGGAACTGCGTTATTAGTTGCCCTGAGCGTAGTTGCCGTGGGGGCGCCGCTGCGCCGTTTGGCAGGCGCCATACATGATTTAGGGCATGCCCGCTGGCAGCGTGCGATTGCAATCGAAGGACCCAAAGATTTGCGCGAATTGGGCGAGAACCTTGAGTGGATGCGCTTACGGCTGGTATTAAGCGACAAACAAAAGCAGGCTTTTTTACAGCATATTACCCACGAATTGAAAGCGCCTTTGGCTGCTATAACCGAAGCTTCGCGCCTGCTGAATGAACAACTATTAGGCCCCACAACGCCCGGCCAGGTTGAAGTAATCCGCATTCTGTTAAAAAACGCCGACAGCCTGCATGAGCTAATCCAGCAGTTACTTAACTACAATGCGGTTACGCAAGGTTTAGTCGCTGATTTGCGCCGCTTCGACCTACGCGCAGTCAGTGAAAAGCTCTGCAGTAAAATCACCGATAGCCGCCCGGACAGCCGATGTGAATGGTATTTACCGGAAGAGGCTTTTTATGTGCTTTCGGACGTGCAAATAATCTCGATGATTCTCGACAACCTACTATCCAATGCTCATGATTTTTCCGGTGAGCATGGTAAAGTCACGCTGAGTTGGGGAGACGGGCCGCAAAGCTGGTGGTTAAGCGTGGTGGACAACGGCCCGGGTATTGGCAATGACGAATTAGACAAAGTGTTTAAGCCGTTTTATCAAGGCCGCGCGCGCAGACACGGCTCACTTAAGGGCAGCGGGATGGGGCTTGCTATCGTCGCCGCCTGCACGAAGTTATTAGCAGGTAAACTAAAGGTCAGCTCCACGTTGAAAAAAGGCACTCGCTTTACTGTGCACTTCCCGAAGAACCCCGAGATTTTTCATGAACCACCGAGTATTTAAGTCTCCCCTCCCCTTAACCAAGCTGTTGAGGTGGGGTATTTTTATTCTGCTTACCCATGCATTGTTTGGTTGCAGCAGTTGGCCGTACGGTGCACCGCACACGAACTCACAGGCCCTACGCCCACAACGTACGCTACATGAGCTGTTGGCCCATCGCGTTGTGCTATGCAGCCAGGAAAAATCTCAGCGCGCCGAGCAAATGCGCCTTCTGCGCAACCAGCTTCAACTGCACACACGCAAAGACGCCGCTAGTGATATAGATGAAGGCTTAGACGGGTTGATGCTCACTAGCTGCGAGCCTGCCAGTTCCCCAGGACTCATGGGCGAGGTGCTAAATCAACTGGTTAACTTAGGTGAATGGCCTGCCGAATACGATCATTTATTTGATTTACTGCGTAGCGAACAGCGGGCAATTAGCCAATACAATGCCCGCAACCTAGACAGCGCCCGAGAAAATACTGAATTGCGTCAAGCATTGCAGGCACAAAAGGAGGAGCTTAATAAACTGCAGAGCTCCTACAAAGAAGCCATTAAAGGGATTGGGGAAATCGAAGAAACACTGGATTCTCGCAAACAAAAACGACTGCCAATCCCTTAAGGAACGACCATGTCCCAAGCGCGCGTTTTGTTGGTCGACGATGACCCCAATATGCTGACCCTTTATTCCTATCGCCTACAGGCCTGCAATTGTGTTACCACAACGGCACAATCTGGTGCCGAGGCGTTAGAGGCTCTCAATAAGGAGCTGCCGGATCTCGTTATTACTGATTTGCGCATGGAAAGCATGGACGGCTTAGCGTTGTTCGACCGAATTCAGGCCCAATGGCCGAGCCTGCCAGTGATCATATTTACCGCGCAAGGCTCAATTCGAGAAGCTGTTAACGCCACGCAAAAAGGCGTGTTTTCCTTTTTAACTAAACCGCCGGATAAAGACGAACTACTCGCCACAATTAACCAAGCCCTGCAACTAAGCCGACGCATCAACATCCCCCATGGTGAATGGCAGGCGTTATTCAGCACCCGTAGCGCAAAAATGCACGCGCTTATTGATCAAGCCAAACTGCTCGCCAGTAGCGATGTAAACGTTTTAATTAGCGGTGAAAGTGGCGCAGGCAAAGAAGTTCTTGCCGCCAGTTTGCACCGCTATGGCGATCGCAGCGATAAACCTTTTGTGGCTATTAATTGCGGTGCTATGCCAGGCGAACTCTTAGAGTCCGAATTATTCGGCCACGTAAAAGGCGCCTTTACCGGCGCTGCGCGCGACCATGAAGGTCTTTTTGTGGCAGCAGACGGAGGCGTTTTATTCTTGGATGAAATAGGCGATATGCCGCTGGTTTTACAAAGCAAACTATTGCGCGTGCTACAGGAAAAAACCGTGCGCCCACTCGGCGGCACGAAGGATCGTGCAATCAATGTACGTATTATTTCCGCCACTCACCAAAATTTAGCGGAATCGATTAAGCAAAAAACGTTTCGCGAAGATTTATTTTATCGCCTTAATGTGGTTAACCTTAAAGTGCCACCGCTGCGCGAGCGCAAGGAAGATATTCCTTTAATGGTCAGCAGTTTTTTGGACGCTTTAGCTAAAAACCACAACACCACCAAACAATTAGCACCGCAAGCGTTAGTTTTATTGCTGTCCTACGACTGGCCGGGCAACGTGCGACAGCTAAAAAATGTTATTGAACAGGTATACGCCTTGTCAACCAGCGCGATGATTTCACCGTTATTAATTGAGAATGCTATCCCCGATTTAAATCGCGCCGATGTAAAACCGCTTACCGAAGCTAAACAAGAATTTGAACGAGATTATGTAATTGGCCTATTAAAAGCCACCCAAGGCAATATGGCGCAAGCGGCGATACTCGCAGGCCGAAACCGCTCAGATTTTTATAAAATCTGCAAACGCTACGATTTAGATAGCGATAATTTTAAAGCCTAACTCACTGGCGAGCGGTTATTTCAGCCCGCGTTCAGCTGCAGTCGCGCACATTGGCTGCGCCCTTGGCAACCCTTTTGGAGACACGATGAAACCATTAAAAACCCGATTAATTTCCTTGCTTGGCGCAACCACTCTGGTTTGCACCCCGTGTTTTGCTGAGTTTTATGCAGGCGGTTCGGTAGGCCTTAGCCGCTGGGACGACGCACCTAAATCAGAAGGCACAGCTTATGAAATTTACGGCGGATTTAAATTTTCTGAGTTTATCGGGGCGGAAATCGCCTTAACCGACCCTGGCAGTTTTGACTACAGTACAAGCTTTGCGGATACGTACGGCACTGATATATCCGGTGCTAATTACTCTGTCGTACTCTCGCTCCCACTTGCCGATGCCTATGGTATTTATGCCAAAATTGGCCTGTTAGATTATGAAGTTAAACGTACATTGAACGATCGCACAATTACTAAAATTCGCAACCAGGACCTGAATTACGCGCTGGGGTTTGAATTAAATGCCTTGGATAATTTATGGGTGACATTTGATTACCGCTATTATCCGCTTAGCTTTAAATACGCTGGTGAAGAAATAGAACTTAATGCAGATACCTTCAGCGTCGGTGCGCGCTTTACGTTTTAAACAATGCAGCAAACATTACCAATGTAAAATAGATTTTCGGAAACTATCTAATTGGTATAGATAAAAAGGCAGCCTAGCTGCCTTTTTTAATTTCTCAGCTATAGGTTAAAGCCAGCTTTAACTAATTGCTCTTTTGCTATTTTCGATAATTGTTTTAATGCGTACTCGCGTTTGAGCGCAGCTGATTTATCACCGACAGACTCTTGATAAACCAATACTAAGGGCCCACGACCTTTTAAATATTTCGCGCACCTAGCCCCCTGAGATTGATGCTCAGCAAATCGCTTGGCAACATCCTTAGCAACGCCAGCGTATAAGCTGTTATCGCCACAACGCACAATATAAACACTCCAGGCTGGATTCACGTCCAGGGTCACAGCGGTTGCCCCCTGCGGTAGCGCGTAGTCTTAATTGCCTCGAGCGCCTCATTTAGTTGTTTTATATGAGCCTGCCAATAACCCTCGCCATTAAACCAAGGAAAGGCTTTGGGAAAGGCGCTGTCGTGCCAGCGGCGAGCCAGCCAGGCGCTGTAATTCATTAAGCGCAACGCGCGCAGGCTCGGGATAAGCGCCAGCTCCTGCGTATCAAAATCGCAGTATTCCTCATAGCCCTCTAACACCTGGCTCAGCTGCGTTAGCTGTGCGGCAAGGCTGCCACTTAGCAACATCCATAAATCCTGCACTGCCGGGCCATTAATCGCATCGTCAAAATCTACCAACCAAGGACCATCACGCCAGAGCACATTGCCGGGATGAAAGTCGCCGTGCAGAGGGCGCGGCTGGTAATCAACGGCCGTAAAAGCCTTATTGATCGCCACTAGCAGTTTGTCAGTAATGGCTGTGTAGTCTGCCACTAGAGATTTAGGCAGCCAGGCGCTAGCAAGTAAATAATCCCGCCCCACACCCCCATCGACCAATGGGCTAAGCGTAGTGCGATGGTTAAAAAGTGTAGATGGCTGTGCATGCAATTGCCCGATGGCTTGCCCAAGCGCATATAGATGATCATCGTCATCCAGCGCGATAGGAGTGCCGATACAGCGCGGATAGAGTGCAAAATTGTAACCTTTGTATGCGGACAGGGTTTCGCCGTCATACGTAATAGGAGCAACCACCGGGACATCGGCCTCCGCCATCTGCAGGCTCCATTGGTGTTCCTCGCGAATTTGCGCAGGGCTCCAACGCTCGGGCCGATAAAACTTAACGATAAGCGGGCTCGCGTCCTCAATCCCCACTTGATAAACGCGGTTTTCGTAGGAGTTCAGCGGATAAATTCGGGCATCACAATAGTGTCCGAGGGATTCCACAGCGTCCAAAACGGTGTCTGGGCTTAAATCGGCAAATGGACTTGTCATGGGGGGAGGACCAAAAGCGGGCAGTCTAGCATGGGCTGCGACCCGCCTTAGCACGTGCGTTACAGGTCGCTAAATTTGCCGCATTTAGGGAATTTAAGGATCCACGATTAAAAGATTAAATATATTTCTCTGGTAACTTTTGTCGAAAATTCGTTGATATTAATCGTAGGTAGCCTTCTGTGATCTCCTCGCTATAGCGATCGCGATTTCTAATTTAATTAGCGCAAATTATAAAAATGGGGTGCGCGCCAAAATTGCCACGTCCACGCGCTCAGCTCCCGCATCCAACAATACTTGGCTTGCCAAAATCGCGCTTGCGCAGGTTGTCATTACATCGTCCACGAGCAAATAACTCCCGCCGGACAATTTTTTAGCAGCGGTAAGGCTGCCAGCTAAATTCAGCCAGCGCTCTTTTCGCGTAAGTTGTTTTTGCGCGGCCGTATAGCGAGTTTTGCGAAGTATGTTCTGCACGGGAGTTTCAAGTTTTGCACTTAAGTACACCGCTAACTCCGCCGCTGGATTGCGAGCGCGCGCCCACAGCCCTCGCCAATGCTGGGGCATAGGTACAAGCGCCGTGTAGGTTGAGCCGATCATAATGCGCGTAGTCAGTTCATCTCCTAAGGCAAACACAGGTGGGCGGTAACCACGATTTTTGAATTGATGAATAAGGGCGTCCACCGGGAATACGTAGGGGAAGGCGCAGTAGGTGCGAGCAAAAGGTTTCGGGTGGGCCAAGCAGTCAGCGCAGAGCTCTTCGCTGTGCTCTAGCGGCAGTGCGCATTGCGGGCAAGTGCTGGGCAGGCGCGGTAAATCCTGTTGGCAAGCATTGCACAAGGCTGAGTGACTTGCGCCGTCGCAAAGCGCGCAGCGGTGAGCGAATAAATGGGCGAATATTTGAAGGCCTTTGCGCATAGTAAACTTTACTCTCCCTATTTGGTTGACAACTTTTTATTGGCCCTTAAGATGCAAGCTTCCCTATTTGGAGGCCATTTTATGCCCGCATCGCTTCGCACCTCACATGAACTGCGCCATAACTGGACTAAAAGCGAGGTCGCCGCGCTGTTCGCACTGCCGTTTAACGACCTTTTATTCCAAGCGCAAAGTGTACACCGGGAATTTTTTAACCCAAACCAGGTACAGGTGAGCACGTTATGCTCGATTAAAACCGGCGCTTGCCCGGAAGACTGCGCCTACTGCCCGCAAAGCGCGCATTTTGACACTGGCCTGGAAAAAGAAAAACTCATGGCAGTGGAAAAGGTACTGGAAGAAGCCCGCGCCGCCAAAGCCTCCGGCGCCACTCGCTTTTGTATGGGCGCCGCTTGGCGCTCGCCGCGGGACAAAGACATGGGCTCGGTACTGGCTATGGTAAACGGCGTGAAATCTTTGGGTCTGGAAACCTGTATGACCCTCGGCATGCTCGACGGCGCACAAGCCCAGCAACTAGCCGATGCGGGCTTGGATTATTACAACCACAACCTGGATACCTCGCCGGAATACTACGGCGAAATCATCACCACCCGCACTTATCAAGACCGCCTCAACACACTAGCCAACGTGCGCGAAGCAGGCATGAAAGTCTGTTGCGGTGGGATTGTAGGCATGGGCGAGGCCGAACACGATCGCGTGGGCTTGTTGCTGACCCTGGCTAATTTGCCCGAACACCCGGAATCCGTGCCTATAAATATGCTGGTAAAAGTGGAAGGCACGCCTTTAGCCGACGCGCCGGATTTAGACCCGTTTGATTTTATCCGCACGATCGCGGTGGCGCGCATCATGATGCCGCAAAGCCATGTGCGCCTGTCCGCCGGGCGCGAAACCATGAATGAGCAGACGCAGGCACTGGCGTTTTTAGCTGGGGCGAATTCGATTTTTTATGGGGAGAAATTGCTGACTACGGCGAATCCTGAGGCGGATAAGGATCGGGCTTTGTTTGCCAAGTTGGGGATTGTGCCTGCGCCTTATGAGGGGGATTCTTCTGGCGAGGGGGTGACTTTGCCGCAGGTGGTGGGGGAGAGGCTTTTTTATAATGCGGGTGCAAGGTAATCGTTGAATACGAGGGAGGGATACGTGTCGACATACTTGCATCTTGATAGATCTGGGCGTGCAGTCGCAAACACAACCTTTAGATTGACGACTGACTTTACTAACCGTCGTATTTACTCAGTAGTGGGTCAGTACTGTAACGCAGACCCAATTTCTCGAATTAACAGCCTTTATCCTGACGGCCTTTCGGAACACGGCATTCGTTATCTATTGGCGGAAGACCTTGTTATTTTTGACCAGGGCAAAATTACCGTTCGCACCCATATATCTCCAATGATTGAAGCAATTTTTGTATTAGTTCGTATGGCGGAGTTTTCTCATAGACCCTCCCGAATACAGTCGATGTTTGCATGGTTATCTTCAGCGGAAGCTTTAAATTTCCAACGCCAAGAACAACTGGGCACCATCTATGAAGTTCAGGCTGAAGACGCATTCATCGCAGACCAAAATTTATTACGCTTGGGCCGGTCTGGGGCTGATACCTATGAATTCGCTCGGAACTATTGGTCTGAAGAGAGAAGCAATAATGAAAAACTTGAAGCGGTAATACGACTACCTTCTGCCATTGGAAATACATTGAGTCCAGATTTGAAGTGCAACTCTTTAGACCCGCGCAGATGATGCTGTCGCTCTCAACAACAGATGTAATTAATTGAATTTGATCGTGTGGTTTTTATTAAATGTGTCCTTGTATTCAAATCCGCTGCGCGGGTTACGCCTTCGGCTAACCCGCCCTACAGATCCCTTATGATTATTTTTAAATTCCCCGAAGAAAAAACCTATATCACCCATTTTGCAGAAAAAATAGGTGACTCAAAGCTGATTCAGATTCTCGAAGCAGGCGAAGTGCGATCAGAACAGGACGCCGAATATTTAAGCGTCTTCTTTTGGCGAATGGTTGACGAATCAATTGCAGATGAACAACAAGGAATAAGGCCTCTATTTATTGAATCAAACGAATTTTGGAATGAGAAAATAATGTACTCGATATCCGGTTATTTACGGAGAGCAGGTTTCGGGCATATTTGGGAAAAAGTTTCAGATACGCAATAAAGTGCAAAACATACTTCGGATTAAACACATGAATTTCTGCGTAGGGCACACCTCGGTGCGCCGAACCCGATACCACCATTCCCATGCTGAAAAAAATTGGCGCGCCAAGGTGCGCCCTTCCGGGTTAGGCAATAGAACATGACCCATTCCCTAAACGATTTCCTCGCAACAAGACTCACCGAGCGCAAGCAGGAACACCTCTACCGCAACCGCTTATGCCTGGAATCCGCCCAAGGCCCAAGTGTTTTGCAAGGCGGGCGCAGGCTTATTAACTTCTGCAGCAACGATTATTTAAGCCTCGCCGCGCACCCCAAATTGCAAGAGGCCTTCACCCAGGCTGCGCGCCAATATGGCTTTGGCTCCGGCGCCTCCCATTTAGTTTGCGGTCACAGCGCTCCTCATCATACCCTGGAAGAAGAACTCGCCGCCTTTACCGGACGCCCCCGCGCATTGGTATTTTCCAGCGGGTACGCGGCAAATTTGGGGGTGATCACCACGCTGCTCACCCGCCAGGACGCCATTTTTGAAGACCGACTCAACCACGCAAGCCTTATAGACGGCGGGCTTTTATCTGGCGCCAAATTCGAGCGCTTTAAACACAATGACCTAGAGGATCTAGCGCTGCGATTAGAGAAATCCAGCGCACGCCACAAGCTGGTGGCGGTGGACGGCGTGTTTAGTATGGATGGCGATAGCGCACCGCTTGCAGGCTTAGCGGAAGTAACCCAACGGCACGAAGCCTGGTTGATGGTTGATGATGCGCATGGCTTTGTTTGTTTGGGGCCGACCGGCGGCGGCAGCTTGGAAGCGGCGGGCATTACCCAGGCGCAGGTGCCAATCTATATGGCAACGCTGGGTAAGGCGCTGGGCTGTGCGGGCGCGTTTATCGCTGGTAGCGACGATCTGATCGAATGCCTAATTCAATTTGCCCGCACCTATATCTACACAACGGCCCTGCCGCCAGCCCTTGCCGCCGCCACCAGTGCGGCGCTGCAACTGGTGCAGAATGAGCCTGAACGCAGGGCGCAATTGCAGGCGCGTATCGAGCAATTCACAACAGGCGCCCAGGCGCGCAACCTAGTCCTCTGCCCCAGCCAAACCGCTATTCAGCCTTTAATTCTCGGCGATAACTCCCGCGCTCTGGCTTGGCAGCAGGCGCTAGCGGCGCGCGGCTTTTGGGTCGGCGCTATTCGCCCGCCCACCGTACCCAAAGGCAGTGCCCGTTTGCGCATTACGCTCACCTCAGGGCACACACCAATTCAAATTGAACACTTATTAGATACCTTGGCGGCTCTAGCTCAAAGTGAATTGCAGTGCAGTTAATTACGCTAATTGAAGGCCCTGCCCAACCGCGCTTGCCTTTAGTGCTTATTCACGGCTGGGGCCATAACAGCAACATTTGGCGACGCTTACTGGCAAGCTTCACCTCATCACGCCTCGTATATGGCATTAACTTGCCGGGCTTTGATAATGACGCCGAATTCGATGTGCAACCGAGCAACCTCTGTCACACCCTCGCGGAGTTGACGCACCTACTGCCTGAGGCTTGCATCCTCTTGGGTTGGTCTTTAGGCGGCATGCTCGCTTGCCAATTAGCGCAGTCAAGCAAGGTGAAAGGGCTACTTACCCTTGCCGCCAACCCAAGTTTTATCGCCCGCCCGCACTGGCCCTGTGCCCTTGCGCCGGAAGTGCTTGAGCAGTTCAAGCAGAGTTTCAGCGAAGACCCGGCCGCCACGCTGCAACGTTTTACCCAGATGCAAGCCCAAGGACAACTCAACCGCAAAGCCTGCCTTGCTGAAGTTAAAACCCTGACGCCGCCTTTAAACGCCCAGGCTTGGGCGCAAGCGCTTAGCTGGCTGGGTGAAATCGATAACACTCAACTTATCCCAACGCTTGCAAAACCTCAGCGGCATCTCTTTGCTGAGAAAGACGCCCTGGTGCCTATTGCGGTGGCCGAATCTTGCCCACACAGCCGCTGTGTACCCGGCGGCCACCTTTTACCCTTAGAGGGCCTGGACGCAATTAACCAAGCCTTAAGTGAAATCGACCGCGCGCAAAACCGCACGATCGCTCAATCGTTCAGCCGGGCTGCCTGCGATTACGACCAGCACGCTATCCTCCAGCAACGCCTCGGCGGCGAACTTTTGGCTTATTTAAACTCAGCTCACACACACATTTTAGATTTAGGCTGCGGCACCGGTTTTATTAGCCGGAATCTACATGCTCGCTCTCCGGAAGCTTGGGTAGTGAATCTCGATCTCGCCTGGGGAATGTTGCAAGCCCTGCCTGTGTGCAGCCCCAAACTCCAGGCCGATGCCGAGCAATTACCCTTCGCTGCCGCAACCTTCGACGCCATCACCGCAAACCTTGCCCTACAGTGGTGTGACCTACCTGCAGTATTGGCCGAAGCCAAACGCTGCCTAGCCCCCGGTGGCATACTGATTTTTAATACGTTGGCCGAGGGCACCCTTGGCGGCATTGCGCGCGCCTGGGCGGAGGTAGACGACTACCCGCATATCAATAGCTTTCCAAGCCAGCAGAGTATTCTCACCCAATGCCAAGCCGCTGGGTTCAGCCGCGTCCACTGGCACGCCACCACACACACAGTGCAGGCCCCCAGCCTTAAAGAATTACTAATGAGCATCAAAGGAATAGGCGCGAAAAATCAGCAACCGCAACGCTTTAAAGGTTTAGTCAGCGCCTCGCACTGGGGCGCCTTTAGTGAAGCCATGCACAAACACGCCTGGGACGGCACCCACTGGTTTGTCACTTACGAGGTTTTAACCTTATGCTTGCAGGTCTAATCAAAAACCTCTGCTTGCGAGTCTGTTTTCATGTCTACTCAAAATGATGTCTATATCTATACCGTCAACGAAGCAGGCCGCTCTCGCCGCTTAGCTTCAATGTTGCCTGAAGACGCCACTCGTCAACATGGCTTGAAAAGCTACGCTATTGTCGGGGAATTTAAGCAGGTACCTGGTGAGGAAGAGGAGACCTTCGTTGTTAATCCTATTTATTTGGAATTTTTAGCCTGGGCGATTGCTCGCCACGTGGCCCAGTGCCCAGGCTTAGTAGCCGAAGCGCAAAAACAACAAGAAGGCCATATGTACATTACTGACGCCCGTGGCCGCGCCCATGGTAGTGAACTGACCGAGGATGACATCATCGGCGTGGCAGATATAAAAGATGGCAAGGTTATACGCTTTGCAGGCAATCAAAATTACCGGCCATTTAGCGCACAACACGGCTTTATGGTAATTGAGCCTTGGTTAAATCAAAAAATTCGCGAGGAATTAGTGATGCAGGTGATGCGGCCTGCGCAGATGTCTTAGTTAGCTCATACTTTTACCTATGGCGCAGATTAAATATATCCGATAGTGAAGCAAAAGCTTGAATATTAATGGATAGACCAGACTACTGGGCATTGTCGGTAATAGAAAAGGGCTCGAAGTTCTTCGGGCCCACATTGATAAAGTTCTAGCTTCTCCGACCACAGATGCTGGCTTGGAAGTTGAGGACACAAATGTAAGCAGAATTATTCTGCAAAACAAAGCAGCCTATCTAAATGGAACTGAAAAGATTGAGCCATTATTTTGGCCACCGCTCGTAGCTTTTTGTATGTTTTTTTGGTTCTTAATATGTACTAGCTCAGACTTAATCTGACAGTTACCGGTTTTTAAAAGGTGCCTGTCAGTTTACATTTGAGCTAAATTTTTCTCAGCCCAAAT
>DATDJI010000030.1:0-8036 GCA_036520615.1 Cellvibrionaceae bacterium | reverse complement strand
TGTTTTTTCTCAACGCTTTCGGCGCTTCAATGTTTTTTGCATTCTTTTCTATGCTCTTGTATTCCATGTTCATCACTATTGTTTTTGATATAAACGGAATCGCAACGGGAGAGGCGCAATCAGACAGTAATGGGAGCGGTGGTGACGATGGTGGTTGCGGTGGCGGTTGTGGCGGCGGTTGTGGCGGCGGAGGTTGTGGCGGTGGTTAAATTTTAACGTTAGCCATGTGTAACGTGCGCAGTTATTTTGAAAAATTAGGTTGATAAAGCAGCTATTGGCAGTTATTAACCCGGAATGCCGCTAAGCAATACACGACAATGCTCTATAAAATTCTGCGAGTCGAACGCGATTTTTAGAAATCCGCGAGAATTGACTGCTTCTGTTATTGGCTTAGCTCGGTGGTATCGATCAGCACCCGATATTTTTCTCGTCGCGAGTATGTGCTGTGTGGGGTTTCGCCAAAGCTCTACCTGCATGTCCCGATTCAACATACGCTTTGCCATAAATACTACAAAAAACACCAATTAAAAAATAATTCATTCATAAGTCTACCGGAGAATAACCATGAAAAAATTACTACTGAGTTTATTGTTAGTAGCGGCGCACGCCAACGCGGCTAGTTTAAAAAACGCGGACTTTTCAACAGGGCTTGAAGGCTGGGTGGATGTAAGCGCCAATGGTGATGTAATTACCAGTAATGGCAGAGCTCTGCTCAGCACGGGCAGCGGCACGAATAGTTTTAGTGCGGTTTTACTGCAGGGCGATGACGGTTTTTTTAATTTCCCCGTTCCATTGTCCCTATCGAGTACTTTCCAAACCTTGGACTTTGATATATGGCTACAAAAACAATCCGCTGATGCCAGCGAAACCGGTTCGAGCGTTCTGCGTGATGGCCTCAACCTAGTATTTTATGACGCTGAAAACCCATCATTGGACAAAGCCTTCGAAAACTTATCTTTTTTCCACCAAAGCTTGGATGTGGCTTTTTTAGTAGGCCGAACATTTGCTATGTCGTTTGAGTTGGCCGATGAAAATGATGGTTCTAATATCTCGGTAGCCATCGACAATATTGTCTTTCGAGCAGGTTCCATATCACCTGTGCCAGCACCTGGCGCGTTTTTACAATTGTTTGCAGGTCTGATGTTTTTGTTGGCTATAACAACTGGGAAAAATAAACGCGCCCGCGATTAATGCTCAGTTTGCAAGTTTATTGCGTTCTGCGAAATCCACTTCAATATAGCATTATTTGAATCGCCTTATGAACAAGCTTCGTGTAAACGAGGCTTTAATCCGAATGCATTTTCAATAAATTTTTATACACATAAGGGTTAAATAATGGAATTTCCCCGGTTCAATCTCACCAGCTACATTATTGTCGCGCTTTTCCTGGGAATAATTACAGGATACTGCGTAAATCTAACCCTCGCTCAACCCACAGGTTTTGTTGAGGCGATGTCTCTGCTAACAAGCATTTTTTTACGCCTAATTAAAATGATTATCGCCCCATTGGTTTTATCCACGCTAGTGGTTGGCCTTGCGAAAATGGGGGATGCAAAAGAAGTTGGGCGCGTAGGGGGCAAGGCGTTAATTTGGTTTATGACGGCTTCACTGGTTTCGCTATCTTTAGGGCTTATTGTGGTTAATGTGTTGCGCCCTGGTGATGCTATGCATGCGTTATTACCTGCTGCGGGTGCGGTTGCAGATGTTGTCACCTCTAACCTTACGCTGAAAGAATTTATTACTCATTTAATTCCCACCTCAATCGCCGATGGCATGGCGAAAAATGAAATTTTGCAGATCGTGATATTTTCCATTTTCTTCGGTACCGCCTGCGCGGCTGTAGGTGAGCGCGCTCAGCCGCTAATTGCGGTATTGGATAGTTTGGCCCATGTGATGCTGAAAATAACGGGGTATGTAATGCTGTTCGCGCCGATTGCGGTTTTTGCGGCAGTGTCGGGAGTAATCGCCAAAAGCGGTATTAGCGTGTTGGGCACTTATGGTGTTTTTATTGCGGAGTTTTTTCTGGGAATTTTACTGCTATGGGTGGTGTTAATTGTTGCGGGGTTTTTGTTTTTAAAAACACGGATTTTCTCGCTTTTAACGGAGCTGCGCTTGCCAGCTCTATTAGCTTTTTCCACCGCATCTTCTGAAGCGGCATTTCCGAAAACCTTAGAAGGATTAGAGCGGTTTGGAGTGCGTAATCGCATTGCATCCTTTGTTTTGCCGCTAGGCTATTCGTTTAATCTCGACGGCTCGATGATGTATTGCTCTTTTGCGTGTATTTTTATTGCGCAGGCCTATGGCATTGAATTAAGCCTGAGCACACAAATCACGATGATGTTAATTTTAATGCTGACGTCTAAAGGTATGGCTGGAGTGCCCAGAGCGTCCCTGGTTGTTATTGCGGCCACGCTCAGTCAATTTAATATTCCTGAAGCAGGATTATTACTTCTCTTAGGTGTAGATCATTTTTTAGATATGGCGCGTTCTGCCACCAATGTTATCGGCAATGGGATCGCATCAGCTGTAGTGGCTAAGTGGGAAGGTGAGTTAGGTGTTCATATAAAAGGAGAGCTAGTTGATCAAAGCCTTACTTAACTAGAAACCGCAATAGTTGGTTGGAGTTAGGATACTGTGTGGCACGGAGCTCATGGCCAAACAAGCACATCTATTAATTAAAACCTAAGCGAAATTCCAATTTTTTCCATGGACAAATACAGAACACTAATATTGTTCTTTTTGCCAAATATATAGGCAGCGAGGATATTGACCGCAGGATTCTTAGGAAACACGGTTAATAATCTATAGTTTCCTAAATGTCCGCAGATAGATTGGCTAACGGTTCAAACCGCTGGCACGAAATCCGGCTTAAAGGAAAGTCAACTCTTCTCTACTTCCATATATTCCCGCATTGGAATTAGCCGTGAAGGCCAGTTAAAAGATTTCTCTGTAAACGGCAATAGTGACGAAGTGGGATTGTTGCTATATTCCATCATTAACAATAAAAAACAGGACAACATTATGGACACATCCATGGGCCATCGCTGGATTGCGCTGGATATCCTCCGCGGTTTAAGCGTAATCGGCATGCTGCTAATAATTAACCCAGGTGCATGGGATCAGCGCTATAGCTGGCTTAACCATGTGGAATGGGCCGGTATCGTCCATGCCGATATGATTTTCCCCACCTTTTTGTTTTGCGTCGGCATGGCCTTACCCATATCGATAGCGCGTCGGTTTAGTGGAGGTGCGAATAAGCAACATTTGTTTTTGCATATTTTATGGCGCAGCGTCGCACTTATTTTTGTTGGTATTTTGCTCAACGCATTTCCCAGCTTCCACTGGGAGGATGTTCGCATTCCCGGCGTGCTGCAACGCATAGGGCTTTGTTACGGATTAGTCGCAAGTTTGGTGTTGTGCTCGTCACACGGGCGCGATATTTATGTACGTCCGCTAATTATCGCTTCAACTCTTATTCTTCTAGGATATTGGTTTTTGTTGGCTAACTTTGCCGCCCCAGAAATCGCAGCACCTGCTTATGATTCAGTGAATAGCTTACCTGCCTATATAGATCGCCAATTATTTGGTTTGCAGCACATGTGGCCCTACGGCACCACGGGGAGCGCTGTAACCTATGACCCTGAAGGTGTTTTATCGACTTTGCCAGCCTGCGTAAATGTTATTTTAGGTGTTGTAGCAACACTCGTTTTTCAACGTGAGCCTAAAGTCCGCGCTGCATCAATAGGTTTAATTGTTGGTCTGGCTTTTGTGGTACTGGCACTAGTGTGGAATCAATGGTTTCCAATCATCAAAAAAATTTGGACAAGCAGCTTCGTGCTATTCAGCTCTGGTGTATCTATTATTGCTTTTGTATGTATAGATTTTCTGCTGAAAAATATTCATGCTGAAAAATTTCTGTACGTAATACATGTGTTTGGAGCCAATGCATTGCTGGCGTTTATCGTTGCCGGCGTTATAGGCCCATTGATGGATATGTCTATTGGCGGCAGTAGTATACGAGCGGATGGTTTTAATTGGCTGCAACATATCGTTGTGGATCCAAAAGGTGCTTCGTTTCTATATTCCTTTATAGTGGTGAGCCTGATTTTTCTGTTAATGAATTTCTTCTACCAGAGACAATGGTTCCTAAAGTTGTAACTAAAATTATAGCGATTCCTAGAAACGATAATAATAAATCGTGATGCTGAAGCAGGGAAAACCTAAATAACCCCCCGGATTTTGTCCGCACAATTTAATAAAATTACTCAAATATGAACGATTTATTGCTAAACATTTTCCCAAAATTGCCTTCGGATCTGTTGCCTCAGCTGGGAAAGCAAAACTGATTTAGGATATTGTTTATTATGCGAAAACGGGAAATCTTATGGACAGAATCGAGGTTTTGTTTAGATTTCCCCTAGTGGCTAAATGGGAAGGTGAATTAGGCATCCATATAAAGGTGAGGTGGTTGATCTAAACCTAATTAACATGACGGCTGTAATGGTTATCTCAAGCTGATGCATGGCTAGAGAGGGCATTTACAACAATTAATCTGGCGCCATAACAGAATATGCCTGCTCATAATTAGCCCAATATGCCGGAAATAAAAAATTACGACGGATTAAATCGGTTCGAAAAATGGTGGGATTCTGTTCGGCGCGGAACTCACAGCCGGAACAAGAACAACCATTAATTTGTTATTATCATCCAGTAATTTTAAATCCAACTCCGGAAATATCGAGTACACATGAATTTACACAATCAGGTTTGGATCTATATTTCGACCAAATTTTCTACTCGAGGCTGGCTGTTACTTGCCGTTGTTACCATAAGCGCTTCGGCATTTGCTGGTTATAAAGAAGGAAAAATGGCCTATAAAAATGGGGATTATGCGACTGCACTAAATGAAGCTAAGCTGCTTTCCGAACAGGGGGACGCTAGAGGCTATTGGAGTCTCGGTTGGTTATATGAGCAGGGCCTGGGCGCCCCACAGGATTATAAGTTAGCTGGCACTTGGTATCATAAAGCTGCGGAACTGGGTATTCCAGACGCGCAGAATCGACTCGGATGGTTGTATGAAGAAGGCAAGGGTGTTGCGCAAGATTATAAGCTGGCCGTTAATTGGTATACAAAAGCAGCCGAGCAAGGGTTTATTGAGGCTCAAAATAGGCTCGGAAGGTTGTACGAAACAGGGCAGGGAGTTGTACAGGATTCTAAAGTAGCAATTGATTGGTATTCTAAAGCGGCAAAACAATCGAACGCAGACGCACAATATAGTCTCGGAATGGTGTATGCCAGTGGCCAACAACCGGATTATAAATTAGCGGAAAAGTGGTTTGGGAAAGCTGCTGATCAAGGATTTGCAAAAGCGCAATATAGCCTCGGGGTGCTTTATCAAAACGGTTAAGGCGTTCGACAGGATGCCAAATTAGCCCAAAGTTGGTATAAGAAAGCTGCAGAACAAGGATATACCCCGGCGCAGTATAATCTCGGGGTACTTTTTGCTTCAGCCAATGAATTTGAAGTAGCGGCCGATTGGTATGCAAAAGCCGCCGCGCAGAGCGATGCAGATGCACAAGCTAACCTCGGTTTGATGTATGAAAACGGACAAGGCGTGCCTAGGGCTTATAAACTCAGTTATGCGCTTTTTGAATTAAGTGGCAAAAATGACCTGCGCACTAACTTAATGAAGAAAATGAGTTCAGAGCAGATTGATAAAGCGCAGCGGTTATCCAAAATTCTGACGCAGCCAGGCAATCTCAATCAGGCCTTAAATGCGGAAATTGTGCGAGTTCAAAAAGACCAAGGATTTGAACAAGCATCAGACAAATCAAACGCGCGAAACAAACAATTCCTGGACAAATGGATTGGTCGAGGCGATCGCGATCTGCTAATTCATAAGTATTGGGGCATACCTACGCAGTCCTATGAAACGGATGGAATAAAATTCTTGGCATATGATTTTTCTGAAACCGTCGTCTCCAATGGTATTTTTGTATACTCCTGCAAAGTTATCTTTGAAACCCAGGCAGGACGTTTAGGACGGTGGTTCTCTCAGGGTTTAAGTTGTGACCGCCTTTTGACGGTTCTTCATTCACCATAACATTAGCAGGGTTTCCATGAACAAACTTTGGGATTTCCTAAACAAACTACTGGAAATGCACACGTGCCGGTATTGGACAAAACAAGGCTCAAATCTGGCGATCCCACCACTTCCAAAAATTCACTAAACGTTACGGCATATTCATCAAATTCGAGCCTGGATGAATAGTTAATCGAAATGTGTGGAATGGATGACGAGTTGGTCGGTTTGGCTGGAAGTTGCGCTGAATGTATGGAAAAGTTGCGTACTATGGTTGGTCGTCCGCAGTAGGGAAGTTTCACGTGACCGTCACGGTTAAACGTCATTATGTCCAATACGGTTCAGTATTTGTCAATAAGGGTGTGGCGTATATAATGCGCATAACTAAGCCCAAGGTATAATCCATGCGCGCTCCAAAGCCATTTCCTTTGTATCCAACATACACAGAGCTTCAGGAATTGAAGTTCGAACATTATCCCGACCTTAAAGTATTTCTGGATTCAGGCCAATCCTGGCGGCACCAGCATTGGCAATGGGGTTCCGATTTTCTTCGGTATATAGGTAGAAACAAATCAGAGCACACGTTTGCGCGGTTTCGCAACGAAACTGAACGGTTTCTATTATGGTTGTTCCTCTTTAAGGATCAGCCTATGGATGGTTTGCGAAAAGCAGATATCCTGGAGTACGCCGATTTTTGCTGGAAGCCACCTGTAAGCTGGATAGGATTTGCCACCGCAGACCATTTCTCTTATCAGGACGGCTTTTACATCGCAAACGGTGCATGGCTACCATTTCGCCTAAGACTGCCAAAGAATCGTCCAGCTGATACGGAGCCTGATAGAAAGCAATACAGGCCCTCACAAGAAACGCTGAGCGCCATGTTCACAGCAGTAATTGCGTTCTATAAATATTTAATAAACGAAGAAATTTGTTATGGTAATCCTGCCCAAGTTGCTAAATCTGATTGCCGATATTTTATTAATGATGTGCAAGTTACCGAAGTCCGGCGGTTAACTGAAGAGCAATGGCAATATGTTTTTGACAGTGCGGAATCTTTAGCTAATAAAGATGGTATTTACGAACGCGCTTTTTTTGTTATAGCTTCACTTAAAACTTTATTTTTACGTATTTCCGAGCTTTCCGAGCGTAAAGAATGGGTGCCAGCTATGAGTCATTTTTGGCAGGATGAACATTTAAACTGGTGGCTAAAAATATACGGTAAAGGCCGCAAATTGCGGGATGTTTCTGTGCCGCCTGATTTCTTGCCTTATTTAAAACGATACCGCACGTATCGTGGTCTATCCCCCCTACCCTCATCGGCTGATAATTCACCATTAGTAGAAAAAGTTAGAGGGCAAGGTGGAATGACCGCTCGGCATTTAATACGTATAGTTCAGCAAATATTTGATGAAGCTTATCACGCGATGAAAAAAGAAAAAGGCGAGGACAGCGCTCGAAAACTACAGGAAGCTTCTTCACATTGGCTGCGCCATACAGGCGCGAGTATGGAAATTGAACGTGGGCGCGCGTTAAAAGATCTTTCGGAAGATTTAGGCCATGCCAGTATGGCAACTACGGATACAGTTTACGTGCAAAGCGAAAGCCGAAAACGCGCAGAAAGCGGAAAAAACCGAAAAGTAATTTGATGGTGGGTTCACCTCATGAATGCTTGGAAACTTTTGAATTGGCGAATCGATTGTAGAGATTCAGCTGATTCCCTGAATGATATATTTTTTTAGAAATTTGCATCGTCACGAGCGCCGTTCCTAGGATCAGCGACCTTCATATGATTCGCCAGATTATACCCTCAGGTTTTGTACTAGCTCAGACTTAATCTGACAGTTACCGGTTTTTAAAAGGTGCCTGTCAGTTTACATTTGAGCTAAATTTTTCTCAGCCCAAATTAGTTTTCCATCCAGTAAAGTGGCTAAAGGTGTTCGGCCACAGCACATTT
>DATDJI010000029.1:0-14661 GCA_036520615.1 Cellvibrionaceae bacterium | reverse complement strand
GTCAGGTCTTTTTCAGGAAGGAAAGGTATTACGAGTTCCCATTGCTGTTTTGTGAGCTCCACCGACCGCTCCGGTAATCTGTTGTTTTAACGGCATTTTAAGAGATAGTTAATAAAAAATCATTTTTGAGATAGGCTCTAGCAAGCCGATTACTTTCCCCATTCACCTGCCAAGGCCTGAGCTGCCTGCTCAATACCCGCTGCGAACATCTGCGCAGGTTCTTGCTTGCGGCGATTCAACATTCCCTGTGCCGCATCCATTTTTAATACGTCGAGTAATTTTTTGCTGCGCGCGTCATAGATGCGAAAATTCAATTGCCAATAATTTTTAACATTTTTCTTTGACTGCTCGGCGTACGGACTGGCTGATAGCGTAAGCAGCTGCGGCACCAACAAAAAATCCGCATTTACCTGCTGCGAGTTTTTAAATGCCTGTGGCAAACTACTCGGTTCCGCCTGACTGACGGCACCTGTAAAACGGCGGGTAAATTGTATTTTGATTTGCTCAGCTAACTGAAACTGCGTGCGCGTAATTGGTTGGTCTTCATCTAACAGGCTTACGTCTGGGTAAGCAATACTCAGTTTACTCTGCTGGGGTAATACCCAATTATTTTCCCTCTTTAATGCGTAATTATCTGTCAAATGCGTTGCCGCCAACGTTTCGCGGCTTAATTCACGGCTGTATTGAGCAGTGCATGCACACTGAATTACGCTCGCCAGCATTATTATTAAAATACGCGCATTAATGTTTAAGTTGGCCGCCATAGCGCCTCCAGAATTTAAGGGAAATTTCGATTTGCCACCACCCGCAGAGGGACAATTTGAGCGATAAAATCGCAGCATTATTTCATTCCTGCGCGCAATTAAATTTATCAAAAACTATGCTAATGCCAAATCGCTGTTGTTTTTGCTCGTGTCATCGAGAAATTCCTTAACAAAAACAACAATACTGCAACTTGCGATAAACCAGCCTTTAGGCCACATTTATAAACTTCACGGACGTGTCAATCCCAGCAAATCAGTAGTACGCTGCATACACGCAGCTCACGCGCCCACAAAGTATAGGTGTCTGTACAGCACCCGATAGCTAAACCTTGCTACACCTAAGAATCTATTTTCTTATGCTCGATCTATCGCCATTTTTTATGCTTGATACCCTCAGTCCGCAGCGCTGGCTAAGCCGTATGTTATGCCCAAATTTTCGCGGTGGCCTTTATGGCGGCCAGCTGCTGGCCCATGCTCTGGCTGCGGTAGCTAATGAGCAGCCAGAGCGTCCGGTACATACGTTACACAGCCAATTTCTAGCTGCGGGCAACGTGCAAAGCCCAATCGAGTACAGAATTAAATGTCTACGCCGTGGGCGCTCGTTCACCCATTATCAAATTCATGCGCGGCAAAACCGCCGTTTGATCGCACTGATGATCGCTGCCTGCCACACCGATGAGCAGGGCTTTAGCCACCAAGAAAGTGCACCTCTTCTTCAGCCACCTACGCATGAGCGCAACCCCTGCCCGCCGGTATTCGAGATTGATAATTGGCTGCTAGGCTCATCCAACGAGACACCATTGGAATTTGTATTTGCCGAGGGCGCCCGCTTAGATCAAAGCAGCCCAGGCCAAGGACCATCGCTATGCTGGCTGCGCTTGCGCGCCCCCTTGCAGGCACACGAACAACTACCCGCATTGGCGTTTATTTCCGACCTGGGTATTTTGGCCAGTACGCTTACGCCGCACCCCAGCCACTTGTTTCATCGTGCACTTACCCCAGCGAGTTTGAATCACACGCTCTGGCTGCATACCTCTCAGTTGGATCTCAATCAATGGCATCTATTAAAAATCACCAGTCCTTGGGCAGGTTTAGGACGCGGGCTGGGACTCAGTTATCTATTTGATACGCAGGGGGTGTTGGTAGCGAGCGCTGCCCAAGAAGGGTTAATCCGCCCGAATCCTCCGGCAAAGCACAGATGAACGGCTATACTTTTGCAAAGTAACCAAATTCAAGAGGTAATCAATGGAGCGAGTAACCATTGCGGACGCTTTGCGTGAACTAGAAGACTTGGCCGGTGCGCTAGACAATGCCTACTGGGATACCGCACAGATGCAACACAAAGATATTTTTTATAATCTGATCAGCATTTTGCACGGCGAGCTGAACGAATTGGCGAAGCTTAGCGTTTCTGACCATTATATGGCCTACGAACCCATCACTACGCCTTGGCGCAATGTCATCGGCAAACTCAAACACTTGCACAGTAATTTAGACGCGTTAGTTATCCGCACAAAAACAGCAACGGTTTTGGAAAATCAATTGCCGCAAGTCATTCGAATGTTAACGCCTTCAGTGTAATTAAGTGCGAGCGAACATCCTTAATAAGAATCAGGCGTTAGTCTTGAACATAAATAATTTTAAAATGTAAAGGTTATTTAGGGCAGCTCGCTACAGCAAAAGGAATTTGTTAATTACGCAGCTTTCCGCGCATTTAAAAGCCTTTTATCGAACAGGCTGCTATTAGAGGCATCCAAAAAGCCTCTTAAAACTCAAACCTTTTTTAATAAATTTCCTAAATAGCTGGCTTAGAAGCCACTGTGAGCAGCTTCGTCAGCTTTCAGTTGCAGCGAATGCAAACATCGGCCCACTTAGCACTTAGATAGTCGATGCCTAAAAACTGCTTATATATTTAGCATAAATGACAAAAATTATTGCTCGGCCCAGGCTTCTTCAATCCACTGGCATCGCTTTACATAACGGCGAATATAACGCCATTTTGTTTTAAATCCGCCCGGCTGAGCTAGGCCATTTTTAATATGCTGCCAAGCGCTGGGAAATTGCGGCAGGCCTTCATCCCAGCGGCCAAGTACTACATCATCAGGATTTGGGCCACCGGGAAACGTAACCACTTTGGCATTTTTAGGTTTGCGTGCTGCAAAAAATAAGCGCAACGGAAAATACGGCAAACAATGAATACGAAAATGTCGCGTCCAATGTTCCGGCCAAAATTTTATGCCGCCCGGCACGGAGGAGGTAATGTAATGTTGCTCAAAATGATATTTATCCGCGGTGCCCTGTGGATCGCGGCGGAAATTAGCCAAAATTTGTGGATTTTTACCGATCGGGAAACGAAATATCGAGGTTTGACCCATGCGCGAAAATGGCTTTGCCCAATTGCGCGCGAGAATCACATCATCGGCAGAGCCGTGGGTAAAATAACCATCAATATTATTGATAATGACGGAGTCTAAATCGATAAATAGCGCTGGCCCACTCAAGCCACCTACATCTTCGCCCCACAAAACCACTTTACGCCACTTGCCAATCGTGCGCTCAGGGTGCGGGCAGCCTAAATCAGGTAGCGGCCGAGACTCCACTTCCGGTCGCAGCCCATTGGGATTATCGGTAAAGCACACGAGGCGAAATTCACCGGTAATGTGTCTGCGCGCCATACCATAGAGTTTATTAACATACTCAGGGCCGAATTTTTCGCCCCATTTCACACAGATAATTAGTTTTTGAACGCTCATGCACAGATACTTTTTAGAGGCCGACAGGCAGATTTTTTGGCCTAATAACGGCCAGAAGTTTAAAGCCCGCCATAGGCGTAGGGCCTTTTAGGCAAAGGGCGGGATTCTATACAAGCCCCCCCGCAAATGCAAAAACCGCCAGCCCGACTTAAGTTTTATCGTGTACCATTTGCGTTTTTTAACAAGCGGGCGTAATTCATGCGAGTAGCGGTAATTGGTGTTGGATATGTCGGTTTAGTGCAGGCAGCTGTATTGGCCGATGTGGGCAATATAGTGACCTGCGTGGACATTAATGAAGCGCGGATTAATAATTTGCGTCAGGGTATCGTCGGCATTTATGAGCCCGATCTTGAAAATTTAGTCCTAAAAAATGTCCGCGATCAGCATTTGCGTTTTACCAGCGACATTACCGACGCCCTATCCGATTGCGAAGTTATTTTTATCGCCGTGGGTACGCCACCGGGCGAAGATGGCTCTGCCGATTTGCGCTATGTGTTAACCGTCGCTGATGCGATCGGCCAGCACATGACTGCACCGAAAATCGTTGTAAATAAATCAACCGTTCCCGTAGGTACAGCAGAAAAAGTACAAAATCAAATTACACAAGCATTAAACAGACGCAATCTTAATATCGCGTTTGAAGTGGTATCCAACCCAGAATTTTTAAAAGAAGGCTGTGCTGTTAGCGATTGTATGCGGCCTGAGCGCATTATTCTGGGTGTAGAAAATCCAAACGGTGCAGCCTGCGAATTATTAAAAGAGCTTTACGCACCATTTAACCGCAATCACGACAAATTAATTGTTATGGATGTGCGCTCAGCGGAACTTACCAAATATGCAGCTAATTGCATGCTCGCAACAAAAATTAGCTTTATGAATGAAATGGCCAATCTCGCCGAATTAGTCGGCGCGGATATTGAAATGGTCCGCAAAGGCATAGGGTCTGACTCACGCATTGGCTATCAATTTATTTATCCTGGCTGCGGCTATGGCGGTTCGTGTTTTCCTAAGGACGTAAAAGCACTTATCCGCACAGGCGAACAACAAGAATATCCACTACAGCTGTTGCAGGCCGTTGACAACGTCAACGAAAAACAAAAAACAAAATTATTTAATTATTTACAGCAAGCATTTAACGGCGATCTAGCCGGCAAAACCTTTGCTATTTGGGGGCTTGCGTTTAAACCCAATACAGATGATATGCGAGAGGCATCAAGCCTGGTATTAATTGAACAATTAATTGCCATAGGTGCGCAGGTACAAGCATTTGATCCAAAAGCTATGGGCGAAGCACAAAAAATAATTGGTAACCAGGATGCTGTGCGCCTAACCGCTACCAAAGAGGCTGCATTGCAAGGTGCCGATGCGTTAATCATTTGCACAGAGTGGCAACAGTTTCGCTCACCAGATTTTGAGCAAATAAAACAATTATTATCAGCGCCGATTATAATCGACGGGCGCAATCTTTATGATCCAGCCCGCATGAAAAAACGCGGCTTTGTTTATTACGCAATCGGCAGAGGCGATTCAGTAAGCCTTCCACAAAAAGCACTCGCACCCATTAGCAGCTAAAATAGCTTTTTACGGATTATGTGGCGGGTATATTCGCCGGGCGGGCGAACCCGCTGATTACATTGTGATGCATCCTTAAGAATGATAAGGTCTGCAACCCTACTTACTCGCTCGCGGAACCCGCTATGAGATTCCATCAATTCATTTTGGAGAACATGGAACCGATCCTAAAAGAATGGGTGAGTTTTGCACGCTCAATTCAACCGGTGGACATGACCGTCAAAGAGTTGCGCGATCACGCCGAAGAAATGTTGAGAACTATCGCTCGGGACATTGCGACTCCACAAACTGAATGGGAGCGCAGCGAAAAATCCAAAGGCCACCAACCGCGTCTTGAGGGCGAAACTCCAGCCGAAATTCACGCCGACTGTCGGCTAAATTCCGGATTTTCTATCGATCTATTAGCTTCTGAATATCGAGCGCTGCGCGCCTCGGTTCTAAAACTCTGGTTTGCAGAAAATAAATGCGACAGCGAAGAAGACGCCGAAGACCTTATTCGCTTTAATGAGGGAATTGATCAGGCACTCGCAGAATCCATCGCGCGCTACACCGAAGCGATCATACTGTCGCAAGATATTTTCCTCGGCGTCCTCGGCCACGACTTGCGCGATCCGCTTAATTCCATTGGCGCAGGCGCGCAGTTTTTAACACAGGTAGGAGACCAGGACAGCCGCTCGGTTAAGCTGGGCTCTCAAATGTATACCAGTGTTTTGCGTATGAACAAAATGCTGGATAATTTGCTGAACTTCACCCAAAGCCGTATAGGCGGTGGGCTTAAAATTTCCGAGTCTTATGTCGATCTCGCGCAAATATCTAGAGACGTCGTTGAGGAATTTCGCCTATCCCATCCTCACCGGAAAATTGTTAACGATATTCACGGCAACTGTGCTGGCAATTGGGATGCAGGCAGATTAAGCCAAACCTATCAAAATTTAATCAGCAATGCCCTGCAATATGGTTCCGCAGAATCGAGTGTAGTTATAAACACCAAAGACTATGGAGACCATGTAATTTTTACCGTACAAAATGAGGGCACACCCATACCAACCCAACACCAGGCGCGAATATTTGACCTTATTCATCGAGTGCCACATGTAGATGTGGAGCGCAATATAACTAAGAATCTGGGCCTGGGTTTATATATTGTGCGCGAAATTGTAACCGCTCATCACGGCAGCATTTCGGTATCCTCAACCGAAGAAACAGGAACCACGTTTAAAATTCAACTTCCGAAAAATATCACACGCGCACTGAGCGAAAACACAGTTGATTTTGCTATATGAATGAGCCGCTTTCGATGAGATCAACAAAAATCCGTGCAGATTTTCCTGCCTGATACGCAAAATAATTTGCATCTTAACCTGCCCAGGCTAGCTCGATAATACAGCTCGATACGAATGCACTCGCAAGAAAATAATTAACACTGTGCCGCTATACTGCCGTAGGAAAATAATCCGCTCCGCTATAATTGCATCAACTTGAGTTCGACAAAAGCACAAATCAATTCGCCTTTCATACGCACACTCACACGCATTACAAAAAGTCGCGAACCAAAACATCCATTAGAAAAATTAATTTCCGTCAATAAATTCAATGCAAAAAAAACCCGCGATATGTATCGCGGGTTTTTTATTACGCGAGGCTTAGTTGCAACCTACTCGCGCATCGGACACGACAATATCATCAAACCAAATATCAGAAGGTTTAACAACAGAGCCAAACCCGCCGCGCCAGCCGAAGTGAACATAAGCTAAATCCATTGAGCTAATGCGATCGGAGCCATTGCCATTCTGCCAGGCACCGCCGTTTTCAGCGGCGAGCACTTGTTTGTCGTTAATCCAAGCGTACATTTTGCCACCTTCGTCGATCAGTGCGTACTCAACACAGGTCCAGGTATTGGCGGGCACTTTTGCAGTGGAATCTCCAGCAGTCGCCAACGTGAAGGCATCGCCGTTAATTTGCATACCACCTAAGCGATTACCGTCCACTATGCCGTATTTAACTTCGTTGGTTGGGTTATTGCTCACATTGGTCATTGTGCCCATAAAATGGCCATGATTACCTGGGCCTGAGCTACCAACAGCCCCAAGTTGGGTTGCGCTATATACCCAGGCGCGCACAAACAATTTACCAACGCCCTGCGGAACCGCCTTGACCAGATAAACTGGTGAAGAAACCGAATTGTCGACTTTTACACGCAGCGACTTCGAGCCCGAGTGAGCGCGACTTGCATCTACTAACGCACTGTAGGTTGAGCTGCTAGTGTTAGGCAGCTGGCTGTGCGTGATTATCGATTGCCAGCCAGCAGGTGCAGTGCCGCTTGCACCTGCTTCAAAGTTCTCAGAGATAAGAGCCGCGCCACCACCTGATGAAGAAGTCGAACTGCTTGAGCTGGTTGATGAAGATGAGCTGGTGCTGCCAGAACTGCTGCTTGAAGACCCAAATTCTTCACTGGCATAACCTAGGTAACGCGTGGAGGCATCGAGAGGCTCTTTAACCAGATAGTCAGAACCACAACCAATACGCTGGCTAGAAGTAGCTACGTTGTCGTACCAAACAGTCATATTAGGTACGGTGTTAAGGTTGTTAAAGCTCTGGTAGCCAAACTCAAGCTTCGTGAAGTTGGCTGGGCCCCATTTTACCGTGGCATTGCCATATTGATTGTTGTAGCCGTTTTCTGGTTTTTTGTCTGCATTAGTGGCTATACGAGTCGCCGTTACATGTAATTGCTCGACGTTTTGATTATCCCAAAACACCTGCACTTCGCTGCCGGGACCGTTGTAGTGGGCCTCTAAACAATACCAAGTATTCGGCTTCATGCGGGCACCGACCTTATCAGCACAGATGGTATTGTCATCAGCTCCGTAACTACCTGAGATCATTTCAAAATCATCCCAGCCGCCACCATCGCGGTTGATGTCCAACTGACAACGATGATCCCCGACGCGCAATTGTTTTGATCCATCAATGGCGCGCAGGAAAACGCCATGTGGGCGAGCAAACCCTTGTGTCGGGTACTGCTGAGATCCGCCGCTGCGCACGAACGCCCGCACCCAAAAGTCACTTTTGGGAACAGTTAAGCTTAAAAATTGGTTGGAAGAGGACGTAACTTTTACCGATTTTGAACCCTTATAGGCTTGAGCGGAATCCAATGTTCCGTTGCTTACACTGCCGGATTCAAAGTCCATACAAGCAAAGGTACCACCACATCCGGCATCGCCTACAACGTTGTAAGGAGCGACGTTAGGATAACCGCTGGAGCCGGAGCTGCTAGAACTTGAGCTACTACTGCTTGAACTTGAAGAGCTGGAGCTTGAACTGCTTGAGCTTGAGGAACTTGAACTACTCGAAGAGGTGGAACCGGTAGATGAGCTTGACGAGCTTGAGGTAGAAGAACTTGAACTGGAAGAGCTGGATGAAGATTCACCAGGGCCGGAACAGGCGGTAATGGCGAGCGACAACACGGCTACAGAACAGACGCCCAACGGGGAACGCTTAACAAAGCGAAGATCTTGAACAGACATAAGGTTCTCTCAAAGACAAGGGTCAGTGTTATTGGTATTAATTGGACCAAAACGGGGATATGGCCGGCGTGGACGCGCCCGGTAATGCCAAATTACCCCCCTGGATGCGCAGCATTTTTAAATCTGCTGAAAATTTACGCTACCCACCCGTTCACATTCCGGCAAAGCTCAAAATCGCCGCTACGTCAATGAGAAATGCGTCACGCTTTATAAAAAATAGTACATAAAAATTCACAACGAAAATTAGCGCAGCAGCAAGGTCTGCTGCATGCGCAAAAAACGTCCGCGCAGCGCAAAAATGCACCGCAGTCTCTAGATCTGATAGTTAGCGTCCACCAACATCAAAAGCGTCCGGAGGCAACTTTTCCGCTCAAAATACGCGTTTTGCTAGCACACTTTTAGCGCCTACACAAGCTAGGCACTCGGAAAAACCTTGTCTACCATCGCCTTAATGTTGCTCGCCCAGTTCCAACTGCATCAACAAGCGTCTTTGCGACAGCGAAGTCCTTGAGTGCAGAAAAACGTCCGACAGCCCAGGAGATATTCGCCATGATGTGCACATGTTTATTATTTATGAGTTTTTACCGTGTCTAGTCTATTGCTATGGCTGCGCCAGCTGAGCGGTTTGACGCTAATATTCGCCTGTACAGCGCCTTTGCCACACAGTCGCGCATTAAATTTGCTTGAGCAGATTCAGAGCGCAGGCGAGATACAATTCGTCACGGCCAACGGCCCGATGACTGTTTATGAAGGCGCAAACGGGTTAACTGGTTTTGAATATGCATTGATGCATCGCTTTGCGGATTACCTCGGCGTAAAAGCTAAGCTTACTCAACCAGGAAATTTGCAAGATATTATTTTTACTCTACGTCAGCACCCAAAAGCCGTGGGCGCCGCTGAAATAGTTATAAACCCCGGGCTCAGCCGCCATCTCGACTTCGGCCCTACTTACATGACTGTGTCGAACCTGGTAGTAAATCGTATAGACGCAGCGCCGATTACCTCACCAAACGAGCTTGTCGGCGTGCGCTTAGTTGTACGCAAAGGCTCAACTCAAGAAGATTTTTTACACGAGCTGCAAAAAACCATTCCAGGGCTTAGCTGGCAGAGCGTAGCTGGTGATCCGGTGCAGTTGCTTAATCTAGTAAACAATTCAAAAGCCGATGCGGCCATTGTCGACAGACAGGTGTTTGAGCAAAACCAAGTCGTGTTCAGCGATGTACAAGGTGCCTTCGACCTGGAAGTTGAGCAACCTATCGCTTGGGCCTTCGCTAAAACTTCCGATAAAAGCCTGCAAACTGAAATAGCGACATTCTTTCGCTCGATCAAAGCTGACGGCAGCCTTGCCCACTTATCTGAGGAATATTTTTACCAGCCCAGCCTTGAGCTGGATCAGAACCTGCGCAATTTTCGAGACCTGATGCCTAAGCGCCTAGCACCCTGGCGCCCCACTATCGAAGCTGCCGCGCAGCAATATAATTTGGATTGGCAAGTACTGGCAGCCATTGGCTACCAAGAATCCCAATGGAATGCCAAGGCCGTTTCTGAAACCGGTGTACAGGGTTTTATGATGCTGACCAACATTACCGCGAAGGCCATGGAGGTAAATAACCGCCTGAATGCCCGTGAGAGTATTTTCGGCGCGGCGCGGTTACTGCGTTATTTACTGGATCAGCAATCGGCGTTTACGCTTGAGAGCGACCGCCTCAACCTCGCCTTGGCGGCCTATAATCTAGGCTTAGGCCATGTGCAAGATGCCCAGGCTTTGGCTATAAAAGCGGGTAAAAATCCCGATTCATGGGACGCGGTAAAACCCTGGCTTGCGAAGCTGGATAACAAGGATATTTATACTAAGACCCGGCACGGCTATGCCCGCGGGCAAGGCGCAGTTATGTATGTCGAAGACATTGCTACCTATCAAGAACTGTTAGGCCTATATGAGCAAGCGGCATCTCGTATGCAAGTGGCTCAAACCTCTCATGCTGCGTATTCAGGCTATGTGCCTAGGCAGATCACAGGAGCTATAGAGGCGCTAACACCCGCGCTGTAAATTTAGAATCGGCTCTGGTTTGATAAGGTTTATTCGCTAGGGCCAATTTTTTTAAGCTGCTTTTTCCTCTCGCGGCGCTCAGCGAAAAAACGCTGCATTAGCTCGCTGGCCTCATTGGCCAATGGGCCTTGGCGAATATGCACCCGATGATTGCTCCAGCCTGAGTTAAGCCAATCAGATTGGGTCGAGACTACACCGGCCTTGGGCTCGGCTGCGGCATATATTACTTCTGCTACTCGCCCATGAATTAAAGCGCCCCAGCACATGGCACAGGGCTCAATTGTCACGTACAAAATACTTCCTACCAAACGATAGTTGCCGGTAAAGAGCCCCGCGGCACGCAGTGCCTGAATCTCAGCATGGGCAGTAGGGTCGCGCTGACCGATCGGGCAGTTAGCTCCCCGTCCGATAACCTCTCCTTGGGAAACCAATATTGCCCCTACCGGCACCTCGCCTTGGGCGCCAGCGATGTTTGCCTGCTCAAGCGCCTGCTGCATATATAAGGTATCAAGATCCACCGTCTTCCCCTTCCAAGTCGGCGGGCGCTTGCGTACCTATAAATTCAAAACGCGGCCGCATTACACCTTTTAATACGCACTCACAAAAGTTGTCGTACGGGCGCAGCCAATAACTCCAGTCTCCATAGCAACATTGGTAATAAACCGTCCAAGTCTGGGTTTCGCAGTCGCGCGCTAAACCCGCAACACGGTATACAGCGCCTTTAAAATGACGGTAATAGCCTATGGGTAAATTCGGTGAAGTCATAAATGGGCCTGAAGGCAAAAGAGGCCACAAAGTGTGCGGCAGTATAAGAAGCAGGTAAAGCACTAACCGCCGCTTGAGAATCCGTTCGGATTCTTGCGAAACCAGGGCACACAAGACGGTTAATTTGCCGCATTCATAGGGGTTCCTGTTATTATGCCCGCCCAAAAAATTATTCGAGATCCACCATGTTAGACCAGTCCAGCCTTGCGCAACTCTCGCAATTAAAAACAGCGATAATCGCCAGCAAAGAATACGGAGAGGGCACGGTGGTGGGCTCTAAAGGCAACTACGGGTTCGTGCGTTTAGACGACGGCCGCGATGCCTTTCTTAACACCGAAAAGATGCAGCGGGTTTTGCCGGGTGATCGTGTAAAAGTGCTGCTGACTAAAAACGATAAGGATCAGCTAGAAGCGCAGTTGGAAGCTCTATTATCCACTGGGCTTAAGCGCTTTGTGGCGGAATACAAAACCAAAGATCACCTGCATTTTGTATTACCTCAGATCGATCACTTCTCCCGCTGGATATTTGTGCCGCCACAGTTTCGCGGCAAATGCCAGGCAGGGGATTATGTCTTATGCGAATTAACTAGCCATCCCTATGGCGATGGTAAAGCGGCAGCCAAAGTAATCGCGCGCTTAGGTCAACCCTCGGATGCTTACATCGAACATAAGATCGTAATTGCCAAACACGGTCTCTATCGTTATTGGCACAAAGATGCCCTCGCGCAAATGGAAGCCTGCGCCAATGACGCAGCGGCCCTGATAGGACGCGAAGATTTCACGTCTATACCGTTTGTCACCATTGATGGCGCAACTACCCAAGATATGGATGACGCCGTATTTTGCCAAACCAATGCCGAGGGTTATTTACTACAAGTAGCCATTGCCGACCCAGCAAGCTTTATCTCACCTACGAGCCCGATAGCCAAAGCAGCCCGCGAGAACGCGCAAACCGTGTATTTGCCCGGCGAAACACTCTCGATGCTGCCGGAACGCCTGTCTACCTATTCCTTTTCATTGGTAGAACAACAAGTACGTCCCGCGTTAATCGTCTCGATCGAATTGGACGCCGATGCGCGTGTACGCTCTTTTCACTTCAAGCAAGGCAAAATTCAATCGCGTCATAAACTCACCTATACGCAGGTGGCCGCCTTTATCGGTGGGCAAGAAGCCCTGCCCATTGACCCGGAATGCCAAAACAGCCTCAATACACTTTCCGCCTTGGCTCGCGCACGCCTAGCGTTGCGCCAGTCTGAACACTGGATCCCTGATGATCATCAGGATTACAGCTTTATGCTCAATGCCCAAGGCAAAATTGATCGCATTGAACGCCGCGAGCGCACCTGTGCGCATCGCATGATTGAAGAGGCTATGTTATTGGCCAACGGTTGTGCAGGCACATTTTTGGCGGAGCACAAAGCAGGTTTACACGCCGTTCACGGCGGATTTAAAACCGAGCGCCTAGGAGAAATTAAAGCCCTGTTAAAAGAAGAACTCGGCGAGCTGCCCGCAGGCGATTGGACTCAATTGCCGGATTATTTACAGCTGCTCAAACAGTTACAAAACGATAGTAAAACGCAGCTGGTGCTTCCGCCGTTAAAGCGCATGATGCGCGCCAGTGAGCTGAGCCTTACGGCCGGAGCTCATATGGGCTTGGGCTTTGCACATTACGCCACTATAACCTCGCCTATTCGCCGCTATGCCGATTTATATAATCACTGGGCCATTGTGCAGATTTTAAATAATCAGACGCCATTTCCGATTAACCCTAAATTGGTTGAGCAGCTCCAAGAAACGCTTACACGCGGACGCCAAGCCGTGCGTGAATTAGAGTTAAATCTGGCTTGCCAATATCTGAGCGAACATATCGGCTTGGAGGATCAAGCCTATATTCGCATCATCACTCAGCAGGGTTTCGGCGTTAAATTACAAGCAAGTGGCTTAGAAGGCTTTGTCAATTTCGACAAAAACCAGCCCAAAAGTTTTGACGCAAAACGTATGACGCTTACGGTGGGCGAGCGTTGTTTTCGCTTGGATGATGTAGTTAGTGTGCGCGTAACGGATGTAGATCGCAGCAAAAATCGCGTGAAGATGGTTTTGGTATAGCAAAAATATTTGCGCGCGCCGAAAAAATAATTTCAAAGCCATCCCATGAAAAATGGGGTGGCTTTTTTATAAACTAAACGGCCAAATCATTGAGCTTTTAGCCCATTTAATAATCGCAAAAAGTTATTTTCACCTCACTCCAAAAACATTCCCGCGAGCTAGGCAGCTATTTAACTGCCTCAATAGCAATTCCAAAAAATTAAATTTACTCCTCAAATCGCCCACAGCTTGCGGCAAAGAAATGTCACAATTCATTCGGTAAAACTCGGCGTCCGCTTAAGGAATTGAAAATACTGGAAAGCGAAATTTCCTCGCAGTACGTTTATTAACTAGTACTCAACACACAGGTGCAGCGACCCAATAAATTTCGATGTGGAAATAAATGATACCTGATGTCAACCCAGTTTAAATACAGTCAGGGCCAATTAATACTCTAAAGCGAATTTGGTATTAGCCTTAATTCCACCCAGGAATGGATACTGCCTGTTAACTGTAAACGAAAAATTCTGCCCTGCGCTAGACCTCTAAAAACTTAGCACCCTCAATAATATTGTGATCTGTACGATGCATATTAAAAGCATTCAATATAATTCCCGCAGCGACGTTAACATTTAGCGAAGCTCCCACGCCAAACTGCGGAATATAGAGCGAATAATCGCATAGCTGTAATAAATCAGCGTGCACACCTGTGGTTTCGTTGCCCATCAAAAACAGCGTATCGCGTGTAAATATATGCTTATTAATATTAACTGCGCTCTCGCCAATTTCCGCTGCAACCAAATCAAAGCCTTCGTTGCGATAAAAATGTAACGCATCCGCTGGTTTAAAAAAATGCCGAAACTCTGTGGCAAGTTTAGTTCGGTGGTTGCCATGGGTGGCGAACTCACGTCGGCCAGCGATACATACCTCTGCCACACCCAATGCATTTGCCGTGCGAATTAAATTGCCAAAATTTCCGGCTTTTTGAATATTAAAAAGTAATAAAACGCTGCGCATGCACTATCATCCTCAGACCGTTAAATACTGCGATCCTCATCAACCCCATCATTAGGTATTTTGTCGCTGAAAAAATCAGTAATTTTTGGCAACAGATATTGCCATAGCTCTATAGAGCCTTTTTCGATAACA
>DATDJI010000028.1:0-141897 GCA_036520615.1 Cellvibrionaceae bacterium | reverse complement strand
GTCAGGTCTTTTTCAGGAAGGAAAGGTATTACGAGTTCCCATTGCTGTTTTGTGAGCTCCACCGACCGCTCCGGTAATCTGTTGTTTTAACGGCATTTTAAGAGATAGTTAATAAAAAATCATTTTTGAGATAGGCTCTAGTACTTCGTCATCAAGCTCATCGAGTTCTAGCACTTCGTCATCGAGTTCGAGTAGTTCTTCATCAAGCTCAACCAGTTCCTCTTCTTCCAGCTCGTCTGGCGCAATTAGTTTAGTGACCGTAATCGAGGAGGGGGATAAAGCTTTTTGCGAATTTAATGGCGCCATTGAGAGTGATCAGGCGGGTTTTACCAGTACTGGTTACGCCAATGTCATTAACGCTGCCGGAGCGAAATTAACTTGGGCAATTACTATTGCCAAATCTGGTAATTACACGTTTGCGGTACGCTATGCCAATGGTGGTACTGTCGCACGCCCGGGCATTTTTGCTATTGCCCAGCAAAGCAAAAATTTAAATTTTGCCCCATCCGGCGGCTGGACTCAGTGGCTCGACGAATCTGTCACGTTAAATCTTACCGCTGGTACCAACATTGTTACGCTCTCGGCAACTACCGCCGAAGGTTTGGCCAATATTGATTCTCTGACGTTGAAAGGACCGGCATCGGTAACAGCAGCTATGTGTCCTAATTCGCCTCCAATCACTGTCTGGATCGCCGGTGATTCGACTGTTGCCGACGGCAATACTCCTTGTCCTGTGGGCTGGGGCAAGACAATTGGCGATTACTTTAATGACAAAGTGACTATCAAAAATTCTGCGCTAGGCGGGCGCAGTGTGCGTACCTGGTTGTATGACGTTAAGGATCAAGCTGGCAGCAATGGCGAATGTAAAATAAGCACTAACAGTGATGGCTCTCCTGTACTGCAATCCCGCTGGACGTCCATGCTGGAGCAAATGCGCGCCGGTGATTATCTAATTATTCAATTCGGTATCAATGATGGTGCCGGCACTTGTCCACGTCATGTGGGCGGCACAGCCTTTAAAAATGAATATATTTACATGGCAAACGAAGCAATTAAACGTGGAGCACATCCGATTTTAGTAACACCTTCCCCAGCTTTGAAATGCAGCGGCAGTACTGCCGTCGCAAGCCGAGGTTTCCTCACCGAAACCTTCGCCGTGGGAAATCAACTTAATATTCCCGTTATCGATTTGCATAAACAGGGCACAGCGTTATACAACCAATTAGCGTTTTGTCCCGTTGCAGGAGGTGATGTTTCGGCATCGACTAGAGGAGCTGTCGGCGAGTTTTTCTGTGACGACCATACGCATTTTGATACTCCTGGTGCTCGTCAAATAGGCGGCATTATTGCTGACGCCCTGCGCGCACAATCCAGCCCTTTGGCCAATTATTTAAAGTAGAAATACATTATGCGAGCGCTTCACATGCATTCGAAAAATTCTTTTATTGGCACCGATTATATTTCAGCAACTTTTATAAAATCGGCGGCGGCTATCGCTGCGGTTTTACTGTTGTGTAATTGTAGTGGTACAAACGATCCTCTTGAAAATTCATCGAGCAGTAGCTCATCTAGTTCGAGTTCTTCAAGCAGTAATAGCTCAAGCACTTCGTCAACCAGTAGTTCTTCCAGTTCAACAAGTAGCAATTCCTCCAGCTCAAGCTCAAGCTCATCAAACTCTACCAGCTCTGGAAATCCGGCAGGCTTACTGGTGATACAAGAATCCGACCCTGGTTTGTGTTTGTTAGAAGGCGCAATCGAATCTGACCACGCAGGTTTTATTGGAGCTGGGTACGCTAATACCGCTAATGCGATAGGCGCTGGGCTTGTGTGGCACGTACAAACGTCCAAACCCGGCTTGTATGACCTGAGCTTGCGCTATGCCAATGGTGGCACTGAGGCTCGCCCTGGAACCTTAAGTATCAATGGTAAAAAGCAATATAGTCTCGACTTTGCGCCAACGGCTGCCTGGACAAATTGGCAGTCTGTAATCACGCAAGTAGAGCTTGCCTATGGCTATAACACGATTTCTCTGGCCGCTGTTGAGGCTGCTGGGCTTGCAAATATCGACAGCATTAGCTTGAAAGGAATGGATATTCGTACTGGGAATTGCGCCACCGCGCGAATTAATACAGCAGGCGATTCATTTATAACCAGCACAGCGGTTGAGTTCACGGCGGAAACTTTCACGCAAGGTGGTGACAAGATCGCGGCTTTCGATTGGAGTTTTGGAGATGGCGGCGTTGCAGCAGGTAAAACTGCCAGTCACAAATATGCGAGCACGGGGCAGAAATCTGTAACGCTCACCATTACAGATCAGCAAGGTAATCAATCCATCGTACAAAAAAATATTGAAATCAAAACGGCGACAACCGGGCCAATCAAGGTCTTTATTGCGGGCGATTCAACGGTGTCAACTTATGCCGATACCTCAAGCACTAAGGACCAAGCGGGCTGGGGACAAATGCTGTCACAGCAATATACTAATCAAGTCACAATTGTTAATCGCGCTATAGGCGGCCGCACAGCTCGCCGTTTTATCGACGAAGGTTATTTGGCTAATATCTGGAAAGATATACGTGCCGGGGATTATTTATTGGTGCAGTTCGGCACCAACGACGGAAATAAAAACGCTACTTACACTCTTAATGGCAAAAGCATTCCTTATTACCTTGCGCCACAAACGGATTATAAAACCTGGCTGAAGATGTACATCGATGGAGCCAAGTCGCGAGGAGTAAAATTGATATTTGTGACACCACCTCCACGTAGTTCGGCCTATTGCACCGGCTCCAACGGTACCAGCGACCACGCCAAGGCCATGCGTGAACTAGCCGCTGCGAACGAGGTGCCTGTGGCCGATTTAAATACTAAGCTTGTGACCTATCTAAAGAATATTTGCCCTGCACCTTCACCGGAAAACTTTTTTCTGCTGCGAGCGGACGGCAGTGTTGACGGCACTCATTTCCAGGAAAGAGGCGCAAAGATCATGAGTGGTATGGTGGCCGATGGAATGGCTGAAGCCATGCTTCCTATTGATCAATTGCGACGTTAGCGAGTTAAAGTATGTATTGAAAAAACAACATGGTTTTTCACCTAATTAACTCAGGATTTCAGAGTTGATTAGGTGACATGTCGTGTCACTGCAATTTATCGATCGTGCGGAAAAACCTAAGCATAGTCCCGAACGTGCATATTATTAGCACCCTTTGCATGCAGACAGAAAAACTATCGTCAATGTCCTCATAGAGTCAAACTGAAATTATTGTATTTTTGCCATGTAAAATAGATGCACGAAAATTACTCTTTAGAATAGTGCATTACACAATTTCTACCCTGATTTTTTGCTGCTATTTTCTAGCAGATTTTCAATCTTATATGGAATGCGATCATAGTTGCCCACATTTCCACATATATGCATGATGGCCAATGAATGACTGGAGCCAAGTTTTTATTGATCAATTACAGGGTTAGCGGCCAATTAATTATTGGAAAGAGCAACGTGGTTATTTAGCTAAAATCAACAGCGATTGTAAACGGTCGACCCCCTAAAATAATACCATCTGCGCAGGCCCAGCCTGCATTTTGGTGCCGAGAAAATAAAGAATACTGTCGGCAATAGGCTTTAACTGTTTATTGATGTAAAACTCATAATCAATTCTGCTTTTTAGCAGCGAAAAATCTTCCTCTGGGCCTAAAGGCTCTGCCCCGTTAACCGTCATAACATAATCGACCCAGTCGCCGCGCTTTAATTGCTGGCCCGTCCACGCCTGGTATTTACGTGCGGCTTGAACATGCGGCGGAGTGGTTTTTTCATAGCCTGCCAAGGGACGACGCAAGCGTTTGCGGAACACCAGGGTTTTATCCAGCTCGCCTTGCAATACTTGTTTGAGCGTAGCTTGAATATACTGCTCGTAATCTTCATCGGTAAATATTTTTTCGTAGAGAATATATTGGAAATCCTTTGCTAATTGTGTCCAATCTGCCCGCACTGATTCCAAACCCTTAAATAACAAGCGGCTGCCTGATGAGTCCTTAATTAAACCGGCATAGCGTTTTTTCGTGCCTGTTTCGGCGCCACGCAACGTCGGCATTAAAAAACGCTGAAAATGGGTTTCAAATTGAATTTCCAATGCACACTCAAGACTCCATTGTTCGACTAGATGCGCAGCCCACCACTGATTTAAACCTTTTGCTAGCGCTGTACCAACTTGCGTACATTCAGCGGCGCTCTTAAGCGGCCCGCCATTTTGTTCAAGCCAAACAAATAGCGAATCGGTATCGCCATAGATCACCGCCTGGCCCTGCTCTTCAATCCATTTTTTGCTCTGCTGAATAATCTCATGCCCGCGCAACGTAATTGAACTGCATACACGGGGATCAAAAAAACGGCAGCCGTTGGAACCCAATACGCCATAAAATGAATTCATAATAATTTTAATGGCGTGGGACAAGGGCGCATTGTTATGGCGTTTGGCTTCATCGCGCGCTGCAGATAAAGCGGTAATCATTTGCGGCAAAATTGCATGGTTGCGAGAAAAATAGGCACCGTTAAACCCAGGCACAGCATCAATGGGTTGCTCTTTTTGCGCCACCCAAAAAGCACAGGGGTCGATTAAAAAACTGCGTATAATGCTCGGATATAGGCTTTTAAAATCCAATACCAATACGTTGTGGTAAAGCCCAGGCTTGGATTCCATCACCCAGCCGCCAGGGCTTATAACATCGGACTGTAATTCACCTAAATTAGGTGCAATAAAACCTTGCCGGTGCAAGCGCGGCAAATAACTGTATTCAAACGCGGCAACAGAACCTCCTATGCGATCGAGTAACAATCCGGTTAGTTGACTGCGCGCCAGTGCAAACGCCAATAAATCTTGCCGGATAAAAATATCCCATACCAGTTGGCAATCTTTTAAGTTATACGTAGCAAATTGCACCTGATCATTTAAATACAAATCTGTAATGTCTTGCGCTTGGCTGCTGCTGTGAAGTAATTTTCCCTCTCCCAATAACGCTTGCGATACCGTGTGCAAATTAAATCGTGTAAAACTGTAATTTGCAGCTTTTAATAACTCTATGCCATCAAGCGCTTGGCGGCCCGGTATAACTACAAAGCGCCGCCCCTGGTCGCCCTCTTCCTGCCGCCAATTGCACGCCTGTTGATTACGGCCTATACGTAGAGCTATCTGTTCTTTTTTTGCTATTTGCTCAAGCACCCATAAATCAAATTGCACCAAATTCCAACCGATAAGAATATCTGGATCGTAACGCTGAATAAAATCTATAAATGCTTTTAAAAGTTGCTGCTGATTTTCAACCCAGGAGATTAAAAAATCAGTGCTCCGTTGTGTATGTCCCTGCGCATTCGGTGGAGTAATAATCCACACCTGTTTAATATCCTCACCCCACAGCGCAATGGAATACAGTTGTTTAGCGTCAAAACTGGTTTCAATATCCAGCGATAGAATGCGCAAATTAGGCCGAAAATGTGTATCTGTTGGCGCTCGCAATAAAACATTGCCTAATGCGTCGTATGTTATTTGCGCGGTTGCGGTAATAAAACGCTCCATTAAGTAGCGCTCCGCGGGGCGAATATCGGTCTCCCACTGATCAATACCTGCGTCAGTTAATATTAACTGCGCGCGGCGGCTCTGTTTATGTTGCTTAAAATACAATGCATTTACAGGCTCATGAGTGAATGTAGCGAGCGCAACTTCGGCCATACGCCAGTGAGTCAGCCCGCCCAACAATTGGCTTACTTTATTAGCCTGCGCGCGAGGTACAAAAAAAACCACTTCCTGGTACGCGATTTCACTACACACAGGCCCTTGCTCACTGGCCCACCAAAACTCTAAGCACAGGCCGCCAGGTGTGTCGCGCCATTGACGTGTGAGTAAAAAGCCTAACATTATATTGCCTGTAAAAATTAATAGCCGATAGGTTGGCCGGTTACAGCTTATTTTACAAGCCACATCTTAAAAACCCTGATAAACAACGCCGCCAGCTTGCTACTCATATTTTTTAAAGCATCTTTTGAAAAAAGTAAGTGAGCGAGGTATTTTTTCAAAAAATTCTTAACGATTCACATTTGAAATAATCCTTACTTACCATTGCTTGTGCACAATTAAATATAGAAGCATCTGATAAGCTTATTGGCAATTGCACACCTGCATGGCCAAATCACCGCATTGGCTTATAATCAGCTACTAACTGCTGCGTTTAAACCGATTTTAACTACAACAAATAGGTGTTTTCGTGAAGCCATTCTCTATTGAATTATCCGTTAAACCTCACCTTATTCGGGGATTTTTCACAGGTGCAGGCAAGCTGCGCCAAATCTGCCTAGGTTTGAGTGTTGTATGCTTAGCGGCAGGTTGCCAGTCAATGACTCTATCGCCCAATACCACATCAAAGACATATCCGAATTTATTAGTTGCAGCCGGTGCTACTTCTGAGCAGGTAAATAAGCGTATTGACGATACATTCCAGCAATTATTTTACGGTGACGCGAAAAATCAAGCCGTATATTTCGCGGCGACAAAAAATGCTGCTGGCCCGCTTGCATATATTATGGATATTAATAGTAACGATGTGCGCTCTGAAGGCATGTCTTACGGCATGATGATCGCTGTGCAATTAAATAAAAAAGCTGAATTTGATGCTCTTTGGAATTGGGCAAAAACATACATGTATCACACCCAGGCCAGTCATCCGGCCAAGGGATTTTTTTCCTGGTCAATGAAACCCGATGGCACACCGCTGGATGAAATGCCAGCACCGGACGGCGAAGAATATTTTATTACCGCACTTTATTTTGCCTCTGCACGCTGGGGCAATGGCGAGGGAATTTACGCTTATTCTAATGAGGCAGATCAACTTCTAATGAATGTGCGCCATCGGGAAACTATTACCGGGCCTACGATTCGCGGTGTTGTTACCGCCGCGAATTTATTTGATGAACAAGCGCATATAGTGCGTTTTACGCCTGATATTAAAAATGCCGCGCGCACCGATGCGTCCTATCATTTACCGGCTTTTTATGAGGTCTGGGCGCGCATGGGGCCGGTAAGTGAGCGTGATTACTGGATTGAGGCGGCCCGGACAAGCCGCGATTATTTTATTAAAGCTGCCCACCCAAAAACAGGGCTTACGCCTGATTACGGTAATTTTGATGGCTCTGCTTGGGCGGCGCCTTGGAATGCTGGCTCGGCCGATTTTCGCTATGACGCTTGGCGCACTGCAATGAATTGGTCTATGGATTGGGTATGGTGGCAAGCGGATCCGCGCCAAGTGGAACTGAGCAATCGCTTACAAACATTTTTCCTGCAACAAGGCATGGAAAAATACGAAAGTTTATATTCTTTAGACGGCAAAAAAATAGGCGGCGGGCAAACGACGGGAATTGTAGCGATGAATGCCACTGCGAGCCTGGCTGCTAATCACCCGCAACGATTAGAATTTGTTAAAGCTCTCTGGAATAAACCCATTCCCGCTGGAAAGTACCGGTATTACGACGGCATGCTCTACATGTTTGGCTTATTGCACACCAGTGGCAATTACCGCTTATGGCTCAAACCTAGAAATTCAAATTAAAACAGTTGTACATAGCCAAATTATTTTGTTGGTTAAACTCTCGGGGCATTTGCCCCGGAGAGCGAAACAAAAATTCTAACTTCGCTTAAATGCCTTTTACCATCCAAATGGCTGTGAAGCATCAATGCCAGTAAGGACACTTTTTTCCATATTCCAGGGATTACCGCCAATCGGGCCGGAAAGACCGCCTTTTATTGAACCCCACCCCTGCTCCTTCCAGCGAGCTAAATTGGGCACAGCGTTATAATACGCGGCCCCGCTAAATGATGTTTTAACATAGGGGCCAATTTCATTCGCAGCTCCCGATGCATTAAGTGACCGTTTATAAAATGTAAGCGAAGGGAAAATACTATGGCGTAAAACTGACGCCTCAGTACGTCCGTCATTATAAATTTTAATTTCTAACTCCGACCAAATGGGTGGAAATGCTGTAATAGCGCTGGCCGCTATATTCCCTAATGGGCCAAAAATACCGCCAATTTTTTCTGGGCTTTCTGTCCTCGCGCCAATAATTTGCGTAAAAGTTATAGGTTCGCGCCCTACTTTAACATTGCGTATTGGCTCAAAAATAAAAGACGGAATATCGGCAAACGAAGGCGATGTATAGGTTTTACTGGCGGGCGTGAAGCCATGGCTGACTATCGTATTTTTTTTCGTATCATAACTTGCCCACACTTCCATAAAGTTAACAAAACGAAATCCTGTATTTCCAGTTAAAAACGAGCGCTCCACCGTTTGACCTGGTGCAACCTTATCTACTTCGGGCAAGCCTGTAGCCGCATCAATCCAACTAACGGTAGCAGCGGAACGGGAATATTGTATGAGTGCCATTATTTGCCTCCTGAATTTAAAATGTGTGTGTGATAAAAAACATTGCAGTGATAAATGTTTTTTACTCATAAATTACATTTTTGCTTGCCAAAAATTAAATCCCGGGGCAGCCACACACAGTACAGTAGCTCGGCGCACAAAGCTGACATATAACATGTATAACATATTAGAACAAGCCAGCGTCTGACGTTTTGCTGGCCATTGCTTAACGCCAATACCTAAACCTAGCCGACAGGCGCGCTCAAATTAAGCAAACTCCACCAATAAATCCTTAGCGTCCACAACCGTACCTATTTTCACTAAAACATTTTTAACCACTCCTGCCCGTTCGGCACGAATAATTGATTCCATTTTCATCGCCTCAATTGATACCAGAGCATCACCACGTTCCACTTTTTTACCGGCCATAGCTGAAACGCTAATAATTAAACCAGGCATTGGTGCGGCCACATGATGAGGGTTGCCTTCTTCGGCTTTTGGATGGCTTTGTGCCTGGGATTCCAGGCCCTTTTGCAGCACTTTAACAATACGCTGCTGCCCGTTTAATTCAAAAAATACTTTTCTAAAACCTTCATGATCCGGCTCGCTAATGGCTAATAAACGCACCATCAGCGATTTGCCTTTTTCAATGCTTACAGCAAATTCTTCGCTCAATTCCATGCCGTAAAAAAATACTGGTGTAGAGAGCACCGACACGTCGCCATATAACTCCAGTTGTTTAGCGAAATCGGTAAAGACTTTTGGGTACATTAAATAGGTGGCTACTGCCCAGTCGTTTAACTCATAGCCCACTTTGGCTGCCGCTTCTGCGCGTACAGCAGTTAAATCCGCATCAGGCAATTCTGCGCCGGGGCGCAGTGTGCGCGGTAATTCGCCCTGCAATACTTTCTGGCTTAATTCTTTGGGAAAGCCGCCGGGGGGCTGGCCCATATCGCCGCGAAATAATTGCACGACAGATTCAGGGAAATTAATTTCTCGCGCGGGGTTTTGTACATCTTCTGGGCTTAAGCCCTGGGTGACCATCATTAAAGCCATGTCCCCCACCACTTTTGATGTTGGGGTGACCTTTACGATATCGCCAAATAACTGATTAACCTGCGCGTAGGCTTCGGCCACCTCGTCCCAGCGGTGTTCAATGCCGAGACTGCGGGCCTGTTCACGCAAGTTCGTGTACTGGCCGCCAGGCATCGCATGACGGTAAACATCGGCTGTACCTGCGCGAATTTCACTTTCATAACCGGTGTAATACTTGCGCACTCCCTCCCAATAATCGCTAATCGCTTGAATAGGCTCCACCGCGAGGCCTGAAGCTCGGTCGGTATCGCGCAGAGCTTGATTAATTGCACCGAGGTTAGGTTGCGAAGTTAGACCACTTAATGCGTCCATGGCTGCGTCCACGCTATCCACGCCCGCTTCAATAGCAGCGAGTACGGAGGCTGCACCTATGCCTGAGGTATCGTGGGTGTGAAAGGCAATCGGCAGACCCACTTCTTGGCGCAGGGCCGTCACCAATTGTTTAATCGCCTGCGGGCGGGCAACCCCTGCCATGTCTTTAATGGCTAGACCATGAGCGCCAGCTTTTTCCAGCTCTTTGGCCATTTGTACGTAATAATTAAGATCGTATTTATTGGCTGTAGCCGTGAGCATATTGCCGGTGTAACACAGAGTTGCCTGGCAAAATTTGCCGCTGTCGATAACGGCATCCATGGCCACGCGCATGTTTTCCACCCAGTTGAGGCTATCGAATACGCGAAATACGTCCACGCCGCATTCAGCCGCTTGGCGAACAAAAAATTTCACCACATTATCCGGGTAACTGGTGTAGCCCACAGCGTTCGCACCGCGCAAGAGCATTTGCAGCAGAATATTCGGCACGGCTTGACGCAATCGGTGCAGACGCCCGAAAGGGTCCTCCTGCAAAAACCGCATGGATACATCAAAAGTTGCGCCGCCCCAACATTCCAAGCTGAACAGTTCCGGTAGCAAACTGGCGTAATAAGGGGCGATTATGAGCATATCCTGCGTACGCATGCGCGTGGCAAGCAGGCTTTGATGCGCATCACGCATACTCGTATCGGTAAATAACACCTGTCGCTGCGCACGCATCCATTGACCCAGTGCAGCAGGCCCCATTGCATGCAAGCGGTCGCGGCTGCCGGGCAATATGCTACCCGGTGTGGCTGATGGTAAAGGCGCTGGCGCTCGGCTCATGGGTGCAGGCCGGCCTATGGCATCCGGGTGGCCGTTAACACTCACCTCGGCCACAAAGCGTAAAAGGCGGCTGGCTCGGTCGCGTTTTTTGCTGAATTTATATAGCTCTGGAGTTTGATCGATAAATCGCGTGGTGTAATCACCCTGCTCGAACTTGGGATGATTAATTAAATTCACTAGAAAATTTAAATTAGTTGTCACGCCGCGCACGCGAAATTCCCGCAAGGCGCGATCCATTTTCGCAATTGAATCCTTGTATTCGCGGCTCCAGGCGGTGACTTTTACTAACAGGGAATCGTAATAAGGGGTAATTACCGCGCCCGGGTAGGCGGTGCCCGCATCGAGCCGAATGCCGAATCCGGCTGCGCTGCGGTAGGCCTCGATGCGACCATAATCCGGTGTAAAGCCATTCTCCGGATCTTCTGTCGTAACGCGGCATTGCACGGCATAGCCGCTTAGTTGAATATCCGCTTGCGCTGGCACGCCGCTGGCCTCTGTGCCGATTAAATACCCTTGGGCTAAGCGAATTTGCGCCTTAATTAAATCCACACCGGTGACTTCTTCAGTGACCGTGTGCTCCACCTGAATACGCGGGTTTACCTCGATAAAATAAACCTGATTCGTATCGGCATCTAATAAAAACTCCACTGTGCCGGCACAGGCGTAGCCCACCTGACGCGCTAACCGCAGCGCGCAATCACATAAATGGTTGCGTGTGGCTTCATCCAAGTAAGGCGCTGGTGCGCGCTCGACTACTTTTTGATTGCGCCTTTGCATACTGCAATCGCGCTCGAACAAATGCACAACGTTGCCCGCTAAATCACCAAGGATTTGCACTTCCACATGGCGAGCATTACGCACTAATTTTTCTAAATAAACTTCATCATTACCGAACGCCGCTTGAGCCTCCCGCCGGGCTACATCCACTAGCGCTATTAAATCCGCTTCGTTCTCCAGCACCCGCATACCGCGCCCACCGCCACCCCAGCTGGCTTTGAGCATAAAGGGATAACCGATGGCGGTCGCGATCTGCTTGCACTGCTCAAGATCCACAGGCAACGGGCCGGACGCTGGCATAACCGGCACCCCAGCAGCCTCGGCTGCTTTGCGCGCCGCCACCTTGTTACCTAACGTGCGCATTACATCGGCACTGGGGCCAATAAAAATAATGCCTGCTTTAACGCAGGCATCAGCAAAATCAGGGTTTTCCGATAGAAAACCATAACCTGGGTGAATGGCATCCACCCCCGCATCCACGGCGACACGAATAATGTCATCAATGTCTAAATAAGCGGCAATGGGCTTTTTACCTTGCCCTACTAAGTAACTCTCATCAGATTTAAACCGATGCAGGGCAAAACGATCCTCTTGCGAGTAGATGGCCACCGTCGTAATGCCCATCTCCGCCGCTGCCCGCATCGCTCTGATAGCAATTTCACTGCGGTTGGCTACCAGAATTTTGGACACAGTGCGAAGTTGATTGGACATAGGCGGCCTCTCTCAAAATAGATTTTTGCAATGCAGTATAAGCAGCGCACGCCCAGTTTGGTCAAATGGTATTTAGGCCAGGTAGTAGAGGGGGTTGCAGAGCAAGATCAGGGCCAGCCGAGGCTTATTGCGCTGCACAATGGCAGCTGTTTAACAAGCTTAGTTTTAAAGCGTTTCGTAAAGTTCATGGACAGTCCAAACGCACTGATTGGCGGACAGAACATAATAGATGCGAATTAATTGTCGGTAAAAACTCTGCTTAAACGTGTGCGCAATTCGTAAACGCTTATTCGCATTATGGGAGCTTGAGCTGGCTTACTATTTTTATCCGTCAATGGTATCCGCGCCAGTGGCTGAAGAAACTTAAAAATAACATTAGAAATTTTCTGATTTGCTGATAAGTTGCAAAGCTGCCGTCTGAGCACGTCCGTAATATACCTTTATGGGTGTAGTTGACATTTTCGCAACAATTGCCAATTTAGAATTAATCAGTGCATCCCTAAACTAGAGTGCCACTAATAAATGATCGATCGATGCAAGCTCATCAGCGCTAAGTTCAAAATCAAAAATCGATAAATCCTCTTGCATATGCTGTACGTCGCACGTTCCCGTTAAGGGCGTAATATCCCGCGCGGTTAAATAACGCAGGAAAATTTGCGCCGGGGTTTTACACAAGCGGCGGTATAACAGCGTTATAAAAGCCTGCTCCAATATGTGCGGATTAGCCGTTAAACTCCAGAAACTCTGATAACAAACGTCTTGCTCTACACAAAAAGCACGCAGTGCAGCGTCGTAGCCAGTTTTGGCGTAAAAGCGATTTTGCAGAATTGTAGGTTTAACATTTGAGCGCGCATATAATTGTTTGAAAAAGTCGACGTCATAACAATTGCTGATGCCTAACTGCTGCGTACCGCCCTGATTAAAAATTATTTCCATTGCCCGCCAAGCATCGAGCGTCGCCTCTACGGAGGCCAACGGCGAATGTAAAATAAGCGCATTTAAATAAGCGGTGTTTAGGTTTTTTTGCGAAATTGCAAAAGATTGCGCAATCTGCTGCGCCACCGGTAACGCAGGATTATAAGGAATGCTAGCGGCGTCCTGCCCGCTAATCGGCGTAAATTTAGTTTGCAGATATAAATCGCTACGCTTAGCTCCCGTTTGCATTATCTTTATCAATGCTTCGCCCACTAAATCTTCCCGATAATGCTTAGGCTGGCAAGCAGTATCAAAAGCCCGAAATCCCGCCTGCCAGGCTGCTAATACTAGGTCGGTGGTGCGCTCCTTTTTCCAAGCGGTGCCATATATTATGCGTTGCGGTTTCATAGTATGTTTTCACGTTTAAGTCATTGCGACGATTTTACAAGGCATATTAAATTTAATTTGACAATACCTGACATTGCAAAGGTTAGAGTAATAGCGTTCATCAAATCTATAAACACATGAGATGCCGTGCGATCGGCTTTAAAACGCAAAAATGCCTGTCGATACTGGAGAAATCAGGCCCAGATTTAAATATAGTTTTTAATTTTTCACTTTAACAGCTGGAGCTTATTATGGGATGTTAGCTGTTAGAAAATTAACAGCTTCCCCCAAGTTTAAAAGCCGGAAACATGAATTTTCGACTCGTTCACATTATTAATCATGGAGTTCCTGCCCGGCTCCACAACCGCAACTTTTCCGCCGAACATTTATCGTGGACTTGGGGCCCATTGCTAACTAGGAGAATCTAACCTGAAACTTGCCTTTACATTCCTCCCACGGATTGCACGCGGCGGGTATATTGCCAAAGGCAATATCAATACCCCTAGATTTACCATTGCTAATTAAAAAATGCTTTTAAAAAACGCGCTAAGTACTTACTATTTGCGCTCTGGCAAATTTTTTATCGTCTACAATTAGGTGCTGCCATATAAAAATAATCGACGCGCTGGCTTTGCTTATAAATTGATCAAACAGAGAATTTCCCGCGTACCGAGGCAAACATGCCTCTGCTCGCGATTAAACTTTCAGTTACTGAAAAACAGATCTAGCATACAATGCTTTATCAGATTAGGGTTTAAATCAATAGGCACCTAATTTAATTATTAGTAACTTACATGCATACGCAAACCCGTGTTTAGTGTTGCGTATAGCCGAGCCAATAGGCCATATCACTTAAAAATATACACGGGTAATTTTTATGGCGTTAACACAAAAAGAATCTGCAAAAGTATTTTGGTTTTCAGGCTTATCCGGTGCCGGCAAAACCACATGGGCGCGCTATTTACAGCGCTTTTTGTCCGCCCAAGGCACTCCGGTTTGTTTGTTAGATGGAGATATGTTGCGGCAGGGTGTTAATCGAGATTTAGGCTATTCCTTGACCGATAGAGAAGAGAATATCCGCCGTGCTTGTGAAATGGCGCAGTATTTAATAAAACAAGATATTAGCGTTGTCGCTGCGTTTATGACACCTACGCAGGCATGTCGCCAAAGTATGCAGAAAATAATTCCCTCTGATGTGCTGCACGAAATTTATTGCCAATGCTCAATTAACATGTGCGAAGTTCGTGACCCAAAGGGATTTTATCACCGTGCGCGAGTAGAGAATTTATCCTGTGTGGTGGGTTGGGATTTACCCTTTGTACCACCACAAAACCCAGCTTTAGTACTCGATACAGAGCACCATTCAATTCTGCATAATCAAGGTGTGTTACGCCAATTTATCTCCCCAACACCAGTGCGGGAATCTGCGTTTAGCCGTTTAGTTAGTTGGCCTTAAATATTTTTATACGGCAGCGTAATGCTGCCTAATAATTTGTTCACAACTAAATCAAAAGCAACTCGGATTAAATCTTCCTTAATGTTTAATTAGATGAATGAAAAAGCGCTAAAAAGGTAAAAATTCAATTATTTAGACTAACAAACATCCACCCCGCCTATTTTTTGCTCGCGGGTTGGCTTGCAGCCCTCATTATTGTTATATTGTCTTACTATAATGAGACTTCTGTCATAATCTGTTGCGCTACTGATGTAGACTAAGTCACCTCGCCTTTCTACTCACTCATAGATAATTGTGAATTGAAGTGAGGCCCGACGTGCTCCCTGCTGTCGGTAATTAGTAAGCTCTGCCATCCAACACATCTAACCCAACCCCGCGAAATAATAACGGTCGATATTAAAAATGAATATTTCTCTGCCTTTTTGCTTTAACCCGCAAAAAATTACCCGCAAAAATATACTGCTCGCACTAGTAGGCTGTGTTGCCCCTTTGGGAGTTGCCCCCATAAGCCACGCGAGTAACCCTATTATTTCCCATACCTATACTGCCGACCCAGCCGCACGGGTTTTTAACGGCCGTATGTATGTCATCACCAGCCATGACCAAGATAACGCGACGGATTACAGCAGCCTGGTGGATTACAACCTGATCTCCAGCGACGACATGGTGAATTGGCAAGACCACGGCATTGTATTTAATGTACGTAAAGATACTAAATGGGCCAAGCTCGCCTACGCACCTGAGTGGGTATTTAAAGACAATAAATATTTTTTGTTTTTCCCTGATGGTGCTGAATCAATTGGTGTGGCTGTAGCGGACAAACCCGAAGGCCCCTATGTGGATTATTTAGGCAAGCCGCTAATTGATCGCAAAACGCCGAATAGCGACGTGAAGTGGTTATTTGACCCAGGCGTATTTATTGACGATGACGGTAAATCCTACGTGTATTTCGGCGGTGGCGGGCCGGGCAATGCGCGCGTGATTGAAGTGAGCAGTGATTTTAAAAGTGTAAAAGGCCCCGCGATTAAAATTGACCCTCCGCATTTTTTCGAAGCGGCTTACGTACATAAACGCAACGGAGTTTATTACTATACCTATTCAACCGATCCCGACGGCAAACTCAGCATTGATTATATGACGAGTGATAATCCCACTACGGGCTTTAAACACAAGGGAACAGTGCTGCCTAACCCATGGGAAGATAATGGCAATAATAATCACCAATCTATTATTCAATGGGGCAACCAGTGGTACATTTTTTACCACAACCGAGCCATTGCCAACGCACGCGGCAAAAGCGATTTCCAACGCTCTGTTAATGTTGATTTATTAAATTATACAACCGACGGCGGCATGACCGTAAAAGCGGGCAGAGAAGGAGTACCACAAATTAAACCGTTTAATCCTTATATGTTAGTGCAAGCGGAAACCATGGAGAAAGAAACTGGCATTGAAGTAGAAAAATCCGCTGACGGTGCATTAAATGTAGTGTTTGAAGCTAATAGCTGGATTAAAGTTGCTAAGGTTGATTTTGGTACTGGTGCTGCCAGCGTCGAATTTCGCGTGACAGCCGCTGCGGATACACAATTGGAAATTATTTTGGATGACATCAGCCGTGCGCCAACGGCAACTGTTCCAGTTAAAGCAACCGGCGGGCTAAACACACCAGCTACGCAAACTGCGAAAATATCTGGGATTAAAGGCACGCACGATGTTTATTACCGTGCAAAAGGGCGCTTTAATTTGGATTGGTATAGGTTTACTAAATAAGGCAAATAGCGTATTGGAGAAATTAATTAAGGAAACATCGTCGCGGGCCAATACATAACTCAAACGCAAAATGTCTCCAATAAAAAAGCCAGCGTAACGCTGGCTTTTTTATTGGCTAACCGTTCACTGGAGCACCGCCCTGCCTGATTCGAGCCGGAGAATTGCGCGCTTTAATAACTACAACTACATTCAAGCTTTTACAAATCTTGCAACGGTTATTGGCGTATGCAGGCATCGAGAAACCGAGCATTTTTTAGTCGTCAACAGCTGGTATTATTTTTAAAAAATAGTCGCAGTTAAAAGCGTAGAATTAACTTCCTACTCGCAACCCTACCATTTAATATAACGCGCGAATACCTCAGAAAAATCATAGTTCTGTATTTCGCGTCTGCGCTCGTTAAACTGCGCCTCCACTTGAATAATGGTTTGGTTAATAATATCCGGCAAGCTCAACACCACCTGCTCTGGCAATTCGCGTAATACAAACATGCGATTTACCGACTCATGGGTATTTTTAAGAGTATCCATCTGCCGGTGTATTTCGCGGCATTTCTCCGAAATAACAAATAGCGCTTTATAGATATCTTTCACACGCTCACTTTGTTTTTTATCTATATCAATAGAGAACTCTTTATCGCCGATCTTAAACTTTAACTCTACATCTAAATCCACCGTGCCTGCTGTTTCGATGCGCACATGGCTAATGGAGCTGTGTTTATAAACATAGCGATGCAACGTGCGCTTTTTACTAAGCGCTAAATTGCCGTCCAGGTGGATCATCGCGCTATTGGTGAAACAGTATTCATCGGACTTGGATTTAATTACCACATAAATAATCTCGCCGTCTTCGGAAAATACATAATCGTCAACATCGGCTTTATCGAAGTCTTTTTTATCCAGTATTTTGCCAATATCACTTAAGCCTAAAACATCGGCAGCTAAACTTTTAAACATATCCTTCTCCTCACAATAAACGAATAATCAATTTAGGGGTTGCTCGCACGCAACGAGTATTAACGATAGCTGTTGTCCGCAAACGGTAATTTTCATCGATAGAAATGTGCAGCTTAACGCCACCATCCGAGCCAGTACGGCCGGAACTGAAATTATGCCCGATTGAATAGACACGGTTGCAAATTTTTAAGCTTTATTAAACGGCCTCTAGCGATAAAACCTCAATCCGCCAATTAATTGGATCAACTAAAAACCGCCAGCGCACGTCTAAATCCCACAGCCGCAACACATAAACTCGTTCCGTATTGTAGTCTTGGTAAGAAGGCCTTGGATCTTGCGCTAGCACCTGTTCGGCAAGCACTCTGAGACCTGGATACTGTAGCTCTAATTCATTTAATTGCGCGTCGGCATTGGCAGAGAATTGCACCGCGACTAATTCCGGGGCCCCGCTTGCCCAGTCGTTGTGGGCATCAGGTATGGCATCGGCGTAGGGCAAATAGGGTTTGATATCGAGCACGGGTGTGCCGTCTAAAAAATCAATTCCTCCCAGGGTTAAAACCACCTCGGGCGTCACCTCAACCTTTAGTAAACGCACTACCGAAAGGCCAATATTATTCGGGCGATTGGGCGAGCGGGTGGCGAACACACCAAGAGTTTTATTGCCCCCCAGGCGGGGCATTTTCACACGCGGTTTCCAACCGCTGTAACCTTCATGAAATATAAATTGCACCCAAAGGTGGCTCACGGCCTCAAGCCCCACCACTGCCTCCGGATTATTGTAGGGCGGCGAAAGGATTAGGTGACCGATAGCATCCCGTGCCAGACCTGGCTGGCGCGGGATGCCAAATTTTTGCGTGAAACAGCTGCGGATGATGCCGATGGGAGCAAGGGTAAATGACATAACAAAAACTTATTAGTGAACCGGGAAATCCTACGCGGCGAGTGTAGTTTCCCTGTTATAGATTTAACTGCAGAGACTAAACAAAAATTTATTTAACGCTATCAGCGGCCCTAAGGCACCACCTCAAACGTGCCTGCGTAGCGAAATATCTGCCCAAACAATGGATGGGTTAAGCGAAAATCCATGGCGAAATGAGTAGCATCCACGCCCTCTTCCACAATGCTAGTATGCCCAAGCAAAAGCCATTCGGGGATAGGTATGAGCACCGGCCCGAGCTTCGCCACGAATCTAACCCCGGAGTAATACAGTTTACCGTCTTGCACATGCACAGCCATTTCAAGCCCCAATATGGGGTTTACATACTCAATCACCCGGTTGCCCACGCCTACCACCCAGCGGCTATTGAAATACACCACTTTGCCGCTAGGAAAACTAATCGTGCGGCGCCAATTCTGGCCTTTGTCGCTATCAAACTTTTCAACCAGTGTCGGCACTTGTCGCCCGGAACGATTAACCAGCGCGCCGACTAAGCGCAGTAGGGTCAAAAATGGCTGCATCCAACGCGGGTATTCAATATTCATGTGCCCAGTTTCCCGTGTAGAACCGGCTTTGTAATGTGCCTGCAATGCTGGAGGTAATTGCTCGAACTGTGCGCCCAAGGCGTTGTGCATCAAACTTTTCATAAACTCACTCCCGGTATGTGTTTAAAAACCATCAAAACTACTACTAACACCATGGCAAAAAATGCGGGCACTCCCAACCAAAACCACGCCCGCGCCATTGCCCAATAGGCTGCAGGCAAAGGAGTGTTTTGCGCTGCCGCCACTGTGGAGAGGCTGCGCATGCGAATCTGCAGCCAAACCACTGGCAGCCAACAGGCTCCGGCCAGGCCATACAACATGAGGCTTGCGGCAATCCAAGGTGTGCTAATTGGCACCTGAAACATGTTCACCATCCACAGGCCACTAAGCGGTTGGAAGATCACCGTCGGTGTCGTAAAAATCCAGTCTGCCAACACCACATGCCGGTTGGTGATGGCGATATGCGCGACGTTACCGCTGCGATCGGCCATCCATTTATAAAACGCACTGCCAAGCCCGGTGCCGAACAAGAGCACCATGCTGAGAATGTGCAGGGTTTTTAGTAGCTCATAGCTCATGGGTTTGCCCTCCACTGGCGAAAAATCTGGCCCCGCCATCAGTAAAAAAGAATGCGGGCGCAACGCTTAATGGCTGGCGATTTAAAAACTGCCGCAGCGGCTCAACATCAGCAGTATTGCCCGCCTGCAGCATACGCAGATTATCCGGTTGCAACAGCGGGCTGATAAAACAACCAAGTCTGCAGGCAGCCATAACCACCGCCAATGGAATCGACAAAAAGCGCCCAGGATCAAGACCCTGGCTGCTGCGCATTTGTTGTAGCCACTGGGAAAAACTAAAAACCTGCGGCCCCACAACATCGAGTGACAACTGCGTCCTCTCCACAACTAAACAGCGCAAAACAGCCGCTACCAAGTCGCTAATATGCACCGGCTGTACCTGTTGCTGGCCATCGCCAGCTAAGGGAATCACCGGCAGCGCCGCAAGCCGCATAAACACCCCGCTACTTGCGCCACCATAGCCATACACTAACGATGGCCGCAACACGAACCAATCTATATCCAAGCCGCGCAAAGCATCATCTGCCGCCCGTTTGCTAAGGTGATAAGCCGTCGTTGCATGCTCATCGGCTCCCAGGGCAGAAATCTGTATTACCCGGCGCACGCCCGATTGCATACATGCCTGAAACAACGCTATAGGTGCAAGGCTATGTACCGCGTTAAAACGCTGAGCACGCGTTTGGGCAATAATCCCCACGGCATTGATGACCGCATCAATGCCGTGCAAATAAGGCAGCCAGTCGGACGCTCGTTGCATCTGGCTAAAATTTACCCCCAGCCTGCGCGAAACCGGCACAACCTCATGCCCCTGGGCCTTCAATGCGTAAGCCAGGTTTCGACCGATGAAGCCTGAAGCTCCGGTCAGCAGGATGTTCATAGTCCACTCTCCGGCAACTGGGGCACGGCTTGAAAATCGCTTAAGCGCTTTCCAAGTAAATGCAGGCTGAACAACATCCCGGCTAAGGCGGCCATGATGGCCAGTCGCAGCGCATCCAACGGGTCTTTGACGGGTGCGAACAAATCCACAGTTAACACCAACAGCCATGGTGCAATCACCAGCATGACTTTTGTGTAGCTCACCCAAAACTGCACCGCCCGGTCATCCGCGCACATCCGGCTTAACACATCAGCCAACGGGCGCGATAACACCGATAAAACAACCAGGCTAATGGTTATGCTTAAAATCGATTCAGCGAGGAAAAGGTAAGTATTCATAAGAGGCTCCTAGGTCATTAACACGTAACCTCAGTCTGGCGATAAATACGCTCTGAAACTTCCGCGACGATCAAAACGGAACCAAAAACTACTCCGGACGGATAAGTTCGGAGATTCTTATCCTAAAAACCTCAGTGTGAGCGCGTTGCGAGGGTAGCGCTGAGGAAAGCATGGCTTTTTGTAAAATTCGGCGAAAGCAGTAGTCACCTCTACGGTAAATTGAATTTTACAAAAAATGTGCAGATTCAAGCATTAGGCAACCGTAGGCGATCAATTGAGTTTTTTAGAGTTATAACCTTTTAGGCTTTTCGCGCTTGCCCCTCTAGCTTGCGAAACTGCCCCGGCGTCATACCTTCTATCTCCCGGAAGGCATCGTAAAAGGTCGATTGCGAGGTAAAACCGACGCTCAGTCCGACTGCCAACACTGAGACGGCAGGCTCTTCAACCAACATGGTTTTAGCCGCACTCACCCTCGCCTCGCGCAGAAACCGCGAAAACCCCTTACCTAAACGGCTGTTGAGCAACTCGGACAATTGATGCGTGCTCAATTGCAGCTGTTGAGCTAATAAGGGCAAACTCAAACCAGGCTCGACAAAAATTCGCTGTTCCATTAGAGCTGTTAAACGGGTAAGCGCCGCATCGCAATTGACATTGTTCAACGTGGAACTGATGTAACTTACGCTCTGCACAGTTTCAGTGACCTCCACCGCAAGCGATGGACGCAGCCCAAGAGCCAACTGTACAAAGAAAAACGCCACGCCGATGGCGCAAGCGTAAAGAATGAAAAATAACTTGGCAGGTAATAACGCTTGGAAAAAACCCAGCGCCGATATAGCGAGCGCAACGATAAATACTGCCCCTAACAGCAGCATTTCCAACCGAAATTGCGCCCTCTCCTTACGCAGTACGTAAAGCCTTACCACCAACCAAATCAAATACCCGGCCCCGACTAAAAAGGCGACTGGTATGGCAAAAGAAACAGGTAATGCCAAACAAAAGAACACCGGCATTGCATGCAAAAACAGATTGACCCTAGGGACAGACGCTTGAGTTAATAGAGGATGGCTAAACAAAAAGAAGGCAGGTGCTACAGCAAATAACGCCATTCGATAAAGAGGGCTGTCAATCCAGCGCAGATCCGCATAAAGCCACGCAAAATGCGCCAACTGTAAGACGCTTAAAACGCCCAACAAAATAAGACCCATTCGTCTTGAGAAAACCTGCTCTGCGTAGTGCTCGGTGCGAAAATGCGTCAGAGCTAAAACGCCTGCGCCAAATAGAGAAAATCCAATTAATAATAACGCCAGGCCTGTCATTTCCTAAGATCTCTCCTAATTCGGCGATCATTTTTATAAAACTTAAGTTTTACCTACGCTATTAGTGGCAACAAATATTTTTTCCATAAATAAAATTTTCTCGTCCGGCACATTGCAGTAGCGCGCATTTAATAATACAACAAATCCGTAGCTTGCCACCTAACACAAATTAAACCGCACTCTGACACATATGTATTCCGCAGGGAAAAATCAATGTGTCAGAAAAGCTAAGTTTCCAGTCTAAATTTTGCAGTGAGGATCTGTGCTGGAGTTTCACAAAACGCTTATTAGTTAGTCATTTCATGAAAAAACTGCCGGAATAGTTGAAGCATTTCCGGCAGTCGTTAATAAACATTAAGGCATTAAAAAACTATTGCGGAGCAACCTCCTTTTCCACTTCTTCACTGGAAATAGGCTCTTCGGCAGGCTCAGGATTAGCAGAAGGTAAAGCCGGGTTACAGTGTTTAATCACTACACGGCCTTCTAATAAATGGCCTTTAGCGTATTCTGTAAAATAACAGGTGTTGGTTTTAGGATCGTAATTTTCAATCCACATGTTTTCTTCCTTCCATGTGGTACCCAAATGAATCAATCCTTTAGGTACGCTAATCGTCATAGTGCCGCCGAGATTTTTTACCCAGTGTTGCTCCCATTTAAAATAATACATAGCCCAAGTAGACAAAAATACTACGACGGCTACGATTGCGCTGGTTTTCCAAAAACGGGTTTTATAGCCAATAACACCGATGGTGATAACTATTGATAGCAGAGCAAGCCAAAATAAATACGTAATCATAAAATGCGCCTAGTTGGATTTACGGTAAGGGGTTAGGGTAAAGCCATTTTTTTTCAACACGGTTAACAGGCTATCCGGCCCGGTGAAATGCATAACATCTAGCAGCACCAGTTCCACCTCTGGAGTTTGCGCCATTTTGTTAAATTGGGGCAACCAATTTTGGTGTCTGGCAACTATAAGCGCTTGGTAAAGCGTGGGTGTAAGTTTACGCAGTTTACTGCCACTTAGGCTTTCAAGCGCAGCAAGATTAGCCGTTCGCCAGGCAGGCTCAATCTTCGCGAGCGTTGTGGGCATTTGCGAGAGTTCATCCAGCACAAACGTTATTGTTTGATTGGGATCTTCATTGTTAATTTGATCAAGTAATGTTAATTGTTGGCTCGTGGATTCCAGCGCGCGCCAGGCTTTTTTCTGCTCCTGCGCCTTATAAAAATAATTCGTATCTACGCCATATACATAATCCTGTTTAGATGTTTCTGCTGCTGCGAGCGTGAACATAGTAAATGCAGGCTTAAACATGGCCAAACCAAATACAGGCACACCTAGACTCTGACTGTAGGCGTCTAATTTTTGGTACACATCAGGGCGCAGCTGTTTTTTTAAATTACTGCCATCGGTATACATCATGCGCTGCATCACTTGAGCGCTAAAATCCTGTGCACTTAGAGCGGCGATATCCCGCTCCACATATAATACGTTCGCTTTGGTATAAGCATCATCAAATTCAGCAGGCAGCGGGTAATGTTTTTGTTGCAAAGCACCGAGGCTTGCGCCCAAATAAAATACCTGATTATTTTTACTTACTTGCCAGAGTGAAGTTGCCGCCGAACAGTTGTTGGTTACAGCGAATAGTGCGCCACAGAAGCAGGCAAACCGCATTAATATTGATCCCATGCACACCTCTGAGTTAATTAACAAAAACCCCTTAAATGCTAAGCGGTGTAAAAAGCCGATTACTACTAAGCGTTAGGTGCATCGCCAAACCAAGCGCGCAATAAATTAATCCACATAACCAAACCAAAGCCAATCCAGAGAATATTTATCACTGTAAGGTTTTTATTTTCCTTGCCAAAAGGATCTCCCATTACCCGGTTAGCCACTAATTGAAATTGATAGAGCACATAAAATTCCACCAGATTTAACGCCAGCGCAAAAAACTGCCAGCTAGCAGTTAAATATTGTTCATGAATTCCCAGCGCCGTGGCAAATTCCAGCAGATAGGCCGTGATAAACACAAAGCTTAACCGCAACGGTGACCAGCGGTAATTAACGCCTTGTTTGATTTGCTCCTGCTGCAGGCGCAGACACAGATCGCCGACAAAAAATATACTAAACAAGGCACGCGGCGCGGAGTACACTTTTTTGGCTTGGGTCTTATTCTGCGCTTGCCAATGCAAAAAAAACCACACCAATGCAAAGCCACCTTGGGTAGCAAAAAACAACAAGGCAAGCTTACTTAAAGAAACCAAATAAAAAGGACGGTTTAAATCATTCGACATATTTTAAACAAACATAAAAAAGGCCATAAACATGGCCTTAAGATTAACAATTAATGTAAAGCGCAAAGCTCGTAGAGACGCTGCTTAAATGTATCGAACCTCTTCGATTTCATATTCCACATCGCCGCCAGGAGTTTTCACCACTACGGTTTCGCCTTCTTCTTTACCAATTAGGGCACGGGCAATCGGTGAACCGATAGATATTTTATTGAGTTTAATATCCGCTTCATCTTCACCGACAATTTGGTAAACCACGTGTTTTTCCGTATCCACATTTAATAGAGATACGGTTACACCGAACACCACTTTGCCGTTTTTAGGCAATAGGGTTACGTCTATCACCTGTGCGTTGGATAATTTACCTTCCACTTCCTGTATGCGGCCTTCGCAAAAACTTTGTTGCTCGCGGGCTGCATGGTATTCAGCGTTTTCTTTTAAATCACCATGGGCGCGCGCTTCAGCAATTGCTTGCACAATACGTGGGCGGTCAACCTTTTTTAATTGGTCTAATTCTTCGCGCAGCTTTTGCTCACCCTGCACGGTCATCGGGAATTTTTGAAATGACATTACACAATACCCTCATGTAATTCTTGTAAACGGCGTACTTGCTGGGATTGCCCAAAGCGCAGCGCCATACACAAGGCGTTGGCAGCGGCAATAGTGGTTGTGTAGTAAGTGCGGGCATTTTCAGCGCTGCGGCGAATACAGGCGGAATCTTTAATCGCCTGTTTGCCCTCAGTGGTGTTAATGACCAAATTAATCTCGCGGTTTTTAATCATATCCACGACGTTCGGACGCCCTTCACCCACTTTGTTAATTACCGATACGCTAAGGCCTGCGGCCTCTAACCGGGTAGCCGTACCGCGGGTGGCGACCAATTTAAAGCCTAAATCCGCCAGCTCCTTGCCGACAATAACGGCGTCGTCTTTGTCGAAATCGCGTACGCTTATAAATACCGTACCTTCGGTAGGTATACGCGAGCCTGCACCAGTTTGCGCTTTAGCGAAGGCTTCAGCGAAGGTATCGCCCACGCCCATTACTTCGCCGGTGGATTTCATTTCAGGGCCGAGAATTGGGTCCACGGCGGGGAATTTATTAAACGGGAAGACCGCTTCTTTTACGCTGAAATACTTGGGAATAATCTCTTGCGTGAAGCCCTGCTCGGCAAGGGTTTTACCTGCTTGGCAGCGCGCGGCCACTTTAGCAAGGGATACACCGATACATTTGCTCACAAACGGCACAGTGCGTGAGCCGCGCGGGTTTACCTCAATGATGTACACCTCACCATCTTGATAGGCCAGCTGCGCATTCATCAAGCCCACTACTTCAAGCTCCAGCGCCATTTTCTTCACCTGCGCGCGCATTTCATTTTGCACATCTTCAGGTAAGGAATACGGTGGCAGTGAACAGGCCGAGTCACCGGAGTGCACACCGCACTGCTCAATGTGCTGCATGATGCCGCCGATGACTACATCTTTGCCGTCCGATACGGCATCTATGTCCACTTCAATGGCGTTATTGAGGAAGTGATCGAGCAATACCGGCGCGTCGTCCGAGGCTTTCACCGCGTCGCGCATATAGGTGCGTAGTTCTTTTTCCGTATAAACAATTTCCATCGCCCGGCCGCCCAACACATAAGAGGGCCGCACCACTAACGGATAACCAACTGAATCGGCAAGATTCACGGCTTCTTCTAACGAGCGCACGATCGCATTGGCCGGTTGTTTAAGGCCGAGTTTTTGAATCATTTGCTGGAAGCGCTCGCGATCTTCTGCGCGGTCAATGGAATCGGGACTAGTGCCAATAATCGGCACGCCTTCGGCCTCCAAAGCGCGGGCGAGCTTAAGTGGGGTTTGGCCGCCAAACTGCACGATGACACCCATGGGCTTTTCTTTTTGCACGATTTCCAACACGTCTTCTAAAGTCACCGGCTCAAAATACAGTCGATCTGAGGTGTCGTAATCGGTAGAAACGGTTTCGGGGTTGCAGTTCACCATGATGGTTTCATAACCATCTTCCCGCGCCGCAAGCGCTGCGTGCACACAGCAATAGTCGAACTCAATACCCTGGCCGATACGGTTCGGACCGCCGCCAAGCACCATGATTTTCTTACGATCTGAAGGGGCCGCTTCGCACTCTTCATCGTACGTGGAATACATATAGGCAGTATCGGTAGAAAACTCCGCCGCACAGGTATCAACCCGTTTGTACACAGGGCGAATACCGAGGTGTTGACGGTAGTGGCGCACCGCTTGTTCGCTCTGCCCTAGCAGCAGGCCAATGCGTTTATCCGAAAAGCCTTTACGTTTTAAGCCGTACAATCGCTCACTATTTAACGAAGTTAATGTCTCGCTTTGTAGAGTTTTTTCTTCTTTTATCAAATCTTCGATTTGCACCAAAAACCAAGGATCAATTTTGGAGGCTGCAAATACATCGTCAAGGCTCATACCCGAGCGGAACGCATCACCCACATACCACAAGCGGTCGGCGCCGGGAGTAGTAAGGTTATGGCGAATAGTGACTGCTGCGGTTGGATCGTCCCAATCGACTTTGCTCTCCAAACCACAAGAGTCCACTTCCAAACCGCGCAAGGCTTTTTGCAAGGACTCCTGGAAGTTGCGGCCAATAGCCATAACTTCACCGACGGATTTCATTTGTGTGGTTAAGCGAGCATCGGCATCGCCAAATTTTTCAAATGTGAAGCGCGGGATTTTCGTAACCACATAGTCAATCGAGGGTTCAAACGAGGCAGGCGTGGCGCCCCCGGTAATATCGTTTTGCAACTCATCCAGCGTGTAGCCCACAGCTAGTTTGGCGGCCACCTTAGCAATGGGAAAGCCGGTAGCTTTAGAGGCCAGAGCCGACGAGCGCGAGACGCGCGGGTTCATTTCAATGACAACCAAACGGCCAGTTTCCGGATGCACCGCAAATTGCACGTTGGAGCCGCCGGTTTCCACACCGATTTCACGCAACACCGCGATTGAGGCGTTGCGCATGATTTGGTATTCCTTATCCGTGAGCGTTTGCGCGGGGGCCACGGTAATGGAGTCGCCCGTGTGCACACCCATAGGGTCGAAATTTTCAATCGAGCAGACAATAATGCAGTTGTCGTTTTTGTCGCGCACCACTTCCATCTCGTACTCTTTCCAGCCGAGCAGAGATTCGTCGATTAACAATTCATGGGTGGGGGATAAATCCAGGCCCCGCAGGCAGATTTCTTCGAATTCTTCCCAGTTGTAAGCAATGCCGCCGCCAGAGCCGCCCATTGTAAAAGAAGGACGAATAATGACAGGAAAGCCGAATTCTTTAGGCACTTCCAAAGCTTCCGTCAGGCTATGTACGATGCGTGCGCGAGCGCAATCCAGGCCAATGGCTTTCATGGCTTTATCAAACAGGCTGCGGTCTTCCGCCTTGTGGATAGCCTCTTGTTTAGCGCCAATTAGCTCGACATTATATTTGGCTAATACACCGTTATCGTGCAGGGCCAGTGCGCAATTAAGCGCGGTTTGGCCGCCCATTGTGGGCAGGATTGCGTCTGGGCGCTCTTTAATAATGATCTGCTCAACACACTGCCAAGTTATAGGCTCAATGTAGGTAGCATCAGCCATTGAGGGATCAGTCATGATTGTGGCTGGATTCGAGTTCACCAGGATAACGCGGTAGCCCTCTTCACGCAGGGCCTTACAGGCCTGGGCACCTGAGTAGTCGAACTCACAGGCCTGGCCGATTACAATCGGGCCTGCGCCTATGATCAAGATGCTTTTTATATCGGTACGTTTTGGCATGTCAGTCGTCTAGCTAATTAGCGGCAAAAGTCGGGGCAAGATAAGACAGCGCGCTTTTAGCGGCGCGCGCGCATCAAGTCAATAAAATGGTCGAATAGTCCAGCAGCATCTTGAGGTCCTGGGCTTGCTTCCGGGTGACCCTGAAAACTAAACGCGGCTTTATCCGTGCGCTCGATGCCTTGCAATGAACCATCAAATAAGGATTTATGCGTGGCAACCAGGTTGGCAGGCAGCGTCGCCTCATCCACAGCGAAGCCATGATTTTGGCTGGTAATCATTACCTTCCCGGTTTTTAAATCCTGCACAGGGTGGTTACCGCCGTGGTGGCCGAATTTCATTTTTAACGTTTTAGCCCCGGAGGCCAAAGCTAATAATTGGTGCCCAAGGCAAATACCAAATACAGGAATGTTGGCATCTACAATAGTTTTAATAGCGCTAATCGCGTAATCGCAAGGAGCTGGATCGCCGGGGCCATTGGAGAGAAACACACCATCGGGGTTCATGGCCAATACTTCACTGGCGGATGTCTGTGCAGGCACTACCGTCAGGTCACAGCCGCGATCCACCAGCATGCGCAAAATATTGCGTTTTGTACCAAAGTCATAAGCGACTACTTTAAACCGCTCACCACTGGGTAATGAGCCAAAACCTGTGCCCAACTGCCATGAGCCTGCGTCCCATTGAAAGCTCTTATCCGTGGTAACTTCTTTAGCTAAATCTAAACCGTTTAAACCGGCAAATCCGCGCGCAGCACTCAGCGCTGTCGCTTCATCAACCTCACCGGCCATAATGCAGCCGTTCTGCGCGCCCTTATCCCGCAGAATGCGCGTTAAGCGGCGGGTATCAATATCGGCAATGCCGAGAATATTGTGTTTTCTTAAATAAGCATCCAAGCTCAGCGCGCTGCGAAAATTGCTCGGCAGCATGGACAGGTCGCGAATTACTAAGCCGCGGGCCCAAATGCGGGCACATTCTTCATCTTCGCTATTAGCACCGACATTGCCGATGTGAGGATAAGTGAGCGTAATAATTTGCTCTGCATAGGAAGGATCGGTGAGGATTTCCTGGTAACCGGTCATCGCGGTATTAAATACCACCTCCCCCACGGATAGGCCAGGTGCACCAATGGATTTACCACGGAATACATTGCCATCTTCCAACACCAAAATTGCGGGTTTATTGAGCCCAGTCGTCAAAATCTAGTCCTCCAGCCAAGCGTAAGCCTAAAAAAGCCTAGGCGGTTACGGGTATTGCTTTACGAGTGCCGCCTTAACAGGCAGTTCCTCTAAATTTAAGGTGCGCGCAAAACCGAGGCCGCAGTAAAACTGTGGCGCCGGTGCGATAAATAAATGTCTGATTGTAAAAAAGCGAGGTGCAACTTAAAGCTCCACCTCGCTGCAATGAATCTCTTAGCGCCTTAATACTGAGTATCAGACACCAAGGTGGGCACTCAGCCCAGACTGGGGGCGAATTCTATGCCAACAGGGTGATTTTGTCCACGGCAGATTTTAGTTAGTAGCACCCATTTATTTGATCGGGGAAACCACAATTTTTGGAGTGGGATTTTTCGATGTCGGCGGTTGCTTTTTATAAGCCAACTTTTTATGACTCGCCGCGATTTATGGCTTAGGTTGATTTATTGAGCCTATGAATTTTGACCATTCATTAAATACTCGCGTAACTCGCGGCGCTTATCGCCACCGCAGTAGTTCACTGCAAAATATCAAAGGCGGCAGATACATAACAGCTCAGTCGCTAAAAAGCTTCCGCCTAGGATATTTTTAATGCGTAAAGCCTGCCTATAAGTTATTTTTATACTCGCCGAAGATAAATCCTTAGGCTCGCCAAATAATTATTTATTCAGCCAAACGAAATTCATTGCGCAAAAAAACCGCACCAGAAATATTTTTACCGCAGTTTTAGTGCGTTCAAATGCTCAATTAATAACTTCGCTAATAGCTGGCCATCTTTTACTGAAGGATGTCCATGGCAACCAGAATAAGATAAGTGTTTGAATTCGATAGCCTGTAGCTGTGTTACGCCAGCAGCGCGCAGCTGAGCCGCTACTTTTTGCATCTGGCTTGCCACTTCACCTTGCATTTGGTCAGAAGCCATTAAAACAAAATTGGCCGAACGGTTTTTGCTGTGTAATTGTTTAATAAATTCAACGTAATTCGCCACAAAATCATTTTGTAACGCCGCGCGACTTTGCCAGCGCTCATTCGGTTGCAACGCAGTGGAAAAATCATTTGTGCCTAAACCTACGACAATTACCTGGGGGTGCCAATTATTATTCGCATACACCGTCTTCATATCGTGCAATGCGTACGGATAACGAAGGATTAAATTGGTCTCAGGCAGAATGCCACTGTAATTACGCACAACCCCCTGACCTGAATATGCATTAACCTGATAATCCGCATTAAAATGTTTAGCCACTAAAGGGCCAAATGCCAGCTGAGAATCGGTATTATTAAATAGTTGCTCATCAGTGCATTCTTTGCGAACAGATAAATTGCCGTAACCAACAGTGTAAGAATCGCCGATAAATTCAATTTGCACTTCGCGTGGTTGCAATGAAATAGGTTTACCCGTGGAAGGCGTATAAAAACCTAAGAATTGTGCCGTTTGGTTTTGGGTTTCCGAGAGCTTCTCCAAACGCACCTTATGTTTACCGCGCGTTAAACCTGGTACGGAGTAACTTAGCATGCCAGGTCGATTAATAATGACAGGCGCTTGATCATCTACTAATAATCGGAATTTGCTTTTATCGTCGGCAAATTTCAGCTCCAATTTGTCGCCGCGAAAAGCAGTTTCAAAATAAATCGACAGCCACGCATAACTATAAGCAGTATCACCATTCGCCTGTCGCTTAGCAATTACCCTTCCACCTACATGGGCGGGTAATTGCTGCAGCTCTGCAGCGCTGAGCGTATAAGAAAAAAAATATACCGCTGCCATTAGAACGCGCGATATTATTTTACTCATAAAAATCACTCTTTAGCTGCTCGGCTTTATAACAGCTGATTAATCCGTATAAAGCCCTTGGCTGCGCAGATAATCATCATAGCTGCCGTGAAAATCAATTATGCCTTTTGGCTGCATATCGATAATGCGTGTAGCGAGGGACGACACGAATTCGCGATCATGGCTGACAAAAATAATAGTGCCGGGATAATTTTCTAACGCTAAGTTAAGCGCTTCGATTGATTCCATATCCAAATGGTTGGTGGGCTCATCCAACAATAAAACATTCGGATTTGTTAGACTGAATTTGCCAAATAACATGCGGCCTTTTTCACCGCCGGATAAAACTTTTACTTTCTTTTTAACTTCGTCGTTAGAAAATAACATACGGCCTAAAGCGCCGCGCACCAACTGCTCATCGCCTTTGGTCCACTGCTTCATCCAATCAAATAAAATCGAATCATCGGCAAAATCAGCGGTATGGTCCTGCGCGTAATAGCCAATTTCTGCCTGTTCGGCCCATTTAACCGTGCCTGCATCAGGTGTTAAATCGCCGTATAAACAGCGCAACAAAGTGGTTTTGCCCGCACCGTTAGGCCCAATAATCGCAATGCGCTCACCTGCCTCTACCTGCATGCTAAATTCTGTAAATAATGGGCGATCAAACCCCTTCGTGACATGATCCATCACCACCGCTTGACGGTGTAATTTTTTATTTTGTGTAAAACGGATGTACGGGCTTACGCGGCTTGACGGCTTAACATCATCTAATTGAATTTTATCAATTTGTTTTGCCCGCGAAGTGGCTTGTTTTGCCTTGGAAGCGTTTGCCGAAAAGCGGCTCACAAACGCTTGTAATTCAGTTATTTGTGCTTTCTTTTTGGCATTTTCACTTAACAACCGCTCACGCACTTGTGTGGACGCGAGCATGTAATCATCATAATTACCCGGATAGACGCGAATTTCACCGTAATCTAAATCGGCCATATGTGTGCAGACTGCATTTAAAAAGTGGCGATCGTGAGAAATAATAATGATCGTGCTATTGCGCTGCCGTAAAATTCCTTCCAGCCAACGGATCGTATTAATATCCAGGTTGTTCGTAGGTTCGTCGAGTAATAACACTTCTGGATTAGAAAATAACGCCTGCGCCAATAAAACCCGTAATTTCCAACCCGGTGCAACAGCGCTCATTAAACCTGCGTGTTGTTCAATGGGAATATCCAGCCCCAACAACAATTCACCGGCGCGAGCTTCAGCGGTGTAGCCGTCCATTTCAGCGAACGAAACCTCAAGCTCCGCCACCTTCATACCGTCTTCTTCGCTCATTTCCGGCAAGTTATAAATGCGGTCACGCTCGGCTTTTACGGCCCACAATTCCACATGCCCCATAATTACCGTATCCAATACGGTAAATTCTTCATAGGCAAATTGATCTTGTTTTAATTTACCCAAGCGTACATTGGGCTCAAGCATCACCTGCCCACCTGTGGGGGTGAGATCTCCACCTAAAATTTTCATAAACGTGGATTTACCGCAGCCATTGGCGCCGATCAGACCATAGCGGTTGGAGTTATTAAATTTGACGGAGACATTTTCGAACAGCGGCTTGGCACCAAATTGCATGGTGATATTAGCAGTGGAGATCACGGTGATTACCTAAGAAAAAAGCGCGCATTCTAGCGCTCTGCGGCTCCTGAGTACAGGGAATCCGCCGTTGTAACAATTTCCCAAGCAGACAATATATGGCCGGTTGGCAGTCATATGAATGTACACCTACCACGCGGCCAACTGAATTCATCCTAAAATCTCAGTTGAACTTGCAGATAGGATAATGAGATTTTTAGATTTGAAAGCCTTGCCGACACAGCCTGACCTTTCCATCTAGCAAAAAAAACCGGCCAAGGCCGGTTTTTTACTTCTCTATAGTCAATTTTGGTTTTACATTTGTGAGCAGATTGTGTACTCCGCCACTTCGCTGTAGGGGGCCGCTAAAGGAGTATTGGCCGCAGGCGGAGTATTATTTCCCGCCGTACCTAAAAATGCCCGCATTCTGCCAGCGTTGCCATTGCCATCGTCCAATTGAGTATCCAAAGCTGCGGCGGCTTTACCAGGCACCTGGCTTAAACAAATAATACGCCCTGAAATTTGGCTTGCGGCAGACGCACCTACCGCCGTCGTAGTCAAACCGATGACACCACCGAATGCATTGCGTGGTAGTGCGTTAGCGCCAGTGTCAGTCGGGTTACCGTTAATAAAACCGGCCGCTTTTAAATGCTGCCAAAAGGACAAGCCTTCGGCAACTGGGACAAAGGTGTCGGCCGCAGCGGCGACAATTACACCATTATTAGTGCCGGCAGTAACACCAGTTGCCCAAGGGCCTCCCCGAGCTCTCAGAGTCGCTATTGGGCCGTCATCCCCTGGCAGGCGCTGGTAGCGATCTTGATAGGAATACAGAGCTGCAGTAACGCCATTTATTTCACTCACAGCGCGTTTTACTTTGGAATTTTCGATTAATTCGGTGCCTTTTAGTACCCCGCCTAACAATAGGCCAATAATAACGAGGACGATGGCAATTTCAACTAGCGTAAAACCCGATTGCTGATTTTTGGTAAATTGATTTTTTCTCATAACTACAACCTTTAGTTAACCGCGTATGGTCGATCTTGTGTGCGAGCATCTAAAAACGCTCTTTGTAGTTTGAGTGTAGCAATGAAATTTTAAATATACGAAATAGGACACATTAGTTTTATCGAAGCATATATCGCTTATTCAGCAATACGCTTAACAACCAGATAAAAACGCCATTCGCCGATTAAAAACGAATAAATAATTTCCATTCAGAGTAAAAAATAAAAGTATGCGCGATATTTTTGCGCAGTAAATAATTCTGAAAATGTACGCCCGCCGACAGTGAACAATAGCGGGGGGTTAGAAAGAAGTGATTTTTTTGACAACTGAATCAATCAGCAAATAGAAGATTACTGTATTTCAAAATATTGACACAGATATAAGGTTCTAATGTTTTATAAAGTGCAGCCTATTGCACTTTGCTTAATTCATATACGAGAGTCGCGGGAGCAATCCATACCAGTTGGTCGTCAAATTCACTGCCCGCTGTGGCGATGGGTTCGTGAGTAATAAAAGTGGGGCCGCCGGCCAGATTGATGAGCTGATGTGGTGAGGTGGTGGCAGGTACGTTAGCGCCATCGGGACCGGTTGATATCAGCACCGCGATCAGATCCTGAGCAAGAGTGGTGGCTCCAGGACACGGCGTCGAACTGCAAACAGTAAAATTTGTTGGCACTGGAGCGGTGATGGTAATTGCTTTGGCGTACGCCCAGGTTCCTGCGGAAGTCAGGCTGTACCTAAAAGGCGCCTGCCAGGCATCTACCAACACGCCGTTTAATACAGCGCCCTGCACGCCAAGCAGCGTATAGGGCACAAAACCGCTACCGCTGCTACAAGCATTACCAGCAACGCGCACTTCCGCGCCGTTACTGGTGGCTGAAGCGGGGCAAGGTAGTTTTTTATTCATAACGGCGTAGCCAATCAACGCCTGGCGCAGTTCTTGTAGTAATTGATTGGTGGCCTTTTGTTGATTGATTTCCCGCTGGCTCGCCAAAGGAACCAATAAACCGCCGAGCAAGGCGCCCAGTATCACCATGACAATGGCCATTTCGATCAGCGTAAAACCTGCCGAAGCCCGGCGGCGGTTATTGGATAATAAACAGGACATCATTAAACGTCTGCGTATGTTGGTTGACGGGCATTTGCGTAAATGTACCGGTGTTATTGTCCGCATTGAGCGCTTCAAAATAATTTTCCTTGTCCACTTGGCTGCGATCCTGACCGGTTAACACTGCTCCCGGCGCGATTGCTATAACTTTAGCCGCTTTAATACCCGTTGGCGTTGTGACCTGTAAACAACCAGCGTTCGGAGGGTTTCCTCCAGCTAAATCACAAATAGCGTAATAGAACAGCCCACTCCAATGGGTACGCAACCAGCCATCATCTGCAGGTGGGGCCGGTGCGAATTCTCCTGAGCAATCGGGCGGCCAAACTAACGGCACGGAACCTGCGAACACGGTGGACAAACTCATGCCATCTTTGCTTAACCAACCTGCCGCCCAAGGGTGAAGCTTGCATTTGTCTAAGTACTCCTGCAACAACTTCGCTATATCTTTAAATACCCGCTGTTCTATCTGCGTCCAAAATTGGCCCAGGGGCATAGCTAAGATTTGGTCATTGTGTTGAGCGTCTTTTAGGTCGTCGTATTGAGTTGTATTGGCAGCACCGTTTATCCCTTCTAAGAATTCCGCCGCAACTAGTGTCGTCGCCGTATTAGGTTGCTGGGCACCAATCGGTTGATTGGGCGCTACAAGCACAAATGCCACGGCTTCAGTTCGATTAGCCGAGCTAATTTTTAAACTTAGTTTGCTCGTGCCTGAACTATTGCGCAGATTATTAGTAGTTCCCGCCAAATCAGCATCCGGTGCATACCAGATCGGCGCGCCGCTGCCATCTAAAGGTTCACCAATGCCGAGTATCCGATATGGCACGAGCCCACGCAGGATCGCGCACTTCCCCGTGGCTACGTTAATAGATACGGGCGAGCCTTGGCGATTTTGCGCCGGGCAAGGCAAGCTGCCAGGCGGTTCTGGCTTGGTATTGGCCATGAGGCTATAACCCATAAGCGCATCGCGCACCGCTGCCAGAGCAAGTGAAGTCTGCTTGCCCCGCTCGTAACTTTGCGTGTTATGGGAGACGCTAGCTATTAACGCTGTAGTAAAAATCAGTAGTAACAGGCCCAGTATGGCGAGCAAAGCCATACCACGCTCGTAACCGAGCTTAATGTTCAAGGGGTTTTAATCTCGGGGGCCGTAGGCGCAGCTGCAGCTGGTACCGTCGCGGGTACAGTTGCAGGGGCTGAAGCCGCAGGTTCATCCGCTGGTGCCACAGGTCGCACTGGCGGTAGTTGATAGCCCTCTTGTATCCCTTTGTTACCTGGTTGCCAGACCTGCCCAGGTTTTAGCACGCGGCCGGGCGCACCTACGCGCACACGCAACGTTTGAGATTGTTGGCCAACGCCTAGAATCGAATGTTTAGGTGCACGCTGCGATTGCTGTTGTAACTGGCCATTGAGCCACAGGCTTTGCTGCCCATCAGCTCGTATGATCACCCCGGACAAACGTACATTTTCAAACGACTGTGCTGCCCCATCTGCATCTGCCACGGTTTCCCCACCATTGGCGGGCCCCGACTGACGCAAGTGATCTAATTGCAGGCGCTGCTCGGGTGTATTAAATAGCCGCCCAAACGGCAGCCCATCAGCCTGAACCGAATTAGTAGCAGCTTGAACGCAGTTGCTCGACAGCCAACATAGGCTCATGCAAATCAACCCGAGTGCCCTCCGCGATAAGTGTTTAAGGCTGTGCGATAACACAGCTAAAACTGCTAGTGGGCTGCGCTGGCACTGCAAATTCAAAATCGAGTGCATCCAAAAGTCTCAGCCAAGGCGGTTAAACGTAACCAGTGCCTATAAATATAGAAGCTAATCCAACAACCCACACTGCTAGCCGATGCCCAACGGCAGGATTTAAAGGGAGCCTATGGCCCTAAATGCAATCTCTTGTTGCTGACGAAGACGCCTAAACCCAGCGGGTGTCATTGACACAGTGGTTCATTCGGCAACTGAGGAGATAGCTGCCAGGTTGTACCAGATCAAATCGCATTCGCCCGCAATTCGTTCAGAGGCCACCTCATTCTCGCCTGTCGGTTGCTCAACAGACTCCGCGGTACTGGCCTCCTGTTTGCGCCTGATCGCGCAGTTTTGCACGCTAAATAAACCTTGCGCACGGCTGCGCAAGTCAGCGATCAGCCGATAAAAATCCCCTTCATGTACTAAAGAAAAATCCAATCGCATAGGCGTAACAGTCAGCCCCAACCCCTCTGCGCTGAAAAACGTATTCGTCTCATTAGCGGCGGCTGTAGCTGCCAGGGTAAAACGCACTTGCGGTATGCCAAGCTGGTTAGCACTTGCGTTCAGCGCCTCAACCCATTGCAACCGCCGGGCGTCGCCGATGACGCCCTGAGCGTGCAGTTGATCGTAATGGGCTTGATAGAGCGCCAACAGGCCAGCGGCCGATTGGGCAGTTTGGTGCGCGCCCTGCTGCTGTTGGTACTGCTGCTGGCTGGAGACAAAAGCCTTCATCGTTATTTGTTGTTCATGGACTGCCAACGCCAAAATACCCAGTGAGAGACCGAAGCCCGTGGCCTTTAGCCAATGCCGTCGCCACCGGCTGTGCATTGCTGCAGGGCTAGGGTTCAGTAATTCGTCCAGCAAACGCGGCAGCTTCATCATGCCGCAACCTGCCCTGCATTATTTAACGCTGCTCCCTGGTCGTTTGAAGTTAGAGATATCTCGTTGGCGGAAGATTCTTTGCTTAGCTCTGAGGGTTGATTTCTTACCGCCGAAGGCTCTTTCCCTCGCGCCGAGGGCTCTTTACCCTGCGCTGAATGTTCTTTACCTCGCGCTGAAGGCTCTTGATCCGGCGCTTGAGGCTCTTCTTGCGCAGCGGGTTGTATGGGTTCATCTGCAGAGGGTTCTGTATCCAGCGCAATTAAAGGTGGGGGTAAGGCGATGGCGAGTAAAATTTCAAAGTGGTTATTCTCCTGCTCCTGCTGAGGGTTAAAAAGCCGCGCTTGTGTGCCTGTGTCTTCCACAAAGGTTACTGGCGGGCGCACATCAACAGGCATACGCACAACCACTACCGAGGCAATCTCCGGCAATTGACTTAAAGCGGCGGCAAACTGCGTCATCAACTCTACGGTCGCGCGGTAACTCAACCCGCCCCGCTGTAAAAAGCCACCCAAAGTAATTGACGCTTGCAGGTGATCTGCTGTTGCAGAAGCCTCAGTCGCAGGCTCCGCTTCACCAGCGGTCGCGCCCGTTACACTCGCCTGCGCCTGTTGCACGAGCAATTGCAGTTGGCCCGGTGGGTATTTCTTCCAATCCAGGCTGTCTAGTTGCAATTGACTAAAACGCGGTTGGCTGAAAACTTCAGCCAACCGCGCCATTAAGCGATCGGGGCTTTGGTGTGCTTCGCGCTGCAGGCCCCGGATAAATTCCACAGTAGTTTGCAACTGCAATGCACTGTCCAGCACTTGTTGATGCGGTGCGTATTCGCGCTGGTAGCGCTGATCTAACAATCGCTGTTGTTGCGTCAGCAGCAAATGTCGCTGCTCGATATCCGCGCTGTACAGCCATAGGAAACTTGCTGCCACCAGTAGCAGTACGCTGACTAAAACTGAGGCCCGCCCCAACCAATAATCGGCGCGCAAACGCCGGGCAAATTTTTTCTGCGCATGGGTGGCGTAATGATCGAGCGTTAAGGGGGCGCACGCGCAGAGGTAGGAAAATAGCGTGTCTTCTTTGGGGGTTATATCTGCAGATAATTTGAAGTGTGCGTACAACTCTGGCAGCGGCACAAAATAGTAGGTGATGCCGCTGGAACTAGTAGTCAGCTCTGTCAGGGGTGCGACCGATTCCTGGGGTACTATCGAGTAGACATAGAGCTTGTCGGAAAACGCCATAGTGCGTTGATTGGTTAGAAAGATCCGAATTTGTTCGCTGCCGCTAGTGATTGATTTCGCTTGGCCCTGCGCGTCGATTTGATCGCGCAAACCGCGCTCTAACTTTGCCTGCCGGGAGAACACCAGCTGGCCATTGTTAAAATAGGTCTCCCGGTAAGCGGTGCGGATCTGTTGCGACAGCAGCAGAATATTGGCCTCCCCCGCTGTACAAGCGCTCAGTAGCTTGGCGCTTAATAAGGGCACAGACCAAATCCCCGCTAAAGGGATTTCCCGAGCGGCCAAGCGCGTAAGCCAAGGCGCTAGAATCTCGCTATTGGTAAGCGCCGACAGCAATAAAACATCATCCCGCCTGCCCTCCGTACTGCGGCCTAACGGCATGACATGAACACAAGGCTCGCCGCGATACAAGCGATCCACCAAACGCGCCACAAGGGCTTTGCGATCCCGAGCGCCGACATGGGGAATGATTTCGCGGCGGAAATCTTCTTCGATCAAATCCACCAAAAGCTGCACCGGTAAAACTGTTGCCTGCGTTAAATAGGCTTCAAAATCTGCAAACCCCGCGTCCGTAGGCTCGAATACACACTCACCCAATAATTCTTTACCCTGCCATTCAAATACTTTCAGGCGGTAACCGGCAAAATAAAATATCCGTCTAGCCATTAGCCCGCCTTGCTCACAGCATCCCAAACAGGGCCTAGCACCGATAACATAATCCAACCTAATAACGTGCCCATGACCACGGTCAAAATTGGGCTGATCGCAGGCTCGATTGTGGCAATTGCCTCTTGCACCTCGCGGTTATAAAAATAGCTAACGTTGAGCAGGGCTTCATCCAAATTACCCGTGTGCTCGCCCACTTTTAACATGCGCACGACTAACGGCGGGAACAGCCCTAGCCGCGCAAAACTCTCGCTGATGCTGCTACCTTCGGCGATCGAGCGGCCAGCGCGTTCAATCGCGGCGGCCATTACGGTGTTATCGACGAGGGCCTGGCAGATCTCCAGTGCCCGTAACACTGTGATGCCCGAGGCGTATAAAAGCGCCATGTAGCTGGCAAAGCGGGCCAATTTAATCTTGAAGCTGATTTGGCCAAAAATGGGTAACCGCAACTTTATGCCGTCAAATTTCAAACGCAACGCAGGGGATTTTTTTACCGCTGCTTTAAACACCGCCGTAAGCGCCGCTGGCAGCAAAATTAACAACCACCAGTAGTGAATAAAAAAGTCCGATACAGCGATTAAGGCTAGTGTATGAATAGGTACTTCTGCGCCCATTTCTTTTACGAACGGTACAATTTTCGGTACCAGGTAAATCATTAAAAACGCCGCTACAGCAAACACCACCACCGCGACTATGGCCGGATAAATAATTATTTTTACCGTGGCGGCAATTAATTCATCCGTCCAGCGCAGAGTTTCGCCCATGTCTTTAAGAATTTTCGGCAGCTCACCGGTCTCCTCACCTACCGCAATTAGCGCAATAAAAACCGTATCAAAATCCTGCGGGAAGTCAGCCAGCGCGGCAGAAAAGGTTTTGCCGCCTTCGATCGATTCAACCAGGCTTGCCAGCACATCGTGGTAGTAGCCTGCGACTGTACTATCGCGCAGATCGGCTAAACCCTCGAGAAGAGGCACGCCGGATTTGGTCAGCTGTTCCAGCTGAAACACCATGTTTATCACATCGCGTCGAGTCAGCTTATGGCGGCCGCGAAACATGCCATTGGATTTAATCTCCTCGCAGGTAATTAAATCCTGGCCCTGCTGCATTAGGCGGTGTTCCAAGTCCAACAAGTTTGCAGCCTGGGTGCGCCCCTTAGCCAACACACCGCTTTTATCCACCGCCTTGTATTTGAACTGGGCCATAACTACTGCAACCGCCCGGTTAAATCCACGACGCGGCTGAGCTCTTCAAGAGTGGTATCGCCGTCTAATACACGTCGTACGCCATCGTCCGCCATGGTTTTAAAACCATTGCTCTGAGCGTGCTTGAGCATCACACGCATGCTGGCGCGCTGAGTAATGAGCTCGTCCAACTCCGCATCCATTTTTAATATTTCCATTACCGAGACACGGCCTTTATAGCCGGTGCCGCTGCAGCGTTCACAGCCGCAGGGCTCCCAGAGTGTGACAGGCTCGGCCACCCCCAAAATCAGCTGCTCCACCTCTTCAGCTGGCCGTGGCCGTTTACAGAATTTACAGAGCGTTCGCAGCAGCCGCTGGCCGATAACGCCGATAATATTGCCCGCCATAATGTCCGGCTTAATGCCGATATCCAGCAGGCGGGGAATCGCGCCTAGCGCTGAATTCGTGTGCAAAGTGGTGAACACCTGGTGGCCGGTCATAGCCGCGCGCAGGGCCATTTCGGCGGTAGCTTCATCGCGCACCTCGCCCACCAAAATAATGTCTGGGTCTTGGCGCATCAGCGAGCGGATACCGCTGGCAAAATCCATTTTGGCCACTTCATTAATCGAGGTCTGGCGAATCATATCCATCGGATACTCCACCGGATCCTCCAAAGTCATAATGTTCACTTCGATGGATTTGCGGAAATTCAGCATCGAATACAGCGTCGTGGTTTTGCCGCTGCCGGTGGGGCCAGTGACGAGAATAATACCCTCAGGGCGGCCCATTAATAGCTTGAGCAGATCCAGGTTGTCCGGGTGCAAATTAAGTTTTTCCAGCGGCACTATGCCCTTCGAGCGATCGAGCACCCGCAACACAATATTCTCACCGTGTGTTGTCGGCAGCGCGGAAACACGAAAGTCAATGCGGTGCCCGCCCACTCGCAACGAGATACGGCCATCCTGAGGGCTGCGGGTCTCGGCGATATTCATGCCCGCCATTACCTTCAAGCGCACGGCAATTGCCGACCAATAATCTTTATGAAGGCTGCGAATTTGCCGCAACACACCATCTATGCGATAGCGCAAGCGCAGAAAACCCTGCTCAGGCTCAAAGTGCAAATCCGAGGCGTCGCGCTTCACCGCATCCGACAAAATGGCATCCACCAAGCGCACCAACGGCTGGCTGTACTCCGCACCGCTTAGATCCAAGCTTTGGTAATCCACAACACCGGTTTCGATCTCGCGCAAAATTCCGTCAACCGACAGCTCGTAGCCATAAAACTGGTCGATGGCAAAACGAATTTCACTTTCGCTGGCGAGCAAAGGCTCAACGGCAATATCCGATGCCATGCTGGCGCGAATGCGATCTAGAGCGATCACATCATAAATGTCGGTCATAGCCAATTGCAGGCGCCGGGTTTGCGGGTCAAAACTGACCGGCAGAACGCGGTGGCGCACGGCCAACTGTTTGGATATTAGTTTGACGGCGTCCGGATCAGGTACAGCTTTAGACAGGTCGATACTGTCGCGGCCCATAGCTTCACTGAGCACATCGCGCATGACCGATTCAGAAACAAAACCCAAATCCACCAGCGTGTGGCCCAAAGGTTTGCCAGTTTTTTTCTGTTCGGTAATGGCGATGACGACCTGGTCAGGGCTTACCAAACCCTTATCGATCAGCTCGTCGCCTAAGCGCTTTTTCATCGGGGCGGCATCACTCATCGGGGTACACCGCTACCGTCTAATTCAGCTAAGCGCGCGCGGATAGCTGCCGCTGAAAAACTAATTGTTTGACCTTGGCTGAGGCTTAACGCCTGGCGGTAGAACCGCCTCGCCTCTTCAGGGACTTGTAAATGGTCAAATGCGATTGCCAAGTCACAGGCAACGTTTGGGTTTTGGTTGTCCAGTTGCCAAGCGGCCAAAAATGCCAGCTGTGCCGCTGCCCATTGCTGACGCTGAGCATACAAAGTGCCCTGTAGATAATGCAGATGAGCTGCCTGTGGATAGGTGAGCAATAGGCGGTTTAATTCGCTATCAAGTTGCGGGTTAGGTGAGGTTTGCGCGCCTATGGCTAAGATACCGGCTTGGGCGTAATCATCTTTTGGCGCTCGAGCTAAACGCTGTTGGTAAAAATTTAACGCCTCGTTCGCCTGGCCCTTTTGCAACGCTACGGCTGCTGCGCCCAACAAGGCATCACGCTGATTAGCATCCTGGCTTAAGGCCTGTTGATAAGCCTGAGCAGCTTTATCCAAATCACCCGCTTCAAAGGCGGCATAGCCGCGCTCTACTGCTGACGCCAAGGTATCCTCCGGCGCGGGTTGATAGGCCAACACAGCAGTTGTACCGGTATGAACAGGAGTAGGCGCCGCTGGTTCAGCCTCGCCATCTAATCGCGTAACAACCGGCGACAAGCCTGAAGTAGGATCGCGATTAATCACCACGCGGGGCGATGGCTCCGCCTGAGGCGCTGCAGCCGCGTGCTCACTCGCCCGGGAGTCGGAGTCGGGAGAAAAATTGGCGTCATTGGCCGGGGCTGCGCGCTCCGCTATCGCAGTTTCAGTCGTCGGGCTCGGCGGTTGTACAGTGGCAGCCTGTGAGGCCAGGTCCGCTGAAATGCTGGCCTCTGCCGCAGCCACTTTGGCTTCGTCGGCTTCAACAGTTGCAGCTGCCGGAGCCTCGCTGATTGGTCCCGCGATACCAGGCTCGTCTGCCGGTGGCGCTGCGGACTGCACAGGTGGAGCGAGTAACAGCGGAGCGTCGTCTCTGTGCAACAAATAGTAATAAATCCCCACTAAAGCTGCCGCCGTAACCAGCAACAAGCAATACATGGCGGTCAAGCGGCGACGGTTACGGCTAGCGATTTTTTGGCTTTTGCTTAACAAGGCAGCTAAAGCTTGTTTACCCGCACCAGGGGAAAATTGCGCAGGCGGATTACTCACACCGGAGGTGGCGGCAGCTGATGTTGGCGGCTCGGTGGCGCTCTGCGCAATCTCTACATCGACTGGTGTATCGGCTGTTTGAATCTCTGGTATCAGCTCGTCACCCACTACGCCTGCATCTAAATTCGCCAACTCAGCTGTTGACGCTGCCCCTGGCACTTGCGGTTCAAGCGTCGGCGCAGCGGTAGTAATGGTATGCGGCGACGGTGTGTCTAAAGCTTGGGTCGATGCGACAGACAGGGGCTCAGGCTCGACAAAACCCACCAATGCGGCAAAATCCAAATCACTGATATCAATAAATTCACACGCGGCGGAACCCGCCGACGCGTCATCGTCGTTGTCAGTTATAGCGCTAAAGACCGAGGACTCAGCCGGGTCTGCACGCTCGGCCGCAGGCTTGCTTAGATCCACTTGAGCCATTGGCATTTCAACTGTGTCGGGTGTAAATGAACCCTCCTCAAACATACGTTTTGAGCGTTTTGGTTGTGCCCAACTGGACAGCAGCTCCGCCCCGGCGCTGCCCGCCTTGCCTTTGCGCGAAGGCCGCGCCTGCAGTTCAGACACAGTGGCCTGTGCCTTGAGCAGCGCTTCGCTGTCGCTGCCGTGTTCGGCTGCGACATCCAAGCTTTGCGAGCGACGCTGTTTCTCCAGTGCCGCTTTTTTAAGCGCATCCAATAGGAGGCTCATAACAGGTTATTCCTGGCGGCGATTGGGTTGTTGATGCTCTGCGGGGCGCGAGGTGCTCGCGGCATTTGGTTCCACTTGCGCGGGCAAATACTCCTTAAACGCGCGCAAATCACCGCCGAGGCTTGCGTGTTTCACCACTATGGGCCGAATAAAAATGACCAGCTCCGTTTTTTCCGTCGTGTCGTCCTGATAACGAAATGCTGCACCAACGACCGGCAGCTTGCCTAGCAGTGGAATGCCCCGTTTGGAATTATTCGCCTCGTCCTGCATCAAGCCGCCAATCACGGCAATATCGCCGGAATTCACCTTCAGCACCGATTCCACCTCGCGCACCTGGATGACGGGAATCTCACTGATAACATTGGCATCGGCCAAAGACGGATTAGGGTCGCGCACTTGTTTAATTACGCGTGAAATCGTCGGCCGAACATTCAGTGTCACCGCACCCTGCTCATTGATATAAGGCGTTACGCTCATAACAAAGCCCACCGGTACCGTATTCACTTTGGTTTGATAGGTGATCGTGCGCGTGGCCCCAACAGCCCCTGCACTGGCAGTATCGATATTCACATCGACGGTAAAATAAACGAGGTTATCCACCACTTTGAGCAATGCGGTTTGGTTGTTCAGCGCCATCACTTTCGGGCTGGACATAATGCTGACGTTGCCAAAAGTTTCGAGCGCTTGCAGCGTCGCTTGCAACAGGTTGCCATCCACAACAGAACTTGCGGCCAAACTAAATGCAGGCGTCGAACCCAATGCCAAGTCATTCACCGCGCTATTTAAATTAAAGCCGATATCGTGCTGGCTGCCGTCGCGCACCATGTTCCAGTTAATGCCCGCCTGGTAGCGATCATTTAATTTCACTTCGGCAATCGTGGCTTCGATCAGCACTTGCCGCTCTGAACTCGTCTGTACTTCAGCGATAAAACGGCGAATTTCATCGTGTTGTCGCTCGGTGGCGCGCACGCCCATAATGCCGCTTTCCCGGTTCAGCATTATGTCTGGGTTGTCGCCCTCAGCGCCGCCCGGCGCCCCACCTGTTCTACCACCGCCGATAATGGCAGCGACATTTTTTTGCAGCGTGGCCCAGAATGCATTGTCGGAAACATTCTTCACCTGGGTGGCGGAATTATTATCGCTCCCGCCACCGCTTTTACCATCTCCTGCGCCTTGCCCAGTAGCACTAATTTGCGTGGATACGCTAACGCTGCTGTTGCTAAGGCGCGCCATATTTAAGTAGTCGACCCGATAATTACGCACAAAGGGCGCATCTTTACGAATCGTAATTACCTTATTTTTCATCTCATAGCGCAGGCCGGAGCTCGCCGCAATACGATCGAGAATAGCCGGTAGCGGCTGGTTCACGGCGTTAAGCGTCACCAACCCATCTACATCGGCATCTATATCCAAATTGACATCCGCATCCCGCGCCAGCGAAAACAACAGTTCGCGCACAGGTACATCACTTACTACGACGGTATGAGTAGCTTCGCGCTTGGCTGGCTGTGGGGGTGGCAATTTGGGCGGAGCTGCAGCTAAGGCTGGAATGCGGGCTGAATCAAATGCAGGCTGATTAATATGCCCATGCGATAACGGAGGCTTAGTACGAAACTGGTCGCAGGCGGTTAACACCAGAAGGCTACATAACAAAAGAGCTTTCATAGAAATTCATCGCCCCCCGTCGCTGCACTAATAGTTAGCGCATTCTGCGCTGACTGTTCGTAGTTTCGATGGTTAAACGGCGACATCGAGAAAGCCAACACTAAACTCAGTGTTGCCCAAGCGGGTACTGTGTGTTTGATTTTTGCCATCAATTGACGCGCCCAGGACACAACAAATTGGCTGTCCTGGGCCGCTTGATGAACGTCTGCAAGTAAAAGGCGGTGACGATCCTGCGTATAGGCCGCAAGCAACGCCTTATCAGCCAAAATATTGATACGCCGCACCAATCCCTGGGAATAGGTTTCAATCAAGCGCACTAGCGGCGTTTCAAATAATTCCGGCCCCGTATACCCGACGGCGCGCAGCCTAAAATCCAGATAGGCTTGAATATCCACACGCTTTAACGGCGTTAGATAAAAACTATACGTAATGCGTTCTCGCAATTGGCGAATACAAGGAGCGGCTAACTTGCTATCCAATTCCGGCTGGCCAAACAGCACAATTTGCAACAATTTGTGATCGCAGGTTTCCAGGTTGCTTAACAGGCGAATCTCTTCCAGCGTTTCGAGCAACATTCCCTGCGCCTCCTCCACCAATACCACTACTTGGCGATTTTGCGTGTGGCGTTTAAGCAGTGTTTTATGCAGTAAACGCATGACGGCTAATTTATCCGCCGAAGGCGTAACCTTAATGCCCATTTCCTGCGCTATGGCATGCAGAATATGTTCAGGCGACAAACTCGGGTGCGCCAAATATACCCAGTCAATTGACGGCGGTAATTTCAGCGGCAGCATTCGGCACAACATAGTTTTACCGCTGCCAACCTCCCCTACCAATTTAATAATGCCCTCCCCCTGGCTAATGGCATAACACAGAGCGTCCAGAAGGGCGCCCCGCTCAGACCCTGCAAAAAACGCTTGGGTATCCGGAGTAATGCGAAACGGCGGTTTGGTCAAACCATAAAAATCTAGGTACATAATGTTTTCTCGCTGTACCTGCGCCTTTCAAGCAAAAAGCCCTGGCGCAAAACAAAAGACGCGCAAATGACCCACACGACCAGCCGCCCTCGCAGTCCAAAATGGCGCCGCTGGCTGAAATGCAAAGATTTGGTTAGGCGAACTGGGTCTAGATACGCTTGAGTGTAGTTCAGGAAGGAATAAAGACCAGCGTGAGCGAGAGCTTGTTAAGCAATCCCGAACCTAGAAGAGTTGAGGACTACAACGCCTCAAATTACAGAACATCGTCCGCCAAACAAATGCTCGTCCAGATGCCAACAGATAGGGATAAATTTCGCGCGGGCAAGCGTGTCGTAGCGGGAAAGCTTTCGACATGCTGAGCGGTGAGGGAGGAATCGTGTAAACGTGCCTTAATTTAGGCAATACATAGCGAAGTGTTTTTTGGGAAGGTAATTTTCAGAAGTTTGGCGTTAAGGCGCTAATAACGAGCCGAAAGATTCACTGCTTCCGACCGTTAATTATGGCTGCTAAATTGGCTATGCCTGTTGTATCAAAGATTAAGAAGCCGCTTCCATCTGAGTTTGCAAATAATTTTGCAATCCTACCTGGCCAATTAAACTCAACTGAGTTTCCAACCAATCCACGTGTTCTTCTTCTGAATCTAAAATACGTTGCAGCAGGTCGCGGCTGCCGTAATCGCGCACGGTCTCACAATAGGCGATGGCTTCTTTTAAATCGGGAATTGCCTTATTTTCTAAGCGTAAATCGCAGCGCAATATTTCTTCAGTATTTTCACCAACCAATAACTTACCCAGATCCTGCAAATTAGGTAGGCCATCTAAAAATAAAATGCGATCGATTAACACGTCAGCGTGTTTCATCTCATCAATCGATTCATGGTATTCGTGTTTGGCTAAAGCTTTTAAACCCCAGTTTTTATACATTTTGGCGTGTAAAAAATACTGGTTAATGGCAATCAATTCGTTGCCGAGAATCGTGTTCAGATGGGCAATTACTTGAGGGTCGCCTTTCATAAAATTCCTCCACTTGGCTATTTACCCTACCCAGGTAGGGAGTTAGGCCAGGAGTGTGGAGGCGGCAGATTGCAGTGTCAACAAGTGTTTCTAATAGGCTTAAGCTGCTTTAGAGCGGTATCCAAAGCATTAAGTAAAAACTCGAAATCCGGGCGTTAAAGCTTTAGGCAACTTGATAGAAGGTACCGCTATCGCGCTCGTTCAGAGCTTGTAATAACAATTCTTTGGTCATACATCCGCATTTGCCACACTGGGCCATTACACCCAACTGCTGGCGCAATGCACGCAACGTGTCCGCGCCAGAATCAATTGATTGGCGAATTTGGTGATCCGTAACCCCTTGGCAAAGACAAACGTACATAAAGCGACCTCTCTGACTACTATAGAATCAGATTATTCTAAATGATAAGCATTGTCAATTGAGTTCGCATTCGGTTTGGCCGCTTTGTGGGTTATTTACGCACGACGAGAAATTCTTCACAAAGGTGAAGTGAGCCAATCCAAAATAACCCGTAAAGACCGGTTGAAGCGCCCTAGCTTTTTCGGGAAAGAATGCGAGCAGTATTTAAACCGAGTAATCAGCAACATCAGGTTCCACCCACTACCGTACAGATTAAAACCATCACGGCTATTTACCTTCGCGCACACCTTATGTATTACAGCGCGAACTAGGCGTTAAGTTTCCCTATTTATTTATAGACGATTGTTCATAAGCCCAAATTTCTTAAAAACATCTTTTAATTCGCCATAAAATCGAAAGGGTATTTTTTCACATTTCTGCTGCGGCTTTTTTCCCTGCCATCCCACTCGCCTCTCTTCATAATAGTTGTCTACCGCGCAACACCTTAGCGATGGTTAATTTTTCATTTAATTTTCAAGGAGGCTTTTTATGATACGTGTTTTATCCTGGCCGAGTTTAGCAGCGGCCGTTCTGGGGTTATCCCTGGCCAATTTAAGTGTTGCACTGCCTGAGCCACACACCATTAATCGTTCATTAGCGGCCCAGGGCAGCGGCACCAATATTCAATGGAATGCGTATACCAACGCGGGTAAATTGCCTTGCGGTACGGCCTGTCGTTATTGGCAGCGCTCAGCCGGGCGCAAAACCGCAGCGGGCAGTTTTACTTTATACCCCAGTGCCTGGCCTGGTACGGGCACCACCACAGCGCCAAGCCCTTTTACATTTTCGCTGGTAGATTTGGCGCCCACAGATGAAACCACTTATGACGATGACGTGATTCTTTACGATACTAATTACTTGCGAAAATCGTCCGTGGTATTTTCTGGCAATGATAAAAGTGTGAGGGCCTCGGTACAAAAAACTGGCAAATTATCCACCAGTGTTTCCTACCATGTTCGCGTACAAAATCAGGCGGCAGCATCGCGCGATTTTTTTGTGCGCTTTAAAGCGCCCGCCAATAGAAATAATTTTCAGCGCGCCTATGAAGTGGGCGGCCCATCAGGCAATGAACCAGTACCTGTTGGCGACAACGAAGGTATTGCACGCTCCAGCGCAGAAGTTCTAGTCGACGGTTTACCCATTTGGCAGACAGCCAATTCCTTACACCGTAAGGATGCGGTATCCAATAGTAATGGCCTGCCGGTTAGCTGGGGGGAAGATTCCTCGGACGATATTTATACCGTTTATATTGGCCGTTATACCTCTGGCGCTAACTTTGATTTGGATTATTTAATTCAAGCGGACGTAGAAACTAACGCGCCGGATTGCGGACAAGATTTTTATTCTTATTATCCAACCAATACTTATATTCGTTATTGCCAGGTTATGGGTGGTGGACGTGAATTGCCACCGGCATCCAGCGGTAACGCACCTTTCGAAATTTATTCCACAGCAGCATTACCACTTTATTATTTTTTATTAGAAGCCAACGGCGTTGGCGCCGCTAGACTAGGAGGTTAATTACCATGCGACATTTATTATTTTCAGCAGTTTTGGCTTGTACCAGCACATCCGTTTTGGCTGGGCTTGCCAGTGACTACGATTTACCCATTGAGCAATATAATTTATCGATTATTACACCGCTAAATAATCTCAATTACAAAACAGCGGTACATTATTTAATTGAGAATACCCAAACCAACACCAAAACCCGCGAGCAAGCCGCCCGTGGTGAAGGCAATCAGGTTTTAGCAAAATATGATGTATTAATTGATAACCTGGCCTACGATCCCAATCAAGGCATACCGGCCGCCGATATTCAGCAACTTGGCCCTATTGATTTCACCAAAGCGGAAGACACTGCCCAAGGTTGGGCTCGCATGGGTGAGGCGGGTGTTCCGGCATTAAATATTGTGTTAAACGGCTTAACCAGCGGCCAAGCTTCAGCTTCTTGGCGCACGCAGTACCAGGTTCCGGGCAATGGTAAACGCAATGTCAGTTTAAAATTTCGCATACCGGAAGCCTATATGGATGGCCGTTTCGAATTTAGCGGCAAAGGCCCCTATCAAGCTCGCGTTAAAGTGCAATTATTAGTGAATGGTTTTCCCGTGTGGTGGAGTGAAGCGGATCGTGTTGCACCGCAAACCCCGAATAACGCCTCGGAATATGAAATTGATATTTTTGGCACCAACTGGGCTTTTGATAAAGCGACAGAAAAAGCCAGCGGCAAATGGGTAACTGCTGGCATGGGCAGCTACGATGCAGGGCAAGCGCTTGATGTGACGCTGGTATATTTTGTGGAAGCGAGTGTAGGCCGCAAATGCCAATACGCTGCGCAAATGTATGCGTGTATGGGCATAACAGCGGGCTTTAAACGGGACGCTACTACCACTATGCCGAGTTTCGCTTCGTCACCCTATGTGCCAACGGTGGTAGTGGCGAACCCTTAAATAACTTTTTAATTTGATGTAACACGAACCCGCATAGTGCGGGTTTTTTATTTTTATTCGAATAGAACGATCATCCAACGGTGGGGACTTTTACAACTCCATGGGCGGAGAAGGTAGGTGGGAGCTGGCCGAGCGTCGAGCCCAGTCTAGGGATCGGGCCTTCACCTAAAAACAACCCCACTCATAACGCTCTGTAAGTAGGCTGCAAGTGACTACTACGCCAAGCGATCCAGGGTACGATGGCTTTCTTAACTATATTACGGCTCCCAACCTTTTCTTGTGCGCAAGGGCAGTATAGGATTCTTAATTTTTCTTCTCGCTAATCATCCCGTTAGATTGCGTCTATTCACTTTTCCAGGCAAAACGCTCACCGCTAATACCAAAAATGCCTTCGGCTAGTCCCAAAGAATCTTATTTACGAGCTCTCTTAGGATTGACTTGTGCTTTACTTTGAATGAGGCCTGCGTCCAAGCAGTTCCTTCTTCTAAGAAGTAAAGGTAAAGAGCCATTGAGGCAGCGCAATTCATACCAACACCAACACGCACCGCCCAGCGCGAGGAGGCGTCGCCAGCTGCCGATCCTGGTTAGGTTGGTAAACTATTGCAGTGGGCCGTCCGCGTTCGAGCTCGGTTTATCCTCATCAAGGCAATATCATTATCTATTGAGCCTGTTGTTTTGGGTGCTGTTAAATCTAACCGTTTGCGCGACGCGAGCTCAGGCTCAGACCGAAGCAAATGTCCGACAGCTGCTAGAGAATATGCATTTTCAGCATCTACTGACAGGAGAGAACGAAAACGAAAAAGGTGGCATTGGTGTCGTTTTTTCCATTGTGCAAGATGACACCGGATTTTTATGGTTTGGCGGTGACTCCGGGCTAGCCAGATACGACGCGCATCTATTCAAATTTTATACCGCCGATGCCAGAAACCCCCGCGCGCTCGCCAGCACATGGATAAGCGATATGCGGGTAGACCACAATGGCGTGCTGTGGTTGGCGACTGGCGGCGGCCTTAGTCGCTACAACCGTGAAACGGACGACTTTACGACTCTGACCTCCCAAGCAGGCACCGGCCTATCGATCCTTTCGGATCTGGTTTCCGCACTAGCGGTGGATAGCCATAACAACCTTTACATTGGCACTAGCGGCGGGCTTTCAGTCTTCAACCCCGAACGCAATGCGGTACGGCACTACCAACATGACGCAAATCTGCCCAACGGTCTTGGCGCCAGCAGTATCTCTACCCTATTTGTGGATAACGAAGACCAATTGTGGATTGGTACGGCCGGCGGTGGTATCAGTCGTCTTGACCCGGTTTCCGGAAATTTTACGCATTGGACCCATGATGCGGCCGATCCCAACTCCCTTGCGCACAATTACATTGACCGCATCGCTCAGGACAAAAAAGGGAGAATCTGGATTGCTACTCGAGGATTTGGCCTGGCGCGGATGTTAGAAGATGGCCGCAGTTTTAAAACCTATCGCCACGACCAGGACGACCCTCGCACCATTGGCAGCGATATCGTCAGCGACATTCACGCCGACGGGCGCGGAAACCTTTGGATTGCTACAGATCACGGTGGGCTAGCCTTATATCATGAGGAAAGTGACGCCTTCTTTCACCTGCGCCACCACGTCTACGACCGTACTACCATCCACTCCGATCAACTGCGTCGTATATATGAAGACCGCTCCGGCAATCTGTGGATCGGTGCGGTGCCTGCGGGTATTAGCTTTTACGATGCCAGTAAAGCACCCTTTCGCATCCTTACCCATCAGCCGGATAACCCCAATAGTCTTGATCACAATGGCGTTCTTTCATTACTGCAGGATACTGAAGGCCTTATCTGGATGGGTACGGAGAAAGGACTGAACGCCTATAACAGACAAACCGGTCAATTTACGCACTACCAACCCAATCCCAAAGACAAGGACAGCCTGCGCTTCGGTGCCATTACCGGGTTAGCGGAAGACAGCAATGGGGATATATGGGTGACGAGCTGGTCCGGCGGTTTGCACCGTTTTGATAAACGCACTGGCAAATTCAAAAACTACTTTCCTGAGCCAGACAAGCCGGACAATCTCGTTGGGGCGCACTTATGGAGCGTCGTCCGCGACCGGGACAATGATCTATGGATAGGTGCGATCGACCAGGGCGGGGGCATGAGCCGGTATTTGCGGGATACCGACAGTTTTCGTAACTTTCTGCATAATCCTCAAAACACAAATTCACTCAGTTACGATTATGTTTGGCGAATTCTGCCTGACCGCCAAGGCCAATTATGGATAGGCACCAAGAATGGCCTTGATCGTTTTAACAAAATTGATCAATCGTTTCAGCATTATCACCACGACCCGTCCAATCCACACTCCTTAAGCAACAATAATGTTATTGCGCTGCTGGAGGATAAAGCCGGTAGGCTCTGGGTAGGAACGGCGGAGGGCGGTGTCAATATTCTTGCTTCGGGAACCGATCAATTCCGTAATCTCAGCCTCACCGAGGGCTTGCCCGCAACACATGTGGCGACCTTGATTGAAGACCGCCAGGGTTATATTTGGGCGGGCACGCCAGCAGGGCTCGCGCGGATAGACCCCGCAAGTTTTGCCATCAAGGTGCTGCGAAAATCTGACGGGCTGGCAGGCAGCAATGTCAACCGCAATGCTTCACTGTTGGCGGACAATGGCGAGCTCTACATCGGCAGCACAGAAGGGATTACCGTCTTCGAACCGGAAAATGTCGAGCAGAGCCGAACGCCGCCCAAAATAGTGGTCACCGCGCTGCGCATTCTCAATCGTGACGTTACCTTGACCACGCCCGGTTCAATGCTCACTAAGGCCATCGAGCAAACCGGGAAACTTACCCTTAGCTACAAAGACGCGATGTTCGCCTTTGACTTCGCTGCGCTGAGTTTTACCTCCTCCCATCTGAACCACTATTGGTACAAGCTCGATGGGTTTGATGAAGACTGGAACGATGTCGGTACCGTTCACACGGCGACTTATACCAACCTGGACCCAGGCACCTACACCTTTCGCGTGCGCGCCATGACCAATGCCGGCGTACCTAGCGCCGAGGACGCGCAAATTCAAATCCTGATTACGCCGCCGCCCTGGCGTACCGGTTGGGCATATTTTGGCTACTCGTTGTTGGTGGTCGCAGGCTTTTATTTGCGCAAACGGTATACAGATCTACGGAAAAAATCCTCGGAATATCAGCTGTTATCCACCAAGGATGCATTATAACCGGCCTGCTCAACCGCACAGGCCTGCAACAGGTGTTGGAGCGTCGCTGTAAAGCCGGTGAAAAATCGACTGAGATAAGCCTGCTGGTACTCGACATCGACCATTTCAAGCGGGTAAACGACACCCGGGGCCACGACGTGGGAGACCTCATATTGCGGACATTCGCTGAAATTGTTAGCCGCACTGTACGGGCGAATGACCATATGGCCCGTTGGGGTGGTGAAGAGTTTGTGCTGGTGTGCGAACAGGTGTCTGGTGACACCGCGCGGGTTATAGGCGAAAAACTGCGTGAGGCGGTGGCGCAACTCCGGTTTGAGCCACACGGCCAGCCGCTAACTGTGACGGTCAGCATCGGTATTGCCTGTGGCAAACTCAGTGATAATTTTGACACCTTATTTAAACGAGCCGACGTTGCGCTTTACAAAGCCAAGATGGGAGGGCGTAACCTCGTGGAAATGGCCGAAGACGACTAACGTTTTCGAGCCGAGGCAGACGACGGGCAACTTTGGGTTAAAACGTTTTTGCTTGGTGGGATATGAACCACTTATTTAAGTACCTTCACCGCTGGATTGAAATTAGCGCGCAGCGTTTTGTCTGGAAATATTAACGCGTAAAAACGGGATTTATGCGCGAACCTTCCATTCGCTTCTTGAGATTTTCTTCCGAAAACATTCTGCCGATAAAATAACCTAACCTCCAATTTTTATTATTGATTTTCTAGGCCTGGTAAATTCCTACGTTAATCCTTGGCTGTCCGGTAAATCGTGTTCGCTAGGTGGAAAAACGCGGCGCCTTCCACCGCGCAAAAATTTCCGCATACGCAGAGTTAACCGGAAAAAATAAAAATTAACAGCTCTCCACGCCGCCCTCTGATTCTTAAAAATCCGTTTACGTCTATCAATACGATATTCACCTCACCTCCCTTGATTATAAAAACACGAACGTAGGTTGATGCGGGCCGAGCAGGCTCACCGCCAACCTAAAGCTGATTTACGCGTTGAACTCGCTCGCAACAATAACCCCCGCTCATAACACCACTGGCAACTTCCATTCGGGAAAATCCCCTTATTAAGCAGCAAGCAATAAATTTTGACATGTATGTAAAAGCCCGTCAGAAGCCTGGCTGGCATATCACCGTCCATTAAGGCGTACGGAAAGTTCTCACTTCGCCCGGGTACAAATCAAAACTTAATTTTTGCGCGGTATAGTCGGCATTACTTAATAAATCTTTTATCTGAGTAGCCCCGCCAAAATCCACCACCGTGCTGGTTTTAGTCGTCATCGCTGTATTGATAACCGCGTAATAAGTACCGGCGGAACTCGCGATTTTTTTCAAAACCACTTCATCGTCGCTAGTTTGGCCGGTCATTTTTATTGCGGGTAACGCGGGTAGTGATAAAAGGGCTTGATTAAAGCGTTTTACATACGCCGGAAATCCGCGACTCATACTGCTGGATTCCAAATAACCCAAATTAATTGGATTGCCATTTGCCAAAGCGCGCGCTTCCGCCAAGGTTGAAAAAGGCCCAGCACGTTCGGTGGCGACAGAAATGTAACCCACCTTGCCGTCGAACGGTTGCTGGTCATCCATGGCATAAATGTTTGCACAACTGCCATCATTAAATGAGCTGCCTTCATCTTCATTTAAGGGATAGTGGTGAATAAGTGATTGGCCAGCACTGCCGCTGTATTCATTTAATAAGGACACGTCCGCCACGGAATATAACGCATTACCAAATTCATAGGTCATAGCAACACCTTCCTTGCCCTGATAATTTTTAGGGTCAGCTGGAGGCGTGGCATGAGTGGCTTCTTCCTGCCAACATTCCCAAGGCGTGTTGCCGCCATTAGCTACAAATGCCGAAATCTTAGTCACACAGGAATTAATGGCAGGGTCAGCCGATGGAAATGTGGGTAAAGGCACGGTTTTATCCAGGCCATTTTTTTGAATGCGCTCCGCTAGGGCCTCGGCGGGTGTTTTGCGTCCCCAGGCCCAGCGATACCAGCGATAAGGATCATTAGAGTCGTCCTGCCCTGCGCTAAAACCGACAAATAACGTATCCACATAAGCTTGCCACGCATCCGGGTTATCAGTCACCAGACTCACCCAATCCGCCTGCGATGTAGCGGAACCCGTGGCACCCGGCACAGGCTCCGTTGCATAAGCGGTAAATAAAACTTGCGGTGTTTTATCGCCCAGAGTTGAGCGTGTGTAATCGCGAACATCTTCTAGCAGTGACGCACGCTGCTTATACCACCAATCGTAATAGGCTTGGCGCGACGCCTCATTACTTTGCAACTGCAATAAAGTACGCGGCGCGGTGGGATTAGCCGCGTTGTAACGGGCAATAGTGGCGGCGGAAAAACTCATGGGCAGTTTGGTTTGCCGAGTGCGTAACCAAATACCGGCAAATTTAGCGGTATCTTTATATTGGCCGGCTATGCGATCAATTAAAAAATGTAAATCCGTGCGAATATCTGGGTCGGTCACATCCGCCGCTAAATTTTCCGTCCAATAGGTGCCGGTATAATTATGCAGAAAACCCGGCACATCATTTTTATCGCCACCAGGCATAAATATGCCGTCAAATAATTTTACGGGCCTATGCTGATAACCCAGGCTGAAATAATTACCCGGCGTTTTATCGCAGGGCCAAGCGGGCGTTTGCCCAGGCAAACAATTATTGCCTTGCGAACCACCGTATTCCAAATACGGCATTAAATACAAATTGCGCCCACTTGCGGCCGCTACAATATTGGCCCATTCATTCACAACCGGTGGTTGTGCATTGCTAATCCAATTAGCGTTGCCGCTATCAAAACCCTGGTTAAAACCAAATTCCATTAAATCTTTGCCGACTGTGTTAAACCCAAGGGCGGTGCCTAAATCCATTTTAAAGCCATACCAATCGGTAATATTAGCCACGGCCCGTTTATTAACATCTTTATCGCCTACGGCTTCGTCAGCCATTTCCTCACGCCAAAAAATATGGCGTTTAGGCAAAGTGAAAGGATAATTAATCGGTGCGGCTAGACTGGCGGTATTCACCACTTTATATAAGCGAATTTTGCCGATAGCGGTGCCCTGTGAAAAAGGATCGTTAGTTTTACGCGTTTGAAAAACCGAAATATCAAAACCATCGGCGGGCAATAAAGGCCGCGTAGAACACACCGCATAACGTTGCGGTTTAAGAGTAAAACGTTCGTGCAGAAAAAATAAACTTTGGTAATGCTTCCAGGTTTGGGTTTGCGGATAATTTAACGATTCAACCGTGCCCACCGAATAAGCATTACGTGCATCGCCAAGGGCCATGCCGGTAGCAAAACCGCGAATAAAATCCGCGCCGCGGTTGGCAATAAACATAGAGCGCGGTACATCATCCGGATATTCAATATCCAATACATAGGCCTGATGGGGAATCAAACCCTTGCCCGCGCCAATGCGATAGGTCATAAACCGCGCGCCACCCGTAAGCGGCTCCAGGCCCGGCGCCAGGGTGCGCGCTTTTTGGCCTAACAATGTTTGCACCTTGCTTGGCCCCGCCACATCTTCTTCCCATGGCGCTTGGGTGGCAGTATCAATCGTGTCTACCAGTTGTAATTCACCAAAAGGCTGTTCGTTAAAAGCCAAAGGCGCGGGCTTTATATCCGAGGGCACGGCATTGACAATTACGGATTTTGAAGCGCTGGCCGCGCTGCTGCCAGCGGCATTTAGCGCTTTTACAGTCCAGCTGTAATTAACTCCCGCAACCAAAGGCATGGCGGGATTTACCGAGCAAATTCCGCTACCGCTAGCACAACCCAATTCACTGGCAGAATAATTAGCCGCAAAATAGCCTGACGATCCAGTGGTGATCGACAATAAATAGCCGGTGGAGCCAACGGAGGCATTCCAGGTAAAGGCGGGATTTACCGCGCTAATTGAACCGCTAGGCGAAATAGTCGTAGGCGCAACAATATTGGGTGGCGTTAGATTAACAGTGGTAATTAACGAATTACTGGCCGCACTAAAACCCACGCTATTATTAGCTTTAACATTCCAATTATAAGTTGTGCCAACATTTAAGGGCGTTGCGGGCGTAACCGAACAAGTGCCCGTGCCACTGGCGCAGCCCAATTCCACCGCGGAAAAATTCACTGAAAAATACGCGGAAGAGCCAGTGCCAATCCAAAATAAATACGAGGTGGCGCCAGCGGAGGCGCTCCAGCTGTAGGTAGGATTAGTAGCGATAATAGACCCGCTAGGGGCTATCGCGGTGGGTGTGGGGGGTATGACTTTGTTAGATTCTGAGGGCGCATCACCACTGCAGGCTGTGAGCAGTTGCAGTGTGAAAAGCACAGCGAGAGGTTTTTGAACTAATCGCACTAACTTTGCGTTTAAAGTGCCAAATGAATAAAACCCCTGCTGTAAACGTGCAGGTGTAAACAAGGTAATAAAATCCATATGGAAAGCCTTTTTCTCAAATGTTAAATTTTTAATGTTAAAAATCACTTTATATTTTCTGGCGATATAGTGCGGGCTGAGAGCAAAGTAATTTTTCAGAGAGGGTTTGTTTTGCCTCTGATTTTTTCTCTGACTTGTTTTTGTTCTGATTTGGCTTTCCAGAGCATAAGGGTTGCTCTACAACTCTATTCATCCTGGATACCTTTCCCAAGTGCCCAAATAAAACGCACTGTTTCCATATATAAAATACAAAGGAAAGGCGTTGGCTCAATACAAAACATTGTCTTAATACAAAACAGCCCCGCAACCCGGACCTTACAACCGCCAGCCTAATTGAAAGTGCGGTTTACAATAGCGTTAGGGTCGACAAACCAACCAGAACAGCTGCATGTTGGGAGCTTCGTCACGTTATATAAACAATTACATGCAACTTTTTGGAGGTATAGTTGTACCGCGACTGAATTTAATTATCAGAATTTTGTTGAGTAAGTCCTGCCGGAAAGCTAAGGATTCACGTCAGATATTGCTTCAGTCGGCATTGAGAGTAACGGATTTTTTGAGCGGTGCATGACGTTCGTTAAAAGGTAGTCTATGTGCACCCGGAGCGAATAGCCCAATTACTCGCTCCATTTATTTATCTTTCCCTTAATTGGCAGCATTAAAAATGTATGCATTGGATTGATACAGATCCAATCAAAAAATCATCACCTATATGACGTGTTCATGCTAAATATTTCTTTGCTTTGATTAATACTCAGAGAAGTTGAAAAACTCAATTTCAGCTTAAGGTCTCCGATCCTTTGATTTCAACCGGTATTTAAACCGAGTATCAGCTACACCAGGTTCCACTATCGTGCGGATTAAAACCGTTACAGTTATTTACCTTCGCGATCTTGATATACGGGCGCCCATTCTCGCCGAGAAAATGATAATAAAACTGCTCGTCCTGACCGTATAACCACCATTCACCCGAGCCCTCGTTCATTTTGGTTACTTCAAAGGTCAATATCGAGGACTCATTCGGAATTACAAAACCATTTCCCACCAACAGATACCAGCTATTAGCGCCTGCTGGGGTCATAAATGTCAGATAGGCGAGCAGCGCAACAGCTATTGATATAAATGAAAAAACTATTTTATTCTTCATAAAAATATAATTTAACACTACCATTAATTGCCCCTTGTAAGAGTTTCATCGCGTCATCGGCATATTTTTCTGCCATGGCGCCGCTGCCGTTGTAGGCTTTAATCACAGCCCGCAATTGAGACATGGTGATGGGGCCGTTATGACATGGCGAACCGGTGATTCGATCAATTAATTGCCGTAGATGTGCCGCACAATAATATAAATCGGCCCTAAAATCGTCACCCGAAACTCGAGTATCTTGATCCCACCCAAACGCTCTGTAACGGGCCTCATTCGATAAGGGATTCTTGCCATATTCACGCTCCGTATATTCCGCCGCATCCACTAACGCGGCGCGAGACATATTGGCAAAGCCGGACGACCCCTTGGCAATTGCATCAGGAAAAATACCCCATAGATGTTTATCAACAATTGCGCCGAATGTAGTGATACTGCGTTCAGCAAATTGGCCAACCTTTTGAACGGTAGTTCCATTAGGGCCGTTTTCTTGCTGCAAAATTATTGCTAACAAAACATGCGGTATTCCATGGTAGTCCGCTGCGCTTTTTATCCAGCGGCGGATTTCCGTATCACTAATCTTAAGTTTAAAGATTTCGCGGGTTTCCGGCGCATACCACATAACTTGTAACGGCGAAGGAAAATCACCTTTGTAGCTAGCGATTTTTGCCAGTCCGGCTATGGCCGATTTTTCTCTTCCAGTACATTTACTAGCACACATAATTTATCTCTCCTATTGAATCGCTTGAACAATGAGTACCCATCTGAATTTCCTAATTCCACACCCCTATTGATCGTCGAATGTTACTACGCAACATCAAGCCATTTACCGAACGAGCGTTCACAGCCGTGGTTTACCTTCGCACGAAAAACCAAAAAAAGATCTGTAACAAAGACATTATTTCCTGTGCAGATTCCATCTCTCCGATACTACCACAAGCAAGCCGTAATTAAATATTTCTCTACGACGTGAAATTTTCCCTGTAGATAAATGGGGCGTTGAGGTTCGCAACCTCACCGCCAACTTACGCATTCAGGCACGGAATTGAATACAAAACTAGCCGACTTATATGCTGAACCTCGATCAAAAAAGGTGTTTGATCATGGCGGTTTCAGCCGACGAAATTTCCACTCCAAAAGCGGCTAGCAGTAACCCTCATCACATCCAAATCAGGACAAGCAATTAATATCATAAAAGAGCTATTTTAAATTATCTCAGCGTGCTGGGGGTGTTGGACATTACTGTTCAACACTACAAAAAAATGGGCAATTTATTTGGCAATAATTTGCCTTCAATATTGGGCAGGCACATATTCGGCCCGTGCGGCGTTAAATGCAATTTAGCCGACCCGGCGGTTATATCAGTGACTTCACAGGCGGGACCATAGATTCTTGCCTAACCTAGGTGCGGCGGATACTATTTAGTTGTGATTCGGAGTCAGGCGGCCCAACAACCGCCATTGCCAACCACCAATCTATTCCCATTAAATGCTGTAAAAAGGAACCCACTATGAGTGCCTCGCTATCCCATCTCAGTCCCAATGATTACGTGTATTTTTCCCCAAGAACCGCCAACGGCTGCGCGGGCAAACCCGTCAAAATCCACAAAGACCTAGCAGTTGCGTTTATCACCGCTGTAAACCCCGTGTCCGAAGAGGGACAAACTGTAATTAGAGGCATTGAACAACTGACCGCTCTAGCCTTGGATACCCAAGCCCAAGCCACCGGCAATGCTGCAGTAAAAACCAAGAACGTGGGGTGCCTGACATTGTGCTACACAGTTACCCAGGAACAAGGGGATCGAACACCCACTGTGTACATCACGAATTTTAGGCAGAGTTTCAAGTCCGACCAGGAAAAATCTGGTCTTTATTTAGCTAGGCAAGAGCGTTACAACTTGGATATTGTAAAAATCAAGGAATTACCGATCAAAAGGGACCATACGGACAAAGTTAACAGAATGCTATTTATCACCGGATTGGCAGCAAACATTGACCGAGCAGGGCAAAGAGCAGCCGCAAGACTTGGTGTCCGCGAGTTTAATCTTTTCTATACCAATGGCGACGATGTAAAAGAAATGGGGGCCTGGTCTCATGTTGTATCCACAAAAGTCTCCACAGACTTAGCGAAGATACTTAACACCTACTCGGGCGAAGACATTACGGTTTTCGCCGAAGGCTACGGTGCACACGTTTTGCATTCTGCCTTACCCCAAATTAATAATTTAAGTAAATTCTCGTTTGTTCTTGAAAACCCGGTAACAAATATAGCCGGCCTAATTCAATCTATCGACTCTAAAAAAGGCAAATATTCTAATACCGATATAGTTAAGATATATCCTGGAGATACGAATCCACCTGAATTTAACGCATCCAAAGTTGCTTTGGCGTATAGCCGACTATCATTGTGCAACAAAGTTTTAAATTCTGGCTCAGGGGACAACTATGCTTTTGTATTAGTGCAGCTTTACCAAGATACAAATGTGCCAACAAACAAGTTAGACGAAGGAAAAAAATACCTAGATAAAAGGAATAATTTCACTTACACAACAGATAAAAATATCCCTTTTAACACAAATACCTTTATTGAATGCGTAAACAAAATGGCGGCCCGGCGATGAAAACGTATCAAAATGGAGTTATAGGCCCTGATCTAGAGCAGTGCGACATAATTACTTTTGATTTAAAAGACGCAGCACTACAATTTTGCCTACCTGCAAGCTCAGAAGATTTTGATTGCCGTCTAGCAACTCAGGAATCTATAGATAATTGGCAATCCATGATTGATTTTAAAATTCTTGTCCAAAATTGGTGGGATTATAATAAAAGAGACGAAAATGGGGAATGGAATGTCGGGTCAGTATTGATGGATATGAAACTCATCAACCTAGATCGGGATGATCTAGAGTCCTGGCTTGGCGTCAAACCTTATTGTCTACTTAAAAAAGATGACTTAAGTCGCTTAGCGATAGAATATTTCATCAGATCAGCAGTCGATATGAGTCGAGTGCTCAACCCCGATATAAGCGAAACAGAGGCACTAAAAGAATACAGAATTTTTACCAAACCAGAAGATTTATTATTATCTAAGCAAGACCTTCTACCATGGTACACAAACAAGAGAAACCTACTTGATTGTAGCTCTCGCTGGCTGAGCCACACATTTATCCCCATTTCAGAACGAGCAGCTATATTTCTTCAATTTGACCTGACGCCGCAAACGTCTAACGACAAACCTTTTTTCTTTTCAAAGGACGACGGCCAGAAATTTGGAGATATCCTGCGCGACGAGTTTCTAAACTACGTCAAAATCACGTACAGCCCAGAAATTCAAGAAAAGATAAAACAGTACGCGCAACAGCCTTAGTGCACAGGCTGAGCAACAACACCCAACCTTTTCAAGCCAACCAATTAATAATCATTCCCTGATGTAAGCATCTTTTAAATTATAAAACTAACGACAAAAAATCTGAGAATTATACAGCTTGTTTTAAAGTCAACAGTTTTTGAAGCGGCGGCTTGGCGATGAAAACATACTCAAATGGTGCCACTGGCCCAAATCTAGAACAATGCGACATTATCACTTTTGATCTGAAGGACGCTCAGTTACAGTTTTGTTTACCCGAACAATCAAGCAATATTAGCAGCGCTCTCGCAAGCGAGGAATCTCTCGAAAATTGGCAATCTACAATCAAACTCAAGCTACTCGCTAAGAATGAGTGGGAATATACAGCTAAAGATGAAGCCGGAGAATGGAGTGTCGCTTCTGTTTTTATGGATATGAAGCTGATTAACTTAGAGCTAGATGAGTTTGAATCCTGGCTAGGTGCAAAACCTTATTGCCTACTAAAAAAAGATGAAGTGAGCCGCTTAGCGATTGAATATTTCATCAAATCGGCCGTAGACAGGTCACGAGATTTCGACCCCGAAATTAGCGTGGAAGAAGCATTAAAACGCTACAGGATTTTTACCACGCCGGAGGATTTATTATTATCCAAACAAGATCTTCTGCCATGGTACACCAACAAGCTGGAACGCATTGACGGCAATGGGTCCTCCCTGATCCAGACATTTATCCCAATTTCCGAGCGCGCGGTCATACTCTTTCTATTTGATATCACTGAGCTAACCTTTGGCGATAGGCCATTCTACTTTACTAGTGAAGAGTGCCAAGCATTTGGAGACATGTTACGCGACGAATTTCTAAGCTACGTCAAAATCAACTACAGCCCACAAATTCAAGAAAAGATTAATCTGTACGCTCAGCCTTAGAACATAAGCTGGGCACAATGCCCAGCTTAGCTCGTTGGCGGTGAGCACAGCGCAACCCAACATCCCGTCTATTCGCAAGGATGCAGTAAATTAAACATTATTCTGCGACGTGAAATTTTCCCCTACCCCACTTACGCGTTCGTCAAATTATATAAACTATTACATGCAACTTTTTTTGGCGACCTTGCTGTACCCGCAACCAGAATTCATTTGTAATATTTTGTGTTAATTTCTTTAGTTTTAGCAAAACTAATAAAATCGAAAAATAGCCAAAATGGCTATTTTTCGATAAATGCAAAACCGAGATTTGCTTGCCGCCGGCACTGCACCAAACTTGCTCACACTATCATTGCTCAATTGTATTAGACACACATCCACTAGCCACTACACACTCACTTTAAATGCCTTACAAATGTGGTATTTCATAAGGCTGCGCAACAAGCAGGCTTAACTTTTGCTTTTTTTGGTCAATCATGTTAAATAATCTTCCGCCAGGGCATTTAAAGATCTTATCAGAGGCCCTTCAGGGGAGCTAACGACCGAGGTATTTACTTGTTGGACTCAAACAATCGCCCGTAATTATCCAGGAGAAACTATGCATAAGCAGTTTTTGTCAGCGATCAAACTCATGAAAATAATGCTGCCTTGCTTGATATTTTGGGCCGTTAGTGCCCAAGCAATTGATTCGATAGAATGCGGCTACCTAGGGCATTCGACCGCGGCCACAACCTATGGCTCGGAAACTGACCTAGACAACAATCATGCAATCGTTAGATTGAGTGGTGTTGAAAATTGCTCCTATTCCTACTCATACCTCTCGGAAACAGCTGTTGATAACAATTATGCAACGGCGCTTTTCACAGCTTCTCATAGTGTGCTTAAAAGTGGCGACAGCTATATCATTGAAGCGTCCGGTAGCTCCTCTGCTTCTGCCTCTGCCGTTGGGCCGCTGCCAGGCGGAAATGCAGGCTCTTCCGCCGCTAAGGCATATGGCATTAACACTGTGTATTTCTCGTCCGACCGCCCAATAAAATATAGCCTCACCGCCAGCTCTTATGGCTTGGGGTCCAGTCATGAGGATGCAATTAGTTTTAGGGAGAACGAGAATTTTTTCCCTTTCCACACCTGGTATGTCGGGGACGAAGTCGGTCGCACTAGCAACGCCGAATATACGCACGAAGTTGGCAATGAATATTCCGTTACGGGTATTGTTCAGCATAACTCGCCACGTGGAGTGTTGAGTATCTCTAGCACCTCCAACGCTAGCGCTGAAGTTGCAGGGACACGTGATGGCGAAAGCATTGCACACACCGAATCAGCTTTAGCGGAGGGTGCCCGCTGGTCTTATCGTTTGGTGGTGACACCAGTACCAGAACCCTCAACTTTTTTTATGTTCTTGTTGGGAGGCTTAGGCGTTATCGTTTGGTCCCATAAACGCAACAAATTAGGCTAGTGATTTCGTGATCACTGAAGCGGTTCGATCCATTGCGCTCATTTATGGATGGCTCAATCAGCAATTTATCTCATGCACAAGTCCACCGCGTGCCGCCCAATAACGTGCATTAGCTGCCATTTCAACACATATTGATTTATGGCTGCGATGAGATTGGAATATTAACAATTGCTGACGCCGCGAAATTTCTGACGTATTAATTAACAATAAATATTATGCAGTTAAGCCGTGTCTGGCTGGCCGCCTGAAATACTCTGGCCGAACAAGCGGCACCGGTTCCGATACTCCGGGTATCGGTGCACTAAACCCCGAAAAATGTCACCAGCTTAATTCAGGAGAAATGTATGAATAATCAATTTTTACTTTCAAAACTATTTTTGACTTGTATTGCATTTTTGGCCGCCAGCGCCCAAGCAAATATTTCATTAACTTGCCGATATGAAGGGACATCTGGCTCATTTGCGACCTATGGCTCTGTAACCGATTATAGCTACAATGAAGCAACATTTAATTTAACCGGTGTTGAAGACTGCAATTTCTCCTACTCCTATCCCGCTGAAATAGGGGTGAATGGTAACTATGCCACGACCACTTTCAGCGCTTCCCATAGCATAGTTAAAAATGGCGATAGTTATGTTATTGAGGCATCAGGTGACTCGTCCTCATCAGTTTTCATCACCGCGCCTCCGTCTGGCAGCCCTGTGCAGGAATCCAACGCCCATGCCTCAGCAGTAAGCTACAACCGCATACAGCTGAAATCCACTGGACCTATAGAATACAGCTTTATCACCAGCGCCAACGGCTTGGGTTACAGTCGCCATGATGGTATACAGTTGGATATAAATCCTCAACAGTACCCTCATCACAGCTGGTTTGTGGGAGATAAAATTGGTCAGCAGGGCGTGGCGCATGGCTATGGCCACGAAGTTGGGAATGAATATTCCGTTACGGGCATAGTGTTACCATCTGCTCCAGGTGGCGCTTCTACAGAATTGCCTTTTGTCTATTTGGACATCTTCGACCTCACGAGCTCAGGGTCTCAGCTTGGGCATCCTAACGGTTCCCCTGATAGGCCTTTCATGAATGGTGCGAATTGGTCCTATCGCTTAGTGGTGACACCTGTTCCAGAGCCCGCGACTCACCTTATGTTTTTGTTTGGCGGTATCGCTATTATTGCTTGGACACGTAAGGGCAAAAGGGCTAAGTCGCTCTAGTGCGTTGGCCTGTTCCACAGGTCAGAGGTACTTAAAGTTACACCCTATATATTCTGATTCGTGTTTTTCAGCCTAGGAATCTATACACACGAGTTAAAATATTAGCTTGAGCGATGGAGACAGCTAACGAGGCGCGCTGACTTTAAGTGTCAAAATTTATTCGGCTTTTTTATTTACCCGATTTAGGTCTTGGCGCTTCTATTTTGGCGACCTCGCTATCCGTTAAGGCAAATAGATGTGAGACATACAAGATATCGTTTTGGATCTCCCAATACCCTTCTTCACCGCACGAACCAGGATCAACATTTAATAGCGATTATTCAAAATTCTGCAAAGGCGAAAAGATTTAAAAAAACGAGCAATTTTTTAGTTCAATGGCTCATTTGTTGAAATCATGAAAGTGTTTCTTTGATGCAATCAACAAGCAAGCACCACACATAGCGAGTGCTTCAAAGAAAGCAGTTGTTTCGTTGGCATTGTGTAAGTCAGCGATTGCACGCGGTGCATGCAAAAGTATTAGCCACAAAAAGATCATCAACGCCAATAAAGCAGCTGCGTAAAATTTAGTTTTGGAAATAAACATACCCAAAGCGCCAGCAATAAGCGCTATGGCTGCAAAATAAGTCCAAAATAAATGTGCAGGAATCCAAGTTGGAATCAGTGTAGCCACGAAGTCTGCATATAGAAAATGCATAACGGCGGCGAGCATAAAAAATCCGGCGAGAAATAGTTTTCCAAGTGAAATCATGGGCACTGAAAGTTTGCCGCAAAATTTAGGTTCATTTTTTGCGAGACTTCCTGCAGCAATTAAGCTAACGCCTGCCAACACTAAGGCCTTGCCAGCGTTAGTCCAGATCATTGGATTGCTTAAGTTGGCGATTAAGTTAGGTAATTGAACAATAATAAACATTAGCAAGATTGTACCGGCGAGTGCGAGGCACAGGATGCACGCATATGTTTTTTGTAGGATGGCAGCACCCGTCAAACACAAAAAAACTCCAGCAAAAACCGCAAATATTGCGTGAGCGGGTATCCATGTCGGAAAAGGTGCAAAAACACGGGTAATAAAGTCGAGATAGATAAAGTGCTGTATACCAAACGCAATCAAGGCAACGGCAATAAAGAGGTATCCTGCAGGACGAAACGCTTTCATTCTATTTCTCCAATAGTTGTGATTTTTAATAGAAGAACTGATCGAACATGGATCTAGGTCGGAGATGATGAACAAGAGCCTAAATGATTACTCATGGTTTCTGACCCGTTTCTGCCTCCTTGATTTTGTAGTTGGGCAGCACCCAAAGCTAAGCTTTTTTTATGCGCTAGGAGTAAGCACATTTCCTGCCGCTTCAAGTTTTATCAAGAGCATTGATGCAAAATTAAGATGACTTCAACATGTTTCAAAGCCATCTTTTTTTAAATTAATTTAGCGGGAAAACGTGGGGCGGATTCGGAGCGAAGCGACAATCCACCATTTCGCAGCCGCGACCTCGCCGTTCACAATAATAACTCTCCGCTGCGAGATTGATGGTGGGTTGCTTCGCGAACCCACCTTACTATTCGCCTACCTTATGGGTTACTAAAGACCTACCTTACGGGTTGCTTCGTAAACACACGTTACGAATTAACTAACTTTTAGGTTGTTACGTCGCCAAGCGGTTCACCAGCACACCAATTTTCTGGATGAATTGCACGCTGGACATAAAGATGAAAGGTTGAGTAGGGCCAGTCCTTTACCTGTGTTACCAGGCCGTGTTTAGGTAGGTTGCGGTGTATGTAATGGATATGATATTCCAAATGCCGCTCATCGCGCAGCAAATGCTCCCAAAACCGCCGCTGCCACCACGCTCGCCATTTTTATTGCTTGATACAAAAAGACGTTCTGTTTTAGGCAGGCTTTTACTAAATAATAATTTTATCAGGCGCAGCACAGCTGCAAAATCGGCGTGGCCATCAGGCGAGGTTCAAATACAATACAAGTGGTCTGGCAATACCACCCAAGCGATAATCTCAAATGGGTACCTACGCTCAACCCTTCGAACGGCGTCGCACAGCACATCAATATGCCGAACCAACAAATCCCCCTCTACCACGCCAATACTTTTTAATTACTTTCTACATCTACGCATGTACTTCAATCTAGATCATTGCTAAAAATAACCGGTGCGCCGACGCCTTCCGAGCAATGAATATTAGTGAAACACCAAGCTTGCGACAAAAGCGTGTATGTATTAATACCTTTAAAAAATATTTTAAAAGTTCAGATTGGTTCAGATGGCCAGCATCGACTCTAAATCACGCAAATTTAGATCTATAAAGTTTAAGCAGCACTTAGAGATCAACAATAGCCCGCTCTAAATTAACAATTTTTAACCACTATTCATCCACTCAACAAGAAGGAAAGCCATGGCATAAATCAGTAATTTAACCGACTACCATCGTCATACCGATCTCGTCTTCACATTGCTAAAAGGCGAGATTGGCTTTTTAAAACAAAAGCAGCAATTGTTATTCGCTTGCATAACCGCACGTGCTGCCGACCGCGCACCCTGGAATTTTATGAAAAAAAATCGCACTATATTTAATATAATCAACACGCTCATTATAACAGTATGCCCGCCGAGTTTTGCCGGCGAGAATGGATCTACTGTCACCTCCAATAAAGTTGCTCCCATAGTATGGCAACCCTGTTATACGAATGATAATCCCGCTTTATTATGTGCGTCATACGCAGTGCCTTTAGATTATCAAGCGCGTAAGAATACTGTAGAGTCGACAAAAACAATCGATATAGCGTTAATTAAATTGCCAGCTGCGAATACAAGTAAAAAGTCATTGGGCAGTTTATTTATCAATCCAGGTGGGCCAGGTGGTAGCGGCGTCGATTGGTTACGCACAGCTGGAAGATATTCATTCTCCGAAGAAGTACGTAATAGCTATGATTTAATTAGCTTTGATCCTAGAGGTATTCATTTAAGTACACCGGCAACCTGCGGCATGCAGATTGAAAATGTTGCACAGTATTATACCGGCGTATACTTTCCTAGTAATCCTACACAAGCAAGCGACCAAATTGAAAAAAACAAAAACTTTAGCGCACTTTGTAAAGAAAATGGTAATGCCATTTTGCAACACATGAGTACGGCCGATGTTGCAAAAGACATGGATATAATGCGTCAGGCAGTTGGTGACCCGCTGCTCAATTACGTAGGTTATTCCTACGGCTCATATTTAGGCGCTACTTACGCAAACCTGTTCCCCGAGCGCGTTGGACGCTTTATTCTAGACGGGGTATTAGATCCAATTGAGTGGTCCACCGGAAGAGGTTTTAGTGGTTGGCTCATACCCGTGACCAAAAGATTAGGCGGCGATAAAGCGAGCCTTGCTACCCTTAATGAGTTTCTTCGCTTATGTGATTTAGCTGGTGCCGATAATTGTCATTTTGCTGGCAATGCAGCACAGAGGTTTGATGCATTAGCTAACACGATTAAAACACATCCCATTACGCTTTTTGCAGAAGATGGTACAGCCTTTAATGTTGATACCCCTCTATTTATCACAACAGTAAAAGGCCTTTTATATAATGTTTTAAATTGGCAAGGACTGGCTGATTTATTAGCATTTACGGAAGCTGGGGTGCCACCTAGGATAATGGGCGAGAGATATTCCAAGCTAATGAGTCTATTTAGTGAGGACCAAGCACTGGTTATACCTTTTGAAAACGGCGATGTTGGATTTTCTTCCGTATTATGCAGCGATTCAAATAATCCGCGCGCGCCATGGATTTGGCCGTTAGCCGCTGCAGTTGCCGATGAACAAAATGGATATTTTGGCGCCAGTTGGAGTTGGGTATCCTCTATATGTGCGCATTGGCCTGCAAACCAATTAAGTCGTTACAGCGGGCCATTCAACAAGCGTACGCGCAATACGGTTTTAGTCACTAACACATTATTTGATCCTGCGACATCTTATGCTGGAGCTCAAACAGTCCGACAACTACTGCCTAATTCTCGCTTATTGACTGTGGCCGGCTGGGGACATACAACGCCGGGGTTATCGACTTGCGCAGATTCAATCACAGCAACTTACCTGCTAACTGGGGAATTACCGAACGAAGATACAACCTGCACACAAGACACCATGCCTTTTATATTCACAGATGAGGTCGATGTATTTGCAGGCATGCCTAAAACGCAACATATACCCACTATTATGCGTCCCCGGCACTTAAAATCACAGCTTACTGAAAGAGAAATTAAAAATCGCGAAATTGTAATGCAAGCGATTCTGCGGCAAGTTTTACCACACACAAATAAAAAATCACTTTAAATTAATTCAATAAATAATTCATACGCTGGCTGAGCAACTCTCGATTGTCTCAGTCAGCGTACGGTTTAAACAACGCATTTTTATTCAATTTCGTGCATGCTGTCTTGCATCACAAAGGCTCATAGAATGGTTGATTCCGGCAAAAATGTACGCGATCTTACTGCGGTACAAAAAACATTCCATACAAACACATTTCATTATCAGTTCCCCACCCGGGTAAAACTGCCGCTGTATCTTTACTTGTGTCGTAGGTACAGGTAGTTTTAATAATATCAGTAGCACTGAGCATGAACGGCTTCGAATAGAAATAATAATGCTGCCAATGTATATCCCACTCTTTAATATCCGCAGTACATTCTGTCGTGCCGTCAGCATGTACTACTTGAGCTGAAAATTTTGTTCCGCGCTTATGCATATGAGGCATAGAGCCATAAAAATCGATCTTTCCCTTAGCCGAGCTGTCAGTAAAATAATACATAGGTAACGTCCAGGTATAATCGACCGCATTTTTTCCTGCTGCTAAAGTATCGGGCATTCCCTGAAATAAACTATCGAGCAATGGATCGTTTAAAACAAAAAAACCTTCGCGCGCAATTGAATCTTTCAGTGCTAATGAGACCTGGGTTTGATCAGATTGCCCAACGAGAGTGGAATCGGCCAAATTATAATGGACTTGAACAATAAGTTGATCAGTTGCTTTAATACGAAAACCAGTATTTTCTGGAAAATAAGTGGCTCCTTGCCCCGGCGCCCAACTAACAGGAATTCCTTTCGCTGCAATACCTTCGCCTGCAGTGCCAAAACATGACCAGCCTTCTCTATCCAGGCTTAACGCATCAAGTTTTTTTACCTGCGCGCCATTGGTTAAAGATGTATCAGAGGGCGCATTTGGATCGACTGAATATACCAACACATGGTGAATCATAGCCCTATTGCCCGGTGATACTTCATAACCTGTAATAAATTGATCGCGAGTAAAATTTGTTGGCAACACAAAACAGCGGTATTCATCGTGCTCAGCTAAATCCCCACCCTCAGCGACGGGTTGAAATTTCGGTGTATTAAAAATTGTTCCATCAATTAATGTAGTTTTAGTTTCAGTGATTAAATCACTGCGCGGCACACCCTCAGGAGAACCTGCGGCCACCCAATTTTCTACGGTTTTTATATCTGTCTCAGACATCCAACGCGAGTCCTGATAATTACCGCAACTGCCATCGCCGGTCATCGGCCAGGGTGGCATAGTTCGGTTGCGCATCGCCATCGCAGCCGATTTCGCCATGGCTTTAGCCTGAGCGTAATTCGTTAACACAAAAGGTGCTATGCCTCCATCACTATGACAGCTGGTGCAGTTTTTATACAAAATGGGAGCAACTTGCCCCCAAAATGTGGGTACACCACTACTACTTGATGAACTCGAAGAAGAGTTTGAAGAGCTAGATGATGAACTCGAAGAACTGGAGGAAGAACTTGAAGAAACTGCATTTACAGAGTAATTGTTGCCTTTATTGCCGCAAGCAGTTACGGCACATAAGGCTGTCATGATAAATACAGAAGTAGATAATTTCATTTTTATATTCCATAAATAAATAGTCAAATTAGTTGCTTTACGCCAGCACTACAGAGGCCCTAGCTGCGTACACTTAAATAATATTTTTTATTGTTAGCAAAAGTTCAGAAAAACCAATTACCAAAAACTGCATAGCACTCAAGCTATGCAGATAAGTACGTGACTGGATTATCAAGAATCTAAAAGCCAAGGAACATCTGATTAATTTTGTAGATGCGCGCTCTGCACTACCATCTAAGGCAACAGACCACAGCAGAACGACTGACACAAAATCCCCGAATTTGAACAGAATTAAAGGCTCCCTTAAATAAGTGTGGCGGAACTATTAGGTTATGCACATAACAACGTGGCGAATGGTTAAACGGCGATTTTGAACGGCCGAAACATACAGTTGAGCGGATAAAAATCTTAATGAGAAAATTTCTATAAAAAGACAATCGCAAATTTGACCAGAAAGAAAAATTGATAAATTCGTCACAATTTTGTATTGCTTTAGCAACAGTCTGTTAGTTGTTTACACTTTCAAAAAAGACCGTGCAATACAAGCGGAGAATGATATTGCAGTCAAAAGCAATATTTTTATGCTAAAACTACAGCCATATTTTTCGACCATAATTTTTTAAACGTTGCGATAAATGTAATCGATAAATCACCTGGAGATACTCAAGCACCGATGCTAGACTCAGCCGTCCAAGCACCGTCCGATTCAGACAACGCACTTAAACTATAAAGTACATCAATGCTTCCATTGAAAAATCCATTTAGGCCTGCAATCGCATCCTGGCAATTTTGGCTGTGTAATATTATGGGGTGGCTTGCGATCGATAGCGCACAGAGCCTGATTGATGCCTTTGATGGGGATTCCGTATATGCAAATTTTTTAAATCATTTGCCGCATACTCTATTCGGCATGCTTGCGGGCCTATGTATTCATATTGCCTATTCTAAATTGCAGTGGCATAAACAACACCCGATGAGGCTTATTCCAAAAAACTGTTTAATTGCTATTGTTTTCGCATGTGTGGATACGCTAATCAACCGATTTGATCTGGTGCTTACGCTTGCTCAAAGCTGTGCACCAGAATACCCGAAAATGCCGAATTTTTATTGCGGCAGAGTGGCCAGTTATTTCACTCACAACGTTTGCGCGATGCTCGCCTGGGCGATGCTTTATTGTTTAATCCAAGCTGAGCGCAACGGACTTGAACTACCCAGGCTGCATTTAAAAGAATTGATTAAAGCGGCACTAGCTTTAACAGCTACGATTCAAATCAATAAAATTTTAAATATAATTGGCTGGTCGTCAGACAATGCTTATTTATTTTCAAAACCCTATTATCTGAGTGAAGGCATAGATTTTATAATAACTATTATATTATCTGCCTACGTATTTACCCTTAATCCAGCAACGCGCATTTTTGGTTCTCGATTACTATCCTGGGTACCGACTTTATGGGTAATGGCATTTTGCTGTGCCACATTATCCATCGGGATTAATGCGCTGGTTTGGCGCCTAGAGACCTTACTAACCCATGCCGATCTATCGTTTGCCAACAACGCATATTATGTTTTATTTGATTACAAGTACGGCCACTGGAATAGTACAGGCCAACTTGGCGGACAACTGCAAGGCTGCTTTACATATATTCTATTGGTATCGTTATTTTTTATACACTATCGTTTCTTGCCGGATTGGACCAATGATCTTAAGAACACGGGTACATTTGCAATAAAAAAATTCGCGTTATTGTGGAGCTATAACACTGGGTTCTGGTTATTTTTTGGCACGCTGATATACGCAACAGATTTAATGGGCTTAGCCGAAGCGGGCAAATATGTGCCACTGGTGAGTACAGGTGCATTTTTGCTAGCGGGAACCTTCATAGGCGCGCTACTGAACTCAAATATAGAATGTCTTGCTGCGCAAAAAATAACAGCAGTGCCTTTAGGGCTTAAAATATTCTGCACTTCACTGATAGCCGGGGCTCCACTTACATCCACATTATGGCTATGTAATTACACGTATATTTATGTGGTTTTAGGCGTAAATAAAATTACAGAGTATTCAGAACTTGCTTCAAGCCCATACTACGTGCTCGCAAGTATCATTGTTGCCTTCATGTGCTGCAGCCTATGGTCGCTTATTTGCTACGTGTCGGCATCGCAACGTCTACAGCATGACGCCACTATAAAACAGCTGCAACTGGAAATGAATATGAAAGAAGTACAGCTCAATGCTCTAGCGGGAAAAGTTGACCCACATTTTGTTTTCAATGCGTTGAATAATATCCGTACATTAGTAGATGAAGATAGTGAAAAAGCCCGCGCAGCACTGGTGGGACTTTCTGAAATTTTACGCAGCCCTATTACAAACGCCTCCCAAGATAAAATCCCCGTGACGGAGGAAATGCAATTGGTTAGAAATTATATAGCACTGTCAAAGATCCAGCTGGAAGACCTGCTAACCTATACGGAAGAAATTGAAAAAGATAATGAAACGGTATTGATACCTGCGATGATGCTGCAAATTATCGTGGAAAATGCCATTAAACACGGCATTAGCCAATTACCCGATGGTGGAATTCTATCGCTGCATATATGCAAATATAATCAGCAGCTGATATGCAAAATAACCAATACTGGGAAACTACAGTTAAACTCTTCTACCGCAGGCTTTGGTGTAGGCGTAAATAGTATTCGGCAGCGTCTGAGCTTGCTATATAGCGATAAAGCTAGCTTTAGCTTACAGCAAATAAACGACACAGTAATCGCCGAGTTGGTTTTGCCATTTGAGAACTCAGTATGAAGGCGTTAATTGTCGAAGACTCACGCTTAGCCCGCGTTGAGCTAAAAAAAATGTTACAGATATACAATACAATTGAAGTGTGCGCGGAGGCTGCAAACCCAAGGGACGCACTGCCGATTATTGTTAAAGAACGCCCAGATTTATTATTCTTAGATATTAATATGCCGGGAAAAAACGGCTTTGAATTATTACAAGAATTAGATTACGAACCCAAGGTCATTTTCATAACTGCTCACGCAGACTATGCATTGCGGTCGTTTGAATTTGCAACGGTAGATTATTTACTTAAACCCGTCACCGCAGAGAGATTAAAAACGGCCATAGATAAACTCGTCGTATTAAACATTGAAGCAGCAGTTGATAAAGCGGATATTTTAATCGCGACAAGCCGTGTTTTGTTGCGTGACGGCGAAGAATGTCACTGGGTTTGCGTACAGGATATTCATTACTTCGAAAGCGTCGGCAATCACACCCAGGTTACCTGGAAGGACGGTAAAGCTTTGATCTACCGCGCACTAGTGAAAATTGAAGAGCGCCTACCCAGCGATATATTCTTTCGTGCCAATCGGCAACATATCGTGAATATCAACGACATCAAAAAAGTGTCGCCCTGGTTTAATGGCGGCTATAAACTGCAGTTAAACTCAGCGGTAGAGATAGAAATTTCCCGGCGACACGCTATGCGTTTTAAAGATATTTTTAGCTTATAGCCTGCGCCGGGTTAGGATTCTACAAATTCCCGTTCAATGAGCTATAAATCCTCCATAAAATCCAACATCGCCTGATGCCGAATGGTTTTACGGTGATGCGCCCAAAGGCTTTTAATCTGTTCCGAATTACATACTTTACGGTCAACCAATACACGAGTTTGCAATTCACCTACAGGCTCGTTGGTTGGGCATTTAGTGAACACAAATTGATTGGAAATAATATCCAAAAATGGACCGGATTTACTTGTGGGCATAATAAATAATAACTGCAGCCCTAAGCTTTCCGTTAAATAACGAATTACTTCCCGCGAGCGGCCTTCGTCCATTTTGGAAAACGCTTCATCCACCATAACCATACGCATATGGCTTTTACCGTCGTTAAACCTAAAGGCCGAGGTTACCGCGGCGGAGCGAATAATATATGCCGGAGTTTCCAACTGGCCGCCAGAGCCGGTACCGTATTGGCTAAGTGCAATAGGCTGTTTATTTTCAGGATGTTTATAAATTTCGTAGCGGCGATAATTGCGATAGTCGCTAATACGTGCAAGCTCTCGATGTGCTGTAACCTCATCATTGTCAAGCAGCATACTTAGCAACTGATCACGTGTTCGCGCAAATTTAGGCGGCAATTCCACATCAAACAGCGTTGAGCCCTCGCCTAAATTCGGCATGTTAATAAGCGTTTTGAAGAACTGCCAATATTCTTGATACTCAGGCACCCACTCGACATCAAAGGAAAAGGTTTCCCGATCAGCACCGAATCGGTGATGCTGCAATTCTTTATTTAGATCATCAAGTATACGTTTGCCTTCGTTAATCGCCTGATAAATTGAATGGCATAGGTTGCTGACAAATGCTGTATTAAAACTGTCTTTTAACTGCAGCAGCTGGCGGTGTTTTTCTACGAGAATATTATTTTTTAAACGATTATGCAGCTCTTCTATAACCGCACTTAATTGGCTGATGTGTTTAAAGAATTCAGGTGAATGCGGTGTGCTGTAACCTGTCTCATAGACAATTTTATCGGCTATGGCGGCGGTCATATTGTGGTTGGCAATTGACTCAAAAAGATGTCGTTCGGTTTTCGCCAGCGCGTCTTGCTGCAGTTTTAATGTGTCAATAAATTGCGTTTCATGTTGTGCTTCTTGAGCTTTCTGCTCGCATTGGGGCAAAATTTCCTCGGCATTAAACCGTGGGTAGAGGCTAGCGGCTTGGAATACTAATTGTTCCATCGCATCGCGCTGCAAATTTAAACGCTCCTGCTCGGCTGAAACTGCCTCAAGGCGTTTATCGTCCTGTTTTTGTTTTTCCAGCAAGCGGCCCATTTCTTGTTCATGCAAGCGGGATTGTAGTTCGTGCTCGGTAAATTCACTTTGGCAATTCGCCAACTGCGCATCTAATTCGTGAGTATCGCCAGTATCGAGCTGTTGTAATTGCTGTTCGGCGCTTTGCAATTCCCGAGCGGCGTCCATTAAATGGTGCATAACCTGGCTAATATCCAAGTGACGAATGCGCTCGATAATAGTACATAGCTGCTCAGCACTTTGACGCAGTTTTTCCGCCTGAGCGTATTGAATTTGAATTTTTTCTAATTCTTTTTCTTTTGCTTTAAGCGCGCGCAGGCGCGCACCTTGGCCGAAGACTAATTCGCCGTCATCTAAATCGCAGCGAAACATACTATAGCCGCCGCTGGCCATGCCTTCTGCCGTTATGCCCCGAGCGGTGTTGCGCAATTCTTCTACCGAATCCACACGCAAAACACTGGCGTAGGAAGCTTTGATATAAGCCTCCGCAGTGGCGTGAGAAAAAGTCATTACCTCTAAAATCGAATGTTTAGGCAGATGAATACGGTCAGCATCTTTACTGGCTTTAGCGCCTTGAATAACCCGCGCATTGTTACGTTTATCGCCCTTCATATTGCGCAATATACGCATAGCTTCTGCTTCGTATTCACGCTCGACAATAATGGCAAACCGCCCGCCACCAATATAGCCTTCAATAGCCATTTGCCACTGCTCTTCACTGACATCGACGTAATCACACAACACGCGCGCGTCAGCTTCGGGCAATTGTTCTTGCAGTGTGCGTAGCGCTACTTCAACATAATACGGATAAGATAAATGCTGATTACTACGCAGATTTATTTCATGGGTGAGTTTACGAATATCAGCTGCGAGTTTATCTCGTGTTTGCGTGCGCGTATCCAATAGATGGCGCACTTGTTCGCGCAGGCTGCCGCTATTACCCGATGGTTTTAATTCAAAACTGTCGACCCATAAATTCTGTTGGGATTGCACGGAAAGCACTTGATCTAAGCTGGTTTCCATCGATTGTACGCCTACCCAATCGCGATTAATCAGACGGTGAAAATCCACCTCTTGAGCGCTTTTATTTTGACAAACTGTTTTGCATTGCTGAATAAAAGTAGGCTTTACCAGTGCTGGCACATCCTGGCCTAACGGATAGTCATCCAGATGGGTTAATAAATCCTGCCCAGCAGTAAGATTATTTTTAAGCTGCTGAATTTGAGTTTGCAGTGGAATGGCCGAATCGGTGAGTTTTTTCTGTAATAGATTAATTCTGGCCGTGATGTTGTCTTTATCGCGCAGGCTTTGTACTCCCTGGCGATGGGCTTGTAACTGCACCATGCGCGTCATTAAATGCTGTTTGCGCTCAGCGGCAATTTCACTGCGCTGCTGGCATTCATTAATCGCCAATTTATTACTGGCCTGAACATTTTTAGCGGCGACATACTGCTGCTGATTTACCCAGGCTTGGCGTGCGGCCTCAGTGTAATTTAACGCTTGCTGATCCAGCCATAATTGCACATAACGATGCACTAAATTGCGCGCATCTTCTAGTGTATCTATCGAGGCTTTAATCATCGCGGCATTGGACTCCATACTGCCGATGGTTTTCATTAAATCCGACACGCTGCGGATCGCCTCACCTAAATCACGCGGCTCTAAAATTTCCTGGGCGACAAATTCGTGAATACTCTTTACCGGTTTGTAAGCCATAAAGCCTGCAAACGTGCGCGCAGCGTGTTTAGCTTCGCGATCGGGCACGGAATCTTTGCGGCCGCGCAATGCACCATAAAGACGGCGCAGATAAGCGCCTTTTTTGTCGTAATATTCCACTGCGGCGAATTTTTTTAATTCCGCTTGGATTTTTGTAATCGCTGTTAAATGGCGCTCGCCTTCGGCCTCACGGATAAAATGCGCTATATTTAATTCTTCGCCGGGCAATATTAAGAAAAATACATCGTCTAATTTTGCTTGTTTCACTTGGCCGGATTTTTCCACATGGCCGCGCATGGCCATAACGGCGGTGAAGGCTTCGCTAGGCTCACCGTGTGTGGGATGAAACACACCTGCCACATAACCGTCTGTGTCTTCTAAGCGGGCAAAACTGCCGTCATCACAGCCCATTAAATAAGACGCTAATGTGCGCACTTGTTTGCCGCCGCGGCCTTTTTGCGTGGTTTCATCTTGGCCGGGGTTAAACGCAAATAAGTTTTCGTGGGCGGCTGTCATTAATGCTTGTATAGCATCCGCTGCAGTGGTTTTACCCGAACCATTGCCGCCGGAGAATAAATTGACCGGGCCGAATTCCAATTCTATTTTTGGAATATTGCCCCAGTTAACCAGAATTAATCGCTTTAGAAACATGAGTTAATTTCAATTCGTTAAAAATAAAAGAAATACCCAGGCCTACAGAATATATACACTGGGTTTGGTATTGATTGTTGCTGCTGATAATCTCTAATTAAACAAGCTCGATTGATCGCGTATCGAAGTTGTTTCCACCGCTTCCACTGTATCATCTTCAGAAGCAGGCGCATCAAACTGCGCAAGCTCGTCTTCGTTAGCCAGCGCCGCTAAGGCATCGTCGCTTACCATACTGGTAATGGCCGGGCGAATGCGTAAATAACTTTCTGGATTTTCTAGATCTTCTTCTTGCTGATAACTTAATAACCGCAGCTGACGCAAACGGCGGAATAAAGCGCGCCGTTCGGTAATATTTTCCGGCAGGGTGCGTTTGAGTAAATTGGTAAACGCAATGGATAAGGCTTCCATTGAAACTAATACACACCCGTTTTCATCCACGCGAGCTTCGCGCAATTGTTTGGCGTATTCAATGCGTGAAACTAAAATCAAAGCGACTTCCATTTGGTTTAACCGCGCACGCAATCCACCATTAAACGGTGTATGTTCGTCATCTTGCATATCCGGCACACAAGCTCCGGGCGGATAAGCGCGCACAAAAGCAAAACGTCTATCGTGCTGTACGCGAATGGCAAGCACACTTAAATAATCCTCCACCAGCGCTTCACATTGAATAAACCGATCGTAAAGTTTTTGTTCTATTTGGCTTTCATCGCGACAGAGCACGCCGTAATCCAACAACCGAATAACAATTTCAGAAAAATCATCTGCCGATATTTGCAGACTGCTTAGGCGCTCTGCTAGCCACTGTTTAAGCATCATGGCGCATCTCCAATGACAGCGTAAAATCATCCGCTTGGTCAAAATAACTGTTGGAATAGGTTTGCTGGTTGTACTTCACCACAAAGCGAAAATCGGAGCTTTGGTTCGTGGTGGAGGCAAGTTCAATAATATAAGCCAAATGCAATAAATCCTGGGCAGTTTCGATAGGAAGATCTTTAGTGTGAATGGTATTTTTTTCTTTTAAGGCTTCGCCGATATATGTACGCAGGGTTTTATTATTAATTAAAAATGCCTGATCTAATAAAGTTTGTACCATTAGTTCACGGTGAGCGCCAGAGTCGAGCATTTCGGGCTCTTCGATATAGGTACTGACCGAGCGCTCGCGGCGTTTTTGGCCTAGCTTAATTTGTGCCGGGTCAATTAAACCTAATTGTGCTGATGCCATAGCATTGCCAGCTAATTCCAAGCGCCTTGCACATTCCTCGGGTGGTAATTTTAATAATACATCGCAGGTGCGCACCCATTTATCATCGCGGCTAGAAGTTAAATAACCCAATTGACGAATAATAATATCTGCGCGCTTGGTAAAACCCTGTAATGCTTGACGTAGAGCAGGCAACATTATTTCAGCCGCGTTGTGCATGCGCTGCTCGATCGTGTCGAGCAAATGCCATAAAATAGAAGCATGTTGATCAATTAATTCGGGCAATACATGGCGTAATTTGCGCTCAGCGTCTTGTTTAAAGGTTTTATCTTTGCGGCGAATTTTTGTCAGTACACTGGCGATACGATCGCGGTGTTTTTCCACGCTGTCAGCAGTTAAGCGCACCGATAAATCCGGTTGAAAGCGCTTTTCCATAAAATCAAAAAATTGTTCGGTGGCCTGCTGCACTAATAATTGTGTTTCTGCCTCGCGTACCAATTCACGTTTGCGCTCTTCCAGCTCACTAATCACGTCGGTGAAATCGCTAATAATGCGCTCAGAAAAATCCCAGGCATCCAACAAATCGTGAATTTCGCCTCGACTTAAAAACGCCTCCAATGCGTTTAATGTATTGCGTGTATTGCGATGGCGTGTACGCGAAATGCGCCGCTCGGCTTCTACTAAAGGTGCGGCAAATAAGCGCCCGGAACGGGTAAACGGATAGGTAGTTTGCAGACTGGCAGGATCGACGTGTTTATCGAGCCAGCCGTTTTCCAACAGTATTTGTAAAATCCAGCGCGCCTGTTCGCGCAGACTTTTAAAGCGCTGCTCTTGCTCGGAATCTTCACCTTCTAATACCGGTGAGCGCGCCAGAGCCTCTTCAAAAATATCCAGCACTTGGTCGCGGTTTAAAGCTTGGCCATACTCAGCGGCGGCACCGTACAGGCGCTGATGAATTAGGCACAAACACTCGGCAACCTGGGCGCGGTATTTGGTAGTGAGGGGTTTAAAAAATTGGGCGCGTGAATCGACAAAGAACATGACAGGGCCGCTCCTAAGAAGCGGCGCATTATACATAAAGGCAACTGCTTGGTTGGCGGCACCCTTCACTTCTTTCACTGGGTGGGAGGAATATTTTCCTCGATACTGAGCAGGCCTAAGAACCATTGATGCTGGTTTAAACTGCCGCTGGTGCGATACACGCCCTGTAAATTAAGCACCTCACAGGCCATGGCGGCCAGCTCCCAGGCCATGCCCGGATCTATTTCAAAAGACTGCAACTGGCTAAAATCTTCCACGCCAAAACGCTCGGCGAGGTTCTTGACGGCGGAAGACTCCGCCTGTTGCTCTGGCTTAAGCGTTGAGTTGGCAAAACCCCACAGCCAGGTACTCTCCTCAGGAGCAAAGCTACCCAATACGACAACCTGTGCCTGCACATCTATTTTTACTTTGGGGTCATTGTAGAGCGCCAACAGGCTCGATGCAGGGTCGAACCACCAGCGCGCATGGCGGCCCATGGCGTAGCGGGATAAAAGAGACGCTTGTTTTACTTCCAAGCGCTCCACGCAGCTGTCGATAAATGCGTAAAAATCATGCGGTGATGCATCAGAATTTGTTATGGCGGCAGGCGATGAATCAGGTGTTTTTTCGAGAGTCATAATGAGGCAACAAAAGCGCTATGGTAGCGCGCTTTAATGTTCCAAACAAACCACGACGGTAGCTGCGTAGGATTTCCAATACACGGGAATAACAAAACAACGCGTGTGTTTGGGTGTGTAGAGTTTATCTATGACGCCTTCAATCATAACTGGAACGGAAATTAAAAATTCGCGCCCGAAACTTTTACGCGCATTGCCAGAAATAGTATTAGCCACCTCGCCGACTAAATCCAAAATATTCTCCGCTGAAGTATCTACCTCGCCGAGGGCCAACAATAAATGTGTCAGCAATAATTTAGGTGCAGAAAAATAAACTGAACCGCGATAAGGGCCCGAGACGCCGATAATACCGGTAAAATCGTGCATAATTGGTTCAATATCTTCAGCCAAATAAGGCGAACCTACTTTTACTCCCTTATCTGCTGTATGACGGAAATAATTCAATACGCCTTCTATAAATACCTGCAACGCCTCTTCGGTCATATTTAATCCTCTACTAATTCGCAGAGCGCGTCGTTTAACTGCTTTTGCGTAAACGGTTTGCTTAAAAATCCCCGCGCGCCTTTTTCCAACGCTTCAATACCGGTAGCCTTATCCGCCAATGCGGAAACAACCAAAATACGCAAGTCCGCTTCTTTAGCGATAAGTCTCTCGATACAGGCGATGCCATCCATGTGCGGCATCGTAATATCCATCGTAACTAGTTCTGGATGGAATTTATCGAACGCTATTAAAGCTTCTTTACCGCAGCCGGCCGTAGCCACGACACGAAAAAAAGCACCTTCGGCGGCACGCTCTATTTTGCGGCGAATAACACTGGAATCATCTACGACCATCATCGAATAAATGCGTTTGGGTTTATTAAACCGCTCCATTATTATGCAGCCTTCGATTTAACTGCGTAAACGCCAGGTAAAGTCACGATAAATTGGCAGGCTTGGCCACTGCGACTGGCAATTTTAATTGAGCCTTTCATGCGCTGCACACGGGAAATAATCACATCCATACCAATTCCCCGCCCAGCATCGCCTGAAGAGTCATCAGCGGTGGTAAAGCCAGGTTTAAACATCAAACCGATTATTTGTTTATTATTCCATTGGCGCAATTCATCCGCTTTAGCAAGCCCCATGGAAATAGCCTGGTTGCGGATTTTATCGTAATCCACGCCGCGGCCATCGTCGCGCACTTGCAATTCAATACCGCCATCGGCTAAGCGAATTAAATTTAAATCTATTCGGCCCACCTCAGCTTTTTTACACAACACGCGCATTTGCGGCTGTTCAATGCCGTGCACAACTGCATTGCGAATAAACTGCAAACACATGTCATTAATTAGCCGCGCCTGCCCTGATATCATATCTATTTCGTTAAAGCCGGTTAAATGCAACACTAATTTTTTCTTGTGCCGTTGCGCAAGCACCTGCGCCAACGTGTGTAAATGCTGCCAACGCCCCCTAGTTGCCGGGAGCGGGACAGTGGTCGGTTCCGCCTGGGCAGCAGAAAGCCGCGCGACCTTTTCCATCAGCGCTTCTATGCCTTCTATGTAATAAATTAATTTTTCCAGCAGTACAATGGCGCCAAACAAATCCGCGCCGTTTACCACAGGCTGGTCTAATAAATTTTGTATTGTTGACTCCAGCTCGTGAGCAAGGCTTGCTACGCTGCTCAAAGATAAGCTTGCAGCTTCGGCTTTGAAGTTATGAATTTCGACAAAAATATCGCGCAGCTTGCGATCGATGCCGATTGAGGATTTATCCTGCAAGCGAAACAGCTCATTAATACGATTAAATGAATCAAAGGCACTTTGAATAAATAATCTTAATACATAGGGATTGGCGTGCAGAATTCCTGTCAGCATTTCAATTTGCTGAGCATTTTCAGCCCTAGATTCATCTAGCTTTTTACCGAGCAAAACCTCTTTGCTAACGTCGGTAACCGTAACCAATACCTGTTTGATCGCACCCTCATTCAAAACACGGCAAAAATCAAAATGCATATATTTAGTGGTAAAACCACCGCCCTCCTCGGCGATATTAATTTCTACTTTAGTGAGCGGATTTAAGTCACCAATCAAACTGGATTTAATATTTTTTTTGAACAACAAATTGACAAATCGCTGTGCAGTTTCTAGGTCTTTCGGCCGCACTCGCTCTCGCAGAAAATCGCCGAAATAACAGTTTTCGCTAACCACCGCACCTGGCTGCGTGCAAAACATCTGCTCTAATTTTGCCGAGTGCTGCGAGCCCATACGCAGATCACTGTCCAATAAAAAAAGTCCTTCATTTACGGTGCTAAGAATATGCTGCATCTCTTTGCGCGCTGCATCTAATGCTCGATCACTACGGCGCAATTGACCTAAAAAATGGTACAAAATTAATATGAAATTTAGGATAGCCAGCACAATAGCCACCGACTGAATTAACCTCAGCTGCGTTGCCTTAGCGCCTGCAACGCGCTCTAAATCCAGCGTGACCCAATTCATTAAATTAAGTAATTGCAGGTTATTAGTGCGCGCATAATCCATAGAGAGGCTTACGGATTGGTTAATATTTTCGGGGGTTTTTTGCGTTAAAATCTGCGCAATTAATTGCTTAAGCGGCTGCCATAGCTCTTTAGCTTCTATTAAGGCATCGCGGCCAGCACCGGGTTTAATTGGCGCTAACAAAACCGCTTCACCTTGCACGCCCGTTGCCGTTCCGCCCTGCTCAAAAGCACTAAGCGTTTGGCCAAATATTTGTGCGGCTTGCAATAATTCATTGAGATACTGTTGCGCAGATTGGCCTTGCGCTAGCGATTTTTCAACCTCAAGTAGAGATTTAACCATGCGCTGCGACAACATGCGCTGGCGTCCAGCGAGGTTTACGGTTTTAGCATCCGCCGCGATTTGAAATGACGTGTAAAAATTTACCCCTAATACAGAGGCATCTAACAGTAAAAATAACGCTATTGAAATAACTAGTGTTTTATATTTACCAAATACAGTAGCTAGCACACAACAGCCCTCAGGCAATATACGTTTTTGCGCCCTGCACCTTTACGACACATCATTGTGTGCCTCAGCCTTAGCAGCTCTTATGCCACAATCTGCTATAAAATCTTCTTGCCTGTTGTTTATGCGGCGAGAGTCTTTAAAGCATCTATTATTTTTGCAAAAAATCCTTTTTTAAAGCGGAAATACCCACGGATTCGTTCGGTTAACTACCTGATCATTTATAACTCAATACCTTATCCCTGCGCAGTTTTATCACATAAATATGGCCCAATGTATAATCAAAGCGCACCTGACCCAGGGCGCGACAGATTTAATAGGTTAAGTACGCACCATTTTTTTCCATCAAGCGAGCAGGCGTTTACCCGATATCTGCCGCGCTGAATTTTTGCAGAGTTAGTGATTGCTTAAGGTTACACAAGCACAGGTTGTAGTTTGCCAATGATAAAAAACAGAATATTGGCTTGATTTTGGATAGGTTAGGTTGGTGAGAATCTAGCAAATAGCTTTAGCAGTTAAACTGAGCCGATGCCGGCATAGGATATTAAAAAAATTAATCCACCATTTATAGGCGGAGCCCTTCGGTGAATTGTGGCTCGTTAGTCGGATTAAAAGCGCTTATTTTGTTGAAAATAGATAACACCATTCGAAATCGCGGGCCCAGCCAAAAAATTAGGCAAAAACAACCATAACAGCCTACGAAAATTCACTGTAAACCCTTAAAAACGTAATGAGTCACCGAAATCTTTAAATACATTGCCGCATTATCACAATGCTTAATGCCAAAATCCCACGCTGTGTAGCATTGTGCCAAAACCTCGCCCGGGGCGATTTACGCTGTGGTTAAGCTACAAAAGGCTTTAAGAATAAGGCTTTGGGCCGGATCAGCGGCAAGGTATAGTTGCTGCGCTGGGCGTTTACAAAATAATCCAAAAAGAGGAATTTATTATGCTTAAAACGGGTTTGCTGGGCCTGCGCGTTTTGCGACTGTTATTGGCAACTATGGCCATAAGCCTTGTAAGCGATGGCGCAGGCGCCGAGGGAATTAGCATAGCCGCCGCCTCTGACCTTAAATTCGCCTTGGATGAAATTATCACTGCGTTTAAACAGACACATCCGAAAGACGAGGTGACCGTGAGCTATGGCTCGTCGGGTAAATTTTTCACGCAGGTTCAACAGGGCGCGCCTTACGATCTGTTCTTTTCAGCCGATAAAGAGTTAACCACAGAGCTTGCTGCCAAGGGATTTGCAGGCTCTGCCGTTATTGGTTATGGCTGTGGGCGTTTGGCACTTTGGAGTGCGAGCCTCAAACCAGCAGATTTGACGCTGGATTTTCTCACTAATAATGCAATTACCCACATTGCCATTGCCAACCCGGCCCATGCGCCTTATGGCAAGCGCGCGAAGGAGGCGTTGCAGGCGAGTGGTAAGTGGCAAAGCCTGGAGGCTAAGCTGGTGTACGGCGAGAGTATTAGCGAAACCGCGCAGTTCGTACAAACCGGCAACGCCCAAGTGGGGATAATTGCGCTGGCGTTGGCGCTAAGCCCTGCGCTGTCCAGCAAAGGCAGTTATTGGCTAATCCCTAAAAGCCTACATAGCCCGTTGGAACAAGCATTGATCGTTACCAAACGGGCGGAAAAAAAACCCCTCGCCCACCGCTTTGCCAGTTACATAGGCACAGCCCCTGCCCGTGCTCTTTTGTCCCGTTATGGCTTTGAAGAACCCAGCGCGTGCACTTCAACCAAAGCGCAAAAGGCCAACTGACCGATGGGGTTAAGCGACGGCGATATCCAAGCTTTATGGCTGAGCCTGCAGCTTGCCAGCACAGTAACTCTGTTGCTACTGCTGATCGGCACTCCCATCGCTTGGTGGCTGGCGCGCTCATGCAGCCGGTGGACATTACCGCTAGCAGCAGTGGTTGCCCTGCCGCTGGTATTACCACCATCGGTATTGGGCTTTTATGCACTTTTGGCCATGGGTCCAAACGGCCCTCTCGGCCAATTAACCGTTACGTTGGGGCTTGCGCCACTGGCATTTAGTTTTGCAGGCCTTGTGCTCGCCTCAGTATTTTACTCGCTGCCATTTATGGTGCAGCCGCTGCAAAACGCCTTTGAGTCCATCGGCGAGCGCCCGCTAGAAATAGCCGCCACCCTGCGCGCAAGCCCGCTCGACGCATTTTTCAGTGTCGTCGTGCCGCTGACCTGGCCGGGCTTTATCACCGCCAGTATTCTCACCTTTGCCCACACTCTCGGCGAGTTTGGCGTGGTGCTGATGATTGGCGGCAATATTCCCGGCGTAACCCGCGTTGCCTCCGTGCAGATCTACGACCACGTCGAAGCCCTTGAATACGCAGACGCCCACAGGCTTGCACTGGTTATGCTGCTGTTTTGCTTTAGTGTGCTACTTGCCGTCTACGCGTTCAAACCTGAACCGAATCGACTCGGCGGCGAGCACGACGGGGATTAATAACATGACAGGAATTAAAGCTGCATTCGATTTACAGTTGCACGAGTTTAGGCTCAACGTCGATTTGCAACTACCTGCTCAGGGCCTAACTGCGGTATTTGGCGACTCTGGGTGCGGCAAAACCACACTACTGCGCTGTATCGCAGGCTTGGAGCGCCGCGCCTGCGGCCATCTTTGCGTAAACGGCGAGCTGTGGCAATCCGCGCAAACTTGGTTGCCCACGCACAAGCGCTCACTTGGCTATGTATTTCAAGAGGCAAGTTTATTTCCTCACCTAAGCGTGCTTGGCAACGTGCGCTATGGTATGCAGCGCCTAATCAATCCTCAACCGGCTCGGTTGGAGCAAGCCATTGAGTTGCTAGGCATCGAAGCGCTGCTTGAGCGCAAACCCGCGCGGCTCTCCGGCGGTGAGCGCCAGCGTGTAAGCATCGCACGCGCACTGGCGCTAAATCCCAAATTACTGCTGATGGATGAACCCCTAGCCGCACTGGATTTAACCCGCAAGCGCGAAATTTTGCCCTATTTGCAGCGCCTACAGCGGGAGCTGGATATTCCGGTTATTTACGTCACGCACGCACCGGATGAGGTGGCACAGCTGGCCGATTATTTAGTGGTTATGCGCCAAGGGCGCGTGCTGACTCAAGGCCCGTTATCCCAGGTATTAACGCAACTGGGCCTGCCATTTCAACTCGGCGAAGACACCAGTGCATTGCTGCATGCGAAGGTTGGGCTCATTGATGAGCACTGGCACCTCGCGCGCGTAGATTTTAATGGCGGCAGCCTATGGACGCGCGACCCCAACCTACCTATAGGCAGCGCCGTGCGTGTACGGGTGCTAGCCCGCGATGTGAGCCTTGCGCGGGAATTACCCAGCCAAACCAGTATTCAAAACCTGCTGCGCGGACGGGTTGATTCACTGGGGGCCGACTCGCATCCAGGCTTAGTGCTTGTGCGCGTGCAGGTGGGGGAGCAAATGCTCATCGCGCGCTTAACCAAACGCGCGGCTGCGAGCTTGGGGATAACGGTTGGGGACGATATTTGGGTACAGGTAAAATCGGTTGCGTTACTGGCATAACGGAGCTTGAACATTTAAGGGTATGTATTGGGGTGTTAGGCCGCTCTCGCGGCTGTAGGTAGTTGCAAATTACTGGGATGTTTAATTGCCTTAAAAACGTTACCGACAAAATAAACCCGCCATTTAAACGATTGAGAAAACCGCTTTACTCTTACAGTTTTCCAAAATTAATTCGGCCAAAATGAAAACGGTATGTTCGCAAAATCCACCAAACTCAATAACTGCAGTAATTAATAAATCCGCCAGCGGCAAACTAGTTTTTAAGGGCTCGCAGCCAAGACGTGCAGGCCTCGTCTATATTTTCAATAGATAACTATGTGCACCAGCCAAATAAATAAGGACATATATTTATCAAACACTAGGCCATCTGAATTCTGCAACCGACATTTTGCCAAATCGCTCAGAATTATTTTTAATACCACTACAAATGCTCTTCAAAACCTTAAGCGCATTAGCCAAATATTTCACATGCGCAAAACCACAGCTATAGCACATATGCTAAAATGCTCGCCAGATAGGCCCTCAATTGTCATTTTCATCACCCAACTAACTTTGGTGATTGAATGGACAACCAACTATTAAATCACCAAGGCTGCTAGAGAATATTTTCATTGATACAGCACGGCATTTCGAATGCGTCTCTATGAGCGCAGCGATTTAACACCAAAACACATAGTAACCTCTGAAAAATGTAAACGGCTAAGCGCGGCCGGTAAGGTTAATATGCCAAAAAAGCGGACGACTGAAGGAACGCAGAAAGCATGCAACGCAGCAGCAGTAGTTGCCCAGTCTTCATTTGGTAAATGAGCACTTTGGCAAATCCAACGACACCCGCGCGACTGAGGTAGTTTTTTAGAATTCCATAACAAACATTTTTAGAAAATAATGTGCACCAAGCTAAGGACCAAACATGTCTAGTATTGAAATTGCAAAACAAGATCTTTTCTACATAGCCGTTATTATTTTAACGGGCCTTATCGGTGTTGTACTGGCTAAAAAAATTAAAGTGCCCGATATTGTTCTGTTTTTACTGATTGGCATCGCCCTTGGCCCAGCGCTGACGAATATTGTGAATATTCCCGCCGCATCCACTATCAATCAATTAATTTTAACGATGGGTGCTTGCTATTTATTATTTGAAGGAGGTGCCACGCTGCGTTTTGCGATACTAAAAGAAATCTGGATCACCTTATTACTTATCGCCACCCTAGGCGTATTAATAACCGGGGCAATTATCGCAGGTTCCGCTACCTGGTTTGGTCTACCCGTTATGACTGCATTAATATTAGGCGCCGTAACCGCATCAACCGACCCCGCAACACTTGTACCGATTTTTAAACAAGTTCCGATAAAAGATCGCGTATCGCAAACTGTCATGAGCGAATCTGCGCTCAACGATGCTATGGGCGCAATTGTTACCTTTGCAGTAGTGGGGTTTGTAACAACTGGCGGCGGTGAGATCAACTTCACTGATTTATTAAAAGACTTGGTATGGGAAGCCGGTGGCGGCATAGCAATTGGAGTAATTATTGGCTATAGCGCTGCACTTTTAATAGCTCATACGAACCTGGGTGTTTTTCGCAACCATATGCCCTTTTTAATAGTGCTGGCTGTAATCATCACTTTTTTACTGGCCGATAAACTGGCTGCATCAGGTTTTATGGCCGTATTTAGTTGCGGCGTTATTATCGGCAACAAAGAATTTTTTGGTTTAGAAATTCACCATTACGAGCACGAATATTTAGAGGATTATGTTGGCAATACTTCTTTATTCATGCGCATGTTTATTTTTATTTTGCTTGGATCGCAAGTAGATTTTAAATTGCTGGGCGATTACTTAGGAATGGGCATTGGCTTGCTGGCCATATTTATTTTCATTGCTCGGCCCATCACTGTGTTGTGCTGCGCAACGCCCGATCGCCGTGCAAATTGGACCTGGAGGGAACTATTGTTTATGAGTTGGACGCGCGAAACTGGTGTTATTCCGGCAGCGCTGGTCGGCATACTGGTCGGCATGCATGTTCCCGGTATGGACGTGGTCGGCGCAATCACTTTTATTTTTATTTTAGGCACAATTTTAATTCAGGCACCCACTACAGCCTGGCTAGCTGGCAAATTACATCTTTTGCTTTGGCAGCAAATAACACCGCCTGAAGATTTAAAACAGCAGCCGCAAGAATTAACATCCGTACAAAAGCTTAAAGATTAAACGTTTTATATGTTGTCGCACACCGGCTATTATTGTGCTTTATAAATTTAATGCCCTAGCTACGGCAGGATGAATAATTTTTCCATCAGCCACATTTAATCCGGCAGCTAAATGAATATCCGCACTTAAGGCTTGCAAAATTCCCCCATTAGCCATTTTCAAAACAAATGGCAGTGTTGCATTATTCAGCGCGAGCGTTGATGTACGTGCAACGGCGCCTGGCATATTGGCAACGCAATAATGAATTATATTTTCAAGGATAAAAATGGGGTCTTCGTGTGTTGTCGCATGTGAGGTTTCGAAACATCCGCCTTGATCTATGGCAATATCTACCAAAACGGCACCCGGCTGCATGGTTTTAAGTTGCGCACGGGAAATTAATTTAGGTGCAGCGGCGCCGGGAATTAATACCGCACCTATAACTAAATCGGCCGATTTAATTGCCTCAGCTAAGGCTGCGGCTGAGTTATACGCAGTTTTAACGCGGCCATTAAACAGCTGATTAATATGCACAAGCCGGTGCGCATTAATATCAAACAACGTAACATCCGCATGTAGGCCAACAGCCATTTGTGCAGCATTAATACCGGCAACACCGCCACCTAAAATCACTACATTGGCCGGTGCTACTCCGGGCACTCCTCCCAATAAAACACCGCGACCACCATAGGCGTTATGCAAATAAGTGGCGCCCACATGTACGGCAATGCGCCCCGCCACTTCAGACATAGGCCGCAGTAATGGTAAGCCGCCTTGCTGTTCGGTGACGGTTTCATAGGCGATACAGGTTGCTTTTGAGCGCATAAGCGCCAGCGCCTGAGTTTTATCGGCAGCTAAATGCAAATAGGTAAAAATAGTTTGATGCGGTTGCAATAACGCGCACTCGTGTAATTGCGGCTCCTTAACTTTTACAATTAGCTCCGCGCATCCAAAAACCGCAGCGGCGCTACTTAGTACTTGCGCCCCTGCTGCACGATAATCAGCATCATCAAACCCAATGGCAGCGCCTGCTTGAGTTTCCACAAATACTTCATGCCCGGCGCGCGTTAATTCGGCAACACTATTTGGCACTAAACCTACGCGATATTCATGATTTTTAATTTCTTTAGGTACACTGATTTTCATAGTTAAATCCTGGCTACGCGTATTAGGTAGCGGGTGATGATGCACTTATAATTTTACGGTGTCCCGTTTTACTCAATTTCATCTCAAAAAATCCAGGTTTTCAAAAAAAACGCTTCCGCTTTTACACCCAGCAATAACTCAGTTTATTCACCCACTACACTGCCTTCATCTACGCAGCAGATAGCTAACTCTTTTAAAGCTTAGGTTCTGCATAGCCGATCTGTCCAGATGATCATAAAACATTTAAGCTAAATATATGGGCTGGATTTTTTTCACAATTCTTTACTGGACTCAAGTGAAAGATCTATTTTTCGGATAGTTTTTTAAAACTCGCTCAAGAAAAACTTTTGTGTATCTATTATTACCGAACAATTTATTGCCAGACAAAACCTTCTGCCGTTTTCCCATTAGTTTATTCTGATCGCAGCGCGCATTTTTTCTCGCATGAGTAACTCCTAACGCAACCAGACTGTAAAGAGACTCTCCCACCCAAACTTTTTTAAAGGCAGTTCTGCAGCGTCTACCTATTTTGCCATCAATCGCTGTAAGCCAAATCCTGGCGACACGCCTCAGCCGTTAAGACTGTGGGATAATGCTGGCCGCTTATAATTGCTGCCGCCAATTGAGCTCTAACATTGGCTACCGACAGATTTTATTCAATTTACCTAAGATATTTTCGCAATGACCGCACGAGACCTCACCGAGCAAAACACCCCTATGATGCAGCAATATTTGCGCATCAAAGCCCAGCACGCCAACGAACTGGTGTTCTACCGCATGGGGGATTTTTATGAAATGTTCTTTGATGATGCCAAAACGGCGGCGCGGGTTTTAGATGTCACACTCACCGCCCGCGGCAAAACTGCCGGCGAGCCGATTCCCATGTGCGGCGTGCCCTATCATGCGGCTGAGTCCTACATAGGCAAACTTGTGCGTAACGGCTATTCAGTTGCCATTTGTGAACAAATCGGCGACCCGGCCACAAGCAAAGGCCCGGTGGATCGCCAGGTAATGCGCGTCGTAACTCCGGGCACGGTAAGCGATGAAGCCTTTATGGATTCCGGTCGCGATAATTTATTAGTAGCTTTATACCCGGCTACCGTTGGCTTTGGCCTGGCAAGCCTGGATATGAGCAGCGGCCGATTTAGCCTAATTGAACTTGCCGATAACCAACAGCTACAGGCAGAACTGGAGCGCCTGCGCCCTGCCGAATTGCTCATCCCAGAAACTCTTAACCTTAGTGATGTGTGCCTACCTGCGCGCGGCGTACGTAAACGCCCACTTTGGGAATTTGAATTGGAGCAAGCCCGGCGCCTGTTGTGCCAGCATTTTGCCGTGCGCGATTTGATCGGCTTTGGCTGCGAAGAGGCCGCGCGCGCGCTCTGTGCAGCAGGCGCTCTGTTTAACTATGCCCGCGAAACCCAGCGCACGCAGCTTACGCATATACAAACCCTAAGGCTTGAATCCCTTGAGCAAACTGTATGCATGGACAGCGCAACTCGGCGCAATTTGGAAATTGACCTGAATCTCAAAGGAGGCGAGGAATTTACGCTGTTCGCGCAACTTAATACCTGCTCTACTGCTATGGGCGCACGCTTGCTACGCCGCTGGTTGCATCAACCGCTGCGCGATGCCGAACGCCTGTGCCAACGTCAATCTGCCATAGCGGCATTGCTGGCCAAGTATCAATACGAGCCTCTGCGCGCACTACTAAAACCCATCGGCGATTTAGAGCGTATTTTGGGCCGCGTGGCTCTGCGCTCAGCTCGCCCGAGAGATTTATCCCGGCTGGGACAATCTTTAGCGCTACTACCTGATGTACTGACACTGCTTAAGCCCATGGATAACGCACCGATTGCTCAGTTAGCGACGCAAGTAAGCCAATACCCAATACTTGCGCAGCTGCTGCAACGGGCTTTGGTGGAAAACCCGCCAGTGGTCATTCGCGAAGGCGGTGTAATTGCCGAAGGCTATGATGCAGAACTGGACGACTTGCGCTCAATCAGCACAAACGCGGGTGATTATTTAGTTAGGCTTGAACAACAGGAAAAAGCCCGCACCGGCCTTTCTACCCTTAAAGTGGGCTACAACCGTGTGCAGGGTTATTTTATCGAGTTATCCCGCGGCCAAGCCGAGCAAGCCCCAGCTGATTACATCCGCAGGCAAACGCTTAAAGGCGCCGAGCGCTTTATCACACCTGAATTAAAAAGCTTTGAAGACAAGGCATTGTCGGCAAAAAGCCGCGCACTAGCGCGTGAAAAACAACTGTACGAAGAACTCATCGATCGCATCAATGAAGATTTGTATCCGCTGCAAGCAAGCAGTAATGCCATATGCGAATTAGATGCGCTCAGCTGCCTTGCCGAACGGGCGGAAACACTGCGCCTGTGTCGCCCCACATTTTCCGACGAACCCGGCTTAATGATTCTCGACGGCCGCCATCTGGTAGTCGAAGCCGTGCTCGACACCCCGTTTGTAGCTAACGATTTAAACCTCACGCGCCGCCAACCCATGTTAATTATTACCGGCCCCAACATGGGAGGTAAATCGACCTATATGCGGCAGACGGCGCTCATTGTATTGATGGCACAGATAGGATCTTACGTACCCGCACGCGAAGCGCACTTAGGACTCGTGGATAAAATTTTCACCCGTATCGGTTCCTCAGATGATCTGGCTGGCGGGCAATCCACATTTATGGTGGAAATGAGCGAGACCGCCAATATTCTCCACAACGCAAGTGAAAGTAGCCTGGTATTAATGGACGAAGTCGGCCGCGGTACGAGCACTTATGATGGCCTTTCTCTCGCCTGGGCCTGCGCTGAATATCTTGCGCAACAAGTGCGGTCGCTGACTCTTTTTGCCACCCACTACTTTGAAATTACCCGCCTGCCCGAGCGGCTGCCGCAAGTGGGCAATGTGCACTTAGCAGCCACTGAACACCAAGATCGCCTGGTATTTTTACACCATATTCAAACAGGCCCCGCCAGTAAAAGCTTTGGTTTGCAAGTGGCAAAACTCGCAGGTATCCCCGCAGCAGTTATTGAAAGCGCCAAAGCGCAGCTAGCCATCCTCGAAGGCACGCCCACGCCTGCGCTCAGTTCATTAGACGCAATCGCGCCTGAACATAGTGAACACTCAATTGAAGAGCCTCAACTACAAGGGAAAGTCCACCGCGGCAAACAAATCCAGCGAGACATTTTCTCCTCTGCAGGCAAGTTAGACGCCTATATCGCAGCGATTAATCCGGATCGTTTAACGCCGCTGGATGCGCTAAAACTTATCTACAAATTAAAAGAGGAGTTGGAGCTGACAACGTGAATTGCCACAATAGCTTTTCAAGCCTAGGCTTGCTTGCTTACAATGCCCGCCGTTATTAATTGCCAACGATTTTGCGCCCTGCGCCACTTAAGCTTACGAGGTTTATAAAATGACATTTGTTGTGGGTGAAAACTGCATTAAATGCAAACATACGGATTGCGTTGAGGTATGCCCCGTAGACTGCTTCTACGAAGGCCCTAACTTTTTAGTAATCCACCCGGACGAATGTATCGACTGCGCCCTGTGTGAACCTGAGTGCCCGGTAGATGCCATTTTTTCCGAAGATGAGCTACCGGAAGACCAAGAGGCCTTTTTGGAACTCAATGCAGAGCTTGCGCAGGTATGGCCTAACATCACGACGAAAAAAGAATCTCCTGAGGACGCTGAGGAGTGGGATGGTGTGCCGGGTAAGATTAAATATCTACAACGTTAAGTGGGCAGATGCTGCTTAAACCCTAGCTTACTTGCGTCGAACGTCCCGACCCTATTCAAGGGTTTTACGTAAATTGTTGACAGCGGGGGCGAAACGCGGATAATACCGCGTCCCTGATTGGGCCTAGCCGGTTCTAGCGATTTCAAGCTGCCCTTATCGGCCCGAACAACGAATTTCACACTCATTATTTTGTAGGAGCACCTGCGGTGGCCAACACTCCCCAAGCGAAAAAACGCGCGCGTCAAAACGACAAAGCACGTTTACACAATGCAAGCCTGCGTTCTATGGTTCGCACATACATTAAAAAAGTCGTAAACGCGATTGCAACTGGCGATGCACAAGCCGCTAAATCAGCGTACGACATAGCTGTTCCCGTTATTGATCGAATTGCTGACAAAGGCATTATTCACAAAAACAAAGCAGCTCGTCACAAGAGCCGTTTGAACGCTCAGATCAAAGCACTTGCTCAAGCGGCGTAATTAATTTAGCCGTTTTGACTCAAAAAGCCGACACAGGTCGGCTTTTTTTTCGCCTCGGTTTTTTACACTGGCTTGCGCTAATTAACACAACAACTAAATAAGTGCGTCACTTAATAGACCGATTACAGCAGCATAGCGAGATTTGGAGGTTTCATAGCCGGACTTTGGCAATATTCACACGAATCCTGGGTTGTCAAAGCCTACAAACACTCCTAGCATCAGCCCCCGGCTATTCATTATTAATTTTCTTATTCAATTCAGAGGCGAGCATGCGCACACTTTTATTGGGCACCTTCGGCACGATAACACTTATTAGCGCCCCTCTTAGCTGGGCTGCAGCGCCCACGGCTAATAATGATTTTCGCACGATAAGCGTCGGCGCAAGCGTCACAATTAATGCGCTGAATAACGATTCCGACCCGGACGGTGATCTTATTCGCATCGTCAGTATCGGACAGCCAAGAGTAGGTACAGCCACGCTGCGCGAGCAGGACAGTGCTGTTGTATACACAGCTCCTGCCGACTTTAAAGGCCAGGTGACGCTTACATACACGCTAGAAGACATCCCCAATGCCTCTACACAAACCGCGCCCCAACAAACAACGGGCACAATTGTCGTAAACGTCGTGGCATTTGCCGGCAGTAGCGCAGGTAGCAACCAACAGTCCATCGGGCAAGCACTAGTTAAATCCTGCGACTTTTTAGATAGCGCCGACAGCAACTCCCTCGCGCAGGGCCAGCAGGAGCTAAAACAGCGCTGCGCCGGATTAGTTTATTTACAAATCAATAACCCCAACGGCCTTGACGAAGTCGTCCGCCAGATCTCCCCAGAGGAAACATTAGCGCTCGCCAAAGCCGCAACCGGCGCTACCGAGGCGGTCAGCGCAGCGCTTGGCAAACGGTTAAATTCCATAGGGGGCGGCGGCAGCAGCTTCACTCTCAACGGCCAGCAATGGCAGCAGCAAACCACAGGCGGCGCTGCTGGTGATGACCTGCGCAATTCACCCTGGAGCCTTTTTGCCACAGCACAAATTGAAACCGCCGATAAAGACCGCACGCTCGCGGAAAACGGTTTTAGTTATTCTGCCAATAGTTTATTAGTCGGGCTTGACTACCAACTTACCGCCAACTGGGTAATCGGCCTTGCAGGTGGTTTTGGCAAAAATGATATGGATTTTTTAAATGCTGACGGCAGTGTAAAAACTGATACACAATCAGCAATTTTTTATAATCTAATTAATTTCGATGCCGTAAGCTGGGATGTACAGTTAGGTATGAGCGACAGCAGTTACGACATTAACCGCCGCATTCACTACACAGATACACAAGCTAATGTGTGGAATTCCCAAGCATCCACAAGCGGGCAACAAATATTCGCCAATACAAGCCTGCAATATCAATTTTCCTATAAAGCCTTAAGCCTTTATCCAAGCATTAAACTTGGCATGACGCAAAGCACGCTGGATGCATATGGAGAAAATAATATTGGCGGTTATGAAGTATCTATCGGCGAACAAAAAGAAGAACAAACTAAAATTGATTTAGGCCTACAAGGTCAATACGCGTTAAATTTTAGCTGGGGTGTATTAATCCCCACAGCCGGCGCCAACTTTATTAGCCAAACCTCCAGCAGCAAAGATCCTGTCACCGGCACTTTTGCCTATGGCCCGTTAAGCCAATCCGCATTTGTTATGACGCCTGAAGAATTTGATTCCAGCTATTACCAAGTAAGCCTCGGCACCAGCGCGGTATTTCCGAATGGTTTCAGCGCATTTATTACCGCACAACAAACCCTCGGCTATGAGAATTTCTCCTCACAGCAATTTTCAATTGGTGGGCGCTTAGAGTTGTAATAATTGCTTTTGGTTAAAATCCCGCTTGCTCTCTCACCGTCACATGGGCGGTAGCAAGCGGGATAATGTGCGAAATTATTTTGCTGATGCAGGCCTCTATTTCGCCAAACACCATCTCCATATGCTTTTTGTACACCAACGGGTTGTGGTCGGCGTCTTTAACTTTCAAAATAAAATACCGTTTTACCTCAACGCAACATATCGTCGCATCAATTAAACCCCAGAGCTTTTTTAGTAGATGGTTTTCGGCATCGCCATAAGTTTCCAGCTCCATCTAAATGGCGTTAACATTTGCTAAAACTTCATCAAAAAACCGCCAAACGGTTTTACTTTAATTTGAATTTTTTGGCTGGGCTGGACAGAGTGACGGGTAAATTCCGCTTTAGCAGGGCCGTCGGTAATTATCTCACCGGTGGTGGAGATGAAATCTAAATTCAACGTAAGATCCGTAGAAGTACTTTCCGCGTTGATTCCCGCCACATACCAATGATCAGCCTTACGTCGCGCGATTACGGCATATTTTCCGGGGAAGCCATCAATAAAACGCGTTTCATCCCAGCTTACAGGAATATCACTGAGTATGTTTTTTACATACTCAGGAACAGCTGCCATGCCAGAGGGGATTTCCGCAATGTGCTGCCAGCCAGATAAAAACAATACACTCAATGCGAGCTCATAACCGTTAGTGGTATGCCTTTTAATATCTTTAATATTTGAAAATACTGTGGGTGTAAAATCCATAGGATCAAATAGGTTGCGAGCAAAAGGCAGCATCGCCATATGACTGGGGGCTGCATCCGCAGCCTGTTGCGAAAATGTAATAAATTCGAAGCCTTTTACCGCTTCCATTGTCATTATATTAGGATAAGTGCGCGATAACCCTCTGGGCAGAGAAGCGCCGTGGTAATTCAACATTAAATTAAAATCAGATGCGTCGCGCGCAAGCTCATTGTAATAAGCCATTATTGATTGTCCATCACCGGCAAAAAAATCTATTTTTAAGCCCTTAATTCCAGCTTGCTTTAACCAAGCAAATTCCTTTAACCGGCGTTGCCGATCAGTGAGTATATTTTTTGGAGTTTGCGGTGTGGCATTCCAGTCGCCAGATGAGTTGTACCAAAGAATAATTCCAATATCCTTGGTTGCCGCGTATTGCGCCAACTGCGCAATACGCTTTTTGCCTATTTGTGTATCCCATAAGGCGTCAATTAATACATACGGCCAGTGCATTTGCGCAGCGTAGTCGATAAATTTTCGCTGTGTATCATAGCGAGTAGCATCATCTTTTAGCATCGCCCAGCTCCAGGCAACAAAGCCTGGCTTTGCAAAATCCATAGGTTTTATCGCAGGGTCAGCCAAATCTGTGCCTAAAGTAGATTCCATTAAATTGGCCAAGCTACCAATAGCAATAATGCGCCAGGGTGTTTCAAGCGATGCCGAATTCTTCGCTAATAAACCGCCGCCGGTAAACACCTCCGCAGGCATCGGTTGCCCAATAGCATAACACCCAGCCATAGCGCTGGCTTGCAGGCGCGATGCGTGAAAACTGCCATTCATGCCCGCCTCAGTAATGGCAAGCCAGCTATCACCGACACGAAATAATGCAGGAAATGCCCAGCCCGCAGCAGAAGCTGGTGGCGACTGCGCAGCTATATCCATCTGATAATATTCTTCATAAGAAGGATTTGTATTGGCGTAGCCGGTTTGCGCCACCGCAACAGGCTGCAGCCATGCGCGTGCCTCAGAGGGAAAGGTAAATTGTGTCAGCTCTTGCACAAAACTTTGCAGTGCAGAATCCTTAGCAACCAAACGATACTTAAAAGCAACACCATCATTTGAAACGCGAAATACTATCTCAATTTCATTTTGGCGCTCATTTGCAAATCTAAATATTCGCTCATTAGCGGTATATGAAATCGTGCGTTTTTTCCCATGTAGCAGTGAATAATTATCTTGGACTAAACGGCCTTGCGAGGCATTTTTAAGCGTTAAACCCGCTACAAATGTATTGTTTTTTAACTCCAAGCCTAGGGTAGAATTAAGTACGAGATTATTTTCGTTGTAGCGAATGTTATAACTAATCGCGCCTTTTGCAGATAAAGATAGTTGGACGTGAAGATGTTCATCTGGGCTTTTAATTAATTGATAAGTGCCGAGCCCAGCAGATGAAACCGCCACAGTTTTAAAGGCGCTTGAGCCGGAGGCAGCATTGTGAGCGCATCCCAACAAGACCATAACCGCAGTTACAATAATCAAAATAAGTCTTTTCATATTTATTTAATACCTAATAATGTAGTGCAGTTTTCACCAATGAGCATTTGCCAACGAAGATTTACCCATAAACCTCAACCCTACCTATAGATGGCTTTCGGGGAAAACGTAACGTTATTTGGGATTTTGTTTTATATAATTCATAAGCCAGGTCATGGCCGGGCGAAATGTGCCGTCTTGCCGTATTAGCCCGCTGCTGGGCACCCAGGTTTTGCCGTATATGTAACCCCAGAGCGTAATGCCTTTTACATGAGGATGATTATAAAAAACCGGAAATTGTGCCTGAATTTGTTGCAATTGTTTTTCGTCGTCGCTGATATTCAGATCATACTCGGTGATATACATAGGTACATGCAGTTGGTCCCAAAGATTATCCAACCGACTTTTAATCTGCTCAGCTGAAAAATCCTCCAGCCCATGCGCCTGCAAACCCAGAACATCTACATAGCCGGATTGGACTATCGGTTTTGCCATCGTGATAAACTTTTCATGGTCCCAGCTGATGATGTAATAATCGTTTAATATCAATACAGAACGAGGGCAATGTTGCCGCGCCAATTGAAATACTTTGGTAATCCAATTTTCACCAAACGCTTTTCGTGCAAATGAAGCTGGGTAATGCCCAGGTGTTGCCTCATTAACCACATCTATCATGTCAGTGTCCGGATAGCGATTACAGAACTCGCTTATCCATTCTTCAATTTCTTCAGCGGTTTCACTCGCGCTCAAATTGATAAGCCAGGCTTGCGCTGATGCCCCCCACACAAACGAAGATTGCTTAAATAAAATGCCATTTTGTTTTGCATAATTGTACGTACGATCCAGCGCATTCCAATTGTAAATATCTCGCAAGGATTCAACTGATGTCCACTTGCCTTCCAGCTCCGGCGTTATTTGATTCCAATACTGATTAAAATCATTACGCACCTCGCCGCTTGTTGAGGTATTACCAACAAAAAAAGCATGTTCAATTGCTGAAATTGCACCGCTGCTTGAAGAGCCGGAAGACGATGAATTACTTGACGAACTTCCACTTGAGCTAGACGAAGCACTATTGGGAAGTGTTGCACCACCGCAACCGACCAACCCAACAAATGCGAACAAAGTGACGCCGACACATAATAACGTTTGGTATTTGTGCATAAGGATTTCCTATTTGCTTAGGCGCACAATGTTTATACGCAACGCGGACAAGTAATTATTTACAAACCAAGCTGTTCTTTTTAATTAACTATTCTTAAGTCATCTGCAGCACTAAGAGAGCTTTTGGTACATTAATTATTTATAATTCGTGACTGCAAATTAGTTCGCGAGCTATAGCGTAAGGGGGCGGGCTATTGTAGCCAATCGCGCTACTATATTTGTCAGAGAAATGTGCAAAGGTAGTCATTTCGGTATTTTTGACGCGCGTATCATCAGCGAACTTCTTAACCACTACCGCCGTTGCGAAAATAGGTCAACACAATGTTCAGACTCTCACCCGCTAGACTTCGCAAACATCTATTTACAGCAGGTTTTGTTGTTATCACATCAATACTATGTGCCTGCGGCGGCACTACAAATTCTACGCCCAAGCCTGAGTTACCGGAATTTTTCATCGGCAATCATGCCGGTAAGAGTACAAGCCGCGATGATTTTGCAAATTATTGGCAGCAGCTTACGCCAGAAAGTGATGGCTTCTGGCTGTCAGTTGAACACACGCGCAATCAATACAACTGGGCAAGACTTGATGCACTTTATGAGTTCGCCGCACGGCAAAAAGTACCTCTGAAAGCCAATGCTTTAATTTCACCCAATGGTTCTCCGGCCTGGGTGAGTGGTTTGCCAGCTAAAAACCTGGCCGAAGAGATACAAACCTGGATTAAAGATTACTGCGCACGCTACCCCAACACGCCGATGATTAACGTTGTGCAAAACGCAATGCCTGGGCATTCCAACACACAGGTATTTGCCAATGCATTAGGTAAGGATTGGGTTATGCAAACATTTAAATGGGCGCGAGAATATTGCCCAGGCGCAGTACTGATTTTGGATGATTACCCGTTATTAAGTGCTGATACGGATAAATTTATTGACTGGGTTACACCGATTGTCGCAAGTGGATTTGTCGATGCCATAGGTGTACAAGCGCATAATTTAGAAGATGAAAGCGCACAAACACTTGCGGCTAGCCTGGCTAAAATCGCCTCTGTTGGCTTGCCGTTATATATCTCCGAATGGGAAATTGGCGAGGAAGATGACGCCCGACAGCTGGCAGTTATGCAACAGCAATTACCTATTTTTTACAACCATCCTGCCGTGCACGGTATTACTTTTTGGGGTTATATTGCCCGTGCGCAATTTGTCAGCGGCGCCAATCTATTAAATGACAACAACACACCCCGGCCCGCTCTTGAATGGCTGCAAAATTACGTCGAAGCTAATCCTAAATATTAATAACGATAATCAGCTGGCTTTTTTTCGCTAAAAACATTTTCATTAATTGAATGCACGATAAAAAGCTAAAATAACGCAAACATAAAATCACGCGCATGCAATGACTAAATCTAGGCGTTGGACTTTACTATCGGACTAGTAATTTATCTGTACTGCGCACCAAAAGGCGCGCATTAATTTTATTCAATTTCGCAGATTAATCTGCTTTGCACCAGCGTACTGCTAATAAAGCGTGCCTGGATACGGCCACGAATACAGAACTGCTTTGCATCGCGCACTAAATTTACCCGAGAAGCAATAAGCCGCTGGCACTTTAACCCGAGAAGTTTTAACGTGGCGCCGTTGCTTCTAAGACCTATAACACGGCAACAGTTCATGTAGCTCCTTTTGCTCTGTTTCTGCGTGCAGTATTTAGCAGGCGGGCATTTTAGTGGCGCTAGCACTTCTAATAGACCAAGTACAAAAAGGTATTGATATGGCTCTCTTAAACACTGATCGCTGGGTGCACCTGTTAATGGCTGGGGTATTAACCAGTTCATTGGCTGCATGTGGCTCCGGCAGCAAATCCAATAACCCGCCCTACAGCAGCTCTTCGAGCAGTTCGTCTTCTAGCTCTTCCAGTTCTGGCAAAACATCAAGCTCGTCAAGCAGTTCTTCCTCCAGCTCTTCGAGTAGTTCATCAAGTTCCAGCTCAAGCTCATCCAGCGGGATTGTCGCGGCGAATCTACTCACCAGCGATGGCACTTTTGCCTCAGGTAAAATGAATTTCGGTGACAACCCCACAGGTGCCACGCTTACTTACACCAATGAATTTAAAGCTGTTATCACAACGGCCTCTGCTGAGGCCTGGCAAGTACAGTTGTATCACCCCACCGCCCTCAAACAAGGCACGACCTACACAATTTGTTTTGATGCGAAAGCCGAAGCAGCTCGCTCTATCGGTTTTGATATTGATGCCGCTGGCCCTGATTACGGCAGTTTGATCAAAGGTACGCAAAATGCTGATTTAACTGACAGCTATCAACCCTTCAAATACACATTCGCAGCTGAAACCAGCGACGATACAGCTCGCCTAGCCTTTAATTTAGGTAAAAGCACCGTAGGTGTGTCGCTAGATAACGTAGGCTTGTTTGAAGGCAATAATTGCGGCAGTTACGCTGCTGCACCCATACTCCCTCTAGCAGGTGAACCACCGATTGTGCTCGCCGCCAGTGGATTAACAGGCAACCTGTCCAGCGGTAAAACCTATTTCGATACTAAATGCGCCAGCTGCCACGGTGTAGCAGGTGCGGCTGTTCCCGCGTTAAATACCAATGCTGTAGTGCGCAGCAAAAATGGTACGGCATACAGCTTAGAGGGTTATATCGCAGCCTTTATGCCACAGGGCGCCGCAGGCACTTGTCCGGGTCAATGCGCCGCTGACGTAGCTGCATACATTAAAGCGGGCTTTACCGTACCCACAAAAGCGACCTGCAGCGCTGGCACAGGTGTTGTGTGTGAGGATTTTGAAGAAGCAACAATTAACAGTCGCTGGACGAGTGTGGGCACGGTAGCGCTCAGCACTGAAGAAAAACTATCTGGCAGTAAATCGCTAAAAGTATCTGGCGCAGGCGGCAAACTTAATTTCAACGGTGTTGATTTGGATCTGAGCGCATTCGCAAGTTTAACTAAAAACCATTACGGCCGTTTGATGCTGAAAACCCCGGTAGCTGAAGGAAATGCTGGTGATTTCACATTTGTTGAAGCGTCTGGCCCGGCTAATTTACTGGCCACATCAAGGCTCACTGTTGCTAATAAGGCTATTTACCGCGCCCGTGTGGACGGCGCTAATGAAAGCTTTATGGCCAATTACGATACCGATCCCTACGGCGTGCCTCTTACCGATTGCTACAGCCACGCTAACCATGTTGCCGTCCCTAAAAATACCTGGGCCTGTTTTGAATGGCGTTTTGATGCTTCAACCAATACGCTGACCTATTGGTTAAATGGCACCAAATTGGATATGAGTGTTAAAGACAAAGCGGTGGGCGCAGAAGGTATCGCAGGTTGTGCAGGCCATCCATTGGATGATATTTGGTCGGGCCCATCTACATTTAACAAACTGCATATAGGTGTCGATCAATATCACGACACCAGCAAGCCACGCACCGTCTACATTGACGATGTGGTAGTGGACGCTGAACGTGTAAATTGCCCTCCGGCACCTTAGTACCCTTAGCGCAACTGTTTTAACTATTAAGGTAAAACAGTTAAAAATAAAAGGCCGATTGCATTATGCAATCGGCCTTTTTTGTAAAAAAATAACTAACCCATCCGCAGATTTTATCTGCCTAGCGGCTTATCACCGCAGAAATTATTTTAATTAATAATCGCTTATTAGCTAAAAGCTAATTTACAGCTGATTAGCCGAATTCGATTCGTCGAATTTAGCTGCATATTGCGCAATCCACTCTTCCGCAGCAGCTTCCGGGGTTAACTCGCGCCCCTGCTGGGCCAGTTGTTTGCGATAGGCTTCAATATTACACACCTGTTCTACCATGCGGGTTCGATAATATTCGTCATCGGTAATAAAACACATGCCGACGGAAAATAAATTCGGCGCTTGGTCTTTGCGCCAGACGACTATGCCATCGCCGTGATAATCCGGCTCAAGATTAGGAATAATAAATTCTACAAGCGAACCTACAGCCACAGGCGTATCGGTAACAAAACACAACCCACCTGTGCTGAGGTTCTGCACAGCCACCTGTGCGCTAGGGGTGTCTATAGGGTGCACGTGAATAGGAATGGAAATGGGGTGGCGGATAAACTGACGCATAAGTATTGAATCCGATATTCGTCCTGTCGGAACCTAATTATAAGTACACACACCGGGGTGAGTAGAACCGAGTTGCTATTAGTACAGCGATTGAGTACGCCGTCTGGATCTATCCAATGCGAAGCGCTTTTAAAAAGGTAATTCAATTTAGAAATAGGTCCGTTTAATTTTCTCGAATACTTGTAGAACAAATGTTTTTTTATTTCACATCTAATTTAAATAGTGTGAATATCCGAGCTGTTACCGTAAAAGTCCTTCTGAAACAGCCGCCGCTACCATGCATATTTATGCTCGCTGGAAGTTAACATTCAGCTTCTATAGTCGGCCCAACGATTAAAACTTAAAAAAGTTCCCATAAATTGCGTGATGGTGAAAATTTCACAAATACCGCAGCCATTTGCACACAGATCTATCTCTTCACACCAGGCCACTATCAGCGGGCATGCTACGGCGTATTACTACGCCGCCTTATTGCCAGTTAAGTGAGCGCCTTAAACATATTGAATGTAACAGGCGCTATTTTTTTATTTGTTCGTGGAGAAGGATTATGCAAAATCAATTGAATAAAAACCGCACACGGCCGAGTTGGCCGATGGTGTTGAGTGTTTTAGTTTGGGGCGCAAGCCTCGTGCAAGGCGCCCAGGCGGCCAATGTAAAAGTGATGAAACAAGGCCTCGGCAGCGGCACGGTTATCTCCAGCATGCCAGGCATTAATTGTGGTGCCGATTGCGACGAGGCTTATGGCTCGGGGTTGAATGTAACACTTACGGCCACTGCTACAGGTGCCTCTATGTTTGCAGGCTGGGAGGGCGACTGCAGCGGGAACGGGAGCTGTATGGTGAACACCAGCTCGGCCCGTTCGGTGCGGGCACTGTTTACACCGCTAACGCCGATTCCGGCATTGGCAAGTTTCACCCCCACGGCGATTCAAACGTTTTTAACTGATAACCCTTCAATCACTACACCGGCGCAATTTATTAGCGCGTTACCGGCGGAATTTAAACAAAACTGGCTATTAATGTCGCGCTCGGAGAGTTTGCAAACCGGCACCGCCGCCATGCCGCGTATTCTTTTGCCCAATGCCAATGCGCAGGCTGTATTTAGTCTCGGCCTTGCCACACACAGCGCCTACCCTGGTGCGCACCCGAACGCTATTGAATATATGCAGTGGGATGCGGCGGAGAAAAACTTTCGCTTCCATGAAATTGTACTGGCCCCTGTGCCCGCCATGGGCGAGGTGCCCGCGCGCAGCCGCGGCGTAGCGGTAGATGACGATAAATGTACGCGCTGTCACTCCACGCGCAATGTACTGAACTTCAGCATGGACCCCGGCACAACCGGTGTGCCGCCAGGCTTAGTCAAAGCTAAAAACAAACCCAATTGGGATTCGTACGATAGCTGGGGCGGTTTGATGCCGTTCAACCGCGACCGTATTTATCAAGGCTCCGTAGAGGCTGCGGCCTTTCGCAAAATTTTTAATTTATGGAATTGGCGCAGCAATGAACCGGTGCGCGCGGTGTTGGAACAATTGCAGTTACAACCGCCAGGAGTAACAGCTGCCCACACTATTACCCGTTTATCTGGCGGCGCCAATGACGGCCGGATCGTGTTTGGCTTTGATCCCTTCTCGCCAGTATTTACCGAACCTGCCATCGCAGGCAGCGGTACGACCAGTGTGAATTATGGTTTTGCCAACAACACCGTGTTGCCCGCAACGACGGTCAATCAAGGGGGCAGCTTTTTAACTCTTCACCATTCGCTGACGCCAACGAGCGACGAGGGACGCGCCGTACAATTATTTGATTTGCTCGGTGGCGCCGACGGTAATCTCAATCAACAGCGCGTGGCTGATGAAGTTGCTAGCCATCGATACGCTACCGGAAGTGTGCCCATAGATGTACGCCCGATCGCCTTGGCCATTAACAAAGGCTGCTTAAGTATTAATGCCGGTACTAATCAGGTAGTGAGCACAAGCGGAACTGCCTTGACGGCAAATCAAGCTTTTTTTACCGCTCGCGCAGGTATGACTATTAACGACATAGTGGCCGATACCCGCACTCGCGCTCAAAGCTTGCCGCGCCGCAAAGCAGACGTGCAAAAACTAAATCTCTCGCGCACGGGGGATATTTATTTGCCCGGTGGCGGTAACGGATTAATTCAGGAATATGGCGCAGCTACAAGCCTCGGCACGCTTGCGGATCTGGGCCGTATTCGCCAGGAAGTGTTCCGCCGCCCAACCGCAGGCTTTAGTGCGGATGCAACAATTATGGGTGGCAAATACGTTGACCGGGAAGACTACGGCAGCAACACCAACAAGGTCGCGCTCTATCGCTTCTTTTTAGAACCACTTGGCGTATCCGTAGATAAATGGTCGATGAGCGTGCGCGGCCGTTCACGCACTTATACGTTTGCCGATGTGTTCGGCACCTATAGCACTCCGCTGACCAATCAAATTGAAGCAACCCTCGCGGCAGAACCGATCAGCGGCTTAAGCGCACCCACCAGTTGTGCAAGCTTAATTCCCGCCGTCAATGCCACCCTTGCCACACTGCCCGGCATTAACGATGTGCCTACATATACAGATGTACAGCGCATTTTTAACAAGAGCTGTATTGAATGCCACGGCGGCTTGAACTATCCGCCGGTTTCCGAATTCGGCGCGGCTTATTTGAATTTTTCTGAAAATGACAGCGCACCCTTTGGTGAGCGCTTGGTTCGCTCGCATGATTTTGCCACCGACCTGGTCACGAACAATCCGGCCACCAGTTATCTATACGGCCGTATCACCGATACTAGCGAAGAGTGTCCATTCGGCATGATGCCGTGCGGTGGCCCGGCATTGAGCAAAACTGACCAAGAAACCGTGCGCCGCTGGATTGTCGGTGGCAGCCCGCTCACCATCGGCGACCCGCACATCACGACGGTTAACAATAAGCATTTTGACTTTCAAAGCACTGGTGAATTTGTGCTGCTCAAAGGTATAAACGAGGAAATCCAAGTGCGGCAAACTCCGTTCGGAGCCGAAGTTCCCCTGACTGATCCCAACACTGGTGTGAGCGCCTGCCCCAGCTTAAACACAGCTGTTGCGCTGAGGGTTGCGGGACAGCGCATTAGCTATCAGCCCAATATCAGCGGAGAGCCGGACCCTAAAGGCATGCAGCTGCGTATAGACGGTAAGCTCATTCGCTTAACCAGTAGCGGCATAAATCTGCCCAATGGCGGTCGCATCATTAGCACGCCAGTAGCGGGCGGCCTGCAAGTGGAATTCCCCGGCGGCACTCAAGTGGTGATTACCCCTTACTTTTGGGACTATTACCAGGTGTGGTACCTAGCCGTAGATGTGCACAACGCGCGCGCCACCGATGGCATTATGGGCTCGGTTGCCCCAGGCAATTGGCTGCCTGCTCTGCCCATGGGCGATCAGCTTGGGGCCATGCCAGCAAGTGTTACCGACCGCTTCTACACGCTGTACAGCAAATTTGCCGACGCCTGGCGCGTCGACGATAAAACCAGTTTGTTCGATTACGCCTATGGCACCAGCAGCAAAACCTTTGTATTAGGTGGCTGGCCCAAAGAAGGCGCGAAGAACTGTTATATCCCTAAAGTCCCCGGTATCGCCGATAAACCACCGGTAAAACCTATGGAGCTTAAACTCGCTCAGCAATACTGCGCGAACGTTAAAAACACGGTAATGCGCAAAGACTGCACGCAGGATGTGGCCACAACTGCGGATCCTGCATTTGCTAAGCCCTATTTACAGGTTGAACAACTGCAGGCCAACAATGCACCTCTGCCGGTGGAATTGCTCTACCCGAAAAATAACCAAACCGACTTAGGCGAGAAAATTACGTTTAATTGGAAACCGACTGCGGATAAAGACGGCGACCGCTTAAATTATCGCTTCTGCCTCTGGGCCTCCGGTGAAAAACTCACGTTTGATCGTTGCACGCTGTTGCCGTTACAAACTGATATCGCAAGCTTTACGCCGACGTATCTAAAAACCGGCCAAGCGTATTTTTGGAAACTCATAACCGAAGATGGCAAAGGCGGTACAACGGACAGCCCCACCTGGCGATTTGCCACTAAATAAGCCGTTCACACTTCTCTATAAGCAGCCTGCGGGCTGCTTTTTTTGCTTATTTATCGCCAAGATAGAATTTTTATAACAAGTTCTGACACACATTAATCACGCCGTAAACAGCTGTCATTTCATGCATTAACACTACTCGATAATAAAATCGATTTAACACATATACGGTCATGCCGGCGATATTTTTACGCGTTGCCTGCATGGGAAATTGCGTACATTTAACTCCACCACCTGAATAAACGTACGCAAATCGAACAGGTAGAAAAGCCGTTTAAAAATTTTAATCGATATCAAATGCACAGTAGGGCCTCGCCTGAGCAGACAGCGCACATTTTTGCCGATAACGATTTATCTGCATAAATAGTAAAAACAGCTATTATCACCCCGGGGTTACAGCTTTAAGTTGCCATGACAGTATCAAGCTGCGCCCGTAGAATCGAGCGCGCTCAACTACGTCCACAAGCTAACAATAGGTGCAGCGCGCGCCATGAATGTGCAGACTAATAAAAATTTACGCGCTTTGTGTCCAGCGGATTTCCGGTATTTGCGTTGCTACAGAATTTGTGATTATGTCAGCAGGCGGCAGTTTTGCTAATTCTAAACTTACACATGAAGCTATTTCACACCGCATTTGTTTTACTGGTATCCGCGCATAAATTTTAGTTGCGTAACAGGTGATCATGAATACACAGGCTAAGTCGTTTCTACCGTCGTTGCGTAACCTTATACCCAAACAAGCGCCTTCGTTTAATCGCGCATTACTGGTTAATGTCGTGGGGCTGGTCATAGTGCTAGAAGTGGTTCTGCTTGTCGGCATGGCCTGGCAGAGCTTCACAAGTACTAACCAGGCGGCACAGCTTGAGGCCCAGGAAACGCTTGCGCGCACCACCGAGCGCTTGAATATTTTAATTCGAGCAGCGGAGATGACCGGTGAGTCCGCCGAGCGCGCTGCACGGGCGCCAGAGATTTCCTCCTCCACATTGCGCGCAACGATTGAGCGCTCATTGGCCGCCTTTGAACAGCGGCCGGAACTCAGTTACCTCGGCATAGTACTGGCCGCGACTGGCGAATACGGCAATCTGGAGCGAACGGCCAAAGGCGAGATTTTGCTCTGGTTATTTCCCGGCGCAGGTGCAGGTGATCAAACACGAGCCAGCCTGATCACTCGCAATTACTTGCAAACCAACGAAGGCTTTGTGCCCCACTCGGAGTTAACCGGCTACGACTACGACCCGCGCACTCGCCCCTTTTATCAAGCGGCGCTGAACAGCCCGAGCGGCGAAACCTGGATGCCCACCTACCGCTGGATCGTGCATGGAGATCACAGCGAATCCCTGTGGGGATTTAGTTACGTGAAGGTGCTGCGCAATAAGGATGGCCATTTGCTCGGCGTGCTCGACAGCGACTTTGACCTGCCCGCCCTCAACCGTTTTTTACGCAACTTAGAGAGCGAATATCACACGCGTATTCAGGTGGTGGAGCTTAGCGATACACCTCGACTGATTGGCGCCTCGCACATTAAGCAGGAACCGCTAGAAATTACTCCCGAACTCAAACCGCTGTTATCAATACCCGAAGGTGTATTCGTGGAAAAAATGCAGCTGGGGACAGATCAGCACTGGGTGGCGGCCAACCGGTTGAAACTCAAAGGCGGCCTTTCTTGGCTATTGGTCACCTCGCGTCCCACCCCATTTATCAACGCTCTGCTGTTGCGCCAGCTATATCAAGTAGGTGCCATGGGTCTGCTGATCGCGCTAGGGCTTGTGTTCGTTTCCATGCGCATGGCCCGTCGTTTTAGCGAGCCTCTGGCGGAGCTTGAGCGACAGCTGGTCAAAATCGGCTTAAATCAACTGCCTGTGCCTGCCCCTTCTGGCGCTAGCAACGCCGGGCAGTTTCGCGAGACACAACTACTCGGACAAGCTCTCGATCACATGAGAATAGTGGTCAGCCAGTTTATTGAAAGCAAAGAACAGCAAGCCGCTTCACTGATGTTAAAAGGCGTTATTTTCGACTCCACGAATACCGCCATTTTAAGTGTCGACCAAAAGCTCGCGGTCATTGAGTGGAACCGAGCGGCCGAGCGCTTATTTGGTCTCAGCCGCGAGCAGGTGATCGGCCAAAACATAATGCAGGTGGTATTCATCAACGATGGCTCCGGCCCATGGACATCGATGCTTGCTGCTCGCGAGCTGAGCACGCAGCAATTTATCGGTCGCCATGGGGTTTTCGATGCTGAGTTTCGCGTGGCCGCGTTTAAAAGTGGCGGCCAGGACGTACACACGCTATTTATCGACGATATCTCCGAGCGCAAACATGCGGAAGAGCGCATCCGTTATCTGGCGACGCACGATGATCTCACCGGTCTGCCCAACCGCACGCTAATTATGGATCGCATTGTCCAAGCGATTCGCCACGCCCGCCGCTCCGGACTTCAGCTAGCTCTGCTTTATTTAGATTTAGATCGCTTTAAGGTTCTTAACGACGGCTACGGTCATTCGTTTGGCGACGCTGTGTTAAAAGCCGCCGCTGAGCGCTTGTCAGCTTTGGTGCGCGAGGGCGATACGGTGTCACGCCACGGCGGCGATGAGTTTTTAATCCTGCTCACCGGCTTGCACAGCTCCGCTGATGTTTACATTGCCACGGAAAAAATTGTGAAAAGCCTGGACTGCCCGATCCTCGTTGACAACCGTAAAGTGCATCTGTCCGGCAGTATTGGCGTCAGCGTGTTTCCCCACGACGGTGATACTCCTGAGATGCTAATCGACAACGCCGATGTAGCTATGTATCGGGCCAAAGAGCTCGGCCGCAATACCTATCAATTTTTTACGCCAGAAATGAGCGCCGAGACCCAATGGCGGGTGACACTTGAAAATTACTTGCGCGAAGCGGTCGCGGAGGATCAGTTCCAGCTGGCATTTCAGCCCAAGGTCAATCTCGCCAGCGGGCGCATTGTGGGCTGTGAGGCATTGCTGCGTTGGCATCACCCTAAACTCGGCAACGTCTCGCCGGATCAATTTATCCCGATCGCCGAAGATTCAGGCCTTATAGTTCCTATCGGTGATTGGGTATTGCGCACCGCCTGCGCTCAAGCCCGCGCCTGGAATGACAGCTGCGCAAGTCCAACCTGCGTCGCCGTAAACATATCTGCACGGCAGTTCTTGCAGCAGGATGTAGCCAGTTGGGTGATTCGAACCCTGCAACAAACGGGTCTTGCGCCTGAGCAACTGGAGTTAGAATTCACCGAAAGCCTAATTGCCAGAGACGTTAAAAAAGTCATAGCCACATTCGGCCAACTGCGCAAAATCGGCGTTAAGTTATCCATTGACGATTTCGGCACCGGCTACTCAAGCCTCAGCTACCTCAAACGCTTTCGCGTCGACACGCTTAAAATCGATCAGTCGTTCGTGCGCGACATGCTCACAGACCCGGAAGACGCGGCTATCGTGCGCGCCGTCATTTCACTCGCTCACAGCCTTGAATTCAAGGTAATTGCCGAAGGGGTTGAAACCGCAGAACACAATCATTTCTTGCAGCAAAACGGTTGCGACGAAATTCAGGGTTTTTACTTCAGCAAGCCAGTTCCGGCACAAGAGTTTGAAGCCATGCTGCTCAAAGGGATGTAAAAACGGCTATTGTTACGCAAATATGGCGCTAAGAATAAAACTTGCGTACACATAAACACACGCGAACGGCTGATTAAGCTTGAAGCAATTTTGCAAACTTAATATCTGGAAATCCAAAAAATATTCGTAACAAAAAATCGAATAAAAAATCACACAGATAAACCAAGTGTTGTCCGATTCTATCGGTGCGCAAATCCAAATGTTTTTATCTCTAATACATATCTTTATAAAAAGTCTATCTGTGCGGCGCCTATAGATCCTTTTAAACTTTAAAAAAGCGCCAACTCACTTAACCCGCTCAATGTTGCACTTATTTGGTAAGTTTTCTTTCCACTGGCGATAATCTTTCTATACTCCATCGATATTGCTGATTAGAAGAAAAAAAGCCCAGCTGAGGAGGCAACATGAAGTGCCCGACACTTTTCCCCAATGAACCCGAGCGGTTAAAGGCCCTTGCTCGCTACGGCTTTGAACAAGAACAGATGCTCAAAAGTCTCGACCCTGTCGTGCAAATTGCTTCCCATATGTTTGGTATGCCGGTCGCGGCCGTAAATATGATTGGCAACGACCATGTATTTTTTGCCGCTAGCGTCGGAGTCGGCGAAGTAGATATGCGCCGCGATGTATCTTTTTGCGCTCACGCAATAAATCAAGGCGGCGTTATGGTTGTACCCGATGCGAGCCACGACTCACGCTTTTATGATAATCCCTTGGTTACCGGTCAAACACACGTGCGCTTTTATGCCGGCGTGCCACTGCGCTCACCAGAAGGTTTTGCCCTGGGTGCATTGTGTGTTTTAGATAATCAACCGCATCCGGAATTCTCCGAGGTCGATGCCCAGCGCCTGTATGAGCTGGCCAAAATGGCCTCAGACCGACTGGAGCTACGGCGTATTGAAGTGGCCAGCGCTCGCTCGCGGCCGCCGTTTGACTCCTATGCTAATGGCCTTTCGACGGCGGTTATCTGGTTTGATGAACAGTTAAAGCTGCTTGAATGGAATCAGGCCGCTGCCGATGCCTTCGGCTGCCCGCTGGAACAAAAAACTCAATTGCAATTTCACCTTTTGCTGGCCGAGCATGAACGCAAGCGCTTTGTTTCATTAATCGACCAGGCCTCACAACTCGGTTCATTAGAACACCTGCAACTCCCCGCCGAAGTTCAAATCCGCAAAAACGACGGCAGTGAAATTTCCGTAGGCTTAGTGTTATTAGCGTGGCGTGAGGCCGGCCAAATGAGGTTTGAAGCGATAATAAAAGACCTCAGCAGCCGCCAACAGGAAGAAGACTTACATCAACAAAACACCACAGATGCTTTAACCGGCCTTGCCAATCGAGGCATGTTTTACCACTGCGTTGAAAATCACTTAGTAAGTTCAACGCCGAACGCCACAGTATTGGTATTTGATATCGATGGCTTTAAAGACATTAACGATACTTTAGGCCACGGCTTTGGTGATGCCATGTTGCGCGAGATCGCCACGCGGCTTAAAGCTAATCTTGCCGATGACGATTTAGTCTCGCGCATTGGTGGCGATGAATTTGCCGTTTTAGCCGTGCACATTAATAACGAAGCTGGAGCGTTAAATCTGGCCAACCGATTAACGGCTGCAATTGCAGAACCGATTTGCCTGAACGACCAAGAGGTGCGCATTTCCGCCTGTTGCGGCCTGGCACTGGCACCGAAACACGCTCAAGAAGCAATCGAACTGGTTAGCAATGCAGATCTAGCTTTATTTAAAGCGAAATCCAGCGGTCCCAACCGCACCTGCTTATTCAATGCCAGCCTGCGCCAACAAGCAGTAAGCCGCAGGCTATATGGTCTGGAGCTGCACAGGGCGGTGGATCGCGGCGAATTTCTCGTGTTTTATCAGCCGCAAATTAATATTGCCAACGGCACAATAACCGGTGCCGAGGCATTAATTCGCTGGCACCATCCAGAGCGTGGGCTGCTTACACCAGCAAGCTTTATTCACACGCTAGAAAACGGCCCGCTGGCGGCGGCCGTAGGGGCTTGGGTACTGAACGAAGCCTGCGCCCAAGCCGCTCAATGGCGCCGCCGCTTTTATCCGCAGTTTCGCATTGGCATTAATTTATGTGGTGCTCAGTTCTACGCTGGCGATTTAGCTGATGACGTATTCGCCACGCTTACGCGCCACGGTCTGCCGCCGGAAGCGTTGGAATTAGAAGTTACCGAAAATATCGTATTAGCTAATGAGGATTTAATTCTGGAAGATTTGACGCGCCTGCATAATTACGGCGTAGGCATAGCGTTTGATGACTTTGGTACCGGTTACGCTTCATTGAGCCTATTAAAATCCTATCCACTCACACGCATTAAAATAGACCAATCATTTGTGCGCGGTATTTCCACATCAAAACGTGATGCTTCGGTCGTGCGTGCCCTTTTAGATATGGCACGCAATTTTGATTTAGAAGCTATTGCCGAAGGTATAGAAACTGATTCTGAATATAATTTTTTACAACAGGAACACTGCAGCGAAGGGCAAGGTTATTTATTTGGCAAACCTATGTCAGCGCGCCAATTTGAAAACTTTCTTGCGCATAATTTGAGCCGCGAACGCCGAGAAATAGCATAAAGGATGCGCACTTTTGCGTTATCCGCACACAGAATAATAACCAGGAAGCCTCATGGGGCTAAGCGGCAGGCAATCTGATTAATCCGCGCCACTAACTCCGCTTCCCCTCGTTTTTGCGTGTTATTAATAGCCTGCAGGCAACGCACTTTTATTTCTGTATCGTGCAGTGCCTGCCGAACGGTAGCTTCTATTTGCGCCGCGCCCCAATGTGGATTTAATACATAACCTAACTGCCGAGTAGCAAGCGCCTCAGCAGTAAATAACTGCTCGTAATGCGTAGGAATTAATATAGAGGGCACGCCACTGCTAAGCGCCTGGGATGCCATACCACTGCCGGCATGATAAATCAGCCAATCCGCATCAGGGATTAACAGCGTTAAATCCACAGGTGTTAGATAAATATGTAATTGCGCTGTTTGCATGCGCTGCCATTGCTGTGCCTTATCGCCACTTAAATAAACCACAACTGCCACGGGTAACGACTGCAATAATCCGAGCAAATATTCCAAACTTGCATATTCTGTTTTTAAATACGCAAATATTTTAATGCCCGGCGCGTCTGGCCAGCGCGCACAAACTCCGCCGGGCATATTCGTAGCCAAACCATAATAATCGGCATCAGCTGGCCGCCCATGGGCGAAGTGATCCAGAGCTTGCGCATGGGTAATTGCAACATATTCGGCCTGCCAAAACAGGTCGCTCACGCTCGGCAATAAAGGCGCGTCTACCCGCCTGAGATAGCGATTTAATGCCGTTAATAATTGTTCATCCGATGCATGCAAGGCGGCCTCTTGAATAACCAACCGCCGGTTAAATGCAGGCAGTGGAGATAATTGTGGCGGTATGCTAAATCCAGTACCCAAGGTTACAGCTTTTACTCCTAAGCTGCGCGCGGCGAGCAATGCTGTGGGTGCGTAATCGGCGATAATTAAATCGGCTTTTACTATGTTTAATAATTGCCGCCACAGATTGGCGCAAGGCGTAAGCACAGTTTCCGTGCCCATACCCATACAGAGTAAAACCTCGCTTAAATTTACCGGATCGCGGGAGGTTTTAAATGCGGGCATCTGCAGTTTTGGCCCTAACAAAAAGGGTATCGGTGGGGTTTGTGCTTCCATAAAACTCACAAACGATATATCCGGCAATACTGCAACTACCTCGTGGCCTAATGCATTCAAACGCTGTAACAAAGACGTTATTTTGCTGATATGGCCTAAATAACCACCCAGTTCACATACACCAACAATTATTGCCACATTTTAATCTCGGCCAGTTGAATTACGCATTTTTTCGCCGCACAGCACACTAAATAATTAAATAAATATGCACTCCAAACAGGAACGCTCTCCTTTAAGGAATCTCCCACACCAAAATAAAAAGCCAAAAAAAAGCCGACCCGGCACCTGCCAGGGTCGGCTTTTATCAACCGTTTAAAACTCTATACGGCCACCTAATGCATAATGGTTGCTCGACCATTTATCGCGGCCAAATTGCCCGGTGTAACTAACATATGCAGACACTCCCTGAGTAAACACCGCGTTCAGCGCTAAATTACCGTTGAAGTAATTAGGATCCTTGTCATAAGTGGAAATAGAAAATTCACCAGCTTCACCACCGATAAATTGGCCATCCACATTAAATCCATCACCTTTAAATTGATGCTCGTAATCGACACCCAATTCAGGGCTTATCACACCAAAATCAGTATTAATAATCCAGGTATAGGCAACTCCCAGGTTACTGGTAAAGGATTTAATAGAAAAATCGTTAATTCTGGCGACGAGCATCGTATCATCACCTGAAAACTCAGAATAACTATCCACCGCCACATCGATATAATCCAAGCGGGTAAATAATTTTAACTGCATGGTTTTAAAATCAAACTGATACCCTGCACCTAAACCCAGGCTAGTCTCACCGCCGCTGGTATCGGCATTGGCCAAGCTTTTAATTACCACCGGGTCAGAAGGTCCTGCCGCGCCATCAGCTACGCTGCGCACCATGTCGTAATTATTATTGCCATAGGTTGCTAATGCATCGACGTAAAAGCTATCGGCGTAAAAACTACCAAAAATGCTTAATGCACTTTGTGACAATTTGGTTTCATCCGGGCGGCCATTTTGATCGGCTTTTGCTTGCGACCCTGAAATGGCTCCGCCTAAAATCCAGTGATTATTTAGACGATAATCAACACCTGCCATTACTGTATTTGTCGTAAAGTCAAAACTATTGGTCGTGGGTAATTCACGATCACCGCGCTCAAAATCACCCGATACAAAAAATCCCCAAGGGGAGAATTCGTCCCCAGCACTGCCACCTACTACGGGGATTGCAGCACCATCTAGTTTTAAGCTGACGCGATTGGGTTGTGCAGATTTTTGACGAGCAAAATCTATTTGTTTGGAAAGCGTTTTATTGCGCGCCTGAGCGCCGCTCATCGTAAGCACAGTGATTGATTCTAATTCGGGCAATAAGGCAAGTTTTTCCACCTCTAAATCCACGCCAGAATCGGTAATTTCTACTAAAGGGCCGTAAGACATAAAAGGCACATTCGGTGTAATCGGACCGCCGTAAAAATCAGAACCGGTACAATTGACTACGACGTTTTCGGCAGATATCCGAAACACTTCCCCTGCATCAATCACCTTGTCTTTTAATGCAATGATGCCGAATTCAACTTCGCCTGCACCAGAGCGAGCATTCGTCTCGGTATCATAGGTATCGCCAGTAAATTGGATGCTGAATTCTTGCCCCTCAATAGTGAAGTCCTGGCCCAACACCGGACTCTGTTCCGAGTAAGGGACGGCCACTATACGTCCGGTAGCAACACATTGTGTTTGCGAGCCGATCTGATCGTAAGCATCTGCAGAGGCGCGCAGATTAAGACGCAGTGTTTGCCCCTCCGCCACTATAAGGCTGGACGAATCAATACCTGCAAGGTCCACCTGCACGGCCCAAGCGCTGCTACTGACTACTAGGCAACCGGTAATAGCGCAGATATTCCGGCGCCAAGCGCCAGCGATATGTGCTGAATAAGCATTTTTTCTTAATTGGTTAGTTGAACGACTCATACTTACCTCGTATCTTTCCCAAGAGCATTACATGTAAGCGCCTGCGCAGCGCCAAAAACCAGGGGCATTATTATTAGACAAGGGGTGCGTGCAGGCATTAAATAAACCACGCGGATGCTACCACAGGGCTTCTGCGAGCAACACTAAACAGTTACCGCCTGATGGAAAAAGGTATTTTTCACTAAAAATGCCTCACAAAATGCCCGTTTTATCCGCTTGATGCATACAAAGTAAAACAGCGTCTTACTCATTGCTGCTGTTTTGCAGTCTCATTAACAGAATAAATTTCATGGATATTTAAAAGCTCGGTATGGAAATTAAGCCGACAATAGCGCACCGCATCAAGGGAGTATTCTGCATCGAATATTTTGCATGAACTTTTACACTCCAACATCAAAAAACTGCCTGTATAATTCCCGCACCGCCACAGGCTCTTACACCGTCGTTGTAATTTGCAACTCTTCTGCAAGGAGCATCATCTTTTGTTTATTCAGCCCGGGTGATATTTGCAATTTTAATTTATAAACGCCGCTACACCACATCAGCTTACAAACGAGTCGGAGCGGTTTTAATCTATCTGTTAAATTTCCTTTAACCTAACTGCGAATTGTCCTCTATGACCAGATTATCGATGCTTACATTAAAGGCGTTTCCAACGCTTATTTCGCACTGCATTTCACCGCGCATTTCGCACTTCACTATCAGCACATTTTTTAAACTTCTGCGTGGGCGCCATCAAATTCACGGCAAGAGTTTTTTAGGCTTAATACCAAGCTTAAGCTCAGGCATAATAACCAGCTTAATGAGCTTGCTAGGCATTACGGCTGCTATAGCAGCTGAAGACACTGCCACAGCGCCTCCCTATGTATTTTCTAATACTCAGGTGCAGCCGATAAAAGCTTCATCATCAAATTTAAACCATCAACTTATTATTACCCTGCCAGATTCCTATACAACTCAAAAAGAAAAAGCCTATCCGGTGGTTTATTATCTGGACGCCTATTGGGATTTCCCACTGGTATACGCAACTTACGGCAATTTGCGTTATGACCGTGCAATACCAGAAGTTATTTTTGTAGGGTTGAGCTTGCCTGCAAACACCGTAATTAATAGCTACCGCACGCAATATTTTTCTATTCAGCATGAACCACAAAAAAATCAGCTTACCGGCCAGGCAGAAATTTTATATAAACATTTTTTGCAGGATATTATTCCATTTATAGATAGCCATTACCGCACAGCTGCAACTCCATCAGGGCGAGTATTGGCGGGACAAAGCATGGGAGGATTATTTACTCTGTATGCATTATTGCAAAAAGAGCGCGCATTTGAGCGTTTTATTGCGATAAATCCTGCTGTGGCCGGCAGCGAACAAGCACTGGACAAACTCGATCAATTACGCCCGTCGAAAACACTTAATGCTCGGCTGTTTATATCTCACGGCAGCGAAGAATATGCCGTGTTTCGCGACCCGATTATTAAATTTAAAAAACAATTACAAAAACATCGTTACCCCGGATTAATGCTGAGTAATCATCTGTTGGATGGCATGGGCCATACCGGCGGCAAGGGAGAAGCCTATAGCAAAGGACTACTCTGGGTTTTACAGGATTTAGCCCCACATGAAAAAAGCGGTTTACAGATTGATATGGGCGGCTAGCTGAGCAAACGCTGGGCGTTTTGCTTCAGACCGGCCATTTTTGCCGGTAATTGATAATTATTTTACGAGGCTCGTGTCACATTTTCGGCCGTATACGTAAATTTACGTACATACACAGTCCGCCTACGTAGGCACATTAGCGGTGGGGGTTTCTTCCAAGCGCTCCCAATACGACATTTGAGCCGGACGAATGAAGGACCAATCGCCCGACACATTCTTGATGGGTAATTTTCCATTGGCCCCGAGCTCGCCGAGGGGCCTTATTTGGGCTAAACATCCAATATTTAATAGTCTCTGTAGTTTTCGATGCTAAACGCTCGACACAAGCTTATTACCAAGCTTTTAAATACTCGCAATACTCTTCGTACATGTGCCACTGTTTTTGCCTGCAAAAACTGACAACTCCGTTACACTTTAGGTAGGCGACAAACAGTCTCTATTTAATATCGCAAAGGCGACTTTTGCCCGCGCATTGAATGTTATTACTGTTTAATTCAGTACTCATTCTGCCTCGTTAATTTACCCTGACAAGGCCTTGTCACTGAAAATTTAGCGACCCCTTAAATACTAAAAGGAATCGGCCTACGGTAAGTGTATTCTTTAGTCTCAGCATTTCACTAAAGGGGATCACTATGCAAAATTTAGTGCTGTTAGATTTGGACGGTACTCTATATGTGGATAATCAGGCGCTGCCTGGTGCCGCACATACTCTTACCTCGCTGCGCCGCCATTACCGGCTGGCATTTTTAACCAATACCACTACGCAAAATGCAGCAAGTATTATTGATAAACTTTTAAAGATGGGAATTGAGGTTACGGTCGAGGAATTGTTTACGCCGGTACAAGCCTCTCTGCAATATTTAACTGCATGGGAACAGAACCATAGTCGCAAAGCGCGCGTATGGCCGCTGGTTGATGAAGCGCTTAGAAATGATTTCTCTCACTGTATTTTTGATGAAACCACGCCCGATGTGGTAATACTTGGCGATATTGGTGAGCGCTGGAATTTAGGTTTAATTAATCAGCTGTTTCGCTGCTTAAATCAGGGTAGCGAATTAGTTGCATTGCATAAAAATCGTTACTGGCAAACAGCTCAAGGTCTTAAAGCTGATATAGGTTTTTTTGTTGCAGGGCTTGAATACGTAAGCGGCCAAAAAGCCAAAATCATGGGAAAACCCAGCGCGGAATTTTTCCGTCAAGCATTAGTACGATTTAATTGCAGCGCAGACGAGAGTTTAATGGTCGGCGATGATATTGATTCTGATGTAGGCGGCGCCCAAGCGGCGGGTATACGAGGGGTGTTAGTACAAACCGGGAAGTATAGAGCCCATTATTGCGAACAAGCCCTCATCGATCCCTGGGCGGTCATTACTGATATCACTGCGCTGCCTCATTTATTAGAGCGGACACAGAACTAAGAAAACATTTAAGCTTAAATTAAAAATTAATTTTTTATCTGAAAATCAGTTTTCTTAACCAGTGAATTTTACTCACGTCCTGCCATTTTTAATAATGAATAGTCCTGGTTTTAAAAACTAACAAAGCGTAGCCGTTAGCGCACTGGGTGCGCTGAACGGTTTTCAAGTCGTGGCTTTGTATTTTTTGCTGCGCAAAAATAATCCAAAAAGCCAAAACTTGAAGACTGCCCTTATAAAAGGCGTTAAACGGTAGTTGAAATACGCAAAAAAATGCAAGGCTTGAACATACAAAGATCAAGCCTGCATAGGCTTCATTAAGATTAAGATTAAGATTTAGGTGTAAGTCGATTTAGTTGACCTGAATCGGTAATAACCCAAATAGACCCATCTGCCGCTACATCAACATCGCGCACACGGCCGAGCTCTTTAACCACGCGCTCCTCGCCCACAACTTTGTTGTCTTTAAATACTAAGCGCACCAAACCGCCGGGCGTTAAAGAGGCAATTAACAAATTATTCTCCCAGCCTGTAAATAATGTCCCTTGATAAAAATTAATACCTGAAGGGGCAATTACCGGGTCGAAATAATAAATAGGCTGCTCCATGCCCGCTTTAGAGGCTATACCAGCACCCAGTGGCGCGCCGCCATAGTCTTCGCCATAGGTAATAATTGGCCAGCCGTAGTTTTTACCGGCTTCGGGCCGATTCACCTCATCGCCGCCCTGCGGGCCGTGTTCAAGTGTCCACAATTCGCCTGTGACTGGATGAGTTGCTGCGCCCTGCGGATTGCGATGGCCGTAGGACCAAATTTCAGGTAGGGCGTTTGCGTTACCCACAAATGGGTTGTCTGCGGGCACTGTACCGTCAGGTTTAATCCGGATGACCTTGCCGAGACTTGCTTTTAAATCTTGCGCCAAAACCCGCGATTCGGCTGTGTAACGCTCACCTAATGTAACGTAGAGCAGCCCGGCCTTATCCCACGCCAAACGCGAACCAAAATGGTTGTTCGAAGCCCAGGCAGGGGTTTGAGCAAAAATAATTTTCCACTCTTCCAGGCGGGTTTCATCCGCAGATAGTTTCGCGCGCCCAACGGATGTGGCGTTTTTACCGCCGTCTCTGGGTTCAGAGTAGGTCAAATATATCCAGCGGTTGGTGGCGAAATTGGGGTCGAGGCTAACATCAAGTAATCCACCTTGACCGCCGCTATCAACCGTTGGCACACCTTGAATTGGTGACGAAATTTTGCCTTCAGGCGTAACTATTAACAAGCTGCCAGCTTTTTCAGTGATCAACATTCGGCCGTCAGAGAGGTGCGTAATACCCCAAGGGTTTTTTAAACTACTGGTAACGGTTTTAGCTGCCACGGTAAAACTACTGCGCTGCTCCGGGGCGCGGGTTTGTTCGGGAAAGGCGCGTATATGCTGTGCGTTGGGCTCAGGGGTGAGTACCGGCTTACCGGTAGAGCTGCTGCTTGTACTACTACTGGAACTGCTAGTACTGCTCGAACCGACTAACCCACTAGAGCTAGATGAACTCGTTGAAGAAGTACTGGAATTACTTGAAGAACTACTACTAGAAGAGCTTGATCCTTTCATCCCGCCACTACTGCTACTGCTGCCGCTGCCGCAGGCCGCTAGCGCTAAGCTGCATATCATTGCGCTTAAAAGCTGCCCAGGTTTAAAGTTCATGCATAGTTTATTTTTACTAGCCATTGGTATGTCCTCGAGTGTATGAGTACAGTTAAAACGGCTTCAGAGCATATCCTCTGAAGCCGTATCGATCTGTGTAGTACCGCACGCGCTAACCTAACCGAAAAACATTGCCAACGTACTTACCATTCACTGCTTATGCAAAGACTAAGAAAGGAAAGCTCTGATTATTAACGTTAAATTGCTGTAAATGTAAAAATCTCACCGATTAAAAAGGCTGAGCAAGTTGAGTATTCAACTAACATTTTTTTGCATATGAATAAAAAATTTATTTAGGCCGCTAAAAATGAAACCGACTAACATTTTAGCTTCACTGCCGCAAAATCTCGAAACGGAGACGTTTGAAGATATTATTCGTTCGCAAGCAGTGCGGATCGAGCGCATAGTTTCAAAGGGGCACGCTTCACCGGAGCACGGATGGTACGATCAGAAGGAAAACGAATGGGTTATGGTAGTAAAAGGCAGCGCACGTTTGGAATTTGCAGATGGTTCACACTGTGATTTATCAGCAGGTGATTATGTAAATATACCGGCTCACGTAAAACATAAGGTAGCCTCTACAGATGCGAAAGATATTACAGTTTGGCTTGCAATTTTCTACACGTGAATTAAAAATTAATGAAATAGCAGCCCTACACATTATTCCGCCCCTAATTGCAAACAGCACTGCAAGTATAAAAAGGCAGTTTTAAACTATTATTAGCCAAACTGACCGCAAATAATTGCAGCGAGAGTTTTATATAGCGCGAAGCTTTTGCACTTATGCATATTATGTTTTAATTAGTTGCTGTTCCGACTGAATTTCAGGTGCATTCCATGCAAGAATCTGACGCCGCGGCGCTTAAATCTCTGATTCAACAGCAGCCGGTTGCGGCGCTTGCCACATTACATAAAGGTGAGCCTGCCGTATCCATGGTGCCGTATGCATTAATGCCCAATGGTAAGTTGGTCATTCACGTCAGCCGGTTGGCAAGTCACACTCAGGATATGCAAACGACCCCTGCTGTGGCGCTGCTAATAACTGCCCTGCTTGAATCCGCACAAACGCCTTTAGCGCTACCGCGTATTAGTATTCAAGGCACCGCCTTACCCTGCCTCGACAATTCTCCCGACTATGCAACGGCGCGCAGCGTTTATTTAGCGCGATTTGCCGAAGCAGAGGAATTATTTAATTTTACTGATTTTTCATTAATTATCATCGTACCGACAAGCGTGCGGCATGTGGCGGGTTTTGGGCGGGCTAGGTCGTTAAGCCCAGAGCGTTTTAGCGCGGCTTTAACGACCATTTAAAAAGAGCTGCACGTCGTACGACGCAGATCAAAATTATAAATACTGCGGGCACCGAACTTCCAAATTAAGCCTAAGCTACAGCGGCTTGGCCACGCAGCTTTCAGGTAAGTATACAAATATTTTAACAGCCAGCATCCCAATTATAAATAACCAAAACGCGCATAAAATGCAGCATCATCAATAATTGTATTGAACTCTTTTGTCCGCACTTCAGGCTTAGTGCCATTCCAATAAGAACCTCTGCCACACCAAGTCGAGGCAAAATCCGCATGGATAGCCACGCCGCGATCCTTATCCGAACTGGGCACAGCCGTTTTACTGTTACGCTCTACCTTTTTAATTGGGAATTTAAAATAATAAGCCAAATCACCAATTAATTTAGCGATACTGTCCATTTGCGGACGCGTAATACCATGAAATAGCGGATCCTTATGTTCTTGGGACGCAATTAATTCGACACCAATATAATTAATCGAATACTTATTAATATGCCAGGCCACATCCGCAAGTGTGCGGCATTGGCCCACAACACCTGTGCGGTCAATAATAAAATGCGCGCTTTGAGCTTGGGCTGCATTCCAATCGCGCACAAAGCGGTCAATGGTCTGTTCTCCCTTGGGGGCTTCGGTCGTATGGAGAACGACGCCAAATATTTCTTTCATCGTTTGTTGCGGAGACTTGTATTGCATTTTTTGAATGCGCACATCGGGCATCCATAGAGGCACAGCTGTAGTCATACGGACTCCATAATTATCATGGGATTAATTTAATGTCTAAAAACTATTGAAAATACTCTCTCAACACGATGCTTTCAATGCATTTTGTCAAATACATTATTCCCGCAGCCAATTACCATAAACTTTAAGCGCTCTGCGATTAACCTATGTCCTTTTTTTACGACGATTCAGCTATTACAGCCAAGCGAGACATTATCTCAACTACCGGCCCTATAAGAGCACCTGGGCGAACTACTAGCCCGAAAATTTTTTGAGTAACAGGTCTCAAAAACAAACATTCATTTAAACGTATTTTGGCCTCGCCAACAGCAAAATCGAGTATACAAAATCATTTTATTTCGCCAGCGCCAAACAAAAGGATTTAACACGCGGACTCTAAAGCGCCAGGTTTGCAATCACCAACCGCCGAAAAGTTTTACACCCCCATAAGCGTCGCGCGCAGCCATATTGAACGGCCTCTTAAGGTTGTCTAGAGTGCGGGCATTAATAGCGCTCGTTTCAATTAATTACATGCATGTTTTACACGCATAAAGGGGAATTTATGTTATCCGCAAGTGTTGGCAATCAAGGCAAGAACCAAAAATCGGACGTTTTGCACATTCAACAATTATTAAATAAACATCCATTTAGCAAAAGCAAACCCGATTCAATGCCATTAAAAGAAGACGGCTCCTGCGGTAATAAAACGATTACTGCAATTCGTCAGTTTCAAGCAGAAGTAGTAGGTATGGCCTCCCCCGATGGCCGTATCGATCCGGGTGGAAAATCACTTAAAGCACTGGAAGCGCAGCAAAATCCTTTTGCGCAAGCGCCTTTAGCTGCAAGTGTAGGTGTGAGTGTAAAACCTGCTGAAAATAAACCCAATAAACCCAGCGGCGGCACTGTAGTGGCCATTGCCACTAACAATACGGATCCGCGCCAGCTTAAAACCCGCGCCGCAATCGCTAATGTATATGGCGCAATTAGTGAAGATAAAAAATGGGCGCGGGAAAATGAATTTATGGGAACGTACACTGTGCCTGCTGCTATTCAAAACGATAAAAATTATCAGTGGGTGAATGTTTATAATCCGAAAAAACCCAAGATCAAAAGTCTGCGTTGCCACAAAGCCATGCATAGTTTTTTAGACGCAGCATTTCAAAATTTAGTTAGCCGTAATTTATTATCCTTATTAACAGAATACGGTGGTTGTCATGTTATCCGCGCCACCCGCGGCACAACCAATTGGTCCGCTCACTCATGGGGTTTAGCAATTGACGTGAATATGACCGGTAATGGACTCGGGCAAACCCCCGCAATGGACAAAAATTTTGTAAAATGCTTTACCGATGCCGGTTTTGGCTGGGGCGGCTACTATTCGCGCCCTGATGGCATGCACTTTACTTTGGCAGGCTTTGATATGCCGGCCAGCAACAAATAGGACTCTCTATGAAATTTTTAACCGCAAGTTACACGAGCCTTGCTTTGGTTTTAGGTGCCTGCCAATGCCAAGCGGCATCGAAAGATTTACAGATTTCCTACACGCAGTTAAAAAACTGCAAAGAAACCGTACTGAACGATAATGCTGCGCAGTCTGAGCTTAAATGCCCAGCGTTAGGCAAATATGATGTACGTGTAAATCAGGTGGGTGAGGAATATTTTGGTATTTCCCTAGTAACCGGCGCTAAAAAAATCACTTCGGACTTCGACGCGTTTCCCTCAGTGCGCCCCGTAGGCCAGGCTATAGAATGGCACAGTCGTGCAGGTGCGCCCGCCTATATGATATTTCGCATCAGTTACGATGAAGGCGGCACAACTAAAGAAGTATTGGTATTAAACCTGGTAACGGACACCGCTATCTGTCCACTGGCAAGCATAAACGCTAGCAAAAACCCTAAAGCCAATGAACAGGCTCGCAGTTTAATTAGTGGGCAATTCGCACAAACCCAAACCTGCCCGGCATCAGTGGTTAAATTGTAAAATTAATTTTAAGCTGTCGATCAAGGATGATCCTCTATTTAGAGCTGTCTCTAATAAGCCTTCTTAAAATAATTAGCCCCCCAACTCCACCGATTCAATTAACTGCGCAGGCAAGTGTAAATACGCGGTAGTTTTGCGCTTGGTTTCAATATCCTTAAATACAAACTGCACTTGCTCGATACTCACACCTAATGCATTAGCCACTTCTTCTACAGGAACCTGGTGGTTATAGGCCCACAACGCAATATCCATTTGTTGATAAGGCAGAGCAAAATAAAATTCGTCCTGTCCTTGTTGCAGGCTATAAGTATCAGTGGAAGGGATAGCATTACAAATAGCATCAGGCAGCTTTAAATAGCTAGCCAATGCGTACACTTGAGTTTTATACAAATGTGCAATGGGTTTTATATCCGCTAAACCATCGCCACCCTTCACAAAAAAACCTTGGTCGTACTCTAAACGATTAGGCGTGCCAATCACCGCATAATTCAAGCGCTCAGCGTGGAAGTATTCGGTGGTTTTGCGAATACGCTGTTTAAAATTAGTCGCAGCCACGATCGTTAAGTATTCATTTAATGGTAAAACGGCGGACTGTAGCTCGCCATCAGGAGATTGCACAACAAGCTTAAAGTGGTTAATTTTTCCTTGCGCGCCGCCCTCTATTACTATTTTATTTTTCCATGTGCCATCATACGCAGGAAATAATTTTTTAATCGCCGCATCGCGCCATTGGTAACAACCAATAGCCTCAAGGGTGGAGGAAATATTTTTAATTTCATAATTAATACCCAAATGTTTTGCGACAACTTCACCCAGCGGCGTCGTGCCAGCGGCTGAATCCTGCTCGGGCATTAATAAGCCAAATACTTTATTTGCTCCAATCGCTTTTACGCATAGGGCAGAGCTCACAGCGCTATCTATACCGCCTGAAATACCAATTACTAAACCTCGGCGATTGATTTTACTGCGTAATAATTCGCGAATTCTGATACTGATACGAGCGACCTCCGCCTCAGCATCGAAGTTTAGGGCATTGGCTAACCTGTGGTTCTCACTCATAAATAACTCCAATCGCAGGCGCGCTGCACAGCAGGTTTGTACTTGGTAAATTTTGTTTGACCGGGATTTTAATCAAAATTTCTTAAGAAACTACGAATCAATTAATTATTAATATTTATTTACAGGCAGCCAATGCCCGCACGACATTTTGTGCATCACAGGCGGTAACTACTTGTTGATACAGCCCGGATTTTCTCATGCGTTTTTCAATAAATGCGCCCTGCCCCGCCCCCACTTCAAGGCACAAAAAACCGCCAGGTTTTAATAGCGGGTGCGCCTCGATAATAATTCGCTCAATAATTGCAATTCCCATAGGCCCGCCGTCAAATGCCAGAGTGGGTTCGTGTTCGGCAATTTCCTTGGGCATTTTTTTTACATTACCGGCCATAATATAAGGAGGGTTGCAGCTTATTAAATCAAATGTTTCTCGCTGTTCTTGCGCTGAATACGGGCCACATAAATCTCCCTCTTTAAACTCCACCCGTTCGTGCAGTTGAACAAATTGAGCATTACGCTTGGCAAGCTGTACTGCTTCAGCAGATAAATCTGCCGCATATACCTGGGCATTCGGCAAATGATGCGCAAGGCTTAAAGCAACATTGCCCGAGCCTGTGCACACGTCTAATAATTTTAGCGGCTGATGTTTTTGTGTATCTAAGCACTCAAGCGCCAAATGCACTAATAGTTCAGTTTCCGCACGGGGAATTAACGCCTCGGCAGAAGCTAATAATTCCAACCCCATAAAATGTTGCCGCCCAGTAATATGCGCCAACGGAACTCCGGCCAAGCGCTGCGCAATATAGCCGTGAAGTTTTTGTTCCTCATCAACTGATAACGGCAGCAGGCTGTGTTGCCCTGCTGCGACAACAGATACCTGCAGGCCTTGCGCTAAACACCAAAGTGCAGCGAGTGAGGCTGCAGCGGTTTCTTCGCTTTTATCGGGTAAAACAGCTAGTTGAGGTGCAAAGCCATTCAGTATGTTAACGAATTGCTCGGTGCATTCTTCTGCGTAGAGTTCAGCAAACAAGGGCATCATGAACGTAAATCCTTTTTGCTAATTTTATTGGAATCGGTTTTAGGCAAGCTGTCGCGAATCTCCACGACCTTTGGCACCATAAAATTTTCTAAATGTGCGGTACAAAATTGACGAATTTTTTTCTCATCCAATCCACTATCGGCATCGATGGCAACAAACGCTTTTATTGTTTGCCCTTCGATAGGATCATCAATACCCAATACAGCAGCCTCGCGCACACCGGGCAAACGGTACAGCACATTCTCCACTTCAACAGGGCTTACTTTTTCACCACGAGATTTAATAATGTCATCGACGCGGCCGCAAAAATATAAATTACCGTTTTCATCACAGGTAAACTGATCCTGCGCGCATAAAATATTTTCCCCTGGGAACAAATCCTTAATTAGCATTTTGTCTGTTTCTACAGGCTTATTCCAGTAACCCCGCATAACGTGAGCACCGCGCACATATAACGTGCCCATTTGGTTTGGCGGCAGAGGCTGTCGGTGCTCATCTAAAATAAATACTTGTGTACCGGGAATGGCTTTACCTACCGATGCCGGAAAACGCTCGACATCTTCAGGCGGCAAATAACTCACGCGCTTACATTCAGTAAGGCCGTACATTTTATAAATCAGCGCATTAGGAAAAATAGCTTTTAATGCAGGTACATATTCCGGTGGCAGCGCTGCTGCCGTATTGGTCACGCGCGTAACGGAAGGAAAACACAAAGGTGTTTTATGATGAATACCAATAAGCGTGGAAAATACCGTAGGCACTCCGGGAAATACACTGGTCTGAGTGCGATTAATTTCATTAAAAACCTGCGCAGGAAACGCAAACGATTTACACACAATTAAGCGCGCACCTAGCCGTACGGCCATTAATATTTGATACAAGCCATAATCAAAGGCTAGTGGCAAAAAACACGCGATGCGCGCTTGATCATCCAAACGCAGATATTCAATAAGGCTATCACTGGTAAAAACCATATTGGCGTGTGTCATCATCACGCCTTTAGGATCGCCAGTGCTACCTGAGGTATAAATCAGCGCGGCTAAATCTAAATTAATTCGTTTAGGATAAATAGGTTCTACGGCCGCTGTTGCTAATACCTGAGTCAATGGAACCAATGGTTGGTGACAATCGGCCGCAATAGTAGCTCCAGCATAAATAACTGCCTGCAGCGCGGGGCAAGCAGATAATACCGGTAGAAATTGCCCAGCCACTGCCGCATCAGAAAGTAAAAATTGCGCGCCGCTATCCTGCAAAATATAAGCGAGTTTATGTGCCTTGGTCAGATGGTTTATGACTAAAAATACACCGCCTGCATATAAAACACCGAAAATACTCGGCACAATAGGCCAGCCATTTTCCATAAAAATCGCCACTCGCTCACCGAGTGCAAAGCCCTGCTCGCGCAAATAAGCCGCAATACTCTGGCTTTGTTCGTACAAATTGCGATAGGTGTAATCCTGCTCCCCCACAGTTACGGCAATAGCATCCGGGTGTTTGCGGTAGGCTATATCTAGGCTATCGGATAATAAGCGGCGAATATCCATACATTAACCTTGCGCTTTGGCGGCCAAGAATTTCAACACACTATTAATAGAATCGAGGTTTTCCGGCACGAGTTCGTCGCCGGCAACTTTTATATTAAAGCCCTCATCCAAAAAGTCGATAAGTTCTAAAATACCCATAGAATCTAAAATGCCGTTATCCAAAAACGAGGCATCATCGGCCAATGCGGATTGCTCATCGGTAAATAAATAGTTGTTTAAAATAAATTGGCGCAATTGCTCACGTGCGGCATCTGTTGTCATAGTTAAATCCTGCGGCTACAAAATTGGTCAAGTAAAATATGGGTGGTTAAAATACCGGTCAGCGCCTGCGCCTCGCTCGTATTTAAAGCTTTGGCGGCGCGGGCTTTCTGCAGTAAAAAGCCTACTTTATTAGCAGTAAAAATACCCCAACGATTGCAGGTATCAGCCGTTAAATAATCGGCCAATTCGCTATTAAATAATGCATCTTGGCTGGCAGCGACATTGGGGGCACGATACGGTTGTTTATGGCGCAAGCTTATATCCGGCGGCAAATAAATACTTGCCATGCGGCGCAACAGATATTTTTCGCGCATGGCTTTCATTTTAAATTTTGGTGGTAAGCGGTTGGCAAATTCCATTAGGCGATGATCTAAAAATGGAAAACGCCCCTCCACCGAATGCTTGGTTAACATCCGGTCGCCCTGGGAGGTAAGCAGATAACCGGACATCAGGGTTTTAATTTCTAAAAATTGCGCACGGTTAAACACATGCCAATTAGCGGCTTGCGGCGGAAATAAACGGCTAATTTTGCTCTCAAAGTTATCATTAAGGCTTGCGGCAAAATTATCACTAAAAAACAATTTAGCTTTACTGGTAGTTTGCCAACGCGGCATATGCGAATGCCAAAGCAATTCTGGTGTTTCCAAGCCAACGCCGAAAAAGCGTTTTAAATAAACGCTGGCATCGCCTTTGGGTAATTCCATATAAGGGTATAAGCGCGTTAATAATTGCGGACGCCAACTGGACGATGGCTGCTTGGCCCAAAATTGCCGCACCTTGGCTTCTTTAAAAATATCGTAACCACCCAATACTTCATCGGCGCCCTCGCCGGTTAATACAACCTTATAACCCTGCTCGTGCACCCATTGCGACAATAAACCCATAGGCACGGGCGCCGTGCGCAATATGGGCGATTCCGTATGCCAAATAGTCTGCACTAAAGACTGTGCAATCTGGTTGTAATCAATCATTCTGCGCGAATGCTGCGTGCCTAAAAAATTCACAACGCGATCTTGAAAAGCACTTTCGTCCAAAGCCGGGTCGGTAAATCCTAGGGAAAAGGTATGCAGTTGAGCGTTAATTTGTTTGTGCATTAAGGCTACAAGTACCGACGAATCCAAACCACCAGATAAATAAGCGCCGATTGGTACATCTGAGCGCAAACGAATAGATGTGGCGTCAGTTAATAAATGGTGTAATTCATCGATCAGTTGATTTTCTGTGCGCCGGTCGTATTCACCTGTGTTTTGTGGATAATTTAATTGCCAATAAAATTGCCGGGTAATATTTTTCGGGTCGCTGACAATCAACATTTCACCGGGTTGCACCTGCCAGATATCGCGAAAAATAGTTTCCGGTGGCAGGCATGTCCAGCCAGTAAAAATATCATCTAAGGCTTGATTATTTAGTGTAAAACCATGCGGTAGCGCAGGCGCCAGTGCTTTTATTTCAGAGGCAAATACCAGTTGCTCGCTATCAAAATAATAATACAGCGGGCAAATGCCGACGCGATCGCGCACAAGTATCAATTGTTGTCGCGCGACATCCCAAAGGCCTATAGCAAATTGGCCGTTTAATTTATTCGGGAAATCCATACCGTATTCACGGTATAAATGCAGAATAACTTCGGTGTCTGAATGCGTGGAAAATTTATAGCCCTTTTGTTCTAGGGCTTGGCGCAGTTCAATAAAATTAAAAATTTCGCCGTTAAACGTGACGCACAAAGCGCCGTCAGCAGTTTGCATCGGCTGGGCACCGCCAGCTAAATCTATAATGCTCAACCGCCGATGCCCCAAACCTACGGCGCCCTGGCAGTAGTAACCGTCGGCGTCTGGGCCACGGTGCAACAGACGAGACGCCATAGCGGCGAGCACTGTGTGTTGTGCCTCAGGGGGGGTTGGATTGGCCGCAACTATGCCGACGATACCGCACATACTGCTCTCCATTTAGGTAAAAACTGAGGTGTTATTTTTATTAGTGACCTAAATTCTAGGCAAAAAACGGCCCAGCAATGGGATCAAAGCATAGCAGCCTGCGCAACCCATAGCACGATTAGCAGTAGCTAGGTTTAAGTGCATTCAAAGATGCGGCGCCAGGGTTCGTAAGGAGCATTAACAAATATCACCGCCCAATAAAAAGGGTACTACTTCGATGAGCAGTACCGCCTGGGGTTGAAATCTTAAAGCTAAGCGCCTCAACCCGAATCGTCCTCTTCCTGTTCAAGTCGGCTAACCTCCACCTGAGAAATCCGCCGTCCTTCAACTGCCAACACGCGAAAGCTAAATCCAGCCAGCTCAAAGGTTTCACCCATTTCTGGTATGTGTTGCAGCTGCTCAAGCACTAGTCCGCCAAGAGTATAAAATTCTTGATCGTCCTCAATTAGCTCCACGGATAGCAGCGCTTCAAGTTGTTCCAACGGCATGCTAGCGTCTAGAATCCAGCTGCCATTATCGCCAGCGGTTAATAACGGCGTGCTTGGATCCCCAGTTGTCGCAAAGTCACCGACGATGGCGCTGAGCAAATCGCTGAGCGTCGCCACACCTTCTACGCCGCCGTATTCGTCGATTACTACCACGACGGGGTTCGGGTGTTGGCGCAACAGCGTCATTACTTTTAACGCACTGGTGTGTTCAAGAATTACCAAAGGTTGCTCGGCCAAGGCTTTTAAATCCAGGCGCTCGCCTAAAAGCATGTGGGTTAACACCTGGCGGGTTTCCACCACACCGAGCATTTTGTCTAACTCGCCGTCGCACAATAACAATCGCGTATAGGTACAATTGGCAAGCTTTGGTAACAGCTGCTCTTGTGGTGTGTTCGCGTCCAGCCAGATTAAATCAGGCCGTGGCGTCATTAACGATTGCACGGAGCGATCGGCTAACTGCAGTACGCCGCGAATCATTACACGTTCATCTTGCGCAAAGACGGGCTTGTCTTCCTCCACTTGAGTAATAGCGGCAAAGTCGTCGCCTATCTCCTCAGCATCTGGCCTGCCGCCGAGCATATTTAAAATGGCATCGGCCGTGCGCTCACGCAACGGGCGCTCGCCGATTAGATGGCGGGTGCGATTGGAGCGGGCCAGTTGGTTAAACATTTCAATAATGACGGAGAAGCCAATAGCGCCGTAGAGATAACCTTTGGGTATGTAAAAGCCCATGCCCTCAATTAACAAGCTCAGGCCGATCATCAATAAAAAGCCTAAGCACAGCATTACCACTGTAGGGTGTTTCTCAACAAAACGCGTCAGCACACGGCTAGCCAAGAGCATTACCCCCATAGCAACCACAACAGCAATCATCATGATCGAAAGGTGGCTAACCATACCCACAGCGGTAATGACAGCATCAAGGCTAAATACCGCATCCAATACAATTATCTGCGTTACTACCGCCCAAAATTTCGCCCGCGACGGGCCCTTTTGGGTTGGGTGTACGCGCCCTTCCAAGCGCTCGTGCAGCTCTGATGTAGCTTTAAATAGCAGGAATAATCCGCCGAGCAACAAAATCACATCGCGGCCCGAAATCCCTCGGCCAGCCACTTCCACAAAGGGCTCGGTAAGGGTGACGAGCCAGGAAATACTCGCCAACAACCCTAAGCGCATCACCAAAGCCAAGCTCAAACCCATAATTCGGGCTCGATCTCGTTGGTTGGGAGGTAATTTATCCGCCAGAACGGCGATGAAAATAAGGTTATCAATACCCAGAACTATTTCAAGAATAATCAGGGTGAATAGACCTAACCAGGCCGTGGGATCCATTAGCCATTCCACGGTTAGCAAGCCTCCTGAACGCGTATATTCAGATTAAAGCGTGCCCGGATCAAGGCCAAATTGCGATCAGAAATGGTGGAACTGCGCCGCCCCCCAAGGGGAGGAGGCAAATTTGGAGTGCACATTTAGGCAGGGTTGGTTGCCAAAGGGGGTTTGATTCTAATGAGCCCAGGTAGGGATTGGCAACCTTAAGTACAAAAACACAGCCAACGGCAATTAGCATAAGGCTGAATAAATAGCGCTAGAGCCACCCTTGAGGGGCTTTTGTAACGCAGCGATGCATTTGCTTAAGCGGCTGTGCAAACCTATCAGTTGGTTTAGAATGGCGCGTTTCGCTAAGGCTTTTTTAGCTCGCATCTTTTTATTAGGTTATTAGGCTCTCGTCACGCTGACCGCCTGGCTTTCCCTGGACTTTACCTGGACACCGTTTCTTATGGCCGCAGTTACAATTAAAACCCCGGAAGAAATAGCTACGATGCGCATAGCGGGCCGTATGGCGGCCGAAGTGTTGGAGATGATCGGCGAGCACGTAGTACCCGGGGTTACGACGGACTATTTAAATAGCCTATGTCACGATTACATCACCCAGGTGCAAAAGGCCATTCCTGCACCGCTTAATTACCGTGGGTTTCCCAAATCTATTTGTACATCAGTAAACCAAGTTGTGTGCCACGGCATCCCCAGCGAGAAAAAAATCTTAAAACCAGGCGATATTATTAATATTGATGTGACTGTTATTTATGAGGGGTATCACGGCGATACCAGCAAAATGTATTACGTAGGCGAGGTTGCGCCTCACGCTGATCGGCTGTGTAAAATTACCCAGGAATGTCTTTATAAGGGAATTGAGCTGGTTAAACCCGGCGTGCAATTGGGTGACATTGGCCATGTCATTCAACAACATGCCGAAAAACATCATTACTCGGTTGTGCGTGAATACTGTGGCCACGGTATAGGCCGTATCTTTCATGAAGATCCGCAAGTACTTCATTACGGCAAACCCGGTACAGGCTACGAATTAAAAGAAGGCATGACCTTTACGATCGAGCCTATGATAAATGCAGGCAAAGCACTGACCAAACTTAAATCCGATGGTTGGACCGTTGAAACCAAAGATGGACGTTTAAGTGCTCAGTGGGAACACACACTCGCAGTTACACGCATAGGTGTTGAAGTGCTAACTGCTCGCAAGGAGGAGCGATTTTAAACTCTCGAGGTACTCCTTCATGAACCAACATTTGTGCGCCGAATTCGCCTGCCAGCCGATTTTTTTTAATCAAACGCAGTTTCGCACTGACTTGCAGGGAAAAACCGCCATTCGGGTATTTAAAGATGCCATCGCTGGCGTGAATACTCATTTTGACGACCGGTTTTTAGAAGGCGAAGATGTTCGCCATCTGGTCAGTGAACGCGCCACATTTATCGATTTAGTGTTGCATTACGCCTGGCACCAATTTGATTGGGGCCTTGATATAAGTTTAATTGCCGTTGGCGGTTACGGGCGCGGTGAATTACATCCGCATTCTGATATCGACCTGTTAATTTTATTGGCGGATTCTGCCGAAGATAAATACAGCGAGCAAATAAGCAAATTTATTACTTTTTTATGGGACATAGGCCTGGATATCGGCAGCAGTGTGCGCACGCTGCAAGAATGTGTCGATGTTGCCAAAAACGACATTACCGTCGCCACTAATTTAATGGAAGCGCGCCGCATTGCAGGCAATGATCGCCTGCGCGATCAATTACAAATTCTCACCGGGCCTGAATATATGTGGCCGGTTAGTGAATTTTTCCACGCTAAATACCAAGAGCAACACGAGCGGCATAAAAAACATAATTATACTGAATCCAACTTAGAGCCAAATGTTAAAAATGCACCTGGCGGTTTGCGCGATATTCAAACTATTAATTGGGTGGCCAAGCGCTTTTTCGGCGTACAAACGCTGCGGCAATTAGAAGGTAAGGATTTTTTTACCGAACAGGAATTCGCCGCTCTACGCCATGGCGAAGCATTTTTATGGAAAGTGCGTTACGGCATTCACAGGCTTAACCGCAGGCCGGATGAACGCTTGTTGTTCGAACACCAACGGGAGTTAGCCAAATTATTTGGCTATGTGGATAATCATAAGGAACTGGCCGTAGAGCAGTTCATGCATGATTATTATCGCGCCGTGCAAGCGTTGCGAGAATTAAACGACGTATTATTGCAATATCTTGACGAAGTCATTCACGCGAGCAACTGCCCTACAATCACTCCCATTAACGCTAACTTTCAATTGTGCGAAACGCATATCGAAGTGACCCATGCAAATGTATTTGGGCAAAACCCCAGTGCATTAATGGAAATATTTTTAATTATGGGTCAACGCCCCGAAATAGAAGGCGTGCGTGCGCAGACAATTCGCTTAATTCGCGAAAGCCGTTTTTTAGTTAATGAAGAATTTCGCCAGAATCCAGCGATAAACGCCATGTTTATGGATTTATTACGCATCGAGAACGGCTTGATTACTCAGCTTACGCGCATGAAGCGCTACGGCATTTTAGGGCGGTATCTGCCGGAATTTGGCCGCATTACCGGGCAGATGCAATTTGATTTATTCCACCGTTATACGGTAGATGCTCACACTCTTTTAGTTATTAAAAATATGCGCCGCTTTCGTCTGCCGGAAGCGCAAGACGAATTTCCAATTGCCGCGCATATTATGCGCAGACTACCGCAACCGGAATTACTTTATATAGCGGGTATTTTCCACGATATCGCCAAAGGCCGTGGCGGTGATCATTCAATTCTCGGTGTGGAAGATGCCACGGCATTTTGTGTGCAACATGCAATTTCTCCAAGGCACACGCGTCTGGTTGCCTGGCTCGTGGAAAAGCATTTATTAATGTCTTATGTTTCGCAGAAAAAGGATATTTCCGACCCTGAGGTAATTCGCCAATTTGCGCTGCAAGTGGGCGACCAAATGCACTTAGATTATCTATATGCGCTAACCGTTGCAGATATGTGCGGCACAAATCCAGAAATTTGGAATGCCTGGCGCGCAAGCCTTATGCGTCAACTATATTTGGAAACCAAGCGCGCGCTGCGGCGCGGCTTGGAAAACACCATTGACCAGCAAGATATTATTGAAGAAACGCAAAGACAAGCCATCGACAAGCTTGCCGATAAGGGTATGAGTGAAACCTGGGTACGCAGTATCTGGGGGGATATGGGTAGTGATTATTTTTTACGTGAAGGGCATTTAGATATTGCCTGGCAAACCGAAGCAATTGCCAAACACAATAGCGACGCCCCACTGATTTTAATTCGCAGCGCTGGGGCTCGCCTCTGGCATGGTGCAACAGAAATTTTTATCCGCACCAAAGATGTTAATAACGTATTTTTAGCCGTTGCGACCTGTTTTGCGCAAATGGGATTTAACATTCAAGATGCTAGGCTTTATAGCACTCACGGTGGCTATACAGTAGATACTTTTTATGTGCTGGACGAAAAAAATCTGCCGTTAGATGAAAACCCCATTTTGTATGAAAAAATTCGCCAAAACCTTATTGATGAATTAAGCCTCGTTAACGATTACTCGGAAGTTATTAAACGGCGCACGCCGCGGGAATTAAAACAATTTGCCACACCTACACGCACACGTATTAGCAATGAAGATCCTAGCGGCTATACAGTATTAGAAGTAATAAGCCCCGATAGGCATGGCCTGTTGGCAACGCTTGGGCGCATTTTTATGGAATTTAAAATTCAAATTCAAAATGCCAAAATTTCCACACTGGGTGAGCGCGTAGAAGACGTATTTTTTATTTCCACCCAAAATGGCCAGCAACTGAAAGACCCTGAATTTTACCAAGCGCTACAACAAGCCATATGCCAAACCCTCGACCTTAAAGTCGAACAAGATGCGCGCTATTAACCAGTCACGAATTTGATGCATACAAAAAGGCGCCCTATGAACCCGGCACTGGATTTATTACAACCCTACCCATTTGAAAAACTCGCGCAATTAAAAATGGGCATAACGCCCAGCGCCAAACCGCATATCGCGCTTTCCATTGGCGAGCCTAAACACGCGCCGCCGGCGTTTGTTGTGCAGCGCTTAATTGAACAACTCGGTGGTTTATCCAATTACCCCACGACGAAAGGCTTATTAGAATTGCGCAGTGCAATTGCCCAATGGGCAAGCGCACGTTTTAATTTACCCGCGCAACTGGACCCGGAACGCCAGGTATTGCCTGTGGCGGGCACACGCGAGGCGTTATTTTCATTTATTCAGGCCGCAGCGGAGCCGCGCCCTAACGCCACTGTTTTAATGCCCAACCCGTTTTATCAAATTTACGAAGGCGCAGCGTTATTAGCTGGCTGCCTACCAGTGTTTTTAAATTGCACGGCCCAAACTAATTTTATTCCTGATTTTGATGCGGTAAGTGCAGATACTTGGAACACCTGCCAGGTATTATTTATCTGCACGCCCGGTAACCCAACTGGAAAAATTATCCCACTTGCTACGCTGCAAAAATTAATTCACCTGGCCGATGAGTATAATTTTATTATCGCCTCCGATGAATGTTATTCAGAACTTTATTACAGCGAGAAACCTCCAGGCTTATTAGAAGCCTGCGCAACTCTTGGCCGCAATGATTACGCCCGTTGCGTGGTATTTCACAGCCTATCAAAACGCTCGAATTTACCCGGCCTGCGCTCAGGCTTTGTCGCAGGTGATGCCCGCATTTTACAAAAATATTTGCTTTATCGCACTTATCAAGGCTGCGCTTTGCCCGTGCCTACACAACTCGCCAGCGAATTAGCTTGGCAAGATGAAGCTCATGTAGAAACCAATCGAGCCGCCTATTTAGAAAAATTTACCACAGCTGCGCGTATTTTAAGCCCGCATATTCACTTGGAAATGCCAGAAGGGGCTTTTTACTATTGGCTAAAAACACCGATTAAAGGTGAAGCCTTTACGCGCGCTTTTTTTGCCGCACAAAATGTAACTGTATTGCCTGGCGCTTATTTGTCTCGGCCGTGCGATGGCATCAACCCCGGTGAGGACTATGTGCGTATGGCATTAGTGGCGGAAATTGGTGAATGCCGCGAAGCCTGTGAACGGTTACGGGATTTTCTGCAGGCGGGTTAATTGTGCCCTCTCCTATCAACATCATTAATTAATCAAAAACATATCCCTATGCACTCACAGCCTTCTATACGCCTCAATAAATTTATTAGCGATTCGGGCATCTGCTCGCGCCGTGAAGCCGACCGGCTTATCGAACAAGGAAAAGTTTATATTAATGGCAGAAAGGCAAAAATTGGCGATCAAGTGCTGCCCGGCGATAAGGTCAACGCCAATGGGCAATTGCTGCAGGAGAAAGATGCTGAGGATTTTATTTTTATTGCGTTTAACAAACCGGTAGGCATCACTAGCACAACGGAAATGAGTGACAAAACCAATATTATTGATTACGTCAACCACACGCAGCGTATTTTTCCTATCGGCAGGCTAGACAAAGACTCCCAAGGGCTGATTTTTTTAACTAACAATGGCGATATAGTTAATAAAATTTTGCGTGCTGGCAACAAACATGAAAAGGAGTATTTAGTTACAGTCAACAAACCGATCGCAGCTAAATTTATTGAAGATATGAGCAATGGTGTGCCCATTCTTGGCGAGATGACTAAAAAATGCGTCGTCACTCAAGAGAGCCCGTTTATTTTTAGAATTGTATTAATTCAAGGCTTAAACCGGCAAATTCGCAGGATGTGCGAATACTTCGGATATGAGGTGACAAAGCTCGAACGCGTGCGCATTATGAATATTCGCCTAAAAGGTTTGCCTGTAGGCGATTGGCGCACTTTAGACGAAGCCGAGATTCAATCAATTTTTAAAATGCTCGAACACTCCAAATCAGAGGAACCTGCTCGGCAACAGGGCTCCGCTAAGCAAGCAAAAAAGCCGGCGCTGCGTGCGCCACAAAAAAACAATTTAGACAAAAGCCTGCGCTCGAATCGTCCTGAAAAACCCGCAAAGAATTCAAGCAGCAGAATAAAAAGCGTGGAGCAAAAATTTGCTGAC